>URFG01000005.1 GCA_900547095.1 uncultured Oscillospiraceae bacterium
GGCCGCCGCCACTTCGCTGTCAAAAGACGAAAGATTTTCAAAAAAATTCATAGTTTCTCCTCTTTAATTTTAGTATTTTATTAAATATAACATATTATTTAAATATTTGCAATATAAATTAAAAACAGTTTTGTCCGCAGTACACGCACAATTGTTTTGCCGATTTTAGATTTTGGTTAAAAATATTAAATTGATTTATGATTTTAGTTTATAAAATTAGTTTTTAAACCTAATCAGTGAAAAAAGTGTAGCAATTTTATAGCAAATGTGATAAAATACCTTTATATTTAAAAACGGAGGGATTTTCTAATGAAAAAAATTATTGCTATGCTTTTATGTATTGCAATGGCTCTTACCTGTCTTGCAGGCTGCGCAGGCGGCTCATCAAGCGGAAAAGCCACAGCTTATGTTATCGCAGAAAAAGGCGATACATATTCCTTAGGCCTTGCTAACAACTTTAAAACCGCTTTTGAAAAGCTCGGCGGCAAGGTAGTTATGGAAACATTTCCGACCAACACCACAAACTTTTCCGACTATCTTCAGAAAGCTCTTGATAACAACGCAGATGTAATTTTTGCTCCTAACTCTACAACAGTTGCGGCAAACTTACTTAAGAATGCTGACGACCTCGGAATCGAGTGCCCCATTCTTGCAGGCGATACCTGGGAATCTTCGGTTATCTTAGACGCTATAAAGGGAACCGACCTTGAAGTTTACTGCTCAACATTCTTTGATGAGAACGACTCTTCTTCAACAGCGGCTTCCGATTTTGTAAAAGGCTTCAAAAAATGGCTCAATGCAAATAAAGATTATTATGAAATGAACGGCGGAAACGATATAGTTGCCGCTGTATCAGCTCTCGGATTTGACGCTTATAACGTTGCTCTTGCGGCTATCCGCGAGGCGGCTAAAAACAAAGGCGCCGATCTTACTTCCGTTGATGTTGCTTCCGCATTATGGACTCTTACATATGAAAACGGAGTAGCAGGAAAGCTCCAGTTTGATAAAAACGGCGACGCTATAAAGGACAGCGCATACATCAAGAAAGCCGGCGACGGTAAGTTTGAGTTTAAAAAGCTTCAGACTGTTAAAAACGACGCTGTTCAGGCTACCGCTTTTGATTACGGCGACGCTCAGGGCATTAAGCTTGACACTGCTAACAAAAAGATCGTTATAGGCGTTTACGAGCCTACTTCCGGTGCTAACGCCGCAGGCGGCAAGCAGGAGGTTATCGGAATTCAGTACGCTAACTCTCTTGACAACACCGTTGATATAGCAGGCGAAAAATATAAAGTTGAAGTTTATGTAAGTGATAACGGCTCTTTGGAAGAGAACGCAGTTACTGCCGCTTCCAACATAGTTTCCAAAAAAGCCCTCATCTCTCTCGGATCTTACGGCTCGGGCGTTTCCATCGCAGCTGCAAAAACCTTTGAGGCGGCTTGTATGCCGGCTATAGGCATTTCCTGCACAAACGCTTCTGTTACAGAAGGAAACAACTATTATTTCCGTACTTGCTTCCTCGATCCTTTCCAGGGCTCTGTAATGGCTAGGTTTGCCTGGGATCTTATAAAATAATTCAGTTTATTCTTAAAAGTACGGTAGGAATTACCTGCCGTACTTTTTGCATTGAAAGGTTTTTAGTATGAATATAGTTCCTTACCTTATAAGAGGTCTTGCAACGGGCGGTCAGTTCGCGCTTGTTGCAATAGGATACACAATGGTATACGGTATTCTTAAACTGATCAATTTCGCACACGGCGATCTGTTTATGGTTTCTGGAATAATGCTCATTTATCTTGTTGCCGATTTCCCGACTATGCCTATTTGGATTTCGGTTGCACTTATGATAATCCTTACCGTATTCATTGGATTCCTCATTGAAAAATGCGCCTATTCTCCCTTGCGCCAGGCTCCGAGAATGTCGGTTATGATATCGGCAATAGGCGTTTCTTATCTGCTTCAGAACTTAGTTTGCTATATCACCGGCGGACTTTCAAAGCAGTTCCCCGATATTCCGATAATAAGCGACAGCATTCGTCTTTTCGGTGTTAAAGACAAGCTTGCGGTATTCCTCTCTCCGATAATCGCAATCGTGCTTACTGCTTTGCTTGTGCTTGTTATCAATCACACAAAATTCGGAATGTCTATGAGAGCGGTTTCAAAGGATTTTGAAACTTCCCAGCTTATGGGTATTAAAATAAACAATGTTATTTCCGTAACATTTGCGATAGGCGCTTTCCTCGCGGCGATAGGCTCTGTTCTTTATTTCGCAAAGAACACAGGTATAAACCACCTCGCGGGATCAACTCCCGGAATAAAAGCATTTATCGCGGCGGTTGTAGGCGGTATAGGCTCTGTCCCGGGTGCTGTTATAGGCGCGCTGATTATCGGAGTTGTAGAAAGCCTTTCGAAAGCTTTCGGTCTTGCCGATTTCAGCGATGTTATTTCTTTTGCATTGCTTATTATAATCCTCATTGTTAAGCCTACGGGCATTTTGGGCGAAAAAACTACGGAGAAGGTGTAAAAATGAAAAAAGGTATATTAAATAAACGCACAATTTACAACCTTGCCTTTGTAGCTTTCTTGCTCTTAGCACTTATTATAATTCAACTGACCGTTCCCGAAACCTCGATGTGGTTTTCAGTTTTAAGAAAGGTCTGCACTTTTGCCCTCGCGGCAGTGTCTATGAACCTTTTAAACGGTTTTACGGGACTTTTTTCTCTCGGTCAGGCAGGCTTTATGCTCCTCGGAGCTTATGCTTATGCAATTTTTACTATACCCGTTTCTTCAAGACCGGCGGTCTTCAGAAATTACGGCGACAGCATAATTCAGTTTCAGCTGCCGCTCGTTGTAGGCATTCTGATAGCCGGAATAGTTGCGGCATTCTTTGCTTTCTTAGTCGGTCTTCCCGTTTTAAGACTTAAAAGCGACTATCTCGCTATCGCAACTCTCGGATTTGCGGAAATAGTCCGCGGTCTTGTTCAGCTTACGCAGTTCGGTCCTCTTACCAACGGACCCGATCCTATCAACTGCTTTACTGCTCCGAAAAACATTCTTGTTTATGTCGCCATAGCGGGGATTTGTATTCTTATCATAGTGCTGATGATAAATTCTACATACGGCAGAGCATTCAAAGCTATAAGAGATGATGAAATTGCCGCCGAAGCAATGGGAATAAATCTTGCAAAGCATAAGCAGATATCGTTTGTTACAAGCTCATTTTTCTGCGGAATTGCAGGGGCAATGCTTGCAATGTGCAACACAAGCGTTTCTTCCGTTTCATTCACTTCTAGTATGACATATCAGATCCTGCTTGTTGTTGTTATAGGCGGAATAGGTTCTGTTTCAGGCTCGATCATTGCCGCTTTCATATATTATGCAAGCAGTGAATGGTGGCTTAAGTTCCTTGATATAGAAACATTCACCAAAGCCGGTCACAAAATCCCGCTTTTAGGTCCGGGATTTCGAATGGTCGTTTTCTCGGTGCTTATTATGATTGTTGTTCTTTTCTTCAGAAAAGGTATAATGGGCTCTAAAGAGATATCTGTTTATGACGATCTTAAAAAGATCGGAAATTTCATAACAGGAAAGAGCAGAAAAGCAAAAGGCGGTGAGAGCAATGTCTGAAAGCGTTCTTAGAGTTGAAAATCTTACAATGCAGTTCGGAGGCGTCGTAGCTGTCGATAACCTTTCTATGGAAATAAACCGCGGCGAAACAGTTGCTCTTATCGGACCTAACGGTGCGGGGAAAACCACTGCTTTTAATGCCATTACAGGAATTTATGAGCCTACTAACGGCGCTATATATTTTAACGATAAACTCGTCATTGAAAACCACCCTCAGGGAAAAATGAAAAAGCTCTACAGCGGCGAAAATCACGGCGTTTATACAAAAGTTATCAAAAAGACTCCCGATAAGCTTACAGAGCTTGGAATGGCAAGAACATTTCAGAATATCAGACTTTTTAAGTCTATGACGGTTTTTGAAAATGTTCTCACGGCAAAGCACCTTCGCAGAACCTCAAATCTTTTCACGGCAACTTTCAGGCTGAATTATAAAGAAGAGGAAAAAATGAGAAGAGAAACTCTTGAGCTTCTCGATCTTGTAGACCTTGCAGATGTTAAAGATGAACTTGCCACCTCTCTTCCCTACGGCAAGCAAAGAAAGCTTGAAATAGCGCGCGCACTTGCCACAAACCCCGAGCTTCTTCTTTTAGACGAGCCTGCCGCGGGAATGAATCCCCAGGAAACAGAAGAGCTTACTGAATTTATCCACTATATCAGAGAAAAATTCGATCTTTCAGTACTGCTTATCGAGCATCATATGAATCTTGTTATGGATATTTCGGACAGAATATATGTAATAGATTTCGGTAAGGAAATAGCCGAGGGTACTCCTGCGGAAATTCAGTCAAATCAGCGCGTTATAGACGCTTATTTAGGAGTTGCTGATGATGAATAATATACTTGAAATTAAAGACCTCTCGGTTAATTTCGGAGGAATAAAAGCAGTCAATGATATCAGCCTTTCGGTTGAAAAAGGTAAGATAATCACACTTATCGGCGCTAACGGCGCAGGAAAATCCACAATACTTAAATCCGTTTCGGGCACTATAAAGCCGCAGTCAGGAGAAATTATTTTTGAGGGAGAAAACATTTGCGGTCTTTCCCCCGATAAGATAGTTTCAAAAGGCGTTACGCTCGTTCCCGAGGGCAGAAGAGTATTCCCTAACCTGACTGTTCTTGAAAATCTTAAAATAGGCGCATATTTAAGAAAAGACAGTCTTACTTCGGATATTGAATATGTTTATTCCCTCTTCCCCCGCCTCAAAGAAAGAAACTGGCAGCTTGCAGGTACGCTTTCAGGCGGTGAGCAGCAAATGCTTGCGGTCGGCAGAGCGCTTATGGCAAGGCCTAAGCTTATTATGATGGATGAGCCCTCTTTGGGACTTGCTCCTCTGGTAGTTAAAGATATCTTCAATATTATCAAAACGATAAACGAAAGCGGAATTACTGTTTTACTAATAGAGCAAAACGCAAATATGGCGCTCAAAACCGCCGATTACGGTTTTGTTATAGAAACAGGCAACATTACCCTTTCAGGCACCGGAGAAGAACTTCTCAGCAACGAGTCAGTCAAAGAAGCCTATCTCGGAAAAAGCAAATAAAACTAAAATCCCACCTTTTAAAAAGGTGGGTACTTTTTGCGTAAAGAAAAAGCTCTTCTTTTTTTAAAGAGAAGAGCTATATTTTCTTTTTAATCTACATGAGATTTTGTGCCGAAGAAGAACACAGCGACTGTTCCCGGTCCGCAATGGGAAGCAATAATAGTTCCGATATCAAAAATCTTTATATTACCTTTAAGTGTAGGAATAGCGGTTTCAAGTTCTTTAACCGTCATAAGCGCTTCTTCCATACAGTTAGACTGTCCTACAAAGCATTTTCCGCTGTACTTTGCGCCGTTATCCGCCTGCTCAACTATTTCTTTAACAGTTCTTGAAACGGCGTTCTTCTTGCCTCTTGCTTTATCGTAAGCTACTATCTTGCCTTTAAGATCAAGGTGCATAATAGGGCAGATTCCGAGGATTGAAGCAACGGTTGCTGCGGGGCCGGATACTCTTCCGCTTCTTTTAAAGTATTTTATATCCGTGGAAAAGAATTGGTGGCAAACTCTTGTGCAGTTATCTCTGACATACTGCGCGGTTTCTTCAATATCTTTCCCCTCATCTCTTACATCCGCGGCGCTGTCCACAATAAGACCGTAACCGCAGCAGCTGCACAGAGAATCGATAATAACAAGCTTTCTATCGGGATATTTTTCTTTAAGATTTTCAGCGGCTTTTAAAGCGTTGTTCACAGAGGGAGTCATTCCCGAGCCGAATGCGATATGAAGAACATCGCCTTTTTTAAGAAGCTCATCAAAATAATCATAATAAGTGTATTCATTGATCTGCGAGGTGGTGGGCACTTTTCCCTCGGCAATTAAATCATAAAATCTTTTAAGATCTTCGGGTTTTCTGCCCATATTATCAACATATTCCACACCGTCAATCTGATAAGTATAAAACAAAACAGAAATATTTCTTCCTGTTACATAATCAAACGGCAAATCTACAGTAGACTCGCAGGACAAAATAAAATTTTCAGTCATTATCTTCGCTCCTTTAAAATTTCAATTACAGGATAAATTATATTATAATAGTTTTAATAAATCACCCTATTATCAAATTTATCTATTCTAAATAAATCAAAGCGAAAATAGAGAAATTCAAGCCAATTCTACTAAAAGTAGAATTGGCTTGAATAAAGCGTTTAAATAGAATAGACAATACAATCAGGGTACAACACTTCTCATAGCGGAAAATTTGTCCGATTATATTGTCTCGTCATTTGAAATACGTCAGTATTCCTGCATTCCTCGACTTCATAATCAAAAAAATTTTCTCGCTATGAGTCGAAGATTTTGTAAGAAAACGGCGCTGTTTAGCGGCGCGGCGCCCGACCGAAGAATACTGTCGTATTGTGAGCGGAGGGCAACAATGCCGATAAATGCGCCGTTTCTTCAAAAAAGCATTGTACCCTGATTGTATTGTCTAATCATTCTTTTTTTGTGATTTTTGAATTTGTTATCTCAAATGAAATATCGCCGGAATTATCCGTTCTTAGAATTTCTGTCTTGATATTTTCAAGTCTTTCGAGCGTTTCTTCATTAGGGTGCGAATAAAGATTATCCTTTCCGCAGGATATCACGGAAAATTCGGGCGAACACTTTTCAAGGAAAATCTCACAGGAAGAATTTTTACTGCCGTGATGACCGACTTTCAAAATATCGCAGTCGATATTTATTCCGTCTTTAATAAGAAGATTTTCCGTAGTGCTTGTTGCGTCGCCTGTGAATAATATTTTCTTTGAAGAGTTTTCAGCCATCAGGCAAAGCGATTTATCATTTTCATCAGAAGAATCTTTATAATAACCTATGATCGTGATTGTGAAATTGCCGACTTTAAAGTTCATACCTGTTTCGGCAGTATAAACTTCGCCATCTTCGGCTAAAACCGATTTCTTAAGTTCTGTGATAACATCGGTGTTTTCATTAGTTGCGGAGATATCAGGTATAATGAGATTTTTGAATATAAAATTTTCGCTTAGCTCGGTTGAGCCGCCGAAATGATCATCGTGAAAATGGGTGAGCACCAAAGCGTCTATCTCATTTATACCGAGATGTTTTAAATCTTTGCATAAGCTGTGCGCGCTTTCGGGAGTGCCGGTATCAATAATAGCAGTTCTTCCTCTGCTGTAAATTACCGTGCAATCGCCTTGGCCGACATCTTTGAAAATAACGGTATCCGAAGAATTTTTAAGACCGCTGCCCGTAAATTCCGAGCCGCTCTTAAAATTTATGGCATAAAGCAGGATTGCGGAAATCAAAGAGAACGCGAGAATTCCTAAAACTGCTTTAGAAATTTTTCTGAATGTACTTGAACTCACTGTGCGTCGCCGGCTTCCCTTTCCATAAGCTGTTCTTTAGTAATAAGAACTTTTCTCGGCTTTGAGCCCTCGTAAGGACCGACTACACCTCTTTCTTCCATTTCATCGACTATTCTTGCCGCTCTTGCATATCCAAGCTTTAATTTTCTCTGCAAAAGCGAAGTGGAAGCCTGTCCGTTTTCCACAACAACTTTAATAGCCTCTTCGAGCATAGGATCGGCATCGGGAGCGTCTTCGGGAAGGCCGGTGCTTTTATGTTTCTCAACCGCCGCCTGCCGCTCGATTTCAACCATAATATCGTCGCTGTAATCGGTCGATCCCGATTTTTTAACGAATTCTACTACTTTTTCAACTTCCGCGTCGCTTACAAAACAACCCTGTATTCTTTTTGGCTTTGATGAGCCCACAGGACTAAAGAGCATATCTCCTCTGCCGAGCAGCTTTTCAGCGCCCGCTGTATCGAGTATCGTTTTACTGTCGATATAAGATGATACCGCAAATGCAATTCTGGTGGGGATATTTGCTTTTATAACTCCTGTAACGACATCTACCGACGGTCTTTGAGTTGCAATAAGCAAATGCATTCCTGCGGCTCTGGCTTTGGCGGCAATACGGTTGATAGAATCTTCCACCTCGTGAGGAGCCGTCATCATAAGATCCGCAAGCTCGTCAATAACTATCACGATATGAGGCATTTTCTTAACTTCCGGCTCGTCTATCAAAGTATCCACAAGTCTGTTATAACCCTCTATATCGCGGACTCCTCTGTCAGCGAACATCTGATACCTTTTTTCCATTTCGCTTACAGCCCATCCGAGTGCGCCTGCGGCTTTTCTCGGATCTGTAACAACAGGAACCAAAAGGTGCGGAATACCGTTATAAACGCCTAATTCTACAACCTTAGGATCTATCATAAGTAATTTTACATCATCGGGCGAAGCTTTATAAAGAATACTGATAATAATTGAATTTATGCAAACCGATTTACCCGAGCCTGTAGCACCGGCAATAAGTCCGTGTGGCATTTTAGCGATATCGGTTACAACAATATTGCCTCCGATATCTCTGCCCATTGCAACTGTAAGCTTGCTTTTAGAGGCTAAAAAAGCAGTCGATTCGATTATTTCTCTGACTCCTACCACAGCGCTCACCTTATTCGGCACTTCTATTCCTACCGCCGCTTTGTTCGGTATCGGAGCTTCTATTCTTACGCCTGCCGATGCAAGATTTAGTGCTATATCATCGGCAAGATTTGTGATCTTGCTGATTTTAACGCCAGCACAAGGCTGGAGCTCGTAACGCGTGACTGTGGGGCCTCTGCTGATATCTACGACTCTTGTTTCAACATTAAAGCTTCTGAGCGCCTCAACAAGCCTGTTTGCCGTTGCCTCAAGCTCGGAATTAAGCGCTTTAATACTTACCGAATTAGAGGCTTTAAGCAGCTCTGTGGGGGGATATCTGTAATTTTTTATAACATCATCGTTGATTTCTTCTGCAACTTTAGCGGTTTCCGATTCAAAATCAACAGTTATCTTTTCAGGCTTTTGCTCCTCTTCCCTTGCGGTTTCAAGCGCCTGCTCCACATCTGCGGAAGATTTCGTAACAGGGATTTTTTCTGCCTCTTCCAAATTATCTTCTTCGTTATATGTATCTACAACTTTTTGCTGAATTTCATTTAAGGATTTTTTCTTTTTTGTTCTTTTTTCAGGGATATCGTCAACCGGGACATCCACATCAAATCCCTTTATTATTCTTAAATTTCCGCTCTTTTCGGAGGTTTTTTCACTCTGATCTCCAAAGCTTTTTTCCGCCTGGTTAGATACGGCTTTAATAGGCTTTGAAAAGGTTTTAAAAAGGTTAATAAGCGTTGTCCCCGTTAAAATCATAAGTAAAACAAATATGATAATTGAAATGGTGATAACAGCACCCGTTTTTCCGAATCCTTTACATATAGGATGTGATACGAGCGCTCCGAGAACTCCTCCGCCTTTTACCGCTTCTTTAAGAGTTCCGCCCGCATTCCAAAGCTTATCCCAGTGAGCATTAAAAACAAGACCGTCGGAATAATTGAAAATACTGTCAAGCAAAGCACCGAAAAAGTAAATAAGGAAAGATGATTCGATAATTCTCGCCTTTACAATTCCCGAATTTTTATTAAGTGCAGAAAGCACAGATGTAAGCCCTATCATTATCGGAAGAACATAAGCAGTTATTCCGAAAAGGCTGAAAAGGATATTATGCATAACTGTCCAAATATTCTGTCCCTTGATAAAAACAACAAACATCAGGAAAATAGCGACAGCAAATCCGATTATAGAATAAAGCTGCCTTTTTGCGTTTGCTTTGTTGCTTTTTCTTTTTTGCGCCATATTTTATGTACTCCCTATAATGCTCGGCCGCATAAGCGGCCGCTATTTTTTATCTATCATATCGTTAAGTGATTTTATAACATCTTTTAAAGTTCCGATTGAATCAATCAGTTTTTCTTCCACGGCTTGTCTGCCGTTAAGCACCGTGCCGACATCTGTTACAAGCTCGCCCGTATTCATCATAAGCTCTGTAAATCTTTTTTTGGAAATTCCCGAATGGCTTGTGACAAAACCTGTTATTCTTTCCTGCATTTTTGAAAAATGCTCCATCATCTGCGGAACGCCTATTACAAGCCCCGTCATTCTGACAGGATGTAATGTCATAGTTGCCGAGGGTGCTATAAACGACTTCTTAGCGGAAACCGCAAGCGGAATTCCTATTGAATGGCCGCCTCCCAAAACAAATGACACAACTGGCTTTTTCATTCCCGCTATAAGCTCCGCTAAAGCAAGCCCTGCCTCTACATCGCCGCCGACGGTGTTTAATATTACAAGCAATCCCTCTATATCCTTGCTTTCTTCAACGGCAATAAGCTGCGGAATAACGTGCTCATATTTCGTGGTTTTACTCTGCTCGGGCAAAACCGAATGCCCCTCTATTTCGCCGATTATAGTAAGGCAATGAATTTTATGGCGGCCGTCAAATGCGGTGACGCTCCCCGTTTCCTTTATCAATTCGGCTTTTTGCTTTTGGGATTCCGTATCCTGAGATGTTTTATTATCTTTATTCATACTGATACCTCCAAAAATATTATTTGAAAGAAATCAATAAGAATACATTATAATTATACTATTTTTCTTTTGATTTTTCAATATAAAAAATCCACCCGAAATCGGGTGGATTTAAATATGAAAGAATCAGTTGCAAATAGTAACTTCTGTGTCTTTATCAAATAAGTGAATCTTAGAAGGCTCAATAGCGATAGAGATCTTATCGCCGGGCTTAGCAGTAGAGGTAGGCGAAACGCGTGCGTTGATAGCATGACCCTCACTGTTCATATAAAGATAGGTTTCAGCGCCCATAAGCTCGGTTACTTCAACATTTGCAGTAACCTTGCCCTCAGAATGAGTTTCGACAAGGTCAGCCTCATCGTGAACATCTTCGGGGCGGATACCCATTATAACTTCTTTACCTACATAAGCTTCTAAGCAATTATCTTTGTTTTTATCAGCCGGGAGCTTAATTTTAAATTTAACTCCTGCTTTGGTTTTAGTATCTTCAGAGCCGTACTCAACAAAGTAATCATTGCCCTCTTTAACAAGAACAGAATCGATAAAGTTCATCTGAGGAGAACCGATAAATCCTGCAACAAAGAGATTGCAGGGATAAAGATACAGCTTCTGAGGAGTATCAACCTGCTGAATAAGACCGCTCTTCATAACAACGATTCTTGTACCCATTGTCATAGCCTCTGTCTGGTCGTGGGTAACGTAGATAAATGTTGTTCCGAGGCGCTGATGAAGCTTAGAAATCTCGGTACGCATCTGCGCACGGAGCTTAGCATCGAGGTTGGAAAGAGGTTCGTCAAGCAAGAATACCTTAGGCTCACGAACGATTGCACGACCGAGAGCAACACGCTGACGCTGACCGCCGGACAAAGCCTTAGGCTTGCGCTCTAAAAGATGCTCGATATCAAGAATTCTGGCAGCTTCTTCAACACGGCGCTTAATCTCATCCTTAGAAGTTTTTCTAAGCTTAAGACCGAAAGCCATATTATCAAAAACAGTCATATGAGGATAAAGAGCATAGTTCTGGAAAACCATTGCTATATCTCTGTCCTTAGGAGCAACATCGTTAACAAGACGGTCGCCTATATAAATTTCACCCTCGGAAATTTCCTCAAGACCGGCTACCATACGAAGAGTTGTAGATTTGCCGCATCCTGAAGGACCAACGAGAATTATAAATTCCTTATCCTTGATTTCAAGGTTAAAATCGGATACAGCGGTAACTCCGCCGGGATAGTGCTTATAAACATTGCGAAGTGACAAACTTGCCATTAAATAAAACCTCCAAATATACTTTTATGTCCTTAATATTATACCAAAACACCGCGTAAAATTCTATGACTATTTCACACAATGTTTATGTTAATATTTTGTTGAAATTAAATAAATATTCGAAAAAAGTTATAAACAAGCGAGTTTTTCCCGCCCATCCAGCAATTCTTCACACTCTCCGGGAGCGAGATTTAAAGGTAATTCGAGTTTCCCTACAGACTCCCTGTGAAGTGAGGTTACATTAATCCCGACCGCTTTAAACATTCTTTTTACCTGATGATATTTTCCCTCGGTAACGGTTACCCTCGCTTTGTTATCTTTAAGGATTTGAAGCATGGCGGGTCTGCATTTATAACCGTCCGATAAAACAATTCCTTTTTCAAATTCTTTTGCGGCGGATAAATCAAGTGCACCGTCAAGCGAGGCCAAATAAACCTTTTTAACATTTTTCCCGGGCGTTATGCAATTATGGGCAAAAGCGCCGTCGTCGGTTATAATTAAAAGTCCGGTCGTATCCTTATCAAGTCTGCCGACGGTAAAAAGATTTTTGCGTTTTAAATTTTCGGGGATAAGATCGATCACTGTTTTTGCGGACTTGTCCCTCGAAGCGGAGAGCACTCCCGCAGGCTTATTCATCAGGATATAAATAAACTTCTTATAATTCACTTTTTCGTTTTCAAAAAGCACCTCGTCGATTTGAGGAAAAACAGCGGTTCCGAAATCCTTGACTACTTTGCCGTTTAAAGATGCACTTCCTCTTTTTATATGTTTTCTTATTTCGCTTCTTGAAATATTAAGCTGATTTGAAAGAAATTTATCAAGCCTTATTTTTTCCATTTTTTCTCCTTTTAAACAGGTGCAAGCGGAAGCATAAATCCGGCGAGCTCTGTCGAGGATATATCTCCGCCGATAACGCAGTTCTTATAAACTATCAGATGAACATACGCATTATCGCCGAATTCTTTTTGATCCGTGATTTTATATGAATAAACTCTTGCTTCGCACCCTGCAAAAGCCGAAAGATCGAAGCCTGCTTTTTTCTGAACTGAATTATAGTTTTTGTAAACCTCTCCGAAAACTCTCGGAATAACAAGCTTTTTTTCTTCACAGCATACATTTTCCGATTTAATATTAAGAGATGATATAAATTCCAGCCGCTCGGCATTGGTTTTTGCAGGAATATTATTCTGCCCTGCCGCGGAAAACTCACCGCAGATAAATATGATAAGAATTAAAGCCGACATTGCGGCTATGATCGATTTTTTCGATAATGATATAAACATTTTTTGCCCCCTTTATAAGTCTATGAGGGCAAATATTGTTTATATTACTTTTTATCTATTAAACATACGCTGTGCGCGGAAATACCGAGTTTTTCACCTGTAAAGCCCAAATGCTCCTCGGTGGTTGCTTTTACGCTTACACTGCTTAATTCGATATTAAGCGCTTTTGCAATGTTTTCGCGCATTTTATTTATATAAGGCGATAATTTCGGCTCCTGCGCGATAACCGTGCTATCGATATTTATAACCTTATATCCCGATCTGTCAAGCAGATCGGCAACAACTCTTAAAAGCTTAAGAGAAGAAATTCCCATGAATTCATCGGAAGTATCGGGAAAATGCACGCCGATATCGCCGAGAGCCGCCGCACCGAGCAGAGAATCGCATATGGCGTGGAGCAGCACATCGGCGTCGGAATGGCCTAACAGACCTTTTTTAAACGGAATTTCAACACCGCCTAAGATTAGCTTTCTGTTTTCTGCCAGCTTATGCACATCATATCCGTGGCCTATTCGCATTTTTGTTCCTCCCTGACTATTGCTTCGGCTAAAATCAAATCTTCCATAGTTGTGATTTTGATATTTTCATAGCTGCCTTTTACTATTTTTACATTTTCTCCTGCCGCCGCTATTACCGAGGCGTCGTCCGTAAATTCCTTATCTTTATTTTCTTCGGAGGATTTTAAATATAAGCTTACATCGACTCCCTGAGGGGTTTGAGCAAGATAGACAGTTTCCCTGTCAAGTGATTCGTCTATAAAACCGTCTTTCGATTTAAAAACCGTGTCTTTTGATTTTACCGCGCAAAGGCAGCCCTTATGATCCGACATTGCAATCGCGCAGTCTTTTATCATTTCGGACTTTACAAACGGTCTTGCACCATCGGAAATAAGCACGCATTTTTCATTTTCATTAAGCCTTTTCATTCCGTTTAAAACCGATTTATGCCTGTTTTCCCCGCCCTCCGTAAGATCGGTAAGCTTTGTTATCATATATTTTTCGGTGAGCATTTGCATTTTTAGCATATCGTAGTTACGGGCAACAAGGATAATTCTTGAAATATATTCGGAATTTTCAAATTCAAGCAGTGTTCTTACAATAACCGGAATTCCTAAAATTTCCGCAAAAAGCTTATTTTTGCCTTTCATTCGCGTGGAAGAGCCTCCCGCAACGATTATCACGGGCATTGCGTTTTCTTTTTTTACGGTTTCTTCGCACCTGATAGTCTTGGTTTCAAGCATAATATCCGCCTTTTTAATTAAAAGTCAAATAGGCACGGCAACCTTATAAAAGGTGCTGTGCCTAAATTTAATATACGACTTTAAAAATCAGTCTTTTTTTTCGTCAGTTGCGCAATCATCGCAATCACAGCAACAATCAGAATCGGAATCGAAATCAAACTCAAGGTCTGTTCCGCAGTTAGGGCATTTCATACCCTCGTCTTCAAGCATAGACTCATCAAGATAAATAGTATCATGGCAAGCGGGACACTCGATCTCATAAAGACCGTCGTCATCACAGCAGTCACAATCGTCGTCATCACAGCAGTCGTCTTCATAAACGATGTCTTCTAAAGTGCTAAGATCTTCGTCTACCGCGTCGATCTGCTCGGACATATCGTCACAAGCCTCTTCAATATCGCAGATCTCTTCGGTGATATCGCCGAGAAGATCTATCACAGCGGCAAGAATTTTGCCCTCTTTGGAAGTTTCATCAAGCTCAAGACCGCTTGCAAGGCCTTTTATATAAGCGATTTTTTCACAGATATCCATAGTTTTTTATTCCTTTCAATTTTATGCTCTTTCCATATATTCGCCCGTACGGGTGTCAATACGGATAACCTCTCCCTCATTTATGAAAAGAGGAACTCTTATTTCACAGCCTGTTTCAAGAGTTGCAGGCTTTGTAGCATTGGTTGCGGTGTTTCCTGCAAAGCCGGGCTCGGTTTTTGTAACGGTGAGCTCAACAAATGTGGGAGGCTCAACGCCGAAAACCTTTCCTTTATAAGAAAGAATTTTGCAGACCATATTTTCTTTAACAAATTTAAAGTTATCTCCGAGTTCACTGCCATTAATCGGAACCATATCGTAAGTTTCCTGATCCATAAAGTAGTAAAGATCGCCGTCGTTATAAGAATATTCCATATCCTTGCGCTCAATAAAAGCGGTGGGGAATTTAGCCGTAGGATTGTAAGACTTTTCAACAACAGAGCCTGTTATAACATTCTTAGTCTTTGTTCTTACAAAAGCGGCGCCCTTTCCCGGTTTTACATGCTGAAATTCAATTATCTGAAGAACCTGTCCATCTTCCTCAAAAGTGACACCGTTCCTGAAATCTCCGGCACTTATCATATTTTTTCCTCCATAATTTTCAAATTTAAATATATAGTATTATTTTAAAGCCTAAAACCTTTTTTGTCAAGTATTATACTTATTTTTTAGACCAGGTCGAGCGTGAAAAGAAAATAAGCATAGGATAAATTTCAAGCCTTCCAAGCAGCATAGCAAACGATAATACAAGTTTTGAAAAATAAGAATAAAGATTAAAGTTAAGATCGGGACCTACTTTTGCAAGTCCTGGGCCTATATTATTAAAACACGACGCCATAGCCGAAAAATTCGTTTCGATATCGAAATTCTCAAAGCTTATAAGCATCAGGCAGACCACAAAGCAAAAAATATAAACCGCAAAGTAAGAAGAAATACCTGTTACGGTGTTTTTATCAACAGGCTTGCCGTCAAACTTAATAGTGGTCACGGAATGCGGATGAATAAGCTTTTTAATTTTCTTTTTTATTATTTTTACAAGGAGCATCACTCTTGAAACCTTAAGTCCGCCGCCGGTAGATCCGGCGCAGGATCCTATGAACATCAAAAGGAGAAGTATGCTTTTTGATAAAACAGGCCAGGAATCAAAATTATCTGTGGCATAACCCGTAGTCGTCATAATCGATACTACCTGGAAAAACGCTTCCCTTATCGATCTTGAAACAGTGCCGAATTTTGAGAAAATATTATAAGCTATAATTCCCGATGAGGCGGTGATTATTCCGATATAGCACCACATCTCGCTGCTTTTGAGCGCCGATTTAAAATGCCTTATAAGCAAAAGATGATAAACATTGAAATTTATTCCGAAAAGCATCATAAAGACGGCTATTATCCACTGACAGTACGGCGAATAAGAAGCTATGCTGTCTGCTTTTATGGCAAAACCGCCCGTACCCGCGGAGCCGAACGATAAAACAAGGCTGTCAAAAAGGGGCATATTACCCAAAAGCAAAAGAATAACTTCCGCAACAGTCATAAAAAAGTAGATAATATAAAGAATTTTCGCGGTATCCTTAATTCTCGGAACCAATTTTCCTACAACAGGCCCCGGAACTTCCGCCCTCATTATGTGCATAGAGCGATCCGAAATATTCGGTACTATCGCCATAACAAAAACCAAAAATCCCATTCCGCCTATAAAATGGGTAAAGCTCCTCCAAAAAAGCATTCCGTGGCTCATAGCTTCAACATCTTCAAGCACAGAAGCACCGGTGGTGGTAAATCCGCTCACGGTTTCAAAAACTGCATTTATATAATTAGGCATTTCGCCGCTTATCGTAAAAGGAAGAGCGCCTATTAAAGACACCGTAAGCCACGAGGCCGCGACTATTGCAAAACCGTCCTTAGCGTATATCACGCGGTTATTGGTTTTGCAAATCAAAGTTATGATAAGTCCAAGCAAAAGTGCGCCTGCGGCAACTATCCCAAAAGCCTTAAAAGAGTTCCATTCTTTATTCATCGCACTGACGATCAAAGGCAAAATCATAATGGCAGAATCAATCATTGAAAGCCTGCCGAGAATTCCGAGAATAACCTTTTTATTCATCGGCTCACCTCATAATATCGGAGATGTTTCCAATCTTTCTGTTAGCCGCAATAACTATAACGCTGTCGCCGGGAGCGAAGAAATCTTCACCGGAGGGAATAATCGCTTTTCTTTTTCTTAAAATACCCGCAATAAGGATATTTTCTTTAAATTTCAGATTTTTAAGCGGAATATTAAGATATTTGAAATCAGGCTGAATCAAGAACTCAACAGCCTCCACCCTGCCGTCCATAAGCTTATAAAGGGTTTCAATATTGCTTTCAAGAGAGTTTTCAAGCGCTCTTGCATACCGCGAAACAACATCACAAACGGTTTTTTTCGGAGAAACCACCGTGTCAAGACCGAGCTTATCCGCCATATAGCTGAGCTCCGGCCTATTAACCTTTGCTATAACTTTAGGTACTCCGTTTGACAGGGCATAGTATGCTATAAGGATATTCTCCTCGTCCATACCGGTAAGCGTTACAAAAGCGTCGCACGAAGTGATACCCTCTTCAAGCAAAAGTTCCTGGTGAGTTCCGTCGCCGTTTATTACAGTGGCGCCTTCAAGCTTTTCGCTTACCTCTTCGCACCTTTTTTTATCAATATCAATAAGCTTAACATTATTTCCCGCACCGAGCAGCATTTTTGAAAGATAAAAAGCAGTTCTGCTGGCGCCTAAAATTATAACGTTTCTCGCCTGCTTATTTGCAAGGCCTATTTTACCTATAAGTTTTAATGCCTGGGAAGAAGAGGCAGTAACGCCTATTCTATCCCCGCTTTTAAGAACAAAATTACCGTCAGGTATATAAACAGTTTCCTCTCTTTGAACAACGCATACGAGAAAATTGCAATCATACTTTTTTCTCATTTCCATAAGAGCCATTCCGTTAAGAGGAGAATCTTCCTTGATAACAAGCTCTATCATTTCAAAATTTCTCGAAAATGTTTCAATATTGACCGCGCTCGGAAGCTTTAAAATATTAAAAAGCTCGTGAGCCGTGAGCATTTCAGGATTTACAGAAAGTGAAAGATCGATCTGCTGCCTGATAAATCCGAGATTTTTTTCATTGTATTCGGGGTTTCTCACTCGGGCGACCGTGTGCTTTGCGCCCATTCTTTTTGCGATAATGCAAGAAAGCATATTGAATTCATCGGAGCCTGTTACAGCGATGAACATTACCGCTTTATCGATTTCCGCCTCGGAAAGGATATCATAATCAGCACCGTTTCCGCAAAGGCACATTACATCATAAATATCCCTGATATCGGCTATTGCCTCGGGATCATTGTCTATCGCTACAACATCATGCCCTTCAGACACAAGATTGGCTATTAAAGCAGTACCGATCTTTCCGCACCCGACCACAATAATATTCATATAAAATCTCCTTAAACATATTAAACATATTATACTATTTTGTTTGAAAAAATCAACCGTTTTGTTGACACTGAAATTTTTATATGATACACTCAATAATATAAATACTTTCAAGGTGAGTTGATATGACAAAAACCAAAAAAATAATTCTTATAGTTGTTTCCTCGATTTTAAGCTTGCTTTTAATTGCGGGAATAACCTACACTGCTTTTTACTATCACGGCAAGAGCAAATTTCATAAATCCGATTCGCATATTGAAAACAGTAACGTTACGGCGGATGACGATTCCGACGATGTGATAGTATATGGCGGAAAGAAATATGAGCTTAATAAAAGTGCCGTGAATATTCTGTTTTTAGGTGTGGATAAGCAAAACCTTTCTAAAAATTTAGGTTACGGAAAAAACGGACAGGCAGACGCGATCTTCGTTATGTCGATAGATACATCAAATAAGTCTATAAACATAATTCCGATATCGAGAGAAACAATGTGCGATGTAAATGTTTACTCTGACGCGGGCAATTTCGGCGGAACGAGAAAAGAGCAGTTATGCTTAGCTTACGCTTACGGCAATTCCCCTGCTGAATCAAGTGAAAATGTTTTAAAATCGGTAAAAAGGGCGCTTTACGGAATAAATATCAGCTCATATATCACAGTAGACCTTAAATGTATCGAAAAGGTAGTGGATAATCTCGGAGGTATTGAGATAACGCCCGATGAAGATATAGTTCTTGAAAAGCTCGGTACTCTTAAAAAAGGTAAAAAAACAACTTTAAACGGAAAATGGGCTTTAGCTTATATCAGGACACGCGGCGATGACATCTCCGCCAATGAAAAGCGAATGGAAAGGCAAAATGAGTTTATAAAGGTATTTGCATCAAAATTCGGCAACGCACTTCTTAAAAACCCTTCAAAGCTTTCATCGTTTTACAATGCTTTAAAGCCTTACTATTTCACAAATATGAATTTTTCGCAGCTCACTTACCTTGCAACAAACTTCCTTGTAGGAAACATAGGCAACAATTTTAAATATCACAAGATAACAGGCACACTTCAAAAAGGAGAAAAATGGGTTGAATTCATTCCCGATGAAAAATCGGTGCTCGAAAATATTATGACTGTGTTTTATAAGGAAAAAGCTACCGCATAAGCGGTAGCTTTTTTTGTCTACTTATTCTGCAATTTGAAATGAATTGGTATTCCGTTTTTCATTCTTATTATCTGCTCGCCGTGAATAAGTGGAAGAAAATAATCCACAGCCTCATCTGAAACATTATTAAGAGCCACATTTATCCATTTTTTCGGGAAAAACCGCTCTTTATTTGCAATATCGCTTGCGGGCACGCAATCCGAAATAACAGTATAAGGATTGTTCATAATCCTTTTAAATATCATTGCAATTCCGCTTTTCCCTGAAAGTGCAAATTCCACGGCCTTTTCGGCTATCAGCTCCGCTTCTTCAATGTCTGTTTTTGAGCTTATGTGGGAAGAGCACCTCTGCATAACATTAAGCTCGACCGATCTAACCTTACAGCCGATATTATCTCTCACGATATTTTCAAGAATTTTGCCTATTCCGCTTAAATTTTCGTGACCGAAACTGTCGACAGTTCCCGTTCCGTAGGATTTTTCGGAGTTTGCTCTTTCAAGCTTAAGCCCCTCCGATACTGCTACGACGACAGCCCTGTGCACCATCATCTGCGCTTTTACATCTTCAAGAAATTTCTTTTCCGAAATTTTGCTTTCGGGAAGATAGATAAGGTGCGGAGCGCTCTCGCCGTTCGCCCTTAATACGCAGGAAGAAGCTGTAAGCCAGCCTGCGTGCCTGCCCATTATTTCTATGATAGTGACAGACTCTATACTGTAAACGGAGCTGTCGCGGATAATTTCCTGCACAGTGGTAGCCACATATTTTGCCGCCGAGCCGAAGCCGGGGGTGTGATCGGTATATTCAAGATCGTTATCAATAGTTTTCGGAATTCCGACGATTTTTATATCAATACCCTTTTTCTTCATATAAGAGCTTAATTTTGCAACGGTATCCATTGAATCGTTACCGCCGATATAGAAAAAAGCGCCTATTCCGTGGCGAAAAAAGCATTCGGTTATTTTATCATAAACCCTCGAATCGGTATCCTCGGGCAATTTGTACCTGCAGGAGCCAAGGCAGGTTGAAGGAGTCTGCCTTAAAAGCTCCATATCCTCGTCGGTTTTTATAACGGAATTAAGATCGATAAGATTATCCGAAATAATCCCCTCTATTCCGTTAAAAGAGCCGAAAATATGGTCGATTTCTTTTTCTTTGAGTCCCTGCCTGAAAACTCCGAGAAGTGAAGCATTAATAGCGCAGGTAGGTCCTCCTGATTGTGCAACGGCAATATTCATTTAATGATCCTTTCTTATTTTGCTTACTCATACTCCCGAAAGATCAAAATTAGGTATCATTTCCTCTTTTGAACTTTCAAGCTCCTGAAAATAGCAGTTTCTAAAGCCCGAATTTATAATGTGATCAAGCACTTTTTCATATTCGCGCTTTGTAACTAATCTGTTTATTTCTTTATATTTATAAGCCTCTCCCTGGGGCGAATATTGGCTCATTATGCTGAATATCGCGTTACTGAATTTTTCATTTACGCAGTCAAAGATCTTAATTGCCTCATTGGTCGCCGCAGGCATAAGCAAATGCCTTATGATAACTCCGCTTTTAAGCAATCCGTTTTCTAAGATAAGCTTGCTTTTTAAATTATAAGCATATTCTATGGCGCTTAAAGCAGTTTGCGGATAATCCTCCGCTTTAGAATACTTCTTAGCTCTGCTTTTATCAAGATATTTTAAATCAAAAAGATAAATATCGATATAATCTTTTAACAAGTCGAGTTCATATAAGCTGTCATACCCCGAAGAATTGTAAACTATCGGAATATTAGGTCTGTAGATCTCAAGTGCAGACCTTATCGCATAAGCATAATGCGAGGGCGTTACAAGATTGATATTATGAGCGCCCTTTTGCTCTAGTTCTTTAAAAATTTCCGCAAGTCTTAAAACAGTTATTTTTTTGCCTTTATTCCCTCTGCTCACTTCAAAATTCTGGCAGAAAACGCATCTTAAAGAGCAGCCGCTGAAAAAAACCGCTCCCGAGCCGTTTTTTCCGCTGATAACAGGCTCTTCGCCGAAATGGAGCATAGCTTTTGCCAAAACAGGCTCAAAAGGCATTTTGCAATAGCCCTTTGAGCTATCTTTCCCACGCGGCGCATTGCACTTTCTCGGGCATAGATTGCACAGCATTATTATTTTCCTCTTTTTTGATCTCGCATATTCTTTTTCTGACCGTTAAACTGTCAAAAGTCTTTTTGACAGAAATTCTTCCCTGAAATTTTCTGCGGCATTTTTTGCAATAAAAATTTGCGCAGAACCACCTGTTATGATACCGCCATTTAGTTTTTCTTAAAGCCATTTCTCCGCATTTATCACAGAAAAAATTAAGATTTTCCTCCCCGATTTTTTCGTCGCTTAAATTTTTAAGATAATAGGATTTAAAATAAAGCTTTTTATAAAATGCGGGATCGCGCGTATCCTGAACCTGGCAGAAAAATCTTTCTGCATTAAAATTTTTCCTTAATAGCTTAAGGCATAAAAGGCTGTCGTCTTTAGCTGTGTGAAGTTCAAGATCATCAAATCCTATATTATATACTTTCGCCGCGTCCTGCAAAGAAATTTGGGATTTAAGCTCTAAGCCTGAAAGCCTGATCTCATTTTGAATATACTTTTGAAGATCGAGATATTTTTCGATCTTGAATTTTGAGCCTAAAGTCAGGTACTTTTCGTTTTCTGCAATAGAATAAAGGTCGGAATTGCTCCAGGTGAGAGTGATAAAATCCGAGCCCACCCATTTATTATATTTCTCCACCGCTTCTTTTAAAGGAATTCCCGAAAGCATTTCTTCGGTGGTTATTTTTGTAAGCTCCGTAAAACGAGAACTTACCTTTTTTGAAACGGAGGACTTAATATTTATTTTTAAAGTATCGATGATGTTTAAATTTTCATCGCACTTGACCGCTCCGATCTGTAAGATCTGATTTATAAATCCGTGCTTTGATTTAAGATAAACATTATCCCATTCCATATCTAGAATGATATAATTCATCAGCGGTTTTTAGCCTCGTGTTTCATTCTCAGCTCTTTGCTTAAAATTTTCTTTCTGAGCCTTATGTTTTCGGGTGTGATCTCAACAAGCTCGTCGTCTTTAATAAACTCAAGCGACTGCTCAAGACTTAAAGTTGAGTGAGGAACAAGTCTTAACGCGTCGTCAGAGCCGGAAGCACGGGTGTTTGTCATCTGCTTTTTCTTACAGACATTGCAGACTATATCCTCGTTTTTCGGATTTTCTCCCACTATCATTCCCTCATATACGGGTGTGCCGGGTCCTATGAAAAGCCTGCCTCTGCTTTGAGTATTAAAAAGTCCGTAACCGGTAGCTTCGCCTGTTTCGTGAGCTATTATCGAGCCGGTGTTCCTCTGCTCGATATTACCCTTGAATTCCTCGTAACCGTTGAAAACATGGTTCATAATTCCGTTTCCGTTAGTATCAGTCATAAACTGTGAGCGGTAGCCTAAAAGACCTCTTGCAGGAATTACAAACTCCATATGTGACATCCCGCCGTCACGCGTGCCCATATTCTTGATCTCTGCGTGCCTGCTGCCGAGCCTTTCCATTACAACGCCGACATAGGTGTCAGGCACTTCTATCATCAAAAGCTCCATAGGCTCTAAAAGCTTGCCGTTTTCATCCTTTTTATAGATAACCTCAGGAGGAGATACCTGGAATTCATAACCCTGCCTGCGCATTGTTTCAATGAGTATTGAAAGGTGGAGCTCACCTCTTCCGGAAACCTTGAAAGTATCTGCGCTGTCGGTTTCTTCCACACGAAGGCTTACATTTGTCATAACCTCTTTAAAGAGCCTGTCACGGAGGTTTCGCGAAGTAACGAATTTTCCGTCCTGCCCTGCAAAGGGAGAGTTATTTACCATAAAGTTCATCGAAAGCGTCGGCTCGTCAATCTTAACAAAAGGCAATGCTTCGATATTTTCGGGATCGCAGGCAGTTTCGCCTATTTCAAGATCGGCAATTCCCGCAACCTGAACTATATCTCCGACTGTGGCCGATTCAACTTCTGTTCTTTTAAGACCGCTGTACATAAAGAGTTTTGCGATTTTTACATTGCTCGAAGTTCCGTCTTTATGACAAAGTGCAACCCTCTGCCCTACGCTGACTGTGCCTCTTATAACTCTTCCTACGCCTATTCTGCCTAAATATTCGTCATATTCGATATTTGAGAATAAAAGCTGCAGCGGGGCCTCGGTATCACCTTTAGGCGGCTCTATTTCTTTTACTATTTCCTCAAAAAGCGGTTTCATATCCGAACCCTTAACATCGGGTGAATAAGAAGCATAACCGTCTCTTGCGGAGGCGAAAACTACGGGAAATTCTATCTGATCGTCGTCAGCGCCAAGCTCTATGAAAAGATCAAGGACTTCGTCTACGACCTCGTGAGGTCTTGCCATAGGTCTGTCGATCTTATTTATAACAACAACTGCTTTTTTGCCGAGAGCCAGCGCTTTTTTAAGCACAAATCTCGTCTGCGGCATACAGCCCTCAAAAGCGTCGACAAGTAAAAGAACGCCGTCTACCATCTGAAGAATTCTCTCGACCTCTCCGCCGAAATCCGCGTGTCCCGGAGTATCGATAATATTTATCTTAACGCCGTTATACATAACGCTTGTGTTTTTCGAAAGAATTGTAATTCCTCTTTCTCTTTCGAGATCGTTAGAGTCCATTACCCTTTCGTTTACCGATTCGTTTTCTCTGAAAGTACCGCTCTGCTTTAAAAGCTGGTCTACAAGTGTGGTCTTACCATGGTCGACGTGTGCGATTATCGCGATATTTCTTAAATTTTCAATTATTTTTTCTGCCATAATGATCCCCCGTTTTTCACAGCCAAACGCCGCTCTTATTGAGCGGCGTTATAATGATATGTCGGAACAATGCGCGCTGTTATTTCTCTGATGTCCGAATTTTCATCTTCAAGCATATGTTTTAATTCTTTAAGCTCATTGAAAAATTCGTTTTCGTCAAAATCAATAGCGTGACCGATATAAATAAGCCTGTTATCTGTCTTTTTAAGTCCCTCTTCGGACATCAAAAGCTCTTCATACATTTTTTCTCCCGGTCTGAGACCGATAAATTCTATCTGAATTTCGGAATAAGGCTTGTACCCCGAAAGCTTGATAAGATTTTCGGCAAGATCGACTATTTTAACGGGCTTGCCCATATCCAAAACGAATATTTCTCCGCCCTTGGCAGAAGATCCTGCCTGAATTACCAGCGAAACCGCCTCGGGAATAGTCATAAAGTATCTTATCATATTCGGATCTGTGACAGTGACGGGATCACCTTTTTCTATCTGCTTTTTAAACAGCGGAATGACCGATCCGTTAGATCCTAAAACGTTTCCGAATCTTACTGCGACAAATTCGGTCTTGGATTTTTCATTGACCGACTGCACTATCATTTCGCAAATTCTCTTGCTCGCTCCCATAATATTGGTGGGGTTGACAGCTTTATCGGTGGATATAAGCACAAACTTTTCCGCTCCGTATTTATCGGCGCAAAGAGCTGTGTTATAAGTGCCGAAGACGTTGTTTTTTATAGCCTCGTTAGGGCTGTCCTCCATTAAAGGCACATGCTTATGAGCTGCAGCGTGGAAAACAAGCTGTGGCTTATATTTTTCAAATACATATTCGAGCCTTTTTTTATCTCTCACTGAGCCGATAAGCGTTATAAGATCAAGCTCCGGATCAGCGAATTTAAGCTCGTTTTGTATCTCGTAAGCATTATTCTCATAAATATCGAAAATAATGAGTTTTTTCGGATTGTGGAAAGCTATCTGTCTGCAAAGCTCGGAGCCTATTGATCCTCCGCCACCTGTGACTAATACTGTTTTGTTCTTTATATAATCAAAAACATTCGGCAAAGTAAGATCGATAGGATCTCTTCCCAAAAGGTCCTCAATCTGAACTTCCCTTAAAGTGTTTATCTTTATCTGCTGACCGGAGAGCATTTTATATACGCTCGGCAGCACGCGGATCTTGCAGCCTGTTTTCTGACACATTTGAAGAATTTCTGATTTTCTCGCGCTTTCGCAGGAGGGTATGGCGAAAATAATAGTATCTATATGATATTCTTTAATGCAATCGGGAATAGAATTGCAGTCCCCCACTATCTTAACGCCTGAAATATAGTTTCCTATCTTTTGAGTATTATCATCTATAGCGCATTTTATGGCGGATTTATAAAGCTCACGGTTGCTCTGGATATCATCAATAAGAAGCTTTGCGGCGTCTCCCGCGCCGATTATCATAATATTATCTTCCGCTTTTGCGCCGCCTTTGAATATCTCTCCCACGCTGTGCCTTGCGGCAAGCCTGAAGCAGAAAATAAACACTATGGCAAAAAGAACGGAAATGAAAGAAAATCTGATTTTTATTCCATTGTCAGGTCCAAAAATAAGACTTGCAAAAAGCATAACAAGACCTGAAAGACAAGCCGAGATCACAAGCCTGATATAATCCGAATATCCCGCATACTTCCACAAAATATTATAAGCCTTAAAAATATAAAGGAAAACAAAAAGCGACACCGCAAAAACCGCCGCCAATGTAAAAAACGCCCCGTTAAAACCGATCTGACAAAAAGAACCGGCTAAAAAAACGGAAGCGACCGCAGCTGCAATATCGAATGTTATGCAAATAAGCAAAATCGTGAATCTGTTTTTAAACAAAATTATCTCTCCAAACAACTCGTTTTAACATACAAAATAATTATACAATATATGCTTTCAAAAATCAATATTTTCCTTGTAAAATATAAAAAAATATAATATAATTATTTATGTAAATTCTAACGGAGAAAAGATATGAATGTTCATTATATAACTTTAGGCTGTAAAGTCAATCAATATGAAACCGAGGCTATCCGTGAGCTTTTTAACCGCTCGGGTTACACGGATTTTGAAGATGCGAAAGCGGATA
The DNA here is from genome assembly GCA_900547095.1 of uncultured Oscillospiraceae bacterium. Taxonomy (GTDB): domain Bacteria; phylum Bacillota; class Clostridia; order Oscillospirales; family Acutalibacteraceae; genus UBA737. Next base: position 26,466 of record URFG01000005.1, read on the forward strand.
TTATCGTTATCAACACCTGCTCCGTCACCGCGCAGAGCGACAAAAAGGCGGGTCAGACTTTAAGGCGCTGCAGAAAAGAAAATCCGCAGGCGGTTATAATTCTCACGGGCTGTATGGTCCAGGCGTTTCCCGAAAGATCGGAAAGCTTAAAAGAGGCGGATATTGTAATCGGAAACACGGATATTTCAAAAATTTTATGCGAAACAGAAAAATTTTTAAAAACCAAGGTTAGGATTTTTTCCGTCTATGATCACAAAGCAACAGATGTTTACAACACTCCGCTTATTTCAAATTTCAGCGAAAGAACCAGAGCTTATATGAAGATAGAAGACGGGTGCGACAGGTTCTGCACCTACTGCATTATTCCCTATGCAAAAGGAAGAGTGCGCTCAAGAAACCTTGAAGAAATTAAAAAAGAGGCTAAAACACTTGCTTTAAACGGGTTTTCTGAAATTGTGCTTGTGGGAATAAATCTTTCGTCTTACGGCAAAGGCGAGAATTTTGACCTTGCCGACGCGGTGGACACAGTCTGTGATACCGAAGGGATAAAAAGAGTAAGGCTCGGCTCGCTTGAGCCCGACTGCATTTCTGACGAAATGCTGAAAAGGCTTAAATCTCAAGAAAAATTCTGCCCGCAGTTTCATTTATCTCTCCAATCGGGCTGTGACGAAACCCTCAAAAGAATGAACCGGCATTATGACAGCAAATTCTACGAAGATTTAGTAACAAGAATAAGAAGTATGTTTTTAGACGCGGCTGTTACGACCGATATAATGGTAGGCTTTGCGGGAGAAACCGACGAGGAATTTGAAAAAAGCCTAAACTTTGTTAAAAAAATCGGGTTTGCAAGATCGCACATTTTCCCCTATTCAATAAGAAAAGGCACTCCTGCGGAAAAATATCCCGATCAGATAAAAAAAGAGATCAAAGCTTTAAGAGCTAAAAAATTAGCAGAGATTTGCATTAAAAGCGAAGAAGAATTTTTAAATAAGCTTTGCGGCAGAACTTTCGATGTTCTTTTTGAGAGTAAAAAAGGCAATACTTATGAAGGATACACCGCGAATTATTCAAAAGTTTTCGTAAAATCGGATAAAGATTTACGCGGAAAGATTTTAAGTGTAAAAATCACAGAAGCTTTCAGCGATCACTGTACAGGAATTTTATAAAATAAATATGGCAAAATAATGCCCCCGTACGCATATAAATTTATCGTATGGGGGTTATTTTATGCTGTTTGATTTATTTTTAAAAATTGCCTGTAATCTTTATTATTTTGCTCTTCATGTAACGGGCGCAGGGGCTTTCCCTCCTCCGCTTTCAGCTAAAAAAGAGGAGGAATTACTGAAGCTTTACTGCGAAACAGGCGACGAGGACGCAAAAAACAAGCTTATCGAGCACAATTTAAGGCTTGTTGCGCATATTGTGAAAAAATACTATTCCGCAGGCTGCGATCAGGATGATCTTATTTCAATAGGCACTATCGGACTTATTAAAGCTGTTACGACCTTTAATTCCGATAAAGGAATAAGGCTTGCGACCTATGCCGCAAGGTGTATTGAAAATGAAATTCTGATGTATTTCAGAAGTATGAGGAAAACATCGCAGGATGTATATATCAGCGATCCTATAGAAACCGACCGTGACGGAAATTCTATCTCGCTTATAGATGTGATAGCGGATAATGTGGATATCGAAGAAAAAACCGATACAAAGCTCAAACTTGAACATTTAAGCAAAATAATAGGAAAAACTCTTGATGAAAGAGAATATAAGATAATTAGCTTAAGATACGGATTAAACGGCAATGAAGAAATGACTCAAAAAGATATTGCCCGGCTTCTTAATATTTCAAGAAGCTATGTTTCAAGAATAGAAAAAGCCGCGCTTGAAAAATTAAGAAAGCAGTTTTAAAAAAAGAGAGCGCCGAATTTTATTCGGCGCTCTGCTTTCTTACAATTTTCGGTTTTCCCGATTTAACGGTATCTTTGGTTATTATGATTTTTTCAATATCGGGTTCGGAAGGCGTTTCAAACATAATATTCTGCAGCACGCTTTCAACTATCGATCTTAAGCCTCTTGCTCCCGTATTTCTTTCAACTGTCATATCGGCAATGGCGTCGAGCGCTTCTTTTCTGAATTCAAGCTTAACATTATCCATTTCAAAAAGCGCCTGATACTGCTTGATAATTGAGTTTTTGGGCCTCGTCATAATATTTACAAGGGTTTCTTTATCCATTCCCTTTAAGGTTGCTATAACAGGAAGTCTTCCCACAAGTTCGGGAATCATTCCGAATTTAACAAGATCCTGATGGGTTGCAGTTTCGCAAAGCGCCTGCGCCTCAATGCTCTTCGGCGATTTCACATCGGCGCCGAATCCTAAAGAACTGCCGCCCATTCTTCTTTCGATGACCTTTTCTATGCCGTCAAATGCGCCGGCGCAGATAAAGAGGATATTTGTGGTATCGATCTGAATAAACTCCTGCTGAGGGTGCTTTCTTCCTCCCTGAGGAGGAACATTTGAAACAGTTCCCTCAAGGATCTTAAGCAGTGCCTGCTGAACGCCCTCTCCGCTTACATCTCTTGTGATAGACGCATTTTCGGATTTTCTCGCTATTTTATCTATTTCATCGACATAAATTATTCCGTGCTCGGCTTTTTCAACATCATAATCCGCCGCCTGAATGAGCCTCAAAAGGATATTTTCGACATCTTCTCCGACATATCCTGCCTCGGTGAGAGTAGTCGCGTCGGTAATAGCTATAGGAACATCGAGAGTTTTTGCAAGAGTTTGAGCTAAAAGGGTTTTCCCCACTCCGGTGGGGCCTAACATTAACACATTACTCTTGGCAAGCTCTACGCCGCACTCCTTATTATCCCTTATTCTTTTATAATGATTATAAACAGCAACTGATAATATCTTCTTTGCCTCATCCTGGCCTATTACATATTCATCAAGCTTTTCTTTGATCTCTTTAGGCTTGGGCAGAGGTTTTTCTTCATTTTCTATGCTTTTATTTTCGGCTGCCGCGTCATCCTCAAAAAGAAGAGAATTGCAAAAGCTTATGCAGCTGTCGCAAATATAAACTCCGGGACCCTCTATGAGTCTTGAAACTTCATCCTGAGTTTTTCCGCAAAAAGAACAGCAGATCTCACTATCATTATTTTTCGGCATTTTATCTCCTATTCAAAACCGGAAAATACGCGTTTGTCCGCGGACTTTCCGGTTTTTAAAAATTCTTATTTATCTTTTAGTAATAACTTTATCAATAAGTCCGTAATCAGCGGCTTCCTTTGCAGTCATAAAATTATCGCGCTCTGTATCCTGCTCGATAACGCTGAGCGGCTTGCCTGTTTCGGCTGCCAAAATTTCATTTATCGTGCTGCGGATATGCTTGATATGATTAGCGTGGATAAGAATATCCGTTGCCTGACCCTCGGCAGAGCCTAAGGGCTGATGAATCATAATCTCGCTGTTAGGAAGAGCAAATCTTTTTCCCGGAGCACCTGCGGCAAGGAGGAAAGCTCCCATACTCGCGGCCATTCCAAGGCAGATAGTGCTGACATCGCACTTGATATACTGCATAGTATCATAAATAGCCATACCCGCGGAAACAGATCCGCCCGGACTGTTGATATAAAAGCTTATATCCTTTTCGGGATCCTGACCCTCAAGATAAAGCATCTGCGCTATAACGACGCTTGCCGAATTATTATCAACCTGATCGTTAAGCATTATAATTCTGTCATTAAGCAAGCGGGAAAAAATATCATAGGATCTTTCTCCTCTGCTTGTTTGTTCAACAACATAAGGAACCAAACTCATTCCGATTAACCTCCTGTACGAATTATTATGAACGGACTTTAAAAAATATAATCAATTATTTATCCGATTTTTCCTCGGTCTTTTTAGCAGCCGCTTTTTTAGCGGGATCTTTTTTAGCCGCAGGCTTGCTTTCTTTGGGCTCAGCCTCGGTTATAACCGCGTTTGCCTTTACAAAGTCAATAGCTTTATTTGCGGCGATATCCTTTTCAAGCTCGCTTGAGGGAACAGCCGCTTTGACTTTATCGACTTCCAAGCCGTAATTATCAGCCATTTTCTTATATTCAGCCTCAATATCCTTTTCATCGGCCTTGATGTTTTCAAGCTCGACTATTTTATCAAGAGCGAGGCGGTATTTAACCTGCATTTCAGCCTGGGGGCGGAAAGATTTCTTGAAATCATCGATAGTGCTGTTGGTATATTTAAGATAGGTTTCAAGATTCATTCCCTGCGACTGCAGACGGTAAGCGAATTCTTCTACAGACTGATTAAGGCGGTTTTCAAACATAGCCTCGGGGATATCGCCCTCGATACCGTCAACAATCTGCTGAACAAGTTCGTTTTCTACAGCCTCTTCAGCCGCTTTTTTCTTTCTTTCAAGAGCTTTTTTCTTGATATCGGCTTTAAGATCCTTTAAAGTATCGAATTCGCTGACATCTTTTGCAAACTCATCGTCGACCTCGGGAAGCTCTTTTATCTTTATCTCATGAAGCTTTACTTTAAATACTGCGGGCTTTCCTGCAAGCTCTTTAGCGCCGTATTCCTCAGGGAAAGTAACGTTTACATCAAATTCATCGCCGATATTCTTACCTACGATCTGATCTTCAAATCCGGGAATGAACTGACCGGAACCAAGCTCTAAGGAATGGCCCTCTGCTTTACCGCCCTCGAATGCTTTACCGTCTGTAAATCCTTCAAAGTCAATAACAACAGTATCGCCTTTTTTAGCGGCTCTGTCTTCAACGGAAACCATTCTTGAGTTTCTCTCGGCCATAGCCTTGATCTCTTTATTGACTTCTGCCGCGTCAACCTTAACAGCGGTTTTTTCAGCTTTTAAACCTTTATAATTCTTAAGTGTGATTTCAGGATAAGTGGTAAGGCTTACCTTGAAGTCAACACCGTCTTCCTTAGAAATGGAAACAAGGTCAAAATCCATTTTATCGTCAATAACCTTAAGGCCCGATTCTTCGATAGCGCCCTCTACTGCGTCGTTATAAAGCAGGTTAAGAGCGTCTTCAAAGAATACTTCGGAGCCGTAATATGTTTCTATCATATGTAAAGGAGCTTTACCTTTTCTGAATCCGGGAATATTTATCTTTTTTCCGTTCTTACGGTAAGCTTCCTTAATAGCTTCTCTGAACTTCTCCCCATCAATAGTGATCTCAAGCTGATACCTGTTGGTATCGATTTTTTTAGATTCTTTTAAACTCATTTTAAGTACCTCCGCATAAATTGCATTTTATTATACCACAAGTAAAAACGATTTTCCACTATTATTTGTTAAATTTTTAATTTTTTTACAAGTATCGGGGAAAAACCGTTACAGTCGGCAGACAATAGCTTCATTTTTATACCGTCATACTCCGAAACGGTGCTTTTTATACCCGAGCCGTGGATATGGCCGTAATAAACAGTGTCGATTTTATGACTCTTTAAGATTTTTAATATCATTTCGTTCTTAAAATTACCGTAAACAGGCGGATAATGCAAGAATACTATCGGTTCAAATCCTGAATTTTCGGCTTGAAAAAGAGAGGTTTCAAGTCTACCGCACTCTCTTAAAAGGACCTTTTCGTCTTCAGGACCGCTTTTATCATAAAACCAGCCTCTTGTTCCGCAAACGGCATACTTTTCCACCGCAAAGAAGTTATTATAAACTATTTTGAGCGTGTCAAATTTATTTTTTTCAAAAAAATCATTTATTTTTTTAGCGGTGGTCCACCAAAAATCGTGATTGCCTTTTATAAATACCTTTTTGCCGGGCAGCGAATTTATAAAGCTTAGATCGGTTTTAGCTTCTTCTAATTTTGTCGCCCACGAAATATCTCCCGCAATTACGACGGTATCTTCTTCCGTTACGATTTTATTGAAATTTTCCTTTATTCTCCGGGTATAATTCTGCCAGCCGGGAAAGATTTCCATGGACTTATCGGTTTCAAATGATAAATGAAGATCCGAAATTGCAAATATAGACAAATTTTTTCGCCTGCCTCACATAAAAGATAAGTAATTGAGCATAATAATAAAGGCTAAAAGCCGGAAAGGATGATTTAAATGTCAGATTGTAAAACAGAGTATTGTATTCATTGTTCGGTTAAAAACTGCGTTCATCACACTGAAGACGATTCCTGCAAAGCCGGAATGATCAAGATCGGTAACTGTACCGCAAACTGCTGCAGCGAAACCTGCTGCGATACTTTTTCGGCAAGACAGTAATTAAAAATTCAGACAAACGGTATCCGGCAGGAAAGTTTTATGCCGGATACCGAAAGCAGTACGATACATATTTTATTTAAAAAGGCAATCCTTTACAGCTTTTTTTAGCTCGTCTTTACCGTAAACCTTATCAAATCTTACCTTTGCGTTTTTAAGTTTGGCTAAAGGCTCAGGAACAGAAGTATTTGAAACTTCGCTTAAAATATCGAGATTTTTAAACTCGTCGCTGTCGGGAGTTTTATCAAGCGCCTTTAAAACGCTTGAAGTGAATTTATAAGGCGAGGCGGTAGAGGCTATAACGGCAGGTCTTTTATCACCCGTTTTTTCTTTATATTCCTTATAAGCCGCTACGGCTACCGCCGTGTGAGTATCTATAAGATATCCGAATTTTTCAAAGGTTTCATTAATAGTATCAAGAGTTTTATCGTCGTCACAGCAGGAAGCGAAGAATAGATCGGAAATCTTTTCTTTTATTTCTTCTTTTATCTCGAATTTTCCTGTTTTAAAGAGCTTGTCCTCTATATTCGAGATATATTCATCGTCATTACCCGAAAGATCGAATAATAGTCTTTCAAGATTGCTTGAAATAAGAATATCCATTGAGGGCGAGCAGGTAGTATAAAACTTTCTGTTTTTATCGTAAATTCCGGTGTTTATAAAATCCGTAAGCACATTATTTGAATTAGATGCGCAGATAAGCTTACTTATCGGAACTCCCATTTTTTTAGCATAATAAGCCGCAAGAATATTTCCGAAATTGCCTGTGGGTACTGTGACGGTAAAACCGTCTTTTAAATCTTCGCCCTGATTCAGCATATCGCAGTAAGAAGAAACATAATAAACTATCTGGGGAGCCAGTCTTCCCCAATTTATAGAGTTAGCAGAGGAAAATTTCATATTGTTTTTTGCAAGCTCGCTTTTAACCGTTTCATCGGTAAATATCTGTTTTACCGCTGATTGCGCGTCGTCAAAATTTCCGCTTATCGCACAAACATTTACATTATCGCCGAGCTGTGAAACCATCTGCAGCTTTTGCATATTGCTAACACCCTCCTGAGGGTAAAACACGATGATCTCGGTGTTGTCAACGTCTTTAAATCCCTCAAGCGCCGCTTTACCCGTATCTCCCGAAGTGGCTACGAGAATAACCGTTTTAAATCCTTTTGAAACCTTTTTTGCGGAAACGGTCATAAGATAAGGCAAAAGCTGCAAGGCAAGGTCTTTAAACGCACAGGTAGGGCCGTGCCAAAGCTCCAGGATATATTCATTTTCTCCAAGCTTTGCAAGAGGTGCGGGATTATCAAAATCGAATGTGCCGCAGTATGCGCCTTTAACGCAGTATTCAAGCTCCTCGTTCGTAAAATCGGTAAGGAAATAGGATAAGATATATTTTGCCCTTTCGCAGTAATCAAGCTTTTTTAATTTTTCGAAATCTTCCGAGTTTAACTTCGGAATACTTTCGGGTACAAAAAGACCGCCCTCTTTTGAAATACCGTTTGCAATAGCAAAAGCCGAGCTTTCTTTTAAATTTTTATTTCGTGTGCTTATATAGTTCATTTCTTTTTCCTTTCCGAAATTTTTTTAAAATAATTAAAAGCGTTATCATAAAAAATGCCGTTAAGCGATTTTTTATCTATCCCTTTTTTTAACAAATAATCATAAAGATTTAAAGTATCGCAGGAATTTTTAAGGTTTTTATCCATTAAAGCGCCGTCAAAATCCGAGCCTATGGCTAAATTTTCAGCAAACCCAAGATCAGATAACCGATAAATATTTTCATAAATCTTCTCAAAAATATCGCCCTCCCCCGCAAATTCGGGGTAAAAGCAAATTCCGAAAATTCCGCCTCTTTTAAAAAGCTCTTTTATTTGTGAAAATGTAAAATTCCTCGGGTGATCCGTTATATCTTTAAGGCAGGCATGGGTAATTATAGGGTATTTTGAAATTTCCAAAGCTTTATAAAAAGTTTCGTCATTCGAATGCGAAAGATCGCAGGCAATGGAAAGAGTATTCATTTTATTGATAACTTTTTTCCCGAAATCCGTTATTCCGCCGCTCTCATAAGTGCCGGCGGCTATATTATTTTTGTGATTCCAGGTAAGAGTGATATATTCTATATTATCTTCTTTTAATTTAGAAACATTTTCTAAATCCTGCCCGATCGCCGCTCCGCCCTCAAGCGCAAAGCGGATATTCGGTTTAATATCCGTATTTTTTAGCTTTTCTTTGAAAAAAGTTATAATATCTTTATATTTTTTAAAAGGCTCTGTTTCATCGTCTTTTATCCAAACGGCATAGAACTGATCCCATTTATCGAAAAATTTTTTCTGTTCAATGTTTGCCGCAAGCCTGCGGTCGCTCGGAAGAATATTATTTTTATAGCATTCATAAGGAGTATCGCTGTGGAGATCAAATAAATTCATAATAAAAACCTCGCCTAAAAAGCAGATTTAATATACTTAAGCTCCCATTTATACTTCCCCTCGGGCGTTTCGCTGTATGTCAGTTCCGCAACATCTATTCTCGGCTCAAGATCGGTATTTAACCTTTTTGTAAACATCAGCGCCTCGTTTTTTATAAGGCGCATTTTCTTTTCATCTATAGCGTCAAGACCCGAAACCAGCGCGTTTTTATTCCTTGTTTTTACTTCGACAAATATTATGTTTTGCTTGCTTTCGGCAATGATATCCACTTCGCCGTATCTGTCTCTGTAATTCCTTTTTAGAATTATACAGCCCTTGGACTTAAGAAATTTTGCAATCTTTTCTTCGCCGAGAGCTCCTAAAATTCTTGAATTTTCGCTGTTATAAGACATTTTTTAAAAATGACTTTCTGTGAATTTCACAAATTCCGTGATTTTTTATGGCTTCGTAGTGCACTTTTGTGCCGTAACCTTTATGTGCGGCAAAACCGTAAGACGGATACTTTTCATCATATTCTTTCATCAGTCTGTCCCTGGTCACCTTAGCAAGCACAGAAGCCGCCGCAACAGAATATGATTTTGAGTCGCCTTTTATTACAGTTTCGCATTTCACGGGGCAATCTTTAGGCTCGCGGTTGCCGTCTATCAAAGCAAGATCGGGTAAAGATCTAAGAGAAGAAATTGCCCTGTTCATAGCAAGATAGGTTGCATTTAAAATATTATATTTTTCTATTTCTTCCACGCTTGCAAAAGCTACGCTATAATCCAAAGCTTCCTTTTTTATAACTTCAAAAAGCATTTCACGCTTTTTCTCGGTAAGCTTTTTAGAGTCGTCAAGCTCCCCTATTTCAAATCCTAAAGGAAGTATCACAGCCGCCGCACAAACAGGACCTGCAAGCGGACCTCTGCCTGCCTCGTCAACTCCGCAGACACTTTTAAAACCATTATTTAAAGCTTTAATTTCATAAGAATAATCAGGCATACTCGGAGGTCCTTTCTATCGTTACGGCTCCTATTTTCAAATTTCTGTATTCTTCAAGCAGCATATTTGCCGCGCGCTCTGTATCCACTTCTCCGCCTCTTATCATCATTCCGCGTTTTTTCCCGAGAAGACAGAGCATTTCATAATGGTCTTCGGGAAATTCGGAAATCTTATATCTTTGCTCTAAAAGCTCGGGATATGATTTGCTTAAGGTGGCTAAAAGGCGCATCGCAAGAAGTTCCGTATCGATGATCCTGTCTGAAACGGCACCGGTAAACGCAAGATGCTCGCCTACTGTTTCATCTTCAAATTTCGGCCACAAAACTCCGGGAGTATCCAAAACCTCAAGATTATTTCCTACCTTATACCACTGGTTTATTCTCGTGACCCCGGGTCTGTTTTCAACCTTTGCCTTTGAGTTTGAAGAAAGCTTATTTATAAAAGAGGATTTTCCTACATTCGGAATTCCCACTATCATAATTCTTACGCTTTTGCCCGCCATTCCTTTTTCTTTGTTCTTGGCAATTTTATCGGATAAAAGCGATAATACGCAGTTTTTAAATTCATTTATTCCTTTGCCGCTTTTGCAATCCGCAGCGACGGCTGAAATTCCGCTTTTTTTATAAATATCTATCCATTTTTCCGTTTCGGCTCTATCCGCCATATCGCATTTATTAAGCACGATTATATGAGGCTTATCGCCTATAAGCTCCGGGATATCGGGATTTCTGCTGCTTACGGGAATTCGTGCGTCGGTTATTTCAGCAACCGCGTCAACAAGCTTTAATTGCTCTTTTATTTTCCTCTTGGTTTTTGCCATGTGGCCGGGAAACCATTGGATATTCTGTGAATTTTCTTTATTTTCCATCACTTAATCTCCCGAATTTGGAAAAAGGATATATTCTTATAACCGCTCTGCCTAAAATATATCTGGTATCCACCATTCCATCATTTCCTATTCTTGCAGATCTACTGTCAAGAGAATCGTTCCTGTTATCTCCGAGCACGAACACGCTCCCCTCGCTTACTACAAGCGGGAATACCACGCCGTCGTCATACTTAAGATTTGTGGGGGTTTTGGTATATGGTTCGTTTAAAGCCTTACCGTCAACATAGACCTTGCCTGCCTCAAAATCGATATCCACAGTCTGCCCGGCGGTTGCAATTATTCTTTTTATGATAGGCTTATCGCTTACATCCTCGTCGTTCGAATCGTTTGACGCATTTCTCGATATAACAACGACATCGCCCGCTTTCGGAGAATAAAAAATATTTGATATAATGACCTTTTCTCCGCTGTGCAAGGTGTTTTGCATAGAGGGTCCGTCAATAGTAGCGATACGGAAAACAAAGGTAAACAAAAACACGACCAAAATCATTGCGGATACAATAACTTCCAGCCATTCAAAAATTTCTGTCTTTAAAGAAAGCTTTTCTTCAAGCTCTCTTTTTCCTTTTTTATTTCCGACTTCATTAAATTCAGACAAATTTATTCCTCCAAATTCTTCGGCTAAAACAAAAAGGGACAAGGCATAAAACCCCGTCCCTCCATTCCTGCGGTAAAATACAATTTTTTAAGGTTAACCGATAAGCTCTTTAACCTTTGCCGCTTTACCGACTCTGTCACGCAGATAGTAAAGCTTGGCGCGGCGAACGCGGCCTTTTCTTACAAGCTCAACCTTGTCAACGATAGGAGAATGAACCGGGAAAACACGCTCTACTCCTACGCCGTATGATAAACGGCGGACAGTAAAGGTTTCGGCTATTCCGCTGTTGTTCTTAGCGATAACGGTACCTTCAAATACCTGAATACGCTCTTTTTCGCCCTCTTTGATTTTTACGTGTACCTTAACAGTGCTTCCGATTATGATTTCGGGTGCGTCTGCTTTAAGCATTCCCTGAGTTAATTCTTTAACTGCATCCATTTAAAATTTCCTCCCTGACTTTTTTCAAGCGTTCATGCCATATTACAGAGGACCGCTCGCTTCAATGTCGATAATATTTTCGGCACTAAACCCACCTTTGGGAAAAGGTGAAATAAAATGCTCAAATATAATACCATATCTTATAAAAAAAATCAAGTATTTTTTTATATTTTCGCTCTTTTGGCATAATCCCATAAATTAGGTATTGACAAAATACCCGATTTAGTGGGATAATAAGGTAGATAATAATATATTTTGGAGTTTTGCCGATGCGAGTTATTACAGGTTCCGCCGGAGGCTTAAAGCTTTGCACGGTCGCGGGAAACGATATCGTAAGGCCCACGGGTGAAAAAGCCAAGGAGGGCATTTTCTCTTCTATCCAGTTTGATATAGAGGGCAGAAGAATTCTCGATCTTTTCGCAGGAAGCGGTCAGCTCGGAATTGAGGCTTTGAGCAGAGGCGCAAAAGAAGCGGTATTTGTCGATATTTCCGATGCTTCGCTGAATGCTGTCAGAAAAAATCTTGCCGTAACAGGTTTTGAGGGAAATTCTTCGGTTATAAAATCCGATTATATGTCATATCTTCTAAGCACCGATAAAAAATTCGATATCGCTTTTTTGGATCCGCCTTATGAGGCAGGCCTTCTTCTCCCGGCGCTTGAAAAGATATCTAATGTGATGAGCAAATTCGGATTAGTTATCTGCGAGCACCCGGCAGAGGTTATAATGCCTGAATATTGTGGGAACTTAAAGCTTAAAAAACATTATAAATACGGTAAAATACATATATCGGTTTATAAAAGGGGTGATAATATTGAATGAACGCATAGCAATATGCCCCGGAAGCTTTGATCCTATAACTATAGGTCATCTCGATATCATTTCAAGAGCAAGCACTATGTTTGATAAGCTTATAGTTGTGGTTATGACGAATGCCAACAAGCAATGTGCTTTTACTAAACAAGAGCGGAAAGAAATGATTTTAAAGACTGTAAAGGACTTAAAGAATGTCGAAGTAGATCTGTATGACGGGCTTCTTGCCGATTATTGCAAAAAGAAAAATGCCTGTGCAATAATAAAAGGTTTAAGAGCAATGTCGGACTTCGAATACGAATTCCAAATGGCGCTCACCAATAAAAAATTAAATCCCGATGTTGAAACGCTGTTTTTAACAACAAGAGCGGAAAATATGTATTTAAGCTCAAGTATGGTAAGGCAGATAGCAGGAATGGGCGGAGATATCTCGGGCTTTGTTTCAAAAGAAATATATGAAGATATAGTAAAAAGACTTTCAGAATAAAAGAAGATAAAAAAGGAGAATTATTATGACACTTGACGAGTTACTTGAACAGTTTGATGAGGTTTTAGACAGCGGAATTAAAATCCCCGGCAAAAAAACGGTTGTGGATATCGAAAAGCTCCGCGCTGTTGTTGACGATATCAGACTCAATATCCCGAGCGAAATAAAGCAGGCGCGCGGAATAGTATCGGACAGAGCAGATATTATTACCAATGCTAAGCACGAGGCCGACAGCATTATCCGCAACGCAGAGGAGCGCGCAAAAGCGGCTGTCGCTCAGGAAGAAATTGTTAAAATGGCTCAGGAAAAAGCCGCAGAGATCATTTCCCACGCTCAGACTAAGAGCAGAGAAATGAGAAAAGCCGCTCAGGAATTTGTTGACGATCTTATGTGCCGTGCGGATGAAGAACTCACCGCTAATTTAGGCGAAATAAGAAAAACTCGCGCGGCATTAAGGCAGCAGGTGCCCTCATCAGGAAATCAAAATCAGTGAAAATAAAAAAAATATAAGCGGCAGTTAAATTTAACTGCCGCTTATATTTTTTAATTCAATACATAAACTCCGAAATTAAGATATGCAGCAATAATAAGCCAGATAAGATAAGGGATCTGCAGATATGCCGCAGGCTTTGATATCTTATAAAACTTCATTATCATCAGCACAACAGCCGCGATCATTAAAATCAGAATAATAAATGCGAGAAGATACATTTTGAATTTAAAGAACACGGGCGACCATATAAAATTCAAAAAGAGCTGCACGAAAAACACGGTTTTTGCAACTGTTTTCTCGTCCTCCGAAGCCGACTTATCCACAGAAACAAGATACAGCGATATTCCCATAAGTACATACAGTATCGACCAGACTATCGGGAAAACTATACCGGGCGGAGAAAGCGGCGGCCTTTCGATAGAGGAATATATCTTCATATCGGAGCCGACTATTAAAGTTGAAAGTCCTCCCGCGATAAGCGGAATAAGAATACAAATTGCCAGCTTTTTAATATTGATTTTAAATATCATTCATATCACCGATACTATTTTATGTAATTATCGGCGCTTTTATTATTTATAGGAGTAATATTTAATTCGCTTAATATTTCAAGTGCTCTTTCTTCGGGGTCGGTATTATTTATTTCTCTTATAGAATGCGCGTCCAACCCCATAACTACGTCATTTCCGACTTCTTTAACAATTTCAAAAAATTCTCTGCAGGGATATTTGCTTTTAAAATCCACACCTCTTAAATTGAATTCCAAAGGAACCTTACAGTCAAGCGCGGTACGGCAGAGCTTTTCCATTTCTGATAAATAAATATTGCTTTTCCTATCGGCGAAATTTATAAGGTCAGGATGGGCGACATAGGTAAATTTCCCCGTTTTTATGCCCTCTGTCACTTGCAAAACATATTGCTTTAAAATTTTAGGATCTTCGGTTCTTGCTCCGCTGTAGACACCATCGTATTCATTATTTGTGTGGTGTTGGCCGAGAATAAGGTAATCATATCCGTATTTTTCAATGTTTTCGACCGTTTTATCAAAATGTTTCGGATAAAATTCCGCTTCATACCCTACATAGATCTCGATCTTATCTTTATATTTTTCTTTTAATCTTCTGATCCCGCTAACATAAGTTTCAGTTTCCCCTTTTAACATTCTGAATCCGCTTAAAAAGTGGTTTGTTTCCCCGAAATCATAAGGAATATGATCGGAAAATCCAAGCTGTTTTATTCCGCGGTTTATCGCCGCTAAAACATATTCTTCAGGGGTTTCGGAGGCGTGACGGCAAAGATAAGTATGCGTGTGAAGATTAAAATTCATAAATATCACCTAACTTTTAAAAAAGGGCCGCGAAAATTCGCGACCCTTTAATAATTTTAATTTATCAGATTTCAGCGAAATACTTGATAGTGCGAACCATCTGGCTTGTATAGCTGTTCTCGTTATCATACCAAGAAACAACCTGTACCTGATAGGTATCGTCGTCAATCTTTGTAACCATTGTCTGAGTAGCGTCAAAGAGCGAACCATAAGTGATACCGATGATATCGGAAGATACGAGCGGCTCTTCGGTGTAACCGAAAGACGCGCTTGAAGCAGCCTTCATAGCGGCATTGATACCCTCAACGGTAACATCTTTGCCTTTTACAACTGCAACAAGAATAGTTGTAGAACCAGTCGGAACCGGAACACGCTGAGCAGAACCGATAAGCTTACCGTTAAGCTCAGGAATAACAAGACCGATAGCCTTAGCAGCACCTGTTGAGTTAGGAACTATATTAACGGCAGCTGCACGAGCGCGGCGGAGATCACCTTTTCTGTGCGGACCGTCAAGTACCATCTGATCGCCTGTAAAAGCGTGAACAGTGGTCATAATACCGCTTACTATAGGAGCATACTTGTTAAGAGTATCAGCCATAGGAGCTAAGCAGTTGGTTGTGCAGGAAGCTGCGGAAATAATCTTGTCCTCTTTAGTGAGAGTCTTTTCATTTACGCTGTAAACGATAGTGGGAAGATCTTTACCTGCAGGAGCAGAAATAACAACCTTCTTAGCGCCGGCATCGATATGAGCCTGTGCTTTATCCTTAGAAGTATAGAAACCTGTGCACTCTAATACAACATCAACGCCGATTTCTCCCCAGGGAAGATCTGCGGCATTTTTCTCAGCATAGATTTTGATAGTTTTACCGTCAACTGTGATGCTGTCCTCGCCTGCAACTACGGTGTCAGCAAGAGCATATCTGCCCTGTGCGGAATCGTACTTAAGAAGATGAGCAAGCATAGCGGGGCTTGTAAGATCGTTAATAGCGACAACCTCATAACCCTCTGCGCCGAACATCTGACGGAAAGCCAGACGGCCGATACGGCCGAAACCGTTAATAGCAACTTTTACCATTGGAATAACCTCCTAAATTTTCTTTTATTATTTTACTCCATATCAAACTTTTTTTCAAGATGTTTTACCTAATTTTTAACAATTTTTTCATTTTTTATTCCGTTTTTGCAGAATTTAAGCGAAATTTTATCAAAAACAGCCTCTGCGCATTTAAGACCGTCTACCGCGGCGGACATAATTCCGCCCGCGTAACCTGCTCCCTCTCCGCAGGGATAAAGCCCTTTAAGCGATGCGCTTTCAAGGCTTTCATTTCTTACGATCCTCACAGGCGAAGAGCTCCTGGTTTCGGGAGCCGTGAGTACAGCGTTTTTATCGGCAAAGCCCGATATTTTTTTATCAAACTCAACTATTCCTTTTTTAAGCGCCGATACCACAAATTCAGGAAATATTTCCGATAGATCTGTCTGAATAAATTCCGGTCTTACCGTCGGCTTTATCATTCCTATCTTAACGTCTTCTCCGAAAACAAAGCTTCCAACCGTGGAAACAGGAACTTTTCCGCTTCCGGCTTTAAAGGCTGATTTTTCTATTCTTTCCTGGAACTCACAGCCTGAAAGGATACCGCCTTCAAGATCTTTAGGCTCAACACTCACAAGCACCGCGCTGTTTGAATTTTCAAGATCTCTGCTTTTATAACTCATTCCGTTGACGCAAAAAGCGCCCTGCCTATCGGAAGAATTTACGACCTCTCCGCCCGGGCACATACAAAAAGTGTAAACTCCCCTGCCGTCTTCAAGGTGGCAGGCAAGCTTATAGCTTGCGGCTCCGAGCCTTTTATCGCCTGCAAATTTCCCGTAAAGAGCTTTATCGATATTTTCTCTTTTATGCTCGATCCTTACTCCCACGGAAAACGGCTTTTTGATCATTTCTATATTATTATCAAGGAGCATTTTAAATGTATCTCTCGCGCTGTGGCCGCAGGCGAGAATTATAAAAGAGCAGTTTTCTAAACTGCCGTTAAGATAAATGCCCGATAAATCGCCGTCAGAGAATACAAAATCTTCAAATTTAGTATTAAACCTAACTTCTCCGCCCAAAGCTTCTATTTCTTTTCGGATATTTACAACGATTTTTCTTAAAACATCGGTGCCGATATGAGGCTTTGCGTCGGTAAGAATATTTTCATCGGCTCCGAAATTTACAAATTCTTTTAATATCGCGCGGCATCTTTTATCCTTGATACCGGTGTTTAGCTTGCCGTCGGAAAAAGTGCCTGCTCCGCCCTCGCCCGACTGGATATTCGACCGCTCGTTTAAAACTCCTGTCTTAAAATAGGTTTCAACATCTTTAATTCTCGTTTCGATATCGGCGCCCTGTTCTGCAACCACAGGCTTTAAGCCTGCTCTTGCAAGATAAAGCGCCGCAAACATACCAGCAGGACCGAATCCTATTACGTACGGTCTTTCTTTAAATTTATAAGAAAACTTCTTAAATTCATACTTTTCTTCTTTGAAAACCGCCGTATTTTTATATTTTTTAAGAATTCTTTTTTCTTCTTTTCCGACATCCGCTATAAAAGAACAGCAAAAAAGAATATTATCCTTTTTTCTCGCGTCGACAGATTTTCTGTAAAGCTTAGCAAAATCGACTTTTATTTTAAGGTGTTCGGAAACGATTTTTTCAGGACATTTAAAATCCGTGTTTAACGGACAAAAAACATTATTTATTATTATCATTTTGCACCGCCGAAAGCTTTGATTATCGAATCCGCGCAGCACATTGCGCTCGACCACGCCCAGTGCAGATTAAATCCGCCGCAATCGCCGCAGATATCCAAAATTTCTCCCACGGCATAGAGATTATCTTCTTTTTTTGACATAAGCGTGAATTTATCGAAAAACCCGGTGCTTAATCCGCCTTTTGTGACCTGGGAATTTTCAAATCCCGTGTCACCGGTGACAGAAAAGCTCATATCTTTTATCAGTTTTGACAGTGTTAAAAGCTTATTATCGGAAATTTCTCCGCACAACATATCTGATTTAATATTTGCCGATTTTAAAATGCTTTGACCGACTCTTTTATTTAGCAAGCCTGTAAAAAATTCGGAGGAAATCCTGTTTTTAAGATATTCTTTTCTCTTCTTTAATATTTTAAAAAGCTTATTTTCATCGCATTTTGGCATAAGGTCAAGAGAAACTGTCATTCCTTTTTCACACTCGCCTGAGATCTGCATAACAGGAGGGCCAGAAAGCCCGTAATCGCAAAAAAGGACTTCGCCGAATTCTTTTCTTATCACGGTTTTCCCCGATTTTAAAGAAACATCCGCCAAAACCTTTATTCCCTTAAGCGACCTTGTGACCTGATTATCGGTTTTTATCTGCACGATAGCGGGTTTAACTTTTACCGCGCCGTAACCCTTTGATTTTAACAGCTCAAATATACTGCCGTCACTTCCTGATTTTTTGCCTCCGGAATAAAGGCCTGCGGCGATAACGAGAGCTTTTGAGAAAAATTCTCCCGAAGAAGTGCTGATAATAAATTCTGAACCTGATTTTTTATAATCGAGCACCTTTAAATCAGTAAATATTTCCACGGAATTTTCCGCGGCGGAAAAGCGCAAAGCGTCTACAACACTTGAAGCCTGCAAAGATTCGGGGTATGCTCTTCCCTCTTCGTCATAGATTATCTTAACTCCTGTTTTTTCAAAGAAATCCTCTATTTTTTTATTATCGTACTTATTAAGGATCTGGCTGAAAAATTCTATATTCGATGAGTGATATCTGTCTATCCGCTCGTCGGAATTAGTGATATTGCACCTGCCGTTACCGGTGGTTATAAGCTTTTTGCCTACCCTTGAAAGCTGTTCAGCTACGGCAACCTTTAAGTTTTTCGAGTTCATTTTAAGGTACACCGCAAGGCTCATCCCCGCGGCCCCTCCGCCTACGATAAAAACATCAAACTTTTTCATATTCAGTGCCGCTCGTCTTTATTAGAAAAAAGCTCGCAAAATCTGCCTGCAAAAGACGGAAGCTCATCGTTTGCATAAAGGTGGGAAATATCTCCGAACGCATTGCACCTGAAATAGGCGGTCTGTTCTTCCCTTTCCTCCGTTATAAGAGTTGTAACGGAAGACGGCAAAGCGATAAAGCCCTGCCATAAAACGACAGGGGAAATATTAAGCAAATGCGACAGCAACACGCATTCCACACCGAAATGGCAGAAGAATACTACTGTGCCGTCATACTCTTTTGTAACTTTATAAGTGTAACCGTCGCGCACATAGCCGTATTTCTCAAGCACCTTGTCAAGATTGCTTAAAACATAATCATATTTTTCTTTTACATTGCCTGTTGTCATTATCTGCTCATTAATCCATTCGGATTTATCGAAAAGACCGCTTTTTTTAGTCCAATCCTTAGGCAGAAAATCCCACGGGACACTTTCTGTTCCTGTTTCGGGGTTTTTTATATGCGCGGGGAATTCGATAAGCCAATCGCATATCTCCGCTTTTTTACCGCTTTTTAAAAGATAAGGCTTAGCGGTATCTTTCGCTCTTCCGAGAGCGGAAACATAGACATCGTCAATATCTAATTTCATCAGCCTCTCGCTTAAAAATTCCGCTTCTTTAAATCCTTTTTCAGTCAAAGAATCGATAGAATAATCGGGCTCTGCGTGACGGACAATTATAAGTTTCATAAAAAATACCTCCGAAAACTTAATTTCAGAGGTATTTTACCACATTTAAAGTGAATTTTCAATATCGTCAGCTTTTTTCATCCATTTTATATAATCATTAAGATCATATTCGGGAGTGCCGTAAAGATAAGTGTTTATATAGGATTTTCCGTCTACGGTGTATTTTATTATAAACATTCCTTTTTGTGAGCGGTAGCAATCAATTCCACCGATATTTACAGACGAATTCGGCGCTGAATTTACTGTTTTAGAAAAAACGGTATTTCCCGTCTTAGCGTCAATAATTTCTATCAAGAGCGTTTTAGCATATTTTGAACAATTCGAAACGATTACGGGATATCCCCATTGCCCCATTTCGCCTATTAACGGCAAAACAGGTCGGCTTGATCTTTTGATATAAAAATATGCGAGCTTTTTCTCAAAATAATAATCCACCACAGCGTCGGACATCTGCGGCCAGCCGTCCAGCAAGTTCCACCAGATTATTCCGCCCGTTTCTTTGGTCCTTGCTCTCATTCTTTCGATAAAATATTTATCAGCCTCCGCCTGGGATATCTGCGAAGCTAAAGAATACTCGCTTAAATTATCTGGAACCTTTCCGAAAATTTGTTTTACTTGCTTTTCCATAAGTTCCACTCTCTGAGGAGAATTTCTCTGATCTGTGGAATGCAGGTTCCATTGCTCATTATCAGAATATGGCCATACATATTCTTCATCAATGAATTTTCGGATAGACTTTTCCGAGGGACAGCCGTGATACCCTGTTTCACTTACAAAGTATGCTTTTGAATTAACATAAAAATTACTTTTGTAATAATCTCGGCAGCCCCACAAATGTGCTTCCGGAGTGTATTCTTGACCAAGTTCGAATGCTTTATCCGAAACATAGGGAGAACTTGGCAAATAAGGCCTTAAAGGATCGATTCTTATAAGTATTTCGGGAATAGTTTTTCTTGTAATTGAATTGACAGATGGTTTATAATCTTTAATTCCGCATAGTGAATCTATTTCGTTATCCCCGCACCATAAAATTATAGACGCATGATTTCTTAATTTTTTCACCACAGATTCAACTTCTTTTCCGAGTTTTTCGGCAAAAGTTTTTGTCTGGGGATAAAAATGGCAAGCCATAGCGAAATCCTGCCATACCATTATGCCTTTTTCATCGCAGAGATCGAAAAACTCATCGTCTTCATAAACATTTCCGCCCCAGCACCTTAAGATATTGCAGCCTATATCGCAGGCAAGATCTATTGCTTTTTTATATTTTTCTTTATCTCTGCTATGATAAACGTCAAGCGGCACCCAATTTGAACCGATAGCATAAATTTTAACATTATTTATTCTTATTTCAAATTTTCCGCCAGGCTCAACAATTTCAGACCTTAAAAGTTCTACCCTTCGGAAACCCTGGCGGAAGTTTTCAGAAAACAAAATATTATTTTCTGAATCATATACTTCTAAAGTGACTTTGTAAATATTAGGTTCGCCATACCCCTTAGGCCACCATAAACTTCTGGTATCTAACGGAAAAGTGATTTTACCATTTGAGCTATATACCGGAGCCGTATGATCTATAACAAAATCTTTGCATTTGCCGTAAATCCTTATTTTGCGAAGTTTAAAAGTTTCTTCTTCTGGAATTCTTGTATTAAATACCATAATTCCGCGAGAAGTCACTTGATTTATTGAAAGAAGACCGAAATAAACATAATTAAATCCGTATTTTTTTTTCGTTTCAATTGAAACATCTCTCCAGATTCCTGCACTTAGTGCACGCGGCATGATATCCCACCCATAAGAATGAGGAGACTTTCTTGTTACTTGAGCCAGAGCCGTTTGATGTGTGGAACTGATAAGCTCCAACGGATCTATATTTTCCTTTGCTGCAGCTATTATGGGTGATTTTATATGTACATAAAGAGTGTTTTCTTTGCCGAGAACAACTTTATCGGTGATATCGAATTCATTTTCGATAAACATATTTTCACTGCTTCCCAAAAATACATCATTAAGAAAATAATCAGCAAAGCAATCAACCCCTTTAAATTTCAGAATAAGTTTATCTCCGTTATTTTTTTCCTTTTCAATTTTAAAATTTTTTTCATACCACCAATCATATATTTCATATTTTTCGGCAAGCCTGATATTCATACCTTTAAATATATCTTTGGGCAATAATCCGCTTTCAGCAAGATCAAGTTCAACATTACCGGGAACTTTGCAATCAATTGATTTTTGATTTTTAAGCTCCGGATCTTTCGGATTGTTAATATTTATTTGTGTTGCATCATAAAAATACAGTTTCCATTTTCCGTTCAAATTCATAAGATACATCGTTCCTTTCTATTTTATTTTACCATTTCAAAAATTAAGTTTCCATTATTATTTTTAGAATTAACACTAATATTTTTAGAATAAAAGAAAAATCTTTACTTATTTTTAAATTTCGTTTATAATTATAAAAAAATAAGCGGTGAAAGTTTTGGATAATGAAAAATATGTTTTAAAGAAAATTTCTAGCAGATTTTCAGATTCTCTTTACTATGTTTCAGAATCAACATTTAAAAAAAATAGACAATTCAGCGCTCACAGACACAATTATATCGAGGCAGAGCTGATTTTATCCGGTAAAGCGATAAACAGTATCAACGGGAAAGATGAAGAGGTAAGCAAAGGCTTTATCTATATTTTAAGACCTGCCGATGTTCATATTTTCAGGGCGGTCACGGATATTTCGCTGATAAAAATTTATTTATCCGAAACTATCATTTCGGAAGAGATACTTAATATTATAATGTCTAATGAAACAAATCTTATCAAAAAGCTTTCGGACAATGAGTTTTTGCAGATAATGAGTGTTTTTAAAATACTTGAAAACGATTTTAATTCTGAACATAAAAACGAGCGCCTGATGTATAATTCGGTTGACTCATTTTTCAGCATAATTTTAAGAGATCAACTTGAAAAATCATTGATAACGGATAAAGATCCTCTGCAGACTGTTTTAAACTATATGCAAATTCATTTTGCGGAAAGCCCCACTCTTGCAGAAGCCGCCTCCGTTATTCATTATAATCCGAGTTATTTCAGCAAATTTTTCCACGATAAAACTTCAGTAACATTTTCGGATTATTTAAATAACTTAAAGATAAGCTGTGCTAAAAAGCTTCTTACAAGCAGTAATGAAAAAATCATCGTGATAGGTGAAAAATGCGGATTTAAATCGCAATCAAATTTTTTGAGAGTTTTTACAAAAAGTGTCGGAATGTCACCTATCGATTACAGAAAAAAGCACGGTATAACAATTTAGAAAAAACAGCAGAAGAAATCATTCTTCTGCTGTTTTTTATTTTTCTATATGTTCTTCTAAAACTCCTCTTAATGCCGAAACCGAGCTTGATCCGCATTTACAAACGACCGTTTTTTCGCCTTTTATCTCATTTGTAACAACATTGAGCATTTTGTGCGACATCGTATTCATAAACAAAATGAGCAAATCGGGAGAGCCGATATTGCGCATAGAGCAATTATGCTTGGTATAGACCTTTGTTTTGCAGTCGTAAGACTTGCAAAGATCTATGTATCTCCTTTTCATACACTCGTTTCCTCCGACTATTACAACACTCATTTTTCGCCTCTTCTTTAAAAAAATACGTACAGTTAGCCTCTGCTAACTGTACGTATTTTAACACATTTATTTTTCTATGTCAATATTTTTATAGCATTACCTGCGAAAAAAATTCCGGATCCCTTATAAGGTCCACATCAAACGTTATCAGCTCGTCATTATCGGAATAGATCGGATGGCACTTCTCGCCGTACTGCCAAAGCGCTATTTCGCTTCTTTTAATTCCCGACGGCGCATAAGGCTTCCAATTATCCGGGTGGATCATATGAGTTGTAGTTATTTCGTTGAATTCTTCAAGCAGCGGCTCTTTTGCCCAGATCAGAGCGTCTTTAAAAAGTGCCCTGTCTGTTTGAAGACCTCTGCTGAATTCGCGGTCAAAAATATATTTTGCATCGGTATCCGCACGAAAGCCGGGAACAAGTCCCTCATTTTTAATACCGATTATATACCCCCTCAAAAAATCCCTTGTCATCACAGACTCCGTATCCGCTTCTATAAAAAGAGCGCTGTTTTTCGGAAAATTGAGATTTTTAAGTAAAGTTGCCGCTTCTTTTGCAATATCGATTCCCTGATCCTCTGTCCTAAATTCGCCGGATATAAAATATATCGGCACTATTCTGCAGTTTTTATCATATAAAAATTTCATTTCAAGGGAAGTAAGCGGCGTTTCGCCGTTGATATCCCTGCCCCAGAAATTAGGAAAAAGCTTATTTCTTGTTACCCATTCAAAAAGAGTGAGATTATTTTGAAGTTTCTCGTCTGCACGGTATTTGGAATTGACTCCGAAAAAAAGAGTTAAAATTTCATCGTCGCTTTTTTCAGAGGAAATATTTCCTTTTAAAAACACCTGCGGAGTCCAAAGGGATTTACCGACAAGTTCTCTGCATACCATAATTTTTTCTCCTTTATATTTTTTTAGTGTTTTGCAGGTCAATAAAACCTGCGCCTGATTTAAGTCTTCCGAAAATCTTTGAATTCCCTTTACTTTTGATCTCTGTAATCGTATAAACTCCCCTGTCTTTTATGCTCCCTTTTACAGCGCTTCTTTCATCGGGCAAAGCATATATCGCAAGATTTGGTACCGTTACCTTCACAAGAAAGGGAACCGAGATGTTTTTATCGGAACTTATCAGATATTTAATATTTATCGGACTCATTATTGAGTTTGTTTTTGCCTCGTTTTTATCGATAACCGCCCTGTCGCCGCTTATGCTTTCTATATACCATTTTTGCTTTTTCACCCAATCGGGCACTTTTTTGCCGTTATAATAAACGGCGTCTGACGAAATGCTTACAAGACTTCCTTTTTTTAATGCATTATTTTCTGTAGGTTTATTTTCGGTTTCTCCTAAAATATTTTTCACTCTTGCCCTGAAAGAGTCCATAGTCATATTAAATCTGTTCATCCAGTGCTCGGGATCGGTGTGATTACTGCCGTAGCCCTTTAAATAAGCCTCTTTATGGCTTACGATATTATTTGTATCAATTCCGTATTTTCTGCATAGCTCCGCGCAGAATTCTACTGCCGTGATAAAAGCGCTTTCAAAGTAATTTCTGTCAGTAAGAGAGTCTTCGCAAATTTCAAACTGAATAAAGGCAGGCGAATAATTATAACTGCCCTTACTTCCTTTTCCGACTCCCCAGCAGCAGATATCAAAGGGCAACAACTGCGCCACTTTGACTTCCTTTAATTTATCGTAACCAATAAACGCGTGAACGCATACCTCGCGGCCGTCGGGCCTTAATCTGTTCCAATGATTATTATAGGAATTTACTCCGCAGGTATCGGGAGCGTCGACATAACGCCTTAAAAAAGGATTATTAACTCCCGTGGAATGAACTACTATTCCCTGCGGTTTCATTTTCTTCGCTGTAATATAGCAAAGATTTTTTACTGCATAAGCTTTTATAATATTCATTTTTTACCTTCCTTTTTATCTTTTTTAGACTGAATTTTTATCTGATTGATATAAACCGTTGCGCCGGCTATCAGAATGCCCTGCGTAAAAGCGGTGAAAAATCCCATAAGTTACAGATAATACAATCGGGGTACAACACTTCTAATAGCGTAAAATTTGTCCGATTGTATTGTCTATGATAACAAAGAAAGCGGACAGTTTATGTCCGCTTTAAAAATAAAAATATTTAATTTTTAGGTTTTATTCAATATGAATCGTAATCTTACCTACTGTTTCATTTGTAAGATTTTGTTTCGGTTTCCCGCTTAAAAGCAATCTAGCTTTTTTCTTGCCGGAAATGGGGATCGACACAGAACTTATTACGGCAGTACCGTTTTCATCCATAAACTGCCCGTAGACATTGCCGTTTTCCTGCGAATAATCGAAAGATACCGTGACTTTATTGTTGCCCTGATTTTCGACAGTGATCAGGTTGCCGTCAGTTGTCCATTCGCCTAAAGCATACTCGTGAGTTTCGGGATCCCAGTCGCCTTCGGTATAAGTATAGGTCATATCGCTCCAAATAACAGTAATACTTACGATCTCCGCTTCTTCATAGCCGCACTCTGAGCAAGCGCGCTTTCCTCCGGACCATTCGCCGAATGTGTGGTCGGCAGGGGTATCGGTGCTTTCGCACCTTAAGCACTTTTTATAATGCTGTGTTTCGGTTATCTGCCAGGTACCGTTTTCATAGTCGTGACCTAAAGCCGGAATAACCCTTTTGGAAGTTGCCGAGCAAAGAGAGCAAATTTGGCGCATATAGCCGATTTCTGTGCAGGTGGCAGCCGTGATCACATTTCCGGTGTCAGCATATTTATGCTGACACCTTATATTTACATTTGTTCTGAATCTTGCCGTGGTATAATTGCTCTGATCATCAGGCGTGAAAATAACATATTTACTCTGATTCAAGCCCGTCTGAGTAAGAATCTCATCGTTTTTTTCCAACTGAATGTTCCGGAAACCGCAGCCCCGTTATTAGGATTAATCATAGAACCGCCTACAAGCGAATGATTGCCTAATCTCGGACTTTTCGTAAGTTCAATTTCGGCGGTCGGAAAATCAGAAGGTTTTGGCGTGGCTTTAACAACCGTCAGTTCTGTTACAGGACCTGTTACCGTGGCGCTTTTGTAGGGAGCGTTATTTTCAGTGAGGGTGACTTTTGCATAGAAATAATACTTCTTGCCGACAATTAGATTTTCGGGGACCTGCAAACGGCGCCCGGATTCGTCTTTCGTATCATAAGTCGAATCCAAAAATTTTGCATTTGTTCCGTTAATATCACATTGATACAGCTCATAGGTATAATCATAATACTCCCTGCTGAGCGAAATTCCAAACATTGTTACACTTCTTTGACCGTATGGTATAGAAATGCTTGAACGCCAATCCGGTGTCGGATGGCCCACCCATTAAGCATAAAGTGTCTGATTCTCGGTGATATCAACTGTCGACTTACTTGTGATCTCCCTGCCCTTGCCGTTACTTTTCGTAAACCAGCCTCCGAAACTGAAGTTATCCCGAGTGGGCACCGGCAAGTCGCCGTATTTTTCGCTATAGGTCACGGTTTTGGTTTTTGTGCTTAAAGAGCCATTTCCGGCATCAAAGGTAACTGTAAGTTTTTTTAGAGTCCACCTCGCATAGAGCTTATGAGCGCCGTAAATTGAAACAATGGTAGAACCTGTCGCCTTACTGCCACCCGTGTTTGCTGTATACCACCCACCGAATTCATAACCAAGTCTTGTAAGCGTAGGCAGTGCTCCGTATGATTTACCGTATGTTACAATGCGGGTAGTGGTGCTTAAAGCAGCGCCGTTAGGCTCTAAAGTGACTAACTCTTCGGCGGTAATCGCGCCGAACTTAACATCGAATGTAATATCAAAGCAGTTTGTATATCTGGTTGCATACTGTGTACATGCCCAAAAGCCAAAGTTCAGTGAAACAGTCTGCGTATAATCAGTGTCGTTTTTATAAATGCACTTAACTACATTCGATTTCACCGCGTCTGTATCTATATAGCGCGTTTTGCCATCGCCATTTTTAGCGGATTTCCCAACTCGGTATCCTCTAAGCAGTGCCTGACCGTTATCTGATCCGTAAGCGGCAGAGGAAGCCGTGTCTTTAGTGGCAAGTTTTATCACAGTATCATCAGGCGCGGGATTTTCGCCGAAATAAAGCACTTCAAAGCTGGCTGCCGCAGTTGCTTTTGTGCTTGATGTAATTTGTTTCGCACTGATTAATGTAAAAATCTGATCCAAAGTGCAGGTCGTATGAGCCGGAAGTTTAAGACTTGTTGTAAAGGGATAATAAACATATTCGTAGTTTTTATCCTGGTCGGTTTTAAAGTTTATTCGTTTCCCGTTACTTATTTCGGTTTCTGACTTTACAATAGTGGGCTGACCTTGTAGATATGCTCCGACACCCATACTTGTAATATCTTTTCCGGGGTTCCAACAAGATCTATAAGGCTTTCCGAATTTTACGCTCGGGCTCGCTATAGCGTCTGCAGCTTTAGCTTTCATAGGTGCAGCTATGTAAAGCAGACTAAGACCTAAGCACAGACACAGTGCCACGCTTTCAATTCTTTTTAAGAGAGTCATCTATCCTATGCTCCTTTTACAGTATCAGTCAATTCGTTTTATATCTTTAAGGAAAGCTGAAGACAAACGGCAAAAAATTCTTTCATATATAGGTAGTATAACATAAAATCAAAGGATTTAAGCCTATGTACGGCGACAGCCGCGTCGCACAGCAGTGCGACTATTTTATTGTTTCAATGAATTTTTACGAAAATTTTTGATTTTCTTAATGCCGTAAGGCATTTTGACAGCGCTTTACCGCTGTCAGTTTGAATTCATTATAACACGTTCACCTATGAACGAATCAAGCGTTTTTATAACTTAAAAACAAAAAAATTCCTCTGACTTTTCAGTTTTCGGAATTATATGTGACTGATATAAAAAAACAGCACGGGTTGTAATAAGTAAAAATCCCGTACACAAATCTGTTGATAATCTGTATTTGTAACGAATTTTATTAATCCGTCGGCGAAGCCGACACCGAACTTATTACCTCTTACCTATTACTTTTTACTTCCAAAGCCACAAAGGCGTTTTTTTAGTGAAGAGTGAATAGTGAAAAGGTAAAAGTTAAAGTCCCAAAGACTTTCGCCTTTGGGACTTTGGCTCTGTTGTTCAAAAAAGAACCGGTCAAAAACCGAGGATTTTCTTATTTTATATATTGTATTTTTTCCATAGCAGATTTCTTTATTGCTGTTTCTCCACCAAAATCTACACAATATTGGTAATGAGTAATCGCTTTGTTGTTTTCATATGATTTTTCATATATCTCGCCCAACCGATAATGAACAATTAGTTTCCCGAGATTATCAAGTTTTGGAAATTTTCGTTCTAACATATTAAGATTATACTTTTCAACAGTTTTATAGTCCCCCATTGCACGGTCGCCTTTTAATATTGCATCTGCCAAACCATTGCGCATAATACCTAATTTTTGCTTTCTTATCATTTGTTCCGTCATTGAACAACACAGAGAACCGTCCCCTGTGTCCTGTAAGTTTGCTTTTCAAAAGCTCATATCCGTCTTCTCTCCCCTGTAGCACGCGGGAGAGTGCACGACAAATAGCAGCTTGCAAAGTTTTCTCCTCAAGCCCCTTCGAAAAATCACAATATCAGTCAAGCAAGTGCGCCTTGTCTGTTTTTATAGCAAGCAAGGAAAAGCCGGTACCGAGCACCGTAACTCCTCCCCATACCGCAACTACCGCGCTCCAACCGCCGAACTTCAGAATTATCGGAAACAACAGACTTGCACCCGATGCAGAAATATAAGATGTAAAATCGAAAAAACCTGTTATGCCCGAAATAAGTCCTGTGCACGAAAAATGCAGCACATACATGCTGAAAATCATATTACAGGCACCTGTCATCGCAGCGCTTGCCAAAAACAGCGCGGTTATTGACAGCACTGCAAATCCGCTCCCGCACATATAAACTATGCCAAACATAATAACCGAGAAGGCAAACAGTATTGCACACATGACCTTCTCTTTGTATTCGACAAGCTTTGCAAGGTACATTGTAATAAAGGTGCCGAGAATATTTGTAAGAGGTAAAATTGTAGAAATAGCCGCCGCTGTTTTGCTGCCTACCGAAAAGTTCTGCGCAATGAAGGTAGGAATCCAGAATGATACCGCGTTACGTATTATTCCGTATAAAAGAGTGACCATGATCATGGAGAAAAAGCCTATGTTTAAAAACAGATTTTTAAAATTAGTTATTTCAAATTTTTTGAGTGTTTCGGTAAGCTTGCATATCATTTTGCGTTTTTCCATGTAGACGCTTAGTATTAAATATAAAACGGCAATAGCAATAAGCAGTCCGCCGGAAATAAAAAACGGAACACCGCTGCTGCCGCATGCCGACCCACAAAGAGCAAGAATGTAGGTTATAAGCGTACCGACAACCGATGCTGCTGTCATCAGTGTAATAAGGACTCGTCCTACTGCACGTTCAGTGTTCTCTCCGATGATTTTTGACATCGGTCCCCAAAGCATAGAGCAGAAAAACCCGCATGCTCCCCACATCAGTATGCCGGCTGTCTGCGAGCTGCAAAACGGGGAAAAAAATAACATAAGTCCGGACACCGCAAGTCCTGTCGGCACCATATATTTCGCGTCTATTTTATTTCCTAAAAATCCGTTTATAAGCTGACCTATGCCGTAACACAGCAAGAGTGCGCTCCCCATTTTTCCGAGCGCACTTTCGCTGAAAACGCCAAGCTCTGTAAGCTGAGGCATTACGGCACTGAGTATATTCCTGCCCGTATAGCAGCCCGCGTATGCAAGACAGCATGCTGTCCCTATCCAAACAGCGTTTTTTGATTTTGTCGTTAAGTTATTTTTCATTTTTACACTCCGCTATTTCAAGCCTGCAGCCGCTTTGCTTACAACGATCCCTGAAGCTTTTGCTTATTTTGTACTTGTCGTCCGTTATTATCATATCAAGCTCATCGATAGAGCAGATGTGATAGAAGCTGTGTTTTCCGAATTTGTCACTGTCAGCGAGCAGATAGCGCTTTTCCGCTATACTGCATAATTTTTTAGTAAAAACACCGTGACTTGTTTCCCATGACATTATTCCCTCGCTGTTTACCGCAGTTGCACCGATAAATGCCTTGTCCGCTATAAATAGTGACAGCATTTCATTGGTGAGCGGACTGTACGCGCAGTCCGTTTCCGGATCAATATCTCCTCCGAGCATGATTATATCTCCGTCAAAATCTTCGTGCTTGCGTTTGTCTGCAAGAATTTGAGAAATTTTCAGAGAGTTTGTTATTATCTTTATACCTGTGACTCCGTTTATTTCAGATACAAAGCTTTCTATATCGGTTCCCGTATCAACGGCGATAATGTCGTTGTCCTCAATGAGCTTTGCGGCACGCTTGCCGATACATCTCTTTTGATCAGGCGCTTTTAAAACGCGGACTTCGTATTTTTCCTCTCGAACAGGACGCCTTGTGCAGATTGCGCCGCCGTGGACCTTCTTAATTTTTTCTTCTTTTATAATCTCGTTTAAGTCTCTCCGTATTGTCTCCCCGGAAACATTAAAATGTTTCGCAAGCTCCGAAATATATGCTTTGCCCTCAGTATATATTATTTTTATTATTTCTGCTCTTCTTTGATCTGTCAGCATATTTTACCTCCTTGTTCCAATTAATTATATCACGCAAATCCAAATAAATCAACTAAAATTTATTGATTTGTGTTGACTTTTGCGGAAATGGGTGTTATAATCGTAAAAAAAAGGAGGAAATATAAATGTCTGTGGGTGTATCTAATTATGAGGTTTTTCCATGCGTGATATTGAGCGAAAAAAAGCAGAGGATTACAATAAAA
Source organism: uncultured Oscillospiraceae bacterium (assembly GCA_900547095.1). GTDB lineage: Bacteria > Bacillota > Clostridia > Oscillospirales > Acutalibacteraceae > UBA737. Next base: position 57,384 of record URFG01000005.1, read on the forward strand.
CCGTGCGGGGATGCGGCAAAATTTGAAGACGGGACGGAATATACCGTTTCTATACTTCCTACCGAACATTCCGAGGTTACATATATACTTGATTCAAATGTCTCTGAAAGCTGGGACAGATACGATAAAATTACTGTAAAACCGCAAAACGGCGTTATTTCCTTTGAGTATATATTTGAAGACGAACAGCAGTGGGCGATAGATGTTTACCGTGACGGCGATACAAAACAGCTAAAACGTTTTTTTGTATATTCTATTTTTGAAGATTTGTATGAAAGACATCCGTATATGGGAGATTTGCATGCTCATTCCTGCCGTTCGGATGGCGCGGAGGAGCCTGCGGTTGTCGCCGCAAATTACCGCCGCGAAGGCTTTGATTTTATGGGTTTGACCGACCACAGCAAGTGGCGTCCGTCACAGGAAGCTATTGATAAGTATGAAGGCGTTGATATAGATATTCTTCTGTGTCACGGCGAGGAGGTTCACCTTAAAGGCAATTTGCATATAGTGAATTTCGGCAGTGATTACAGTGTAAACGAATTGTATTATAAAAACGAAGAAGAAATTCATGCAATGATTGTCAAAGAATCGGAAACTCTTAAAACGCCTAAAGGTGTAAATCCGCTTGAGTATGCTTACCGCAAATGGGCTTGCGAGCAGATACGCAAAAGCGGCGGCCTTTGCATAATCCCGCATCCGTTTTGGATTCACGGACCGTATCAATACAACATGCGTTCAAAAATGCTGGATTATGTGTTTGAAAGCGGTATATATGATGCGTTCGAGCTGATTGGAGGTCAGTCGGTGCACGAAAACAATCTTCAGATTGCTTTTTATAATGACCAGCTTCAAAAAGGAAGAAAAATACCTGTTGTCGGCTCCTCTGATTCTCACGGAACGGAGCCTGCCAGATATTTTAAACAGTCTAAAACCTTGGTGTTTGCTAAATCTCTTGACTGCAGCTCTGTGTGTCAGGCGGTAAAGGATTCATACAGTGTTGCAATCGATAGTATGCCGAACGAAAGTTACCGTGTTTACGGCAGCTTCAGACTGGTAAAATACGCAAGATTTTTACTTACGCATTATTTTCCGTATCACGACAGACTGTGTTTTGAAGAGGGACGACTTATGAGAGACTATATAAACGGCGATGAGAACGCTAAAAAAATGCTTTCGCTGCTTCACGGCAGAACCGAAAATTACAGAAAGAAAAAACTGGGAAGATAAATACTATTTAGCGAAAGTTAGGCAAACGTGTTTCATAACCGCATTGGTGCCTTTTGCGGAAAGGCAGATTATAAAAATGAAGTTGTTGATTATTCGTCACGGCGACCCCGATTATTCTGTAGATTCGCTTAACACAGGGGACGGTTCTCGTCCTACAATAATCGCCTATGTGTAGTGTAACATAAAACCGGCGAAGCCGCAATACTTATTACCTCTTACATGTTATTTCTTACTTCCCAAAAATCCCGCAATAAGTTTTGGGTGAGGTAAGAGTGAAGAGGTAAGAAGTAAAAATCCCGCCCACTTGCGTGAACGGGATTTTTGGAGCTGCTAACCGGAATTGAACCGGTGACCTCGTCCTTACCAAGGACGCGCTCTACCATCTGAGCCATAGCAGCATATCGCTTATTGCGACTAGATTATTATATTATAATAACGCGAAATTGTCAAGAATTATTTTAAAAAAGGCTGAGATAATCTCAGCCTTTTAATTAAGCTTTAATTCAATGCTTTTTTTATCGGCGCTAAAAGCTCTGTATTTCACCTCAGCAAGGTCAAACATTCTTTTTGACGCCTTAACGCCGTCGGTATCGGCATATTTATCGCTTAAATACACCACTTCTTTTATCCCCGACTGGATTATCGCTTTCGCACATTCGTTACAGGGGAAAAGAGTTGTATAAACAATACTTCCTGCAACCGAGCCTGTGTGGCAGTTTAAAATTGCATTTAATTCGGCGTGGCAAACATAGAGATATTTTGATTTAAGGCCTTCTGACTTACCCCAGAAATACTCTTCATCGTTATCGTTATGACTGCAAAAAGGCATACCGTTATACCCGACCGATAAAATTCGGTGATTTTTATCCACAATGCACGCTCCGACCTGCGTTGAAGGGTCCTTGCTTCTTAAAGAGGATAAAACCGCAATACCCATAAAATACTCATCCCAGGAAAGATAATCTTCTCTTTTCATAAGCTTTTGCCTCCTTAAATTGCCAGATCTTTTTCTTTATAAACAAACACGGCTGTGAGTACCATTATAAGCGGGAAAATCATACTTGTTAAAAACCCTGCATTAAGTCCTTTGGAATTTGCAACAAGACCTAAAATCCAAGGTCCTATAGAGCAGCCGATATCGCCGCTGAGCGCGAATATACCGAACATCAAAGTTCCTCCGCCGACAAATCTTTTCGCCGCCATTGAATATGTGCCCGGCCAAGAAAAGCTTACCGAAAATCCGCAAAGTGCGCAGGCAAGCAATGCAAGAGCAGGAACATTTACAAGACCGACTGCGAGATAACATAGACAGCAAATAATGTTATTTAGAACAAGGACTATTTTCGGTGAATATTTTCCTGCAAAAATTCCGAAAACAACTCTGCCTAATCCCATTGCGATCGCAAAAGCACACGGCCCCATTATGTCCCCTACCACTTTACTGACGCCGAGTCCCCTTTGGGCAAACATTGACGCCCACTGCGACATGGCAAGCTCGCTGGCGCCTGCGCAAAGCATAAAGATAACAAAGCAAATAAAATCCTTTGAAAAGATCATTTCTTTGGCTGTTACTTTTTTCGCATCTTCTTCAAATTCAACTACAGGAACTTTAGAAAACACAAAAAGATTTAAAAGCGGAACTGCCGCCCATACAAGGGGAATAATATTCCAATTGTCAGCTTTAAATAAAGCAAGCAGTGCAGTTGTGGCAATCACGGTGAAAGCCTGACCCCAGCAATAAAACGAATGCAGAAAAGCCATATTTGCGGCCTTATTATCGCTCGGCAAAAGCTCTATCATAGGACTGATAACGACTTCTATAACTCCGCTGCCGCTCGCATAGAAAATAAGGCTTATTATTATCCCGAGATAGCTGTTGCCGATCATACCGGGCAAAACGCTTAGCAAACAAAGACCTGTCGTCGCCATCAAATGAGAGATAAGCGCAGTGTTTTTATAACCTATTTTTTTAACTATCGACGGAGTGAGCATATCCACGATGAGCTGAATAAAGAAGTTTATGAAAACAAGTCTGCCGAGTTCTTCATAGCTTAATTTATACTCATCCTGCAAAACGACAAAAAGAATAGGAAGAAAATTATTGACTATCGCCTGAACGACATATCCTATATAACAAGCAATTTTAGTGCTTTTATAACTTTTAAACATTTTTTTACTCCAAAAAAATACACGGAAATCCGGTATGATTTCCGTGTTAATTTAAAATAAAGAAATATCAGATAGCTCTTGTTACCTTACCGGAACGCAGGCAGCGGGTGCAAGCGTTGATACGGCGGGGCGTACCGTTAACTATTGCCTTTACTTTTTTAACATTCGGCTTCCAAGTTCTGTTAGAGCGCCTGTGCGAGTGAGAAACCTTTATACCGAAAGCAATTTCTTTATTGCAAATATCACATTTTGCCATATTCATAACCTCCTTTAAAAGCGGCTTTATAATTAAACCTAACTATACAACAGTACTATAATAACAGAAAAAAACTTAAAATGCAAGCATTTTTTTGTGTTTTTTGAAATTTTTATATTTCCGATCTTTTCGGTCTTGTCATAAGACTTTCTACGACCGTATTTATATCAGCGTTTTCATAAAGTACCGAATAGCATTCTTCCACTATCGGCATTTCGATTTTATTTTTCTTTGCAAGCTGGTGAGCCATTAAAGCGGCATAGTAACCCTCTACTGTACCGACAGTTTTTAAAGCCTCGCTTACGCTCATGCCTTTTCCGACTAAAATTCCGAATCTATTATTCCTGCTGTGCATTGAAGTGCAGGTAACGACAAGGTCACCTATTCCGGTAAGTCCTGAAAAGGTTGAGGCTTTAGCTCCCATTGCAATTCCGAGTCTTGACATTTCCGCAAGGCCTCTTGTAATAAGCGCCGCTCTTGTATTATCACCAAAGCCTAATCCCGCACACATTCCCGAGCATATTGCGATAACATTTTTAAGCGCTCCGCCAAGCTCCACTCCTATCACATCATCAGATGTATAAACTCTGAAAAACTTATTAGAAAGCTGATCCTGAACGACCTCTGCGGCAGATGCGCATTCCGAAGCCGCAACGATAGAAGTAGGCATTTTTCTCGCAACCTCTTCCGCGTGGGAGGGCCCGGAAAGAATAACAATATCCGCCTCGGGCAATTCTTCCGAAATCACCTGCGAAAGCCTTTTAAGGCTTCCCTTTTCAAGACCTTTTGATACGCTTACGATTATTCCTCTTTTTTTATATTTTTTAAGCGAGCAGGCAACCGAGTGCACTGCAGTTGACGGAACAGCGATAATAGTTATAAGCGCGTCAGTAACGCAGCTCAAATCGGAAGTTATATCTATTTCGCTCGGAATGATTATACCGTTTAAAAGCTTATCATTAGTGCGTTTGGTTTTAAGCATTTCGACTTCTTCTTCAAAAGGCGACCATAAAGTAACGGTGTGACCGTTTTCAAAAGCATTGATAGCAAGAGCTATTCCCCAACCGCCTGAACCTAAAACAACGATTTTAGACATATCACTTTCTCCTGACTCTAATATGTTTTTCCTCGCCTGAAATTATTCTTTTTATATTAGGAATATGTTTAATAATGATTATAACTCCCATACAGATACTGGGGAGCGCCTGCGGAATAACCGCCGCGTTTAAATCAAAGGGATTTTTAAAAATTCCTATCGGGCTGTTATTGAATACCACCGAAAGAGTTATTACGACCACGGTGGCAACAAGAGAACCTATAGAAACGGTTTTAGATAAAAGCGTAACGAGAGCAAAAACAACTAAACCTATTATGATTGCTTTAGGACAGCAGACAGCATAAATTCCTACGCTTACCGCAACTCCCTTTCCGCCTCTGAACTGATAAAACAGCGGAAAAACGTGACCTATCATACATATAAGACCGCAGAGATACGCGCCGTAAATCGGATATGCCCACGAAAGCGTGGGGTCCGCTGATAAAATTTGGCTGAAAACAGCTTTTCCTATAAGGCAGGCAGCAAAGCCCTTAAGAGCGTCACACAAGAATGTGAGAATACCGGGCACTACTCCCCCGACTCTTAAAACATTTGTAGCTCCGGCGTTTCCGCTGCCGAAATCTCTTATATCATTTTTAGTAAAGCATTTGGTGAAAATAACCGCGAAGTTAATACTTCCGAGAAAATAAGCGGCTAAAATTGTACCGATAACTGCAAACGCCATTATTTTTCCCCTCTTTCCCGAATAACAAATTTAACCGGTGTGCCCTCAAGACCGAATACCGATCTTATCTGATTTTCTAGATATCTCTGATATGAAAAATGGAAAAGATCTTTATTATTGCAAAAGCATACAAAGGTGGGCGGACAGGTAGAAGCCTGAGTCATATAATAAATTCTTAGCCTTTTGCCCTTATCCGTGGGCGGCTGAACGCGCGAAGTGGCATCGGCAAGGATATCGTTGAGCTTACCTGTGGAAATACGCATAGCATTTTGCGCATAAACATATTTTATAAGCTCAAAAAGCTTGTCTATCCGCTGACCGGTCTTCGCCGAAATAAAGATAATAGGCGCAAAGGACATAAAAGAAAAGTCAACGGCAAGCTTTTTTCTGTAAGAATCCATAGTCTGCCCGTCTTTTTCAACAATATCCCATTTATTAACAACTATAATGCACGCTTTGCCCTGTTCGAGAGCAAGACCTGCGACTTTGGAATCCTGTTCGGTAAATCCGTCGGTTCCGTCTATCATTATAACACAAACATTGGCTCTTTCAATAGCCATTTTTGCTCTTAAAACACTGTATTTTTCTATTTTATCTTCTATCTTGCTTTTTCTTCGGAGTCCCGCAGTATCGATAAAATTAAATCTGCCGAATTTGTTTTCAACAAGCGTGTCTATCGCGTCGCGCGTGGTTCCCGCAATATCGGAAACGATAGACCTTTCCTCGCCCGAGATTTTATTTACAAGCGAAGATTTTCCCGCGTTAGGCTTACCTATAACAGCCACTTCTATAGTATCGGGATCTTCATCCGAAAAGCTTAAGTCCGGAAGATTTTCCATAACCGCGTCAAGAAGATCGCCTGTTCCGTGACCGTGAACGGATGATACGCCTATCGGCTCCGAAAGCCCGAGATTATAAAATTCATAAAATTCGGGCGGCATATCTCCTACAGCGTCGCATTTATTCACGCACAGAAGAATCGGTTTTCCGCTTTTTCGAAGCATAGCTGCTATTTCTTCGTCAGCCGCGGTAACGCCGCTTTTTAAATCGGTAACGAAAATTATCACCGAGGCTGTTTCGACTGCAAGTTCTGCCTGAGCGCGCATTCCCGAAAGAATGGTATCATCGGAATCCGGCTCAATTCCGCCTGTATCGATCAGCATTATTTTTCTGCCTTTCCATTCGGTGTCGCCATAGATCCTGTCGCGGGTAACTCCGGGAGTATCGTCAACAATAGAAACCCTTTTTCCTATCAGCTTATTAAAAAGCGTGGATTTTCCGACATTCGGTCTTCCTACTATTGCCACTATCGGTTTAGCCAAAACTTATCAGTCCTTTCTTCTTCGGTGTAAAAAACAGAGGAGGATCGCTCCTCCTCTTTTCTTTCGGATTTTAATCTGCTGCTTTAATAACCTCTCGGCCGTTATATTTGCCGCAAGCAGGACAAAGTCTGTGCGGACGCTTATACTCTCCGCAGCTCGGACATCTTACCAATGCCGGAGCTTCTATTTTCCATAAATTGTTTCTTCTCTTATCGCGTCTTGCTTTAGAGGTTTTTCTCTTTGGTACTGCCATTTTCAGCACCTCCTTAAAGAATTATATAAAATTATTTTTCAAGCAGTTCGGCGATCTTTGCAAGCCTTGGATCGATTTCCTTGAAATCGCAGCCGCATTCGCCCTCATTAAGATCTTTGCCGCATTTAGGGCAAATTCCTTTACAGCTTTCCTGACATAAAAATTTAGTGGGTAAACTCAAAATAACCTCGGAATAAATAAACTCGTCAAGATCAAGCTTCATTCCCGGAATTACGACGATCGTGTCGCTGTCCTCCCCCTCAATAGACGGGGCAAGTATCTTATCGATATTAAGACAAAATTCACGGTCCGTATCCTTTCCGCAGCGGTCACAAACGGAGCTATATAAATACCTGATCTCCATTTCGAGCGATACCACACTCGCCCGATTTGATATCCGGCCTTTGGCTGTTACGGGATTTTTAAGCGGAAAAATACCTGAAACATCAACGCCTGACATATCATATTCATAATTTATTTGCAGCTCTGAATTCTCAGCGGCAAATATATTTTTCAGATCAAGTACCATAAATATACCTCACAAAAAGTACCCGAAATGTCACAAAGTATATTATATAATCGTGCGGTGCCTTTGTCAAGTAAATTTTGAAATTATTTGAACATTTTGGCAATAGCCGGAACTATTTCTTTTATAACAGTATCGGTAGTGTTAACACAAAGATCATAAGTCATAAGATCTCCCCAGTTTCCGCCGGTGTAAAAATTATAATATCTCTGACGCTCCCTGTCGAGATTCTTTATTTTCCTTTTCATTTGCCTGTCCGTAAGATGCTCGTTTTCAGGCGATCTTTTTTTACATCTTTCTATTCTGCTGTTCATATCGGCATAAACGAATATCTTATAAGGCTTTTTGCTTCTTAATATGTAGTCGGCGCATCTGCCTACTATTACGCAGTCTGATTTTTCCGCAAGCTCGGTTATTATTTTGTTCTGCGCGTCATATACAGAGCGGAGCTGCTTTGAGGTGTAATCCTCAAAATAAGCGAAACTCTGACCCACAGTTATAGGATAAAGGCTGTGCGGAGTATGCTCTACGACTTCTTTTACATATTCCTCGGAAAGCGAGGTATGTTTAGATATCTCAGTGATAATTTCTTTATCGTAATACTCTATATTAAGTTCTTCTGCAAGTCTTCTTCCGAGTTCTCTTCCTCCGCTTCCGAACTGACGCCCGATCGTTATGATTTTTGCCATAAAAATACCTCCTTCTTTCTTTAGTATTTTATCACAAATTATCAAAAAAGTCAATAAATCAGTATCAAATCACCTGTTTTATCTGAAGTCTTAATTTATCGCTTATCATTGCAATAAACTCGCTGTTGGTAGGCTTGCCTCGGCTGTTTTGAATAGTATAACCGAAGTATGAGTCGAAAACATCAACATTTCCCCTGTCCCAAGCAACTTCTATTGCGTGGCGGATCGCTCTTTCAACTCTTGAAGCGGTGGTCTGATATTTCTTCGCAACCGAAGGATATAAAAGCTTAGTTACTGAATTTATAACCTCTGTATCGTTTACCGCCATCATAATCGCATCTCTTAAATAATGATAGCCTTTGATATGAGCAGGAACTCCGATCTGATGAAGAATTTCGGTTATCATAAGCTCAAGCTTATTGACATTTACGGTTTCCGACGCCTCTTTAGCCGCTTTTTCCTTTTTAAATCCGGAAAGCTTGATTATTCTTTCTGCCATAGTATCGATATCAAAAGGTTTTAAGAAGTAGTATGCCGCACCTGCTTCTAAAGTTTCCTTTTCAAGCATTTGATTATCAAATGCCGACATCGCCATAACAAGCGGTCTTTTATCGGGACTTAATTTCTCAAGATTTTTAAGTACCCCGATAATATCGAGATTAGGCATAAAAACATCCGCTAAGACTATATCCGGTTCAACGCTTTCGATCTTTTCTAGAAGTTTAAGACCGTCTTTTTCACATCTTACCGCTTCCATAGAATAGCTTTGCAGAGTTTTCGCACAATTTTGACTAAATTCCGTAGAATCATCCGCAATTACAACTTTTAATTTATTTTCCATAATAAAACCTCCTTAATTAACTATTAAGAATTTTATCATAATTTCTAAATTTTGACAACGGGTTTTTTCTATCTTTTTTAGCTACATTTTGTTTAAAATTGTCGGTTAATTTCAAAAATCCCTTAATTAAGCGGTTTTTTGTAAAAATAATTTTAAAAAATTATTAATTATTTTTAAATGAATTCTAATCTATTGACATATATTGTCATTTTGTTAGAATTTTTTGAAATTTTATTTACTATATTGTCGAATTATGTTATACTTTGAAAGTAGAAAAAAGATTTAAAAAACGGAGGCTTTTAAAAATGAAAAAATTTTTTGAGGAATTTAAAAAATTTGCCCTTAAAGGGAACGCTCTCGATCTTGCAGTAGGTATGATAATCGGTACTGCGTTCACGGGAATAGTCACTTCCCTTACAAGCAATTTTATCCAGCCTATTCTCGATTTTGTAACAAGAGCGCACCCGGCTCTTTACACTAAGGAAGAAATTTTATCGTTTATATCAGCATTTATAAGTTCTGTCGTTAATTTCTTTATTATAGCGCTGGTTTTGTTCTTACTTGTTAAAGGACTTAATTATCTCGTTTCATTACACAGTAAGGATACAGAAGAAAAGCCCGTGACGGTTAAAACCTGCCCTTACTGCAAAAGTGAAATCCACATTGACGCTACACGGTGCCCTCACTGCACAAGCGAGCTTAAATAAAAAATATAAAAACAAAAAGGTGCGGCAGAAAATTCTGCTGCACCTTAATTTTATATACAGTTATTAGCCGTTGATCTTTGTAACAACGCCGGAGCCTACTGTACGGCCTCCTTCACGGATAGCGAAGCGGAGTCCTTCTTCAATAGCGATAGGAGTGATGAGTTCAACATCCATCTCTACGTTATCGCCGGGCATGCACATCTCAGTGCCTGCGGGAAGAGATACAATACCGGTAACGTCGGTAGTTCTAAAATAGAACTGAGGACGATAGTTGTTGAAGAACGGAGTATGACGGCCGCCTTCATCCTTAGTCAGAACATAAACCTGACCGTGGAATTTAGTGTGGGGGTTGATTGAGCCGGGTTTGCAAAGAACCTGACCACGCTCAACATCTTCACGGCCTACGCCACGGAGAAGAGCGCCGACATTGTCGCCTGCCTCACAGTAATCAAGAGTTTTACGGAACATTTCCATTGAAGTAACAACGGTTTTCTTACGCTCGTCGGTAAGACCGATGATTTCAACTTCTTCACCTGCATTGAGCTTTCCGCGCTCAACACGGCCGGTAACAACGGTTCCGCGTCCGGAAATGGTCATAACATCCTCGATAGGCATAAGGAACGGCATATCAGCCTTACGGTCAGGAGTCGGGATATAATCATCGACAGCGTCCATAAGTTCCTTAATGCAAGCATACTCGGGAGCGTTAGGATCAGTTGAGGTGCACTCAAGAGCAACAAGAGCAGAACCCTTGATGATCGGAGTATCGTCGCCGGGGAACTCATACTTATCAAGAGTTTCACGGATCTCCATCTCAACGAGCTCGAGGAGCTCTTCGTCGTCAACCTGGTCGCACTTGTTCATAAATACAACTATTGACGGAACGCCAACCTGACGGGCAAGAAGAAGATGCTCTTTAGTCTGAGCCATCGGGCCGTCGGTAGCAGCGATAACGAGAATAGCGCCGTCCATCTGAGCAGCACCGGTGATCATGTTCTTAACATAGTCAGCATGTCCGGGGCAGTCAACGTGAGCGTAATGACGCTTCTCAGTTTCATACTCAACGTGAGCAGTATTGATTGTTATACCACGCTCTCTCTCTTCAGGAGCCTTATCGATGTTTGCATAGTCCTCAAACTGTGCCTGGCCCATTAAAGAAAGATACTTAGTGATAGCTGCGGTTAGAGTGGTTTTGCCGTGGTCAACATGTCCGATAGTACCAATATTAACATGCGGCTTATTGCGTTCAAATTTTGCCTTTGCCATTATAAATTTCCTCCTTAGAATACTAATTGTTAGTATACATTAATAGTTTACCAAATAATTGAATAAATTTCAAGTATTATTTAATCAAGAAATCAATCTTTCTTGGTTCTTGAAGAAATAATCTTTTCTGCAATGCTCTTCGGAACTTCCTTATAGCCATCGGGTTCCATAACATACTGTCCGCGGCCCTGAGTCTTGGATCTTAAGTCGGTTGCGTAACCGAACATATCTCCGAGAGGAACGCGAGCATTAATCTGCTTAAGACCGGAACGGTCTTCAAATCCCTGGATTTCACCGCGGCGAGAGTTAAGATCGCCGATAACATCGCCCATATAATCTTCGGGAACGATTACGGTTACTTTCATTATAGGCTCAAGAAGAACAGGATCTGCAATTCTGCAAGCTTCCTTGAAAGCCATAGAACCTGCTATCTTAAATGCCATTTCGGAAGAGTCGACCTCGTGATAAGATCCGTCATAAAGAGTTACCTTAACATCGACTACAGGATAGCCTGCAAGAACTCCTGCCTGCAATGCTCCCTGAACACCGGCGTCAACAGCGGGAATAAATTCTTTCGGAATTGTTCCGCCTGTTACGGCATTGATAAATTCATAGCCTTTTCCGGTTTCATTCGGCTCAACTATCATCTTAACATGACCGTACTGACCGGAACCGCCGGACTGACGCTTATACTTGGTTTCGTGATCGACTTTCTTGCGGATGCTCTCTTTATAAGCAACCTGCGGAGCGCCGACATTCGCTTCAACCTTGAACTCACGGAGAAGTCTGTCAACGATAATTTCAAGATGGAGCTCGCCCATTCCTGCGATGATCGTCTGACCGGTTTCTTCGTCGGTATAGCACTTAAATGTAGGATCCTCTTCTGCAAGTTTTGCAAGAGCGATACCCATTTTCTCCTGACCGGCCTTAGTCTTAGGCTCGATAGCGACACGGATAACCGGCTCGGGGAAGTTCATAGATTCGAGAATAACGGGGTGCTTTTCGTCGCAGAGAGTATCACCTGTGGTGGTATTCTTAAGACCTACGGCTGCGGCGATATCGCCTGCATAGCAAACTTCGAGATCCTCGCGGTGGTTAGCGTGCATCTGAAGAATTCTTCCCATTCTTTCTCTGTTCTGCTTAATTGAGTTGTAAACGCCCGCGCCTGCGGCAACAGTGCCTGAATAAACGCGGAAATAGCAGATCTTTCCGACAAACGGATCGGTCGCAATTTTGAAAGCCAAAGCAGAAAACGGCTCTTCATCCGACGCATGCCTATCCTCTTCTTCACCGGTATCGGGGTTTGTACCCTTGATAGCGGGAATGTCGGTAGGAGCCGGCATAAAGTCAACTATAGCGTCGAGCAAAGGCTGAACGCCCTTGTTTCTGTAAGCTGTACCGCAGGTAACGGGAACCATTTCATTGGCTATTGTTGCCTTACGGATTATACGCTTGATTTCTTCAACAGAAGGCTCCACACCTTCAAAATATTTTTCCATAAGCTCGTCGTCCTGTTCAACAACAGCTTCGATCAGAGCAGTACGGTATTTTTCAGCAAGCTCTTTCATATCTTCGGGAATTTCTTCGCGCCTTATATCTTTTCCGAGATCGTCATAATAAATCTCGGCGTCGTTATTGATAAGGTCGACAATTCCTCTGAAAGTATCTTCAGCGCCTATCGGGAGCTGAATCGGAACAGCGTTGCAGTTAAATCTGTCCTTGATCATATCAAGAACATGATAGAAATCCGCGCCCATAATATCCATTTTATTTACGAATATCATACGCGGAACGTGGTATTCATTAGCCTGATGCCATACGGTTTCAGACTGCGGCTCAACACCGCCCTTCGCGCACAAAACGGTTACGGAACCGTCAAGAACACGCAGTGAACGCTGAACCTCAACTGTGAAGTCAACGTGTCCGGGAGTGTCAATAATATTGATACGATGGTCTTTCCAGAAACAGGTGGTAGCAGCGGAGGTAATCGTTATACCTCTTTCTTTCTCCTGCTCCATCCAGTCCATAGTGGAAGCGCCGTCATGAGTTTCACCCAATTTACGGTTAATACCGGTATAAAAAAGGATACGCTCTGTCGTTGTAGTTTTACCGGCGTCAATATGAGCCATAATACCAATATTTCTTGTCATTTCAAGAGATACTTTTCTCGGCATATTATCCTCCATTTCGCATTAAGCGATTAAATAATCCGGTAAATTACCATCTGTAATGAGCAAAAGCCTTATTAGCTTCTGCTGTTCTGTGCATTTCTTCACGCTTTTTAACAGCGTTGCCAAGACCGTTCGTTGCATCCATTATTTCGGCTGCAAGACGCTCTTTCATTGTGCGCTCTGAACGCTGACGGCTGAATGCCGTGAGCCAGCGCAAAGCCAAAGTCTGTTTTCTTTCGGGACGGACTTCAAACGGAACCTGATAGGTAGCTCCGCCCTTACGGACAGCTTTGCATTCGAGCTGCGGCATAATGTTTTCCATTGCCGCGTCGAAAACCTCAAGCGGTTCCTTTCCCGTTTTTTCACTGATGATGTCGAAAGCACCATAAACTATCTTCTGTGCTACGCCTTTCTTACCGTCAAGCATAATATTGTTGATAAGACGGGTAACCTTTTTAGAATTATAGATAGGATCCGGCAGTACATCGCGTTTTGCAATAAAGCCTCTTCTTGGCACTTTACTTCCCTCCTTCATAATGATGATATCATAGGTACTCGAGTGACAAATTCCCGTCGCACCAAGCAAGGCTGATATAAAAATTATATAAACCTGCTTGTTTTACAGCAGAGATTTCGTCTTAAAAATTAAATTACTTCTTTGCACCTGCTTTAGGACGCTTAGCTCCGTATTTAGAACGGGACTGCATTCTGTTTGCTACACCCTGGGTGTCAAGAGTTCCTCTTACGATGTGATAACGCACACCGGGGAGATCCTTAACACGGCCGCCACGGATAAGAACAACGCTGTGCTCCTGAAGGTTGTGGCCGATACCAGGAATGTATGATGAAACCTCGATTCCGTTAGAAAGGCGGACTCTCGCGATTTTACGAAGAGCGGAGTTCGGCTTTTTCGGGGTAGAAGTTTTAACGGCTGTGCAAACACCGCGCTTCTGAGGCGAATCATTATCTGTGAGCTGACGCTTCATAGAATTGTAGCCTTTAAGAAGAGCAGGGGCTTTAGCCTTCTTCTCCACGGTTTCACGACCGCTGCGAACTAACTGGTTAAAGGTTGGCACTTTTACCATCTCTCCTTTCTCAAATATTTATACGCAAAACCGGCACAATACGCCATAATTTCACATACTATAATATAATAACACCTACTTTAAAATTTGTCAACAAAAAAATAAAAAAAGACCGCTTTTTTAGCGGTCTTAAAAATTATCGGAATTTTTGATTAATACATTCCGCCTGCCTGAGCCGCGGCGGCTGCTGCAGCTGCATTTGCGGCGGCCTTATCCTCGGGAGCATCGGCAACGAGGCTTTCGGTGGTAAGAACCATAGAAGCAACGCTTGCCGCGTTTTCAAGAGCGGATCTTGTGACCTTTGTAGGATCGACGATCCCTGCTTCGATCATATCGGTGTATTTTTCGGAATACGCATCAAATCCGTAATTTATCTTCTTGGAGCTGACTATCTTATCAATAATTACAGAGCCTTCTATTCCTGCATTGAAAGCTATCTGGCGGATAGGAGCCTCAAGAGATTTAAGAACGATATTGATACCCGTCTTTTCATCGCCCTCTGCTTTTGCGGCAAGCTCGGAAACTACGGGGATAGCATTAATAAGCGCAACGCCGCCTCCTGCAACTATACCCTCTTCAACAGCCGCCTTGGTAGCCGAAAGAGCGTCTTCAACGCGGAGCTTTTTATCTTTCATTTCGATCTCGGTTGCTGCGCCGACTTTGATTACGGCAACGCCGCCTGAAAGCTTAGCTAAACGCTCCTGCAGTTTTTCACGGTCGAAATCAGAGGTGGTTACGGCTATCTGATTTTTGATCTGCGCTACGCGGTCTTTAATAGCTGTCTTATCGCCGGCACCGTCAACAATAATGGTGTTTTCTTTGGTGACTTTGACCTGACGCGCCTTACCGAGCTGATCCATAGTGGTATCTTTAAGCTCAAGGCCGAGTTCTTCGGAAATTACCTCGCCGCCTGTGAGAATAGCAATATCGCGGAGCATTTCTTTTCTTCTGTCACCGAATCCCGGAGCTTTTACAGCAACGCAGGTGAAAGTGCCGCGGAGCTTATTAACAATAAGAGTTGAAAGAGCTTCGCCCTCGATATCCTCGGCGATTATAAGGAGCTTCTTGCCTGCCTGAACGATCTGCTCAAGAAGCGGAAGAATTTCCTGGATATTTGAGATCTTTTTATCGGTGATAAGGATCAAAGCGTCATCAAGCACAGCTTCCATTTTGTCCGAATCTGTAGCCATATAAGGGGTAATATATCCGCGGTCGAACTGCATACCTTCAACAACTTCGGAGTAGGTTTCGGCGGTCTTTGATTCCTCAACGGTGATAACGCCGTCAGCCGATACCTTTTCCATAGCCTCTGCGATAAGCTTGCCGATAACCTCGTCGCCCGAAGAAACCGTTGCAACTCTTGCTATCTCATCAGAGCCAGAAACTTTTTTGGAATTCTTTATAACAGTTGCGATAGCCGCGTCAGAAGCGGCTTTGATTCCTTTTTTAACTACCATCGGATTAGCACCTGCAGCAACATTTTTCATACCCTCGGCAATGAGAGCCTGTGCTAAAACGGTGGCTGTGGTAGTTCCGTCGCCCGCGGCGTCGTTAGTCTTAACGGAAACTTCCTTTACAAGCTGTGCGCCCATATTTTCAAAAGGATCTTCAAGCTCAATCTCTTTAGCGATAGTTACACCGTCGTTAGTAATGAGCGGAGAACCGTATTTCTTATCAAGAACAACATTTCTGCCTTTAGGGCCTAAAGTGACCTTTACGGCATTCGCAAGCTTATCTACGCCTGCCTGAAGCGATTTTCTGGCTTCTTCTCCGAAAATAACATTTTTAGCCATAAACTATTCCTCCCGAATTATTCAACTATTGCAAGAATATCCGCTATATGAAGAACGGAATACTCTTCATCGTCAACTTTTATATCAGTTCCTGCATATTTGGCGGCGATAACTTTATCTCCTACCTTAACTGTCATTTTAACCTCTTTACCGTCTACCAATCCACCGGGACCTACAGCTACAACTTCAGCTATCTGAGGCTTTTCTTTTGAAGCGGAAGTAAGCACTATACCGCTTTTAGTGGTTTCTTCTGTTTTGGCGGCTTTTACAACGACATTATCCGCAAGTGGTTTAATAATCATTTTTATTCCTCCGTAAAATATGATCGGCACTTATTTCATCACCGTACATTATGATATTATATCACTCAAATTTAAAAAGTCAAGTAAAGGCAAACACATTTAATTTTTTATTAACATTTTCGGTTTCCACACCCTCGGGCAAAATAAACTTTACCGCTTTAGGGACTATTTCGAATTTCATTTTTGAAATTTCCGATATCTCCCCGTCAAGATTTACAGGCACCGGTTTTTCCGAAGAAAATTCCATAGTCCTGCAGGTGTTTAATGTGCAGTAATCAAATTGAGCGTGCTTGCCTTTTTTATATTTACTTAAAAATTTAGGTATTTTTAATTTCGATATTTTTTCAACAAGCGTAAAATCAAGCAGTCCGTCAAAAGGATCGGCATAAGGTGCCGCCATATATCCTCCGCCGTAAAAAGGAGCGTTAGCCGCGACGGCAAAAAGGCAGTTTGAAAAAAACGGTTTTTCACCGTCAAGCGAGATCTTTGCCGAAATTCCTATCTTACCTAGGAATGTTTTAATAATAGCAAGGTTATATGCAAGGGGGCCCGAAACCAAAGGCAGGCGCTTATAGAGCTGCATATCTCTCGCAACGACCGCGTCCATTCCTATCGAGCAGCCGTTAAGGCAATAAAAATCGTTTGCCTTTATCGCGTCTATTTTAACGCTTTTGCCCTTTTTCTGCGCGGCCAAATCCGAAAAAGGAGCTGAGGACTTGAAAAATTTGAGAAAATCGTTAGCCGAGCCGCAGGGCACGACTCCGAGCGACGCATTTTCAAAACTCTTTATCCCATTTAAGACTTCAAATACAGTTCCCTCGCCGCCGCAGGCAAAGATTTTTATCTCTCCGCCTTTTTGCGCCTCTTTTTTTGCTATATTTACGGCCTCGCCTTTAAATTCGGTAAAATAGACCGCACAGTTTTCTTCTCTTTTCGGAAAGCAGGCTTTTATTTTATCATAGATATCTTTTTGAATTTTGCCTTTTCCTGCCGCGGGATTGATAATAAATATGTATCTCATCTTTTTTCTCCGTTATTCCTGAAATACATAAAATATTGGCATTTTATCATTCCGTTATAAAGCTTTCTTCTTTTATCGGCAGGTCTGCCGAAGATTTTCTCAAAATTATCGTGCGGACTTATCACAAAATACTTTTTGCCTTTTTCCATAACGAATCTTTTACCCATAATCGAATAAAGTTCTTCTGCCGCTTTAACGTCTAAAAGCCGCTCGCCGTAAGGCGGATTGGTGATAGTTACGCATCTTTCAAATTCAGGTTTAAAATCGCGGATATCAGCAAAATGAGCTTTTACATATTTTTCCACTCCGGCTTTTTTAGCGTTAGCCAAAGTCAGCTCTATGCAGGATTTATCGATATCCGATCCGATAGCCTCAAATTCGGCATTATGGATTATAATGTCCTGCGCTCTCACCCTTTCTTCCCTGAAAGCTTCTCTGGGAACAAAAGAATATCTCTCGGCGGCAAAATATCTGTTTAGTCCGGGTGCTCTTTTAGTAGCCATAAGCGCCGCTTCTATAAGAATAGTTCCGCTGCCGCAGAAAGGATCATAAATTTTAGTATCCGGGTAAATCCTTGCAAGATCGCACATAGAGGCGGCAAGAGTTTCTTTTAAAGGTGCGTCATTTGAGTTTCTCCTATAGCCCCTTTTATGCAGGCCCTCGCCGGAAGTATCTATCATCAGAGAAAATTCATCTTTAAGTGCGGTAAATTTAATCCTTATTTCAGCCCCTGTTTCTTCAAACCATTTTATTTTATATTTGGAGCTCAACCTGTCAACAATAGCTTTTTTTATTATTTTCTGGCAATCGGGTATGCTGTGAAGACAAGAATCTATACTTGAACCTGTAACGGGGAAAGCATCGGTTTTTCCGATAAATCTTTCCCATTCGAGTGCTTTGACATTATCAAAAAGCTCCGTAAAGCTTTCCGCCTTAAAACTCCCCACAACAATAAGTATTCTCTCTGAAAACCGCGAATTGATATTAGCTCTTGCGAGCATTTCATAGCCGCCGGAAAGTAAAACTCTTCCGTTTTGCACAGAAACATCCTCAAATCCCATTCTGCGGAATTCATCGGCGGCAATGCTTTCAGTTCCGAAAAGGCACGGCGCCGCCATTTTTAATTGTTCCATATTTATCTCCCTTGTTCAAAAAACAGCGCTTTTTAAAAAAGCGCTGTTTTATTTCTCTATTGTCTTCCCCCGCGCTTGGTTCTGTGAGCGTCGGGATTTTTTCTTTTAAGGTCGGAAAACTTATCGTCGCTTGTAGCTTTAAATTTATTCATCATTTCTTCAAAGCTCGCAGGCTCTTCTTTTTTAGCACCCCAAACAAAAGATCCGTCCGGCTTAGGAGAAGAAAACTGCCTTTTAGGCGGTCTTTGCCTTCTTTCGCCCTCCGCTTTTTGCTCGGGCTCTGCCGCTCTTTTGATACTGAGAGAAATTTTCCCGTCTTCCCCGATGGAAAGGACTTTCATTTTCACTACATCATTTTCTTTGACAAAATCGTGAATATCGTTAACATAAGCTTTTGCTACCTCGGAAATATGTACCATTCCCGATTTTCCGTCACCGATATCTGCAAAGAGGCCAAAATTAGTGATCCCGGTTATTTTTCCCTCTACAATATCTCCTACCTTAAGCTGCATAGAAATTTAAAATCCTCCCCAAATCATTTACCGGAAATATCCTCATAAATTTCCTCATTAGAATAAATATACCCGAAATAATCACGGGCCGCTTTTTCTATGAGCTTATTATGAGCTTCATCCGAGTTTAATTCCTCAAGCGCTTTTATATCCTCGCTGAGCCGGGCTTTGGAAACCTCAAGCTGCTTTTTCTCTTTTTCAAGATCATAAAGCTTATTCCACAAAGTTGCCAGCGTGATAACCATATAACCCGACACAAGCAAAACCAAAAGCCGCAACAAAACGCTTTTTCTGCGCTTTACCTTTTTTGCCATTTTAGATTCTCCGTTTCATAATCAAAAACTATGTAGGATAAAACGGCAGTCTTATCAACATTACAAATCTAATATATAACAATGGCACATTTTTTTCAAGCTTTTTTTGTTTTTTTGGCAAAACTTTTAACCGATTTTTTAATTTTCTCATAGATTTTTATAACAAAAACACAAAATAAATCGATTTTTTTCGCTGTAAAAACAAATGCTTTTCTTAAAGTTTTAACTATCACCGAAACAAGTTTAAACCACGGTTTTGAAAAAGTAACTCTGCAAAACAGCGCGCCGAGCAAGGCAAAGATAAGAATATAGCCTCTTATTTCGCCGTTTGTTCTGACAAAGAAAAAAAGGAAATAAAAAAATGCCGATATTATAAAGAAAAAAATATCCTGAATAAATATAGCCGAATTTTTGCACCTGACATTTTTTCTTATGCTTCTGAAAATGTCATAAAAAAGGCAGGATATTATTCCTAAAATGAAAGAATACAAAACGGTAAGGATCTGATCGGTATTACTGATCTCCCACATATTATCTGAAAAATCTTGAAAGCAGCCCGCCCGAAGATTTTACTTCATTCATATATACGGCGGCATAAATTTTACCTCCGGCGGTGAGATCACCGGTGTCGTTATCAAAGCTTTCTATATGAAGATTCTCTCCCTTGACCGTGATCTTCCCCATAACCGTGTTAAAAAGCAGAGTTTCATCATCAAAAGAAATAACGTCCTTAACTCCGCTCACTCTGATTTTTTCGCGTTCATCAATAACAATACTGTGAGGTATATATGCGTTATCTTCCAAACAAATCCCTCCCGATAAAAAATTATATTCGGGAGGGAAAAGATTTATTCTATTATTCTGTAAAGGCTATCCGAGTCCTCTTTCTTGATTACCTCTTTAACCTCGGATACTTCAATTTTAACGTTTCTGTTTCCGAAAGCGATCTCTATTATATCCCCCGGCTTTACATCATAAGAAGCCCTGGCGATTTTTGAATTAACCGTTACTCTTCCTTTATCGCACGCCTCGTTCGCAACGGTTCTGCGCTTGATTATTCTTGAAATTTTTAAAAATTTATCTAATCTCATATAAATACCTGCAAAAAAGCCGCCTTTATGATCTGATACCATAAAGGCGGTTTTAAAATTTTAAAAATTATTTTATAGCATCCTTAAGAGCTTTGCCTGCTTTGAATACGGGATTCTTAGAAGCGGCAATGTTAATTGTCTGCTTTGTCTGCGGATTGATACCGGTTCTTGCGGCACGCTCACGAACTTCAAAAGTTCCGAAGCCTACAAGCTGAACCTTTCCGTTTTCTTTAAGAGTTTCGGTTACAGCGTCTATAACAGCTGCAACAGCTTTTTCTGCGTCTTTCTTAGAAAGATCTGCTTTTGCAGCAACGGCTGCAACTAATTCAGTCTTGTTCATTTTTAGTCCTCCAAAAATTAAGTATGTTTTAAAAAAGCCTGAAATCTGTTGGCTACATATATTATTAGCATATTTTAAAGTAAAAATCAACTGTTTTTCGCGACTTTTTATGTTTTGTTCAAAAAAAATAAGATTTTTTAGTCAATTTAACCATAAGATTTCCCGATTTCCGACAAATAACAACCGATTTAGACAAATTACCGCTTTATGCAGTTTTTAATTTCCTCTTTGGAAACAATTCCGAAAGCCATTATAATAAGTAGGTAAATCACTGCCGCAGCCGCAAAAGAAAGTGCGGAAAGCAAAGAAGAATTTGTATATTTTTCAATAATATATGCCGCCGAAACGCTTACGATTGCAGGCGGTACAGGTTTTAAATAAATCAAAATATCTTTTAAATCTATTATATTTCTGTTTTTTAAAATTTTAATTAAATATAAAAGTATAAAAAGATAACAAATAACAGTGGCTGAAACAGTCGCTTCAATTTCAAAGGAAGTAAAAGCCATAAGCATAATATTTAAAACAAGCTTTAAAGCCGCGCCTATTGCTACCGCTTTAAAGGCAAATTTTTCAAGCTTATAAGCCTGCATCACCGATATAAGCGGAATTGCAAGACCTGCAAAAAGCGCCGCAGGCGCAAAAAGAGTTAAAATTCTTGCCCCCAAAGTTTCAGACATTTCTCCCGAAAAAAGAAGACTCATAATAGGCTTAGCCATAGCAAATAATCCGAAAGCCGCGGGAACAGCCAGAACAGAGCTCAATTTCATCACGGAAAGCAAAGCTTTCTTTGATTTTTTTAAATCTTTATTTTCATTTGCTTTTATTATGATAGGAAAAGCGCTGACGCCTATAACCGATACAAACGAAACGACAAAATTAAACAGAGTGTAAGCTTTGCTTCTTACGCCGTAAACCGCATTGATATCAAAAGATACGCTTTTAAGCGACAGCACGGTTTTAACAGTGACTGAATCAATAAGATTTGTCATAGTAGAGCAAAGTGCCGCGGCAGCTATCGGAAGAGTTATAAGTAATACTTTTTTAGCGTCAATTAAGCTTTCATCGGAATTTAAATCACCCGTTTTATTTTTCCGATAATCGCTTTTAATATAAATCAATGATACGATAACTCCGAGCGAAATTCCTAAAATCGCTCCCGCTGCTCCGAGATAAGATCTATCTGTGAGTTTAAAGGTAAGATATGCGAAACCATAGCCTGCCGCAAGCTTGAAAAGCGCCTGAATTATATCGGAAACGGCTGTGGGAATCATATTTCTTTTAAACTCGAAATATCCCCTGTAAGCCGAAACGCAAAAGCTCACTATTATTGCAGGCATAAGCGCAAGATAACAAAGCATTCCTTTAAAATCACGGCTTATCAGCATAACTAAGAGGGCAGCGCACATCACCGCCAAGCATAAGACCGCTCCTATTCTTAAAAAAGGCTTTTCGATATTTTTTATTCCTATCTTTCCTTTTCCTTCTGCAAAGACGCGCGCCGCCGCAACGGGAAGACCTACCGACGAAAGCGCATAAACAGGGGAAAACATATCATAGGCGAGAGAAAAATATCCAAAACCCCTGTCACTTAACAGATTTGATATCGGAATTTTAAATATCGCGCCTATTATCTTTACAAGTGCCGTGGAAAGAATAAGGATAAACGCTCCTTTTTCAAATGACTGAGCCTTAGAATTCATAATTTTTTATAACTTCTTTCAAATATGTTAAAAAAGCGTTAGGCAGGCTCATATTATCAAAAGAATTCATTTTGCGGTGGGTTTTTAAAGCGTCGCTGCCGCCGTCGTCTGATATTCTGCGAAGTGATGAAAAGGGTATGTTTGCCGCATTGCACACAGCGGCGGCGGCAGCAGTTTCCATATCGCAGGAATCAGCACCTAATTCTTTTATAAGCTTGTTTTTTAAATTATCATCGCAGATAAATCTATCTCCGCTGACAGCAAGCATTGAAGTTTCAAATCCTATTTTTTTTGCAATCTCAAGCAGAGCCTTGTCCGCAAAGCAAGGAGCGCTTTGCCCCGGCTTTAAATAAGGCATATATCCGATTTCGGAAAGATCAAAATCGTGTTCTAAAAAAAGCTCCGGAAAAGTGCAGGCTCCCCTTTTTATACCGGCAAGCCCGCCTGACATTCCGAAATTAAGCACGATTTTGCAGCCTTTATCTATTAAATGCATTGCTCCTGCCGCAGCATTGACTTTACCTATGCCGCACAAAATTGCCGTCACTTCCGCACAGCCGATATTAAATATAACACCCTCTTTATCGAGATAATCAATTTTTTTATATCCGATATCCGAAAGCGAAGAAACAAAAGGGGTATACTCGTCTTTATCGGCAATTAAAAGTCCTATTTTATTCATCATCAATCTAGCTTCATACCGCATTTGCTGCAATAAGCCGAGCCTTTTAAATTCTCTTTTTTGCAGTTTTTGCATATGACCTTTTCCTTACTGTCATACATTTCCTCTTCTAACTGCCCGATTTTTTCCGATTTATTTTTTATAGCCGCAACTATGCTTTTTGCCGCGTCGTTGCAAGCCTCGTTTTCACCGAGAAAATCAAAGTAAGTTTTTCCGAGCTTTAAATAAAGCTTATCTCTCTCATTTTTAACTGCGGCGATATTAAATTTTTTCTTTTCGGTGTTTACTATTTCGCCTGTTTTTTTACAGGCAATATCCACAGCCTGCTTTGCCTTGTCAAAAACATCATTAAATTTTTCCATATATATTTCCTCCTTTAATAATCATCCTATAAATTCGCGCAAAAGTGAATTTTCGGGGACTAACGATCTATCCACGCTTTCAAACTCCGATATCTTATCTTCAAGATATTTTATCTCATCATAAAAAGGATACGAAGGATCGGCCGACTTGCAAAGCTTTAAAAATCTGTTTTTATAAAGACCTAATTCATAAGGGTGAAAGGTAGTAAGATGCATATCCGCGCTCGACTTGAATTTAAAGAGATTTTGCTCTTCCCCTTTGGTTACGCCTTTCCACATTAAAAGCGTATCCAAAACAGAGGAATTTCTGAATATCTCATCTCTTAAAATTCTTCTTATCAGCCTTATCTGTCTGCTTGAAATCAATTTATTGCCGAAGTCATCGTCAACGGATTTATTTACTGATATATAGACCTTATAAATATTCTTTCTGTCAACAAGGTCTGTTATAACGGGGTTTAAAGCGTGAAGCCCCTCAACTATAACTATTCCTTTTTGCCCGATATCGATATTTTTGAATTCTTCTTTTCTAACTTTATTCATAAAATCGAATTCGGGAACTTCCGCTTTGCCGCAGGCAATTATATCCTTAAAGCATTTTTCCAAAAGCTCGGTATCGAGCGCCGCGACCGACTCAAAATCCTTTTCGCCGTTTTCAAGGACAGGCAGATTATCCCCCGAAAGATAAAAATCGTCCAATGAAACGACCTGAACTGTTTCGGATAGTTTGATAAGTTCTTTTTTAAGCAGATACGCAGTCGTAGTTTTGCCCGAAGAAGAGGGGCCTGCTATAGATACTATTTTAATATCGTCGTCTTTAGATACAAGCCATGCAAGATCGGATACTATTTTCTGATATTCTTCCTCGTTTTGCCTGACAAACGCCCCGGCGTCTTCTTTCAGATATTTATTTATTTCGCTTATAGTATTTATCATAGAACTCTGAAATCTTTTCCTTTCTTAAGATCTGCTCTTCAAAGCGATTAATATATTCATACGGATATTTAAAATTAAAAATTCTCTCAATAAGTCCGCCGCCCGGCTCTCTTAGTTTTGAAACCGCGCTTGCGCCCACGGCAAATATAGAATGAGTTTCATCCATAATAAAAACATTATAAAGGCATTCAAAGCCGGGTTTTGCATATCCCACATTTTCGAGATTGCCGACAGTTTTACTCTGCCTGTACATATAATATGGCAAAATTCCGCTTTTTGTCAATTCATTTCTGGCATAATCTACCATTTCGCCTGCAATTTCACTTTCAGACGCACCTGAAAACATTTTTTTCTTCGTAAGCTCGCTTGCGCGCTTAAAGGCAAGAGAATGAACGGTCACGCTTTCGGGGGATAAAGCTATAACTTTTTTAACTGTTTCCTTAAAGCTTTCGGCAGTATCACCCGGAAGACCTGCGATAAGATCCATATTGATATTATCAAATCCCATTTTTCTTGCCGATTTAAAGGCTTCGACCGTTTGCGCGCAGGTATGCTTTCTTCCTATTTTCTCTAAGACCGAGTCGTTCATCGACTGAGGATTTATGCTTATCCTCGTCACCCCGTTTTTCTTTAAAACAGAAAGTTTTTCGTCATCCACCGTATCAGGTCTTCCCGCTTCCACAGTGAATTCCCTTAAATTTGAAAAATCAAAATTATCCTTTAATGCTTTGATAATCACATCAAGCTGAACAGCTGAAAGCGAGGTGGGCGTGCCGCCGCCGATATACACCGATTCGAGAACAAGCCCTAAGGGATTTATTATTTCAGCTGTTTTTTTAATCTCCTCGCATAGTTTTTCAACATACAAAGGAATTATTTTTGCCGCACTCTCCACAGAATGGGAAACGAAAGAGCAATAAGAACATCTCGTAGGGCAAAAAGGAATAGAAACATAAAGGCTGAAAGATTCGGGCTTTGATAATTCTATTATCTTTTTTTCTCTTTGAGCGCTTTCTTTGCAAAGGCTTATTTTGCTTTCATTTACAAAATAGACCTCTTTTAAAATTCTCTCTGTCTCTTTTTCTCCGAACTGCTCCGAAAGCCTTAAAAAAAGCTTTGCAGGTCTTATTCCTGTGAGCATTCCCCAGGCGGGAGAATATCCTGTGATATCTTTTAAGCACTTAAAAAGCGCGCCGCACAAATTTTCTTCGCATTTTTTATCGGAGATCTCGCAAAGCACAGTAGTGTTATGCTCTGAATATCCGTCTAAAAGGTCTGCTTTTACGCTGATATTTATAATTCCGCCTAAGCTTTCGGCTTTACATTCTATCGACTGACCGCTGACATTTTCAATATTATTTAAAACTTTAAGCTTTTCATAAGGATAAAATATTCCTATAAGCTTTTGCACTTCATAGTCAAAAGAATGACCTATATTAAAAACAGTTATCATAATTCAAAAACGGGTTAAATTCCTTTTCGTGTTTTATTGTAGTCGCTCTTCCGTGGCCGGGAAAGACCTCTGTATTATCGGGGAAACTTGAACATAGCTTTTTAACCGATCTTAAAAGCGCTTCCCTTTCGCCGCCTAAAAATCTGTCGTTACCTATGCTCTCAAAAAACAGCGTATCTCCCGAAAAAAGCTTGCCTGATATAAAATATGACATTCCGCCTTTAGTATGCCCCGGGGTGAACACGGATCTTATTTCAATATCGCCTATTTTATAAATTTGTCCGTCTTCAAGCAGGATATCGGGAATAAAAGGCTCTATTTTCACTCCGAACATCGCGGATAAATTAACAGAGCTGTTATTTATTCCCTCGGCGTCGCCTTTTCCCACAGCGACCTTTACATCAAATTTATTTTTAAGCTCACTTACAGCGGAAATATGATCAAAATGGCAATGAGTAAGCAAAACAAGCAAGTTTTTATTGCATTTTTTTGCAAAAAATAAAAAGTTTTCTACTATTTCGCTTTTATCTCCGGGATCGATCACCACGGCGGCTGAATCGGAGCTTAATAAATAGCAGTTAGTCTGCATTTGCCCTAAAATCACAGTTTCAAGTTTCATTTTTTCTCCAGGTTTCGGTATCAAGCATAATTGTTACAGGTCCGTCGTTAATTAGCGATACTTTCATATCCGCCCCGAAAACGCCCTTTTCCACTCTTTTGATACCTGATTTTTTAAGTTCCTCACAAAACTTATCGTAATAGTCTTTTGCGGCTTTCGGCTCCTTAGCGTTTATAAACGACGGCCTGTTGCCTTTTTTGGTATCTGCGGCGAGGGTGAACTGCGAAACGCAGAGAACTTCCCCGCCGATATCGAGGATAGACCTATTCATTTTGCCGTTTTCATCCTCAAAAATTCTTAGCTTTGATACCTTATTTGAAAGCACCGAAATATCTTCATCGGTATCGTCAAAAACACTGCAAAATAATATCAAAAATCCCTCTTTGCAGCTGCCTTTGAGCTCGCCGTCTGCTATGACCGAGGCTTCGCTTACCCTTTGAATAAGAGCTTTCATTTTCCTATCCTTTCAACGCTGTAAATTCCCTTTATCTTTTCTATCCTCGCAATTATACTTCTTAAATGCTCCACGCTTTCAGCGCTGATAGAAAAGAGAATTACGCAGTTGCCGCCCTTTGTCTGCCTGGCATTTACCGTGTGAGTTGCAACTCGCATATTATTGAGCGCTCCGATAACATCGCCTAAAAGACCGTCCCTGTCGATAGCGCCGATTTGCAGAGTGGTGATAAAGCTTTCGCTAACACCCTTATTCCAATGCGCCGGTATCCAGCGCTCGGGCTCGGAAGAAGATGAAATATCTACAGGCACATTAGAGCAATCCCTTTTATGGATAGATACGCCGTGGCCTCTTGTGATAAATCCTATTATTTCATCGCCCGGAAGCGGAGAACAGCACTTTGATAGCTTAATAAGGCAATTATCGATACCCTCGACTATTACACCCTCGCCTGTGCCTTTTCTTACGGTCTGCGGAATTATTTCAGGCGGTTTTACAGCGTTTGTCCGCTTATTATAATCCTCTCTTATTCTCGGCATTAGCTTTGATAAGAGCAATCCGCCGTAACCCAAAGCGGCATAAAACTCATCCCTGTTATTAAGGTGGAGCCTTTCCGCTATTTCATCGATAAATTTATTTTGTTCTTCTTCGCCGAGATTAATGGAGTTACGCCTGAATTCGCGCTCGACCATTTCTCTGCCCTCGGCGATATTTTCCGCTCTTCTTTCCTTTTTAAACCAGGATCTTATCTTTGATTTGGCCTGGTTTGTAACGGCGATATTTATCCAATCCCTGCTCGGGCCGTGGCCCGCCTGATTTGTGGTGATTATCTCTATTACTTCGCCTGTCTGAACAATATGGTTTATCGGAGCTATCTTTCCGTTTACCTTAGCGCCGACCATTTTTATTCCCACAGCGGAATGAATGGCGAATGCGAAATCGACCACCGTTGATCCAACGGGGAGATTTATAACGTCGCCCTTAGGAGTAACTGCGAAAACATCCTCCTGCGAAAGATCGACTTTTATACTTCTTACAAGCTCCGAAGCGTCGCCAGAGGAGTCCTGATCCTCAAGTATCTGTCTTATCCAGGCAAGCCTGTTTTCAAAGCCTTTATCGCCCGAATTTATACCCTCTTTATACTTCCAGTGCGCGGCAATTCCGAATTCCGCGGTGTGGTGCATTTCAAAGGTGCGGATCTGAATTTCAAAAGGGACTCCCTCGCGGCTTATGACCGTGGTGTGGAGCGACTGATACATATTCGGCTTAGGCGTAGAGATATAGTCCTTAAACCTGTTAGGAATAGGTCTGAACATATCGTGCATTATTCCGAGAATATTATAGCAGTCGGGCACAGTGTCGGTTATTATCCTTATAGCATAAATATCATATATCTCATCAAAATCTTTTCCCTGGAGATACATTTTGCGGTAAATGCCGTAAATCGATTTTATTCTGCTTTGAAACGACATTTTAACGCCGGGCATTTCTTCGCTCAATCTCTCTTCAATTCTTGCCCTCAGATCGTCAAGAAGAGTTTCCCTGTCCTTGCTTCTTTCTTTAAGCAGTGCGGAAATTTCTTTATAAGCCACGCTGTCAAGGTGCTTTATTGCAAGATCTTCAAGCTCTTCTTTAACGGCGCGGATACCGAGCCTGTGAGCGATAGGCGCATAGACTTCTAAGGTTTCAAGCGATTTATCAAGCTGTTTTTGCTCGGGCATTGCGTCAAGTGTACGCATATTATGCAGTCTGTCCGCAAGCTTGATAATAATTACTCTTATATCCTTACCCATTGCTATGAGCATTTTTCTTAAGCTTTCCGCCTGCTGCTGCTCTTTTGAATTAAAAGAAAGCTTTCCTATTTTCGTTACTCCGTCAACAAGGAGCGCTATTTCCGAGCCGAATTCTTTTCTTAAGTCCTCTAAAGTTACATCGGTGTCTTCTACAACATCGTGCAAAAGAGCGGCTGCTATCGAGCAGCTGTCCATTCCAAGCGTTACGATTATCTGAGCGACATAAAACGGATGAATATAATAATCCTCGTGGCTTAATCTTTTTTGACCTGCGTGGTGTTTTACGCAAAACTCATAAGCTTTCTTGACCAATTCATAGTCATACTCTCCGCCCTGCTCCCGCATAAGCATTTCAAGCT
Source organism: uncultured Oscillospiraceae bacterium (assembly GCA_900547095.1). GTDB lineage: Bacteria > Bacillota > Clostridia > Oscillospirales > Acutalibacteraceae > UBA737. The sequence goes on from URFG01000005.1 coordinate 86,544, forward strand.
TTTTATAATTTCCGGTTTCAACCCTGTTCAATCCGCTCACCGCCCTTTAATCTATTATATATTTTTGAGTTTTCAAGACTTGTTTTTACTCCCGTGTTTACAGCCGTGTACCTGTTATTCTCGCATTTTGCAAGACCTAATTCTTTAAGCACAGAAAGCGCCGCGCAGGTCTTTGCAATTCCGAGAGTACCGGCAAAGCTGAACTTAATTCGTTCCTTATTTATTTTTTTATTCAGAATATTTTTATATATTATACCCACTTCATCTCTTGAGGGAACAATTAAAGCCGTATTTTTGCTGTAGCCCGAAAGGTAATCGTCAAGCTCAAAAAGAGTCTTGAAATAAGAGTCTTCATCAAAATCGGAAGGTCTGATATTTTTTATCTGAACGGTTAAATTATATTCGTCTTTATAATAATTAAGTCCCACCGTAACTGCGATATCCACTTTATCCGAACATTCAAAGCAGAAATCCTCCGCTTTTACTCCGAACATCACCGCCTGAAACACCGTTTCGTTTTTCCTGAGCATAAGCTTTAAATGCTTTCCTGAGCCTATAGGAATTATTCTGTCTATCACGCAATCGGTTATGGCAAACATAGGAACTGGATTCCCCTGTCCGAACGGCTCTAAGGCTTTTATAGCATACGCCATATCGACTCCGAGCGCTGCGGGGTTTAATTTTAAATCGATATTAAGCTTTTGCACCGCTATATCGATTTTGCGCGCATATTCATTTATTTTTTCTCTGAATTTATCGATATTATCAGAGCTTAATGTAACGCCTGCGGCAAGCTCGTGGCCTCCGAATTTCAAAAGCAGATCGGAGCAGCTTTCCAAAGATTTAAAAATATTAAAACCTTTAAAGCTTCTCCCCGATCCGTGGCATACGCCTCCATCTTCGGTTAAAACAATGCTCGGTCTGCCGTATTTCTCGGTCACTCTGGCGCTCACAATGCCGAGCACTCCGCTATGCCAATTTTTACCGCTTACTATTATCACGCGATTATGGTCAAACCCGTTTTGCTCGATTATTTCAAAAGCCTTTGAAGATATCTTTTTTTCAAGCTCCTGGCGGCGCGCGTTTTCAGCGTCTATTTCGTTTGCAAGAGAGAGCGAAAGCATATTATCCTTGCACAAAAGGAGATTTAGCGCTCTTGAAGCGTTGCCCATTCTTCCTGCGGCGTTTATTCTCGGCACAAGACCGAAAGAGAGCTTTAAAGAATCGATATCTTTTCTGTTAAGCCCTGCAACGCTTATAAGTGCGTTAAGCCCCGGGCGGGAATTGTTTTTTATCATTTTTAAGCCGTATTTTACCATACAGCGGTTTTCGTCAACAAGCGGCATAACATCGCCGACGGTTGCAAGCGCCAGCAGGTCGCCGTAAATTTTAAGCATCTGCTCGGGTTCCTTATCTGCTGTAACGCAGATAAGCTTAAATACTACAGCGGCGCCGCATATTTCTTTAAAACCGCTCGGATCGTCAGCTCTGTGCGGATCGACCACTGCCTCGGCTTCGGGAAGAATATCCTGCGGGATATGGTGATCCGTAACGACCGTTTTTATCCCCATTTTATTTGCATACTCAATTTCATCTATTGCCGCAATTCCGTTATCAACAGTAATAATAAGCTCAACATTTTGCTCTTTAAGCTTATCTATTGCGGCTTTATTCATTCCGTAACCCTCTAAGATTCTGTCGGGAATATAAGTAACTGCGTTTGCTCCTCTTGAAAGAAGATAGTCATAAAGCATAGCCGTAGATGTAACGCCGTCACAGTCATAATCTCCGAACACGGCTATTTTCTTATTTTCCTCTATAGCGGAATTCACAGCATTTGCGGCTTTTTCAATATCCGCAAGCATAAAGGGGTCGGCAAGCACCGGCTCGTCGCTTAAAAAAAGGTCGAATTCGGCAGGGTCGCTTATTCCTCTTGTGGAGGCTATAAGGGCGGCGAAAGGATCCGCTTCGCAGGCGGCGGCAAGATTTTTTGCAAGCGCGCAGTCGGGTCTGGCGATATTCCACTTTTTCACAGCCATTAAAAGCCCCCCTTTTTCTAAAGTTTTTCTTTATATTTTACCACTTTCCGACATTTTTTTCAATAGACAATACAATCAGGGTACAATGCTTTTTTGAAGAAACGGCTTTAGTTTCGGCATTGTTGCCCTCCGCTCACAATACGACAGTATCTTTAAGTCGGGCGC
>URFG01000006.1 GCA_900547095.1 uncultured Oscillospiraceae bacterium
CACGGCGGGACTCCTGCGGCTCATACTTGTCGTAATCCATCTCGGTCACGGTGTAAACGCCGGGCATCAGGTTGTCAATCTGAATCTCTCCCTTGGAGTTGGTCTTGACGGTCTGATTGATGCCGTTGCCGGTGACGGTAAAGGTGAGGTTATCCACCTTGCCGTCCTCCGAGGTCTTGACAATCTTGGCAGAGCCGTAGGACACTTTTAGGTTAAGAAACGCCTTCACGGGGTCCATAACGGTGGCTGCATAAGTGACCGCATCCTGCATGGTTCCATCAGGCCCATAGTGACCGTCGCTCCATACGACAACGCCCTTACGGATATTGTTCTTGCTGGCGGAGATGGTCACAGGTTCCGCAGGGGCAGTCTTTGCGGTAATGGTCAGTGTGTCACCATTGGTCGTAAAGACAATATCGGACAGGTTGCTGCTGAAGGTATAGTCCGATACCACATGATTGCTGTCGGTCAAGGTAGCTGTGTACTGATTACCGTCCCATTTCAGCTCGACAGTCTGCGCCTTGTTGGGGGTCTTGCTCATAAAGCTGGGAATGACCGTATGGCTCTGAACGCTGGCTTCGATGCTGTCGTAGTAAGCAGAGAAGCGACTATACAGCGGGTGAGAGGTGCGGTACATGGATTTCACGGCATCAGCACTGCCGGGGTCAACATGGTTGAAGTTTGCATCCCGCTCTCCGACGACCGTTTCCCATACCAGCACCTGCGTAGCCATCATGTGCGCCATTTTGTCAGCATCGGATTCATTCTGTGAGCGCCAGTCGAGGGACAAGTCCCCCTGATAGCCATACTGCATGATTCTGCCCAGCAGTGTCTTGATGGTATCGGCATCAATCGTGCTGTTGTAATCAGAGGGATAGTTCTTCCAATAATCCTCGCCGTATCTTGTATAGGTTTTCTCCAGTAGACGGGGAACCCCCGGCTCGATGCAGTAACAGGCAGGGCCATCGAAGGAACCGATGGTGTGCAGTGTGGTCATCCATGTTGCCTCACCGGAGGTCCAGCCGTTCATATAATGCAGCTCATCATGACCCCAAGTGCCGCTGTAATCAAGATTAGCATCCCCACTGCGGGGGAAGCCAATGGAATAGGATTTTGCCACTTCGCCGGAAGAAGAAGCGGCAAAGGCGGTGATACCCCCGCCGAGAATGGTTGTGAAGCAGATCAGCAGCGCCATAAGCCCTGAAATGCTTCTGCGATAGAGTTTTTTCATTTGCGTACCTCCTTGTAGATACGAAAAAAGCACCGCATTGCTGCGATGCTGATTTCAAAATATTGATTTATGCGTATCCGATGTAGATCAGATAACTGCCAGCGGAGACGGACTCATACCAGACCCACACATCGGTGATGTCCGCATCTGCCGCATAGCGATTGAGTCGGGATTGTATGTCCCGTTCCAGATAGATACAGCCGGCATCCGCATCAATGGGGTTGTCCCAGCAGTACACCGCTTCACTGTTCAGCGTAAGACCGACACTCTCGGCATAGCTCTTAGCAAAACTGATCCAGTAGCTGATGTCAAAGACCGGCTCAGTAGGTTCTTCTTTCGGCGGTTCCGGTGGTGTCGATTCCTCAGTTGCCGGAGGTGTGGGCTGTTCTTTTTCTGTCGGGGCAGCGGTTTCCGGTCGGCGTTCGGACTCGTCTGTTTTCTTTTCAGGTTCGCTTGGCTGTGGCAGCACTGCCGTGCTGTGGTCAGCCTGATCGGGAACCTCTGTTGTTTGGGTGTCACTTTCCGATACGCTTGCCGGGAACTCTGCGGCACGGCTATCCGTTTGCGATTCTGTGCTTTGGGGACGATCAACCTCCGTTTTCTTTTCTGCCTGCGCCGTTTCTGATTGGTCGGGAGCTTTGTTACTCTCCGAAGAAGAAACCGGGGCGGGCTGTTCTGCAATATGCGAGGTGTTGCTGCACCCCATGGTCAGACACAAAAGACCGATGAGAAAAAGAACTGCGATTTTGGATTTCATACACTTCACTCCCTTCGACCACATTCTACCCGATGAGAACCGTTCCGACAAAGGTGCGTTTTGAAGCGCAACTTTTCATCATACCGCCAAAACGCAGTTTTCCGAATTGTGCGAACTCCGTTTGCTCTTAGATAGATTTAGCTTAGAGAGATAGAGATAAATCAGGAGATAGTTTATTTCGGATAGTCTGGTAGTTCTCAGGGGTTGGAGTGTGAGGAAGGGGACAGTAGAAAACATACTCCGTGTACCTATCGGCTGTCACGCTCTGCCCGCTGGCGCAGGAAACGGCTGTAATGCTCCAGTGCTTTGACCACATAATCCTCCGTTTGGCTTACGGGGATATTCTTCGGGATCAGACTTCGCACCTTGTCCCCACGCAGGACGATCTTCTCCCGCTGGTTTGGTTTCTCCTCGCCCATAATAGCGGACACCACCTCCGGCGTGAGTTTTCCATCTGTGAAGAACTTCCGCATACGAATGGTCTGATCGTGAGACGGGGTGCATTGGTTCAGGTCGATTTCATCAACCACCGCCCGCTGACTGTCCTCGTCCAAATAGGAAAGCTCCACCGCAGGACGCATTTTAATTTTGCCTTCGTCCACAAGGTCGAGCAGTTCAGGCACAAGACTTGTCAGACGGATATAGCGTTTGATTTGCGAGGTACTGTCACCTGTTTCAGATGACAGCTCAATGTTTGAGCGTTCTCCTGACAACTTCGGTCCCACTGGGTCCGAAGTTAAATCTGTGCGTTTTCCTTGACGGCTCATAGCTTCCAGCCGCATTTTATAGGCAAACGCCTTTTCTGAGGGAAGTATCTGCGACCGCTGGTAATTGCTCTCCACCATCAGCACAGTCGCAGCATCACGGTCAAGGTCTACGACCTCGCAACGGAGTGCTTCAAACCCGGCAAGCTCGCAAGCCCGTTTTCGCCTGTGACCGGAAATCAGCTCATACCTACCGTCCTCTTTCTGACGGACGGTAGCTGGAGTAATGACTCCTCGCTCCTTGACGCTCTCCACAAGCTGTATCATATCCTCGTCGTCCCGTACCTTAAATGGGTGGTCTGGAAAATCGTCGATCAGCTCAAGGGGAATATCTCGGATTTTACTGAGCTTGGCATCGTCCCGAAGCTCCTGTGTAGAAAACAGGTCATCGAGCGTCGGCAGAGTGAAGTCGCTCTTTCTTCCTGCCATCGGCAGACACCTCCTTTGCGAACTCAGCATAAGCCTTTGCAACAGGACTGCTCGGCTCATACTTGTAGATGCTTACGCCCTTGGAAGCAACCTCTGCGGCTTTCACTGCCATAGGAATGGAGGAACGGTATATCTTAATAACGCTCCCAAAGTTCTTTCGCAGTGCATCGGCAGTGCTTTTTGCGAGGTTGGTGCGGTTATCTACGATGTTCAATAGGATACCGTCGATTCGCAGGCTCGGATTGATGTACTGCCTGACCTTTCCAATGGTCTGCATCAGTTGGGTCATTCCCTTTGCCGGAAGATATTGCGCCTGCACGGGAATGATTACGCTATCTGCCGCCGCCAAAGCATTCAGAGTTACCATACCGAGCGAAGGCATACAGTCAATCAGTACATAGTCATAATTATCTTTGACCTTGCTCAGATAGCTTCTCAGAATGGTTTCACGGCTCATTGCGGTGACAAGCATCATTTCCATAGCAGACAGCTCAATGTTGGCAGGGAGCAGATCGACATTTTCCTCGTGATGCAGAATACCGCTTCGTGGGTCTGTATGATCCTCACGGATAACCCCGGAGAGCTTGTCGGTAATGGTCGTCGTAAGACTGTCATTATCTCGCCACCCAAGGCAAGTTGTGAGGTCGCCCTGCGGGTCGGCATCTACAAGGAGTACCTTCTTGCCGAGTCGTGCAAGCCCGACACCCAAATTGACCGTTGTGGTCGTTTTGCCTGTGCCGCCTTTCTGATTGCAGATAGCAATGGTTTTACAGTTTGGCATTTCGCTTTTCCTCCTTCTTATTAGATTTGGATCGCTTGATCCACCAAAACACAGGAAGCGTGTCCTGTGCTTTGGTGGTCGCATTTAACTCGATCTCATCCCCCAAATGCGTAAAAGGAAATCAACAGGCGTTCGGCTGCTGACCGAACTCATAGGAATCTCACCTCTGCCGGGTACTCCGCCAGCCCCATAGGGAAGTATCATTGTCCCTGAATCGTTTCATCGCCTTATCCGTAGCAAGCGGATATTTCAGAATGGTTCGGAATCGCTACCAACCTTGCTTTCCGTGATAACCCTTATGGGCAGGAAGTTCGTGGCGCACCTTCATCCGGCTGGGGCTTTCGCCCCCGATCAGGAATGTACCTGTTGAATGTGTATTCGCTTTTCAAGGTTCGTGAGGTTTTTGCCCTCACTAACCAACTGGGAACTTTTTTCGGAAATAACAAAGAGAATTTTCAAAAAATTTTTTCGACCACCTTTCAGGGACAAAGAAAGCCCCTATCACATCACGGAGATGTAATAGGGGCAGAAATAGAAAAAGCCCGCTGACCGAAATCAGCAGGCTTAAATCATATGAACTTATCGTATGCTATCGGAACTTGTCTGCAATCGCAGAATTCCAAACGCATTTTTGGCGTAAGCTCGGAGTAAATTGGCGTAAGTTGTGGCGTAAGCACCGACAATTTAGGGGCAATCAATAGAGCTTTGCGCCGGCGGGGATGTGGGGATCAACCATCAGCAAATGCAACTTTTCGTCACCGTTTTCGTGATGCACGGCGGAGATCAGCATACCGCAGGAATCAATGCCCATCATCGCTCTCGGAGGCAGATTGGTGATTGCAATGCAGGTCTTTCCAACCAGCTCTTCCGGCTCATAATACTCGTGAATTCCGCTCAAAATGACCCTATCTGTGCCGGTTCCGTCGTCCAAAACGAACTTTAAGAGCTTTTTGGACTTCTTCACGGCTTCGCATTCCTTGACCTTCACGGCACGGAAATCGCTCTTGGAGAAGGTGTCAAAATCCACCTGATCCTGGAACAGCGGCTCGATCTGAACATTGGAAAAATCGATTTTTTCCTCCACAACCGGAGCCGCCTGAGCAGCCTCCGCAGGAGCCGAAACTTCCTTGGAAGCCTTCTTGTCGGAGTCCAGCGGCTTCATTGTCGGGAACAGAAGAACATCTCTGATCGAAGCGCTGTCGGTCAAAAGCATAACAAGTCTGTCTACTCCGAATCCAAGGCCGCCTGTGGGGGGCATACCGTATTCAAGAGCGGTGACAAAGTCATAGTCGACCTCCGATTTACAATCGGGATCTTCTGCTTTTTTAAGCGCAACCTGTTTTTCAAAGCGGTTTTTCTGGTCGATAGGATCGTTAAGCTCTGAAAAAGCGTTGCCGAATTCGGTTGCATTTATAAAATACTCAAATCTCTCTGTAAACGCGGGATCTTCGGGTTTTCTTTTTGCGAGAGGACTTATCTCTACGGGATAATCATAAATAAATGTTGGCTGAATAAGCTTATCTTCAACGAATGCGTCAAAAAGCTCCGCTAAAACGTTGCCCTTTGTCGCGTCGGAACTTACTTCCACACCCTTTTCGGCTGCGGCTTTTCTTGCGTCTTCATCAGTCGCCCAGTCGTTATAATCAACGCCGGAGTACTTTTTAACAGCCTCAACCATTGTGAGTCTTTCAAAATGGCCCATATCTATTTCTGTGCCCTGATAAGTGATCTTTTTACTTCCGCAAATCTTTTCGGCAAGCAACCCGTTCATTTCCTCAACGAGGTCCATCATTCCGTGAAAATCCGTGTAAGCCTGATAGAGCTCAACGGTGGTAAACTCGGGATTATGCTTTGTATCCATTCCCTCGTTTCTGAAAATTCTGCCTACCTCATAAACCTTATTCATTCCGCCGACGATAAGTCTTTTAAGATAAAGCTCGGTTTCAATTCTTAAATACATATCCATATCAAGAGTATTATGATGAGTTTTAAAAGGTCTTGCGGAAGCGCCTATTTCTATAGGAAGAAGAATAGGTGTATCGACCTCCAAAAAACCCTTGGAGTCAAGATAAGCTCTTATTTCACGCATTATCTGCGAGCGCTTGATAAAAGTATCCTTAACATCGGGGTTAACGATAAGGTCAACATATCTCTGGCGGTATCTTGTATCCGTGTCCTTAAGACCGTGGAATTTTTCGGGAAGCGGCAAAAGTGATTTTGCAAGAAGCTCGATATGCTCAAGGTGAACGGATATTTCACCCGTCTGCGTTTTGAAAACAAAGCCTTTTATTCCGATTATATCGCCGATATCCCATTTTTTAAAGGCGGCATAATCCTCTTCTCCGACATCATCTCTGCGGACATAAAGCTGAATATCGCCGTCGCCGTCCCTAAGGCCGACAAAGCTTGCTTTTCCCATAATTCTGCGGCTTATTATTCTTCCTGCAAGCGAAACGGTTTTTCCCTCGAAAGCCTCATAATCGCCCTTTATCTCAACCGAAGAAGAATCGACCGAATATTTGGTTTTTTCAAAAGGATCGTTCCCCGCCTCGCAAAGTGCGGAAAGCTTGTCCCTGCGGATCTGAAGGATCTCATTCAAATCAAGTTCGGCAGACTGCGCCTTATTTTCACCCATATTTATCTCCAATCTTTTTCTTGATTAAAACACATATCGGGCAACCTTTCAGCTGCCCGAAAAATTATTTGGAAATTGCTAAAACCTTAAGTTTTATTTCACCATCGGGAGCTTCAACGATTACCTCGTCGCCCACCTTTTTACCGATAAGCGCTTTTCCGACCGGCGATTCATCCGAAATTTTAAAGTTTTTAGGATCGGACTCGGTTGAGCCTACGACACGGTATTCGCATTCTTCATCATATTCTTCGTCATAAACCTTGACTTTTACGCCTGCTCTGACTACTTTTGCTGTTCCTTTTATCTCTTTTATGATCTCAACATTTTTGAGCATAGCCTCAAGCTCGACAATTCTTGCTTCTATTTTTGCCTGCTCATTTTTAGCCTCATCATACTCGCTGTTTTCAGAAAGGTCGCCGTAACCTCTGGCAACTTTGATTTTCTCGGCAATATCGGCTCTGCCGACTGTTTTTAAATTTTCAAGCTCATCCTGGAGCTTTTTAAGACCGTCATCAGTAATTTTAATAGTTTTAGCCAACTTAAAAACCACCCTGTCAATTAAATATGCATTTAATACGCATTATTATTTATTATATTATTCCCGGCATAAAATGTCAAGCAAATATTAATATTTAATAAAATTCTTGACAACTGTATAATAATAAATATATACTTAATATATGATTTTTAAATTAAAGGAAGCAATTAAATGAAAACAGCTGTCAAACTTCGCAAAAGCATTATGCTTTTTGTGAAACTTCTTATAATTGCGGTTGCAACTTTCGGGTTTGCGGAAACATGGAATGTTCATTATATCGAATCGGTTTTCAGCAGTAAAGGTAACTATGTTGTTCTCCTTTCATATATTTTGATATTCACAACTCTTTCTTCTCTTTACAATGCTTTTAAAATAGGAATTTATCGAATTCACGAAATTATTTACAGTTTTTCGCTCGCTGTGATATTCACGAATATTGTGATGTATCTTGAGCTTTCTCTAATAGCGCGATCTATGGTGGCGGTAAAGCCGCTTCTTATAGGCTCGGTATATCAGATAATATCCTTAGCTCTTTGCGCTCTTTGCGCTAACACGATATATTTTGAGCTGCACCCTGCAAGAGAGGTAGTAGCAGTTTTCAGCGATTATAAAGCGGGTCTTGACCTTATTAAAAAAATGTCAAGAATATCCGAAAGATTTCATATCAACTGCGGACTGAATGCTGAGAGAACCTCTTTGGAGCAGATAAAAAAGCAGATAGACCGCCACGAGGCAGTGCTTATCTGCGATCTTGACAAGAATATGCAAAAAGAGATTATGAGCTATTGCTATACTAATGAAAAGCGAACTTATCTTCTCCCCGATATCACGGATATTATTACAAACAACAGTTATGAAATCCAAATAAGCGATACCCCTGTTCTTATGAGCCGCAACCGCGGGCTTACACCAGAGCAGAAATTCATTAAAAGAGCTATGGATACAGTAATATCCTTAATAGGAATTATTTTATCAAGTCCTATTATGCTTATCTGTATGATAGCTATTAAGCTTGATGACGGCGGACCGATATTTTACAAGCAAAACCGCATTACGGAAAACGGGCGGATATTCAATATACTTAAATTCAGGTCTATGAGGACCGACGCGGAAAAAGACGGTGCGAAAAAAGCCGTCAATGACGACGACCGCATAACGAGAGTAGGAAAAATAATAAGAGCGTGCCGTGTTGACGAGCTGCCGCAGCTTTTTAATATTTTAAAAGGTGATATGTCAATGGTAGGCCCTAGACCCGAAAGAATAGAAAACGTTTACGAATACACCACGGCATACCCGGAGTTTGCCTTAAGGCACAGGGTCAAAGCCGGTCTTACCGGTTACGCTCAGCTTTACGGAAAGTATAACACTTCTCCCGAAGACAAGCTCAATATGGATCTAATTTATATTGAAACCTATTCCCTCTTGCAGGATCTTAAACTGCTGATTTTAACTGTAAAAGTGCTTTTTATGAAAGAAAGCACAGAGGGTTTTGAAGAAAAAAACGAAGATAAGAAAGGATCGTAATCAAATGAGTAAGGAAGCAACACTTGTCGTAATGGCGGCAGGAATGGGAAGCAGATTCGGAGGGCTTAAACAAATCGAGCCTATAGGCCCTAAAGGAGAAGCATTGCTTGATTTCTCGGTTTATGACGCGAAAAAAGCCGGATTTACGGAAGTCGTATTCGTTATCAAGCACTCTATCGAAAAGGAATTTAAAGAATCCGTCGGAAAAAGAATCGAAAAACAGATCCCTGTAAAATATGTTTTCCAGGAAACAAGCGAGCTTCCCGAGGGCTATGCCTGCCCTGCGGACAGAGAAAAGCCCTGGGGCACAGGCCATGCTATCTACTGCTGCAAAGATACCGTTAAAAATCCTTTTGCCGTAATTAATGCGGACGATTATTACGGCAGTTCCGCATTCAAAAAAATTTACGAGCATTTAACTTCCGACAGCAAAGATTACTGTATGGTAGGTTTCAGGCTCTCTAATACGCTTACTGAAAACGGAACGGTTTCAAGAGGCGTTTGCGATGTTGAGAACGGATATCTTAAAAACATAACCGAAAGAACGAAAATTCAGGACTGCAAATATACTTTAGACGATAAAAATTGGATCACTCTTGCACCCGACACGATCGTTTCAATGAATATGTGGGGATTTTTCCCCGATGTTTTCGGATATGTCACAGAAGATCTGAAAGAATTTTTAAATACTTCTATAAATATTCCGAAATCGGAATTTTATCTTCCGAGCATTGTTTCAAAGCTTATTGAAAGCGGAGAAAAGAAAGTAAATGTGCTTGTTGCAGAGGATAAATGGTACGGCGTTACATACAAGGAAGACAAGGAAAAAGTTAAAAAATCTTTAAGAGAAAAAATTGACAACAAAGAATATGATTTTTAAAAAAACAAAACTGTCCGCCTGAAAAAATGCGGGCAGTTTTCTTGTTATAAAGCCAAAATCCCTTTCATATAATTCTTTAGACAATACAGATGAAAGGTTGAATAAAAATGCAAGAATTTTATCCTGAAGGCTTTATCGGAACAACTTATGAAAACAAAAAATATATGTCCACGCCTGCGGCGCTTTATCAGGCGCAGTCAGCTTCAAGCATACTTGAAGCAAATGTGATAATGTGCGACGCGGAGCATAATATGACCGTGGACCTCGGCTGTATGAAAGGGATAATCGCCAGAGAAGACGGCGCTATCGGTATATCCGACGGTTCTACGAGGGATATAGCTCTGATTTCAAGAGTAGGAAGACCTGTAAGCTTTTGCGTTACGGCTATTAAAACCGACCGCTACGGCAAGCTCTATGCTCAGCTTTCAAGAAAAAAGGCTCAGGAGATATGCAAAAGAGACTTTTTGCTGAATTTAACCCCAGGCGACATAATAAACGCAAAGATCACTCACCTTGAAACATTCGGCGCTTTCTGCGATATCGGCTGCGGAAATATTGCGCTTTTACCCATAGATTCGATATCCGTATCAAGAATTTCCCACCCTAAAGACAGATTCAGAGTCGGCGAAAACATAAAGGCAATCATAAAATCCATTGCGCCTGACGGCAAGATAACTCTTTCCCATAAAGAATTACTAGGAACCTGGCAGGAAAATGCCGATCTGTTTTCTCAGGGGCAGACTGTTTCGGGAATCGTAAGAAGTATAGAGGATTACGGAATATTTATCGAGCTTACATCTAATTTAGCAGGTCTTGCAGAGCCGAAAGCAAATGTAAGTATAGGCCAGCAGGCAAGTGTTTACATAAAGAGCATAATTCCCGAAAAGATGAAAGTAAAGCTGATAGTTATAGAAAGCTTTGAACCTAAAATAAGTAACTGCTCAAAATATTTTATCACGGGTTCTCATATTGATAGATGGGAGTATTCTCCCAAAAACTCAATGAAGAAAATTGTCACGGAATTTATTTAACTGTTGATTTTAGTCTTATTTAGGGGTATAATAATTCAGGTGATTTAATTATGAGTGAAAATTGCAGCGGTAACTGCTCAAATTGCAGTTCCAATTGTGCGGAAAAGAAAAGTTTTATTGAAAAAACCGGCGAATTTAATAATATCAGGCACGTAATAGCCGTAGTCAGCGGAAAAGGCGGCGTGGGTAAATCCACTGTCACTTCTATGCTTGCCGTTGAGCTTAGAGCCAAGGGCCACAGCGTCGGAATTCTTGACGCGGATATAACAGGTCCGTCTATCCCAAAAGCCTTCGGTATCACAAAAAGAGCATATTCCGATGATATTGGGATAATCCCTGCCGAGAGTAAAAACGGGATAAAAATTATGTCTATAAATATGATGTTGCCCGAAAGCGATTCCCCCGTTGTATGGAGAGGCCCCGTCATTGCGGGAGCAGTTAAGCAGTTCTGGACAGATGTTATATGGGGCGATCTTGATTATCTTCTTATAGACTGTCCTCCCGGCACAGGCGATGTTCCGCTCACGGTATTTCAGTCTATCCCGCTTGACGGTATAATTATAGTATCCACTCCTCAGGATCTTGTATCTCTGATCGTTAAAAAAGCCGTTAATATGGCTAAAATGATGAATATAAATATTATAGGCCTTATAGAGAATATGAGTTACTTTGTTTGTCCCGATTGCAGCAAAAAACACTATATTTTCGGAGATTACAAAGATATTGCAGAGCAAACGGGTCTTGAAGTTTTAGCTGAGCTTCCGATAAATTCCGATTATGCAAGAATGGAAGACAACGGATCTATTACAGAATACAAAGAAACCTTGCTTGAAAAAGCGGTTGAGAAAATAGAAAAATTATAATAATTTTCAGGCTGCCGCAAAAGGCAGCCTTTTTAAAAAACAATACTTATTTGGTGAACTTTATGAGAATGAGAAAGAAAAAACATCTTGACGAGAGGCTCGAAGATGTTAAAAATATTTTATATATAAGTAAATGCGAGGACAGGAATTTCAACACCGCTATTAATGTAAAAGATTATCTTGATATAGAAAAATGGTTTGAAAGCGCTAATCCGCTTTATCTGGAAATCGGCTGCGGAAAAGGCAAGTTTGCGGCGGAATATGCAAAAAGCCACCCCGAAATAAATTTTCTTGCAGTGGAAAAAGATCCGAATGTTATTGTAAGCGCCTGCGAAAGAGCAAAGGCGGAAAATATAAAAAATCTGAGATTTCTCGAATGCCCCGCAGAATATCTTGAAAGGCATTTAAAGGAAAATTCGGCGGATATGATATTTCTTAACTTCTCCTGCCCTTTTCCTAAAAATAAATATGCGTCTCACAGGCTCACTTCGCCGAGATTTTTAAATATCTATAAAAATCTGCTTAAGAAAAACGGTGAAATTCATCAGAAAACCGATAATATGCACTTTTTTGAATATTCTTTAGAGCAATTTTCAAATCAGGGCTATCAACTTAAAAATATTTCGCTTGATTTACATAACAGCGAATTTGAAAATAATATTGAAACGGAATACGAGGCAAAATTCACAGCTCTCGGACAACCTATTTACAGACTTGAAGCATTTATAAAAGAGGATGAAAATGGCTAAGAAAAAAGTCAGCGATACAATTAAGCAGCAAAGATACGCTCAGGAAGAATTTTTAAAGCTCAAAAAGATGGAGAGTGGTGAAATTCCGACAGAGCCAAAATATTCAGAAGAAGAGATAAAACCAAAATCTTTCGGCGAAAAGGTTTCGAATTTTTGGTTTTATTATAAATGGGTGATAATTTCGGTCATATCTTTGGCTGTGGTTTTGGCTATTTGCATTTCGCAGTGTGCAGGCAAAAAAAATTATGATATGAAAATAGTTTTATTCTCAAACGAAAACTATATTCCCGACGATACGACAGATTATATAGCTCAATACTTTGAAAAACTCTGCCCTGATGTCAACGATGATAAAAAGGTCAGTGTGGAAATAATCAACTGCTCTTTTTCAAGCAAAAGCGATACTCAAACGATAAATAGTATGAAATTAAGAATTCAGAATATGATAGCCGCCGAAGAAATCGCCGTGCTGTATATTACCGATGAAGCGGGGCTAAAATATTTAAGAGGAATATCAAGCGATATTTTCACAGAGAATTCTTTAAATCTCGGAAAAGATTTTTATGACAGCTGTGATAAAAGCGGATTTTCAAAATTACCCGAAAACCTCATTTTATCCTGCCGCGATACAGAAAAATCTCTTATCGGAAAAAGCGCAAAATCGAAAAAGATATTTTCCGCAGCTCAGGAAATCATAAAGAAGATCGGAGATACAAACAATGAAGATCAAACTCAATCCTGATAAAAAAATAGTAGAAACAGTTAAAAAAGGTCTGAAAGAACGGGGCGGCTACTGCCCCTGCAGGCTCCAGAAAAACGAGGACACAAAATGTATGTGTAAGGAATTTAGGGAGCAGATAGCAGATCCTGATTTTGAGGGTTTTTGCCATTGTATGCTTTATTACAAAGAAAAATGATTTAAGCGGATGCGCTCAAATCATTTCGTTTAGTTTCTTATACACAAATTTTACCGCCGCAGATCTTACGGCGTTTCTTTTTTATTTTTAAATAGACAATACAAGATTTTTTGCCGATTTCAAAAAATCACTCCTTAATTTTCATAGAGTTTTATTACACAGCATAGCCTTTCTTTTACCATTTCCCTTAAATTTTCGGGGCTTACAGCCTCGATTTTATTTCCGAAATTGATTATCCAGGTCACGAGCGCCTCGCTTACGACAGCTTTATAATTTATATTGAAAGTTTTATCCGTAAGCTTAGTTATAAAAATACTGTCGCCGAACCTATCAACGACCTGCTCGAGGATTTCCCTTGAGCATTTAAGCTCGATATTTTCGGTATTTCCCGTGTACATTCCGAAAAGCCTTTTCGTATAATCCGCTACATCAAAAACAGATTTATAATCGCTTACCTCTGAAAAGCTCCTCGAATTTTTATCGGTGATCTCAACTCTGTGCATACGGTCAATTCTTAAATGAATTAAATTATCGTATTTTTCATAATTTCCGATAAGGTAATAATGGTCATCCTGCCAGGTCATAGCATAAGGACTTATGATCTTCTGTGAAGAAGAGATCGTTATTTCCTTATTTTCATTTATAGTTCTGACATTATATTCAAATTTTATCTGTTTTTTATTCTCTATTGCTCTTGAAACGGTGTCGATAGTATAATATATCTCTTCGTTTTTGGTTTTGGAGTCAACATCGAAATAAATACCTTTATTAAGACTGTTGAGCTGATACACGCTCTGCATAGCCTCTAATTTGGAAATAAGCTCCCTTGTTTTTTTGGCGCTTATAAATTTTGCGGTTTTAACAGCGTCGGTAAGAAGTGAGATTTCGGGAATTTCAAATTCGCGTGAGCCTAAGAAAAATCCTGCTTTCGGCGTTCTGGTTTTAATAATATCATAACCGTAAAATATTAACTGTTCGATATCATTATAAATCGATTTGCGCTCCGCAGTTACATTAAAAAAAGCAAGCTTTGAGCATATCTCCGCAGCAGATATCGGATGATCTTCATCGCTGTATTTTCTTAAGATATCAACAATATATAAAAGCTTTAATTTTTGTCCGCTCCTTGCCGCCATACTTCCACTTCCTTTAAAAATTCTTCCTTTGAATATAATGAGTTAAGCGCATCTAAAAAAGCGCCTGATGATATGTTTTCGGGAATTCCCGAAAATCTGCAAAATTCGGCTCTTTCAAAAGAGCTTTTTTTACCGCCCGATAAATTTAAAATAAAAAGGTCTGTTTTAGTGATTATTTCTGCTTCTTTTTGAGGGTTTAGTCCTATTTTGCTCCTTTTAAAAGCTTCTAAAATATCTTCCTTTTTAAATCCCTCTACTCCGAGGTAGCCCTCTTTTGAGCTTTTAACCTTGCGCTTTTCTTTTCCCTTTACCTGCGGAAGATACACATTTGTTATTTTGCAATCCTTGCAGATATTTTTTATAAAGGCTCTTATCTGTGCGCCGGCGCTGTCGGAATCTGTAACTATCACCACGCCGTTTTTTTGAGCTATCAGCCTTATCAGCTTTCTTTTGGACTCGTCCTTAAAAACCGAAAACCCGTCTGTAGGAATAATAACGGCGTCGATTATATTTGAAAGTGTTATCTTATCATATTTACCCTCTACGATAACTGCTTCTTTAATTTTTAACAACTTTTTCACCCGTTTTGGCAATGTAAATAAGTTTCACGGTAAGCTCTTCAAGTATTGTTTTCGGCTCTACGGAAGAAGATTTTAAAAGCACTTCGGCTTTTAAAATTTCTTTTAAGCACTTATCAAGTTTCGATTTTGAAAAATTTCGCAAATTTGCAGAGGCTCTGTCAACCAAAAAGCCCTTATTTTTATAATCGAAATCTTTTTTAACATCTTCCCTGCTTTTATTTTCTTTTTGAGCGCAGTATAATCTGAACATATCTGTAAAGGATGCCGCCGCCGTGTAAATAATTATTATCGGCTCGATTTTTAAATAAAACAGATCGTTTAGTTTGCTTAGCGCTTTAGAAACATTTCCTGATATTATACACCCTGCATAATCATAAACCGACGCTTCAACCGAAAACGAGCAGACTTTATCTATATCCTCTTTTTCTATTTTTCCGCTTTTTTTATAAAAGCACACTTTATCAAACTCATTTTTAAGTGTTAAAATATCATCGCCTATATTTTGAATGGCATATTCCGCCGCTTGGCGGTCAAGCTCACAGCCTCTTTTTTTAGCGCCGTCGCAAAGCATTTTAATAAGCTCCGCAGGCTTTCTGTGATCAAGAAGAACTCCTGCTCCGCCTCCCTTTTCACAGGAGGATAAAAGCTTTTTAAATTTCGCATTTCTTTTATGATCGCATTCGATAGTTTCGAATTTCAATATCACCGTGCAGTAATCAGGGATATCTTCGAGCTTTTCACAAAAAAAATCAAAATCGGATTTTAAACAATGCTCATAATCAAAATCATCTAAAACGACGCATTTTCTGTCGCTCATCATCGGCATTTGCTCTATAGCGCAGCAGACATCGGAAACCGATATATCCCCCGAAAATTTTTGAAAGTTGAAAAAAGGATCACCGTCAAAAGATTTTTCAGCGATTTTATTTGCATAAAATGTTTTTAAATAAACATCGTCCCCGAAAAGGATATAGGAGCTTTTAAAATCGAGCGAAGATTTAAGTATTTTGTTTAACTCACCTTCAAAGATAATCGGCATTCTTTTTCATCCTTGCTTTTTAAAGAATTGTTTTTTATGTAAAACATAAATTTAGAGCCTGCGCAAATAATCAAAAATACAAGTAAAATTACCGCCGCAAAAGCTACGGCTTTATCAGAGCATTTTATAAAAGAATAGGACCGTGATCCTAAATAATTTATAACCGAGTTTAAATAGTCGGCTAAAATCTGCAAAATCTTAAAAAGATAATAAACTATTACTCCGCTGAAAGGAATAAGAGAAATAGCGGTGACTGCAAGCATAAGAGTTAAGACCGCGGTTACGGCATATGAGATCAAAAGATTGGTTATAACAGAAACGACCGAAAATTCTCCGAACTGATATATTACCACCGGCAGTGTAAACAAAAGCGCCGAAACAGATGTGAGAGCCGAGTCGGCCAATGATTTTAAAGGCTTTGGTTTGATTTTAATAAATTTCGAAACGGTGTTGCTCGAATAAAGAATTCCGAGTGTTGATAAGACAGATAGCTGAAAAGAAATATTAAGCACGGCATACGGAGTTCTGATAAGAATTATCATCACAGCAAGACAAAGAGCATTAATAGAATCGCCCTCTCTGTTTAGCAGCCCTGACAGGGATAGAATTATATACATTATCCCCGCTCTCATAACGGATTGAGTAAATCCGCAAACAGCCATAAAGAAAAGCAAAAATCCATTGGTTATAATAAATTCAAGATATTTATTAAGCCCGAATTTCTTTGTAAGGGCTCTTACAAAACCCATAATTATTGCCAGGTGCATACCTGAAACCACCATTACATGGCTAATGCCCGAATGACGGATATTCGAATAAAATTCATCTGTAAATCCCGTTTTATCTCCGAGAATAATTCCTAAGATCGTGGCAGAAGAGTCTTTATCGGTATAGTTTTCTGTTAGTGAAGTAATATATTTCGCAGCTTTATCCGCAGAAGAATAAATTATATTTCTGCCGGATCTTTTGATATCTTTATTTATAAAAGTTTCGTAGAGCGAGCCGTTAGAAATATTATAATTACGGTATTTATTATTTAATCCGTTTTTAATTATAAGCTTTCCCGAAATTATATCGCCTTTGGAATAAGCAAAAGAAGATTTAGCAAAGAAAGATACTTTTGATCCGCTTTCTAATTTCCCCGACTTTACCGATAATACTTTAAGCTGACCTCTCTCATAATTGCTGCGGCTTACAAGCTCTGTAATTAAAAAGCTGCCGCTTATTTCACTGTCTTTGAAATTATCGACTATTCTTTTGTTGTTTTCAAAACTTTTAACTGAAAACGCACAGGCAATACAAAGGATAAAGCCTATAAAATTTCTTAGTTTTATTTTAAGAATTACAGATACCGTTAAGACGAAAACGCCGATAATTATTAATATTTCCGCCGCACAACTGAATTTGAATGAAGCTAATGTGCCGACACTGCAAATCAGAGCCGGAATAAGCAGTGGATACCTGATCTTAAGAAAACATTTTTTAAACAATCCACTTAGGTCAGATGAATTATTTTCTTGCCGCAATTTTTATCACCTGGATTTAAAAAAGATCTTATATTAATATTTTAAGTCCGATAAGAATAAGAATTACTCCTCCGACTGTTTCTGCCTTTGTTTTATATTTCTCTCCGAACTTATGGCCTATAAAAACACCTATGGCCGATAATAAAAAAGTTGTACATCCTATTATCGCAACGCCGCCTGTGATATTTGCTTTTTGCATTGCGAAGACCACTCCGACTGCTAAAGCATCAATACTGGTTGCAATCGCTAAAAGAAACAGCTCTTTAATATCGAAATTACCGCTTTCTTCCTCTTCCTTGCTGTGAAGCGCTTCATAGATCATTTTTCCGCCTATAAAAGCGAGCAATATAAATGCTATCCAGTGGTCTATCTTTTTAATATAGTCGCTGAATCCCGAGCCTAAAAGCCAGCCTAAAAACGGCATTAAAGCCTGAAATCCGCCGAAAAACAGAGCGATTAAAAAAGTCTGCTTATAATTTATTTTCGGCATTTTAAGGCCTTTGCATATAGCCACTGCAAACGCGTCCATAGAAAGACCGATCCCGAGCATAAAGAAATCAAAAATCGTCAATTATAAAACCCCTAATCTTATTTCCTTATAGTCCAGTGCCTGATATCTTTGTAATCTTCAAATATTTTTTTATAGCTGTTATGGCGGGATCTGCTTATCTCCCCGTTTTCAACTGCTTTTAAAACTCCGCAGCCTTTTTCCGAAATATGCCTGCAATCGGAAAATCTGCAAAATTCAAAATATTTTATGAATTCGGGAAAGCAAAAAGGAAGTCTGTTTTTAAATTCAAGAATATTATCGGAAATATCGATAGTGGAAAATCCAGGAGTATCGACGATATATCCGCCGTTATCTCTGATAAAAAGCTCGGTGTGCCTAGTAGTATGCCTGCCTCTGCCGAGCTTTTCGCTCACCTCGCCTGTTTTAAGGTCGAGATCGCCTGTTACAGCATTGATAATGCTCGACTTCCCTACGCCTGAATTACCTATAAATGCGCAGACTGCATTTTGAGTAAGGCTTTCAAGCGCGTCTATATTTTCACCTGTTTTTGCGGAAACTGTTAAAACTTTAAATCCCGCGTTATTATAAATCTTTTCGAATTTTTCAAAAGATCCCATATCGCATTTATTAAAAACGATCACGGGATCAATGTTATTGAAAACGCAAACGGCGCTTAAAAAATCTATCATATTCGTATCTGGCGACGGAACATTATAAGAAGAAACTATAAAGGCACGGTCAATATTTGCAATATTCGGTCTGCTTAAATAGTTTTTTCTTTCTTTTATGCTTTCAATTATTCCCTTGCCGTTATTTTCCGCAGTAAACTCAACCTTATCACCCACAACAGGGGAAGTCCCCTTGTTGCGGAAACTTCCCCTTGCTCTGCATTCAAAAGTCGTGCCGTTTGAGTGAACATAGAAAAATCCGGAAATAGCTTTGATTATTATTCCTGCCATTTTTTCAGTTGCCGGAGTTGAGAAGTGTTTTCCACTCATTATAAGTAGCTACAACGGTTGCTTCACCGGTCTTTGAATTAAAATTAATATCCTGATATTTATATGTCTTGCCGTCTTTAGCGCAGATCTTTACAGTATAGTTTTCAGTTTCATTGGAGGTTGAGAGAGTGAAAGTATAAGAACTTACATTTGAAAAATCAAGTTCATTACTGATCGAAAGCTGTTTATTCCCCGAATAAATAGCCAGCTGCGCTTTAAAATTATTGGTATCGGTCAAGCCGACTGTTACTTTATTTTTATAATCTACTTTTCCTGTGCTGACATATATAGTAACCGTTGCACCCTCGGAAAGCTGTGCCGAGCCGACTTTAGGATCCTGTTTAAATACATATCCTGCTTTATAGTATTTATCGCCGCCAGGAATGTTTTCAGTCTTAACCTGTGCTAAAAGACCCTCTTTGGTAAGTTCTGCTTTGGCACTTTCTTCGCTTAATCCCACAAGATCGGGAACATTGATTTTAACTTCGGCTTTTCCGGAACTTACATAGACCTTTACGATTTCGCCTTTGGTTATAGCCGTTCCCTGCTTAGGCTCCGTTCTTATAACATATCCTTCCTGGATCTCACTGTTGTTTTCTTTCACTATTTCGACTTTAACATCATAGGTGGAAAGCGTGGAAGAAGCCTCGCCGGCTTTATGATTTCTTAGATCAGGCATAACCTGGGTTGCCTCTCCTAAGCTTATATAAAGTGTGATCTTTGCGCCGGCTTTTATCTTTTTGCCTGCTTTCGGCGACTGATCGTAAACCTGGTTTATCGGGTATTCGTCATTAGCACGGGTCACCTGAACAAACTTATAATTATAGCCGTCTTTATCACGGTTTTTATACATATCGGATTTTTCTTCTATTTCGGACATCGTCATACCGACAAAATTCTCGCATTCGATCTCTTTTGTCTTATTTTTAGAGCCGAATATCGATCTGAAAAATATAGCGAAAATTATAATACCGATAACCACAAGAGTAGCGGCAATTCCTGCTAAAATAGGAATTGTTTTGCTCTTTGCTTTTTCTTCGCTGTTTTCAGAACCGGTATTGGAATTCAAAGAAGCATTTGCTCCTCCGATGAATTTTGTTGGTGAATCGTCGACAAAATAGGAATAATCGAATGTTGCCGAAGGATCCTTTTTGAAAACTTCAAGATCGCACAGCATTTCCGCCGCCGACTGATAACGGCGCTCGGTGCTTTTCTGCATAGCGTGCATTGTTATTTGCTCAAGACCTAACGGAATAGACGGATTTATGTTTCTCGGCAATTCAGGCTCGCGCTGAAGCTGCATAATAGCAACCGATACTGCGCTGTCAGCCTCGAAAGGCAATCTGCCCGTAAGCATTTCGTAAAGCATAACACCGACGGAATAAATATCGGTTTTTTCGTCGGTCTTTTCTCCTCTTGCCTGTTCTGGAGAAATATAATGAACCGAGCCTATAGCCTTATCGGTGATAGTGCGCTGCTCGCTCCTTGCAAATCTTGCAATTCCGAAATCTGTGACTTTGATAGTGCCGTCTGGAAGAACCATAATATTTTGCGGCTTAACATCTCTGTGAACAATGCCTTTATCGTGCGCGTGCTGAAGACCTTTTAATATCTGAATGGTAAAATATACAGCGTCCTGCCATCTTAAACTGCCCTCGCGCTCGATATACTCTTTTAGGGTGATGCCGTCGATATATTCCATAACGATATACTGAATCACATCGCCGAAACATACATCATAAACCTTAACGATATTAGGATGTGATAAAACGGCAATAGCTTTAGATTCATTTTTAAATCTTCTTATGAATTCTTCATTAGAAACGAATTCGTCTTTGAGGATTTTCATAGCAACTATTCGGTCTTCGACATTGTCGTAAGCCTTATATACTACTGCCATTCCTCCTACACCGATCACTTCACGGATCTCATATCTTCCGTCAAGTCTTTTTCCGACAAATCTATCCATATCTTATTTCCTTTCTTTAAGCAGGACTACTGCGGTAATGTTATCTCCGCCGCCGGCGGAATTAGCGGCAGCTATAAGTTTGTCCGGAACATTTTCTATTTCCCCGGAAAATTGGATGAGTATACTGCTGTTATTCAAAAAGTCCGTAAGCCCGTCTGTACAGATAAGGAGCTTATCGTCTTCTTTCATATTTATTTCATAGCAATCGGGCATTACATTTTTTTCGGTACCGAGGGCTCTCGTTATCATATTTTTATTAGGATGATTTCTTGCTTCTTCGGCTGTAAGTTCTCCGCTTTCAACCAGCGACTGCACAACCGAATGATCTCTTGTTATCTGAGTTATTTCGGAATTCACTTTATATGCTCTGCTATCGCCGATATTGCAGATAAACGCCGAGCTATCTTTATATATCGCCGCAACGGCGGTGGTGCCCATTCCTTTAAGATTAAAATCGGATAGCGCCGCGTTATAAAGCTCAATATTAGCGGAAATCAAAGCGCTTTTCAGTGTTTTGATTATCGAATCGGAGGTCATTGAGGACCTATAGGAATTCAGAATAAAATTAGAAATATGCCCGACCGCCATTTTGCTTGCAATATTTCCCGCATTTGCTCCTCCCATACCGTCGCACACAACGGCAAGAGCGGCATTATCCGGCAGATCGGAAATGAAGAAAGCGTCCTGATTATCTTTTCTTACCATTCCTTTATCGGTTTTACCGTAAATTATCAAGGTTCTCATCCTCCTTTACTTTTTTTCTCAACTGCCCGCAGGAGGCGGAAATATCCGCGCCGAGCGTTCGTCTTACAGTTACATTCATCCCTTTGCTTTCAAGTAAGCTTTTAAAATTCTTTATATTTTTTGTATCCGGCTTTTCAAATGAATTTTCTTTTACAGGGTTTGCCGGTATTAAATTTATATGACACATTATGCCTTTTAATATCCTGCACAGTTCCTCTGCGCATTCTTTTGAATCGTTTACTCCTTTGATCAAAGCATATTCAAAGGATATCCGCCTTGTGGTTTTTTGCTGATATTCTTTACAGGCGCAAAGCAGCTCCGATATGCTCCATTTCCTGGCGACGGGCATAATTTCTTTTCTTAACTCGTCAAAAGGAGCGTGAAGCGAAACAGAAAGCGTTATAGGGAGATCCAATTCTTTAAGCTTAAGTATCCCGGGAACTACTCCCGAAGTGGATAAGGATATATGCCTTAATCCAATTCCTAAACCGTCAGGCTCGCATACTAGTTTTAAAAACCTTGACGAATTTTCGAAGTTATCGAGCGGCTCACCCATTCCCATCATAACAACATTTGAAATTCTTATATTATTATCCTTTGAAGCGGTAATGATTTGTGCGAGCATTTCGGAAGCGGTTAAACTTCTGTTTAACCCGTTTAGTCCCGACGCGCAGAATTTACATCCCATTCTGCACCCTATCTGGGTTGAAATACAAATTGAGTAACCGTGCTCGTATTTCATAAGGACCGATTCTATAAGCTCGCCGTCAAACATCTTAAACACATACTTGACTGTTTCATCGATATTCGATTTATATTTCCTGTAAATTTCCGCCTTTGAAAGGTAACAGTTTTGCTCAAGATAATTCCTTAGATCTTTCGGAATATCAGTCATCTCATCAAAGCCGGTTACACCTCTTAAGAGCCATTTATAAACTTGCTTTACGCGGAATTTAGGCTGACTGGTCTTTGAAAGAAAAGCTTCAAGCTCTTCAAAATCGAAAGACTTTATATCTAAAAGAACGCTGATAAGCTCACCTGCTTTTTTTCATTAACGCACAGAAAAAACCGTCTGTTCCGTCATCGTGAGGAAGATAAGTATGATAATATTGTAACTCATAAGCGGGATACTTGTCAAGAAAACTCTTAATAATATCCTCATTTTCGCTTTTTTTGAGGGTACAGGTAGAATACATAAGATTGCCGCCGGGTCTTAAATATTTATCGGCATTTTGCAAAATAGCAAATTGTATATCTTCAAGCTTAGTTTTATATTTCATTTTTTTATATTTGATTTCGGGTTTTCTTCTTATAACTCCGAGCCCCGAGCAAGGCACATCGCAAAGTACTTTATCATAAAACCCTAATTCGGGATCAAAAACAGCAGCGTCTGAAACGCGCGCATTAATGCAGTTTATTCCAAGCCTTTTTGCTCCTTTTTTTATCAGTTCCGTTCTTTTTTCATAGATATCGCACGCTGTGATACTTCCTTTATCACAAATTATCTGCGCCATAGTAAAGGCTTTTCCGCCGGGAGATGAGCACATATCGAGAATTCTGTCGTTTTTTGAAACTGAAAATTTTTCAATACTTTTTT
The DNA here is from genome assembly GCA_900547095.1 of uncultured Oscillospiraceae bacterium. Taxonomy (GTDB): domain Bacteria; phylum Bacillota; class Clostridia; order Oscillospirales; family Acutalibacteraceae; genus UBA737. The sequence continues at coordinate 23,201 of URFG01000006.1, forward strand.
GAGATGCGATATCCTGAATATGGAAAAAGCCGTTTTTAAAAAGCAAATTATTATTAAAATCGATTTCCCCGGAAATAACCTTTAAGCAGTTTTCAAAAACCTTTTCGGTCTTTATATCCGATTTTAAAAGCTCCGATATTAATTCCTCGTCAGTTGTCTTTAAATTATTTACTCTAAGATAAATCGGCGGTGCCGATAAAAACGAACTAAGCAGCTCCTGCGCCGCAGCCAGACCGTAATCCGAAATAAATATCTTAAGGAGATCTTCGGGACACGAAAGCCTAACGGACATTGATTTCAAGCTGTCGTCTTCAGGAATCAAACATCCCTGCCTTATATAATTTCTCAAAACCGCATTCACAAAAGCCGAATTATAGCTTTCACTTGATTTTTTCACTATTTTTACGGATTCGTTAACTGCGGCACTTGATGGTATTTTATCCATATATTTAAGCTGATAAATACCTATTCTTAAAGCATTCAGCGTTGTGGGTTTTATCTTATCCGCGCCTTTTTTAACGAATTTTGAAATTATAAAATCAAGAGTTATCTTTCTGTCAAGAACTCCGTAAACAAGAGCATAAATAAAATTTTTGTCATTTTTTGAAATTTCTTTAGAAAGGTATTTATTTAAAGTGATATTTGAATAAGCCGAATTCTTTTCAATTTCACAAAGAATTTCAACGGCTGTTTTTCTCGCGTTTTCCATTTAACCGACTTTTTCTCCGGGGTTTATTTTGTTTCCTCTGAGCCAATCCGATGATTTCATAGCCTTTGAGCCCTCGGGCTGAATGATATCAAATAAAACTCCATCGCTACCTTTGCAGGCTACGGCAAGTCCGTTTTCTGTTGAAATGACTGTCCCCGGTTCTTCCTTTATACCGCTTATTACCGCACAGCTTAAAGCTTTGATTCTTTTATTGTTAAGGAAGAAATAAGCGCATGGCCAGGAATAATAACCTCTCACAGCACATCTGACTTCATTTGCCGGCTTATTAAAGTCGATATGCGCCATTTCCTTTTTGATGATAGGGGCATAACTTGCAAGAGAATCATCCTGCTTTGTAAAAACCGCCTTTTGTTCGGAGATATCATTTAAAACCTTGACCGTTAGATCTGCTGAAACAACTGATAGTTTTTCAAACAAGCTGTCGGCGGTATCGCAGTCGTCAATATCTATTTTTGTGCTTTCGATAATATCGCCGGTATCCATTCCGCGGTCCATTTTCATTATCGTAACGCCTGTTTGTTTTTCGCCGTTTACAATAGCCCACTGTATCGGAGAAGCGCCGCGGTATTTCGGGAGGAGCGAGGCGTGGCCGTTGATACACCCGAATTTATACATATTTAAAATGCTTTCGGGAAGAATCTTTCCGTAAGCCACTACGACGATTATATCGGCGTTTATATTTTCAAGCGTTTTTAATATCTCTTCGTTATTCTTTAGCTTTTCGGGCTGGAAAACAGGAATATTATGCTCGCTTGCAAATACTTTAACAGGCGGCGGAGTCAAAATCTGCTTTCTGCCTACCTTTTTATCTGGCTGAGCGAAAACAGCCTCAATGCTGTGTCCCGCTTTTATAAGAGCCTCAAGAGTTCTCACCGAATATTTCGGAGTACCCATAAAAACTATCCGCATTTATTTTTCCTTTCCGACTCTGTCTATATAAAGAATACCGTCTAAATGGTCTATTTCGTGAAGCAAGGCTCTCGCCTTTAACCCCTCGCCTTTAACGATGATATTTTTGCCGTTTCTGTCCTGCGCTCTTACCTTTACTTTCATCGGTCTTGTGACGTCTTCGTATCTTCCGGGAAGCGAAAGACAACCCTCCGTGCCTGTCTGCTCGCCGCTCGTGGAAACTACTACAGGGTTTATAAGCTCTATAAGCCCGTCGCCCACATCCACAATACAGTATCTGCGGAGAATTCCTACCTGCGGAGCCGCAAGACCGACGCCGTCGGCATTATACATAGTATCCGCCATATCGTCAAGCACAGTGTGCAGGCGATCATCAAAGTTAAGCTGAGTTCTGCAAACCTTTCTTAAAATATCATCGCCGAGTTTTACAATATTTCTTATTGCCATTTATACCACCTATAAAATAGTTTCGGGATCTATATCCACCGATACATAAATATCTCTTGTTGTTTTTATATTTACCGCTTCTCTTAAGCATTCTCTCATTCGCTTTGAATTTTTGCATTTTATTATCATTCTATAGCGGAATTTATTATTCACTTTAAATACAGCCGCTCTTGAGGGGCCGAGAATAATAAGCTTGATATCGGAATATTTTCCCTTTTCCTTATCGGTAAGTTTTTTAATATTCTCAAATATTTTTCCGATAAAATCCTGCGCGAGCGCCGCGTCCTGCGATACAGCGGATATCTGGCAGATCGTGCAGTAAGGCGGATAGATCATAAGCTTTCTTGTCATAATTTCCGAATTATAAAAAGATTCAAAATCCTGACTTTTTGCAAGAGAAATAACCTGGCTTTGGGGATCGACCGTCTGAATTATCGCCTTTCCCCGCTTACCCGATCTTCCAGCTCTGCCTATTACCTGGGTTAGCAGCGAAAATGTTCTTTCAAAGCCGCGGTAATCGTCGCTGTATTGCGCGGAATCCGCACCTATAACGCCCACGAGCGAAACATCGGGGAAATCAAGCCCTTTTGCTACCATTTGAGTGCCTATCATAATATCATATTTGTGATCGGAAAAATCTTTTAAATATTTTGTATAGGAATCTCTTGAAGAGGTGCTGTCGGCGTCAAGCCTTAAGATTTTTGCGTCTTTAAAAAGTAATTTTAATTCCTCTTCTATTTTCTGCGTTCCTATTCCTAAAAATCTTATATGCTCCGCTCCGCATTCGGGACACTTTGAGGGCGCTTTTTCCGAATATCCGCAATAGTGGCACATAAGCCTGTGATTAGCCGAATGATAAGTAAGAGAAATACTGCAATTCGGGCAGCTTGCAACCCAACCGCACGAAGCACAGGAAATATAAGTATTATGCCCGCGGCGGTTTAAAAGAAGAATAACCTGCTTTGATTTATCAAGCTCTTTGTATATTTCTTCTGCAAGAGCGGTGCTTATAGCGGAAGAATTGCCCGATACAATCTCTTTTTTCATATCCACAACTTCCACATCGGGAAGCTTTACTCCGCCGTAACGGGTTTTAAGCTTAAAAAGATCATATTTGCCGTGAAGCGCTTTACTATAGCTTTCCATTGAGGGCGTCGCGCTGGCTAAGCATAAAAGAATATTATTATATTCAGCGCGGAATTTTGCTATTTCCCTTGCGTGGAATTTCGGAGATTTTTCCGATTTATATGTATGCTCCTGCTCCTCGTCGATTATGATAAGTCCGAGATTTTGAGCGGGCGCAAAAACGGCGCTCCTCGTGCCCACGCAAATAAGCGCTTCGCCTCTTTTTACTCTTTTATACTCCTCAAGTCTTTTTCCTACCGACATCGCGCTGTGGAATACGGCGACCTTATTGCCGTATCTTGAGCAGAAAATATTAATTATCTGCGGAGTAAGCGCAATTTCAGGCACCATTATAATAACGGATTTATTCTGATCCACCGCATTATCGGCAAGCTTTAAAAACACCGAAGTTTTTCCGCTGCCTGTAACGCCATAAAGCAAAGAAGTATGCGGCTTGCCGTCGTTCATTAAAGCTTCAAGCCCGAGATAAGCCGTGTTTTGCTCTTCTGTAAGGTCGATTTCGGTTCTTATAGGTTTAGGATTTGAAGAAGGCTTAAAATCGGATTCTTCCTTTTCAAAAACTTCTATAATTTCTTTTTTTTCAAGAGTTTTGATAACGGAATCGGATACACCTGTGAAATATTTAATTTCTTTCAAGCTTACTTCATTGAGATTTTTTAAAATATCAACTATTTCTTCCTGCCTCACAGTAAGCTTAGCGCCAAAATCAAAGTCCGCTTTTATTCTTAAATACTTTCTTAACGGATCGCCCATTTTTCTCACAGGCTCGCGGTTTTTAAAAACCGCCTCTTTTTCCGTAAGATTTGAAAGCAGACATTCACAATCGCCGAAATGCTTTTTTATCTTTTTTATATCCGCTTCTTTTTGCTCGGATATAAAATCAAAAAGCCTCTTTTCATCCTCATTCAAAAGCACGGAAGAAAATTCCTCATTGAGAGTGTAATAATCCGAAAAGCTGTAGGTAAGACCCACAGGGATCATCGCGCTTACCGCGTCAAAATAAGTGCAGAATACGTTTTCTTTCATCCATTCGCACATTTTGAGCATTTCATCGGATAAGATAGGCTCCTTGTCTATCACATCGCAGATGAATTTCAGCTTTTCATTTTCCTCGGCTTCGCCTAAAGATAAAATAAGGCCCTGTTTTTTAATATTGCCGTTTGAGAAGGGAACCGTCACTCTGCAACCCGGGCGGGCTGAAGATAAAAGTTCCGAAGAAACAGCGTAGGTGTACTTCCTATCGTAACTGTCAGACGCGCCTTGCAGGATAATCTGTGCCGTTACCATAAAAGCACACCCCTTTTCTAAAATTTTCTAAAATTAAATAAGATGAAGATTGGCGGCAATCTTATTTATAGCTATGCTTACAGGCTTTTCTATAAGAATTTCGCCGTCTCTCTCAGCCTCTGCGGAAACCTCTCTTGCACATTTTGCAATGTCTGTTACAAGACGGTATCTGTTGTCATAATACTCGATAAGTTTTCCAATAGCAGGATTTAACATATTTATCAATTCCTTTCTAACCCCAGAACTTCTTTAATAAGATGTTCCTGATTTTCGATCTTTAAAGAACAGCTTCTGATAATTGCACAAACATCTTCTACCGCTCTGTCAAGATCGTTGTTTACTACTATATAATCATATTCCCCGGCTCTTGCTATTTCCCTTAAAGCAGCCTTAGTTCTGCTTTCGATAACTTCTGCCGAATCGGTTTCTCTGCCGGATAGCCTGTTTTTGAGTGTTTCAAGAGAAGGAGGCATTATAAAGATGCTCACGGCGTTTTTAAAGTTTTTTCTGATATTATACGCTCCGTTAACATCGACCTCGACTATAACATCTCTTCCCTCTTCTATGCATTTTTCTACAGGTTCTCTCGGAGTACCATAATAATTATCCACAAAAATGTTATATTCAAGCAAAAGATTATCCTTTATCATCTGCTCGAATTTTTCTCTCGTGATAAAATTATATTTATCGCCTTGCTTTTCGCCTTTTCTCATCGCTCTTGTAACAGAGGAAATAGAAAAATAAATATCGGGATACTTTTCAAAGACCTTTGCTAAAACCGTGTCTTTCCCCGATCCCGAGGGACCCGATAAAATAAATAAATTTCCTTTACTCATCTTCATCTTCCTCTTCTTCGGCTTCAAAGTCGTTAAGCATTTTATTTGAAACCGTTTCGGATTGCAGATATGTAAGGATAATATGATCCGAATCTGTTATTATAACGGCTCTTGTTCTTCTTCCGTGGGTAGCGTCAATAAGCGTACCTCTTTCTTTCGCGTCCTGAACTATTCTTTTGATGGGCGCCGATTCGGGACTTACTATCGCAACGATTCTGCCCGCGCAAACCATATTGCCGAATCCTATATTAACAAGCTTCATATTTTACCTCATTCAATATTCTGTATCTGCTCACGGATCTTTTCTATCTCGGATTTTATATCCACAACAGCCGAAGTGATTTCTATTCTTTGAGCTTTTGATCCGATAGTATTCGTTTCCCTGTTCATTTCCTGAACGATAAAATCAAGTTTTCTGCCTATCGGCTCGCCTGACTCAAACACAGAGCAAAGCTGTGAAATATGGCTTTTAAGCCTTACCGTTTCTTCATCGACTGCGACCTTATCCGCAAATATGGCAACCTCTGTTAAAACCCTGGATTCATCAAAATCTGAATTATTTAATATTTCGCTGATTTTCTGTTCCAGCCTCTGCTTATAATCATTTACAGATTCTTCGGAACGGCTTTCTATGAATTTTACCTTTTCAAGAATCATATCGGCTCTTGAAAGAACATCGGCTTTAAGCTTTTCTCCCTCGGTTTCACGCATAAGAATGAAATTATCAAGAGCTTTTTCCAATACCGACATAACCGCTTCTTCGCAGGCGCTTTCGTCAATATCTTTCTTAACGGTCTTAAAAACCTCACCATTTGTAATCAAAGAAGAAATTTTTAAATCGTTTTTTATCTTATATTTTTTTGAAAGAATTTCAGCCGCCGCAAGATATTTTTGAACATAAGAGTCATTAACTGCTATCTCGGTATCCGAGCCGGAAACATCGTCAATAAGCACACTTAAATCGAGCTTACCTCTTGAAACCTTTGATTTAACAGCCGATTTAAGCTTTTCTTCAAGAAACTGATAAGCTCTCGGAATTCTTGATGAAAGCTCTAAAAAGCGATTATTGACCGATTTGATCTCAACAGTTATATCATAATTTCCGACAATGCCTTTAGCCCTGCCGAAACCCGTCATACTTACTGCCAATTAAAATTCACTCCCAAGGAAAAAAGACAAATACCGCCTTTTATCATTTCATATTATTTTACCAAAAAATGCGTGATTTGTCAATCATAAGCGTTATATTTTTTCGGTGACCAAGGGAGTAAAGTTTTCTATTGCCTGCCTTAATTTCGGATGCTTTATAACAAAATGCAGACAAGGATCCGAAATTTTTGAAATCAAAACATAATTTTCTCTCGCCATAGTGATAGAAATGTTTTTAAAAACTTCCTTTTCGGAGTTTATTACCCTGTAATTTTTGTTATTATAATTTTTTGTCAGAACAAGATGTCTTGCAAATTCATCGGGAGTATAGCTTATTTTTTTATCATAAAACATATTTTCAAGCGAAAGATATCTTTCCGAAGGATCATTGCTGATAACATCGGTTATAATATTTTCCTTTAATATCTCATTGGTTCGGTTTTCTTCGGAGTGCTTAAAATCAAGGATAGCTTGCATTTCTTCCGATGAAATATTATTGCGTTTTAAAATTTCTTCAAGAAGTTCATCGGAAATTGTGAATATAGGAAGAGAATGAAGAATTCTCCGCCTTTCAGATAACAAATGAGCATCGTTTTCAGAAAATATATTGAATTTATTTTTATTATCAATATCATAAATTTCCATAAGCGGATTTGCCTTGTTTAAGAGAAATCCTGCCTTTTTCTTAAAGTATTCCACTTCTTTTGCATTATCCGTAAGAACATATCTGCCGTATTTATGATGATCTTTAATGCACTCGCCGCAAAGAGCATATTTCCCCGATACATAATTTAAGTGATTATAAACGCTGTTTTTGGTTTCTTTTAAATAGTAAGGCGAAATCTGTCCCGTCATATATATCGGTATCCAGCTTTCAAGACCTAACATCATCTCGTTAAAAGGTCTGTCAAGATTGTGGATTATATTCAGGTGCAAGCCTTTTTTAAGCGACATTGCGATGGCAAACATCCATTTTTTGCCGAAATCGATATCTTCCGACATATCTTCCATAGGCATATCGGAATGCATAAAAATATCTTCTTTCGATCTTGATAAAACGGTAGCTTTAAAAAAGTCAAGCTCGCCTTTTTTCATTTCTTCAAGACCGTAATATTTTTTCACGCCCGTTTTATAAAAAGGAACTGTCGGAACTTTAAGCTCATCGAACTTTATAACTTTAATATAATCATTGAGGTTAAATTTATCGAGGTTTTCAAGAAAATCGCCGATATAATCTTTGCTTTCTTCTTCGCTTGCGGGGGAAGTAAGGAATTCAAATAAAGCGTTAAACATCTCTTCTTTGCTCATTTCTTCCCTTAGGTTACAGCCGATATTTGATAGAATATCGAGCTCTTTTGAGCCGCAATATTTTGAAGAAATATAATTGCATACCTTTTTGCTGAATTCAAGCGGCTCGGAAGGTCTTGTTTTTCCGTTTTTAATTCTCGATAAATGAGAGGGATCGAAAACTATGCTTTTCGCCATTTCATTAACATTTATTTTTAAAGCGGTGATAACTTCGTTAAATCTTCTGCTGAAAACTTCATAATCAAAATCATCCGTCTTCACAACGGAAGCGTTAAGGTCTTTAAAAATTTCAAATTCTGTAAATTTTCCGATACCTTTGCTTTCGGAGATTTTAAAAAGCGCGCCGCTTATTTTTTTGATCTGCTCGCTGTTTTCAAGAGGAGTTCTTTCTCCGTTTCTGTATCTGCTGATGACCGACTCCGAAAGTCCGGATTCTTCCGATAATTCTTTTGAGCTGCACTCCAAAAGCACCAGATATTCATTTAATTTTTTACAGAATTCCATATTTTACACCTCAAAATCTCACTTGACAAAATAAGCAATGCTTTAGGTGTCAAGTTACTTGTTTACTATAGGTTTTTAAATTATACTGATTAATATAAGGAGAGTGATATTAATGGCATTGATAACTTGCCCCGAATGCAAAAACAATATAAGCGATCAGGCTGAAAAATGCCCCAAATGCGGCTATGAACTAAAATCCGGCGAGCCGCAGAAGGAAGAAAAAAAGAAAAAAGGCCAAAGGGATTATAAATATATTATCTTAGGTCTTTTGATAATAGTTGTCGGTTTTTTCATTATAAACCAATCTCGCGAAAAAAACAAGACTGAACAACCCCAGCCGACTACCAGCAGTCAGCCCACATCTTCAACAGGAACCGGCTCAAACCCCACTTCATCAACCGCGCCCGGAACAAATAACGGATATGTTGTTTATAACGACCAATATCTCGGTGCCAGCTATGAAATTCCGAGTAATTATTATGTTTACACCGATACAAAAGGTCTTCTTACCTATGTCGGAAAGAGCATCGATAACGAGGGCGCCCGTATTCCTTACATTATGCTCACCTGGGATGAAAATTATAACAACCCGGTTCAGTATCTGAATAAATTTACAGATGAGCTTAGAAATGCTTACAGTGACGTTCAGATAACCATAGATCTCGTTAACGGTCAGATCGGTAATTATTTGGTTTACGGAATTCAGTATAAGTACACTTCAAGCGGTCACACCGTAATCGATAACAGATATGTTACTATAATCAATAATAAAGTATTTATGATAACGACCAAGGAAGAAAATGTAAATACAAATGAGATCAACGATATTGTAAGAGTGATGTTCAATACTTTAAAGGTAGGTAACTGATATGGCGATGATTAAATGCAAGGAATGCGGTGAGGAAATTTCCTCCACCGCTGAATACTGCCCTCACTGCGGATTTAAAAACGAAGTCGTTTTATGCCCCGAGTGCGGCAAGGAAGTAAGTCCTAATGATATTTCCTGTCCTGAATGCGGCTGCCCTCTTCATAAAAAAAGTCCTGTAGGAGTGATAACTGAAAATCTTGACAGGATAACCGGTGAAAAATCCGAAACCTTTGTTTCTTTCAAAGATATTTTTAAAGGCACTTTTAAAAAGCACACGGAAAAGGATCTTGACGAAGTATTCGTCTGCGGATCGGATAAAACGACACCGGAAATCAAAGATATTAACCCGATGAATGTAAGCGCGTGGGTATATCTTAAAATATTTATATTTTTCCTTATTGCTTATATCCCTTTAAGAATAGGATATCTTAGTTACGGCAATCCGAATTTCCTGCCGGGCCTGATAGTTGTTGGCGCGTTTGCAATGCCGGTTACGGTTCTTATATTCTTTTTTGAAATTAATATTTTCAGAAATATTCCTTTTTATAAAGTTATTAAATACTTTATATGGGGCGGAGCACTTTCACTGATATTTGCCATTTTGCTGTTTTCGCTCGGATTTAATACCGATATTTCCACTTATCAGGGCGCAATGATGGTCGGCCTTATAGAAGAAATACCAAAAGCGGCGGTAGTAGCGCTTTTCATATTCAAAAATAAAAAGAACAGATTTATTCTTAACGGTCTGCTCGTTGGAGCGGCTGTAGGCGCGGGATTTGCCGCATTTGAAACTGCGGGTTATATCTATCGTTACGGCGCCGCTCAGGGTGTAGAAAGCATGCTTAACACTTTGGTTATCCGCGGACTTTTAGCTCCCGGCGGTCACGTTGCCTGGGCGGCAATCGAGGGTGCGGGTCTTATGCTTGCAAAAGGCTTTGAAACTATCAGCAAAAAGCACTTAAATGATAAAAGATTTTTGCTTGTTTGCCTGATACCTGTTCTTCTTCACGGAATTTGGGATACGCCTTTCAATCTCCCCTATTATCTTAAGCCTCTTATTCTCACAGTCCTTGCCTGGGTAGTAATTATCTATTTCATAAACTTAGGACTTAAACAGATAAACGACGCGAAAAAACTCGGCATAACAAACGAATAAACAACATAAAATCAATAAAAAAGTTCTGCGTACTTATTATAAAGTACGCAGAACTTTTTTAATTCAGTCTAAATCAGTTGCCGCTTCAAACATTCTTTTGGAATATCCGTCGGAATCGTATCCAAGCCAAGCTACCACAATATTCTTTTTTGTATTTATAAGAAGTTCCTGCCCGAACATTCCGCCTTTGGAATAACAACCCGGCGCACTTTCTTTTAGTTCATAGCCGCGATCAAAAACTAAATTACACCATTTTTCGGAAATATACCTTTTTCCGTTATATGTGCCTTTTTCAAGATAAATTTGACCGAGCTTTGCCATATCCTGTGTGCGAAGAAATAGGCCTGTGGCTCCCATAGAATAACCCATTGGACAAGTGCTCCAAGCCGCCTCTTCAAATTCAAGCGGAACAAACAGACGCTCACGTAAAAAATCAAAAAGAGTTTTATCTGATTTTTTGGAAACTATCCTCGACAAAAGATAATATGCCGCGTCGCTGTATTTGCTTTCTGCACCAGGAGTATTTGGCAGATCCGCTGAAAAAACATTTTTTAAAAAATCGTTTCCCGATCCGTAATTCTCTCTGAATTTATTCACATTTTCCGCATCTATATCTAGAAATCCGCGTTCAATTCCCCAGCGGTGACGAATAATGTTATCCAGCGTGATTTGTTCCCATTTTTTATTTATATTGTAATTAATTTCATCTTTTAAAATATCTATAGGTCTTTCATCAACAGATAACAAACCTTCATCAAAAAGCATACCGAGCGCCGTCACAGTAAATACTTTAGAAACTGAATAGCAATTATTTGTTTTGTTTGAAGGAGTTATTCTTTTAGTTACTGGGACACCGTTTTCAATAACTGTGATCCAATATAATCCCTTTTCTTTTTGTGCTTTTTTAATATTTCTTCTGCATAAGACATAACACATACCGCCTATTAAAAATTTTGCAGGAAAATAAATAAAATAAAAAGGTCCAAAAATCATATTGATTTTTGGACCATTGGCGGAGATGGAGAGATTCGAACTCTCGAACTCGTTTCCGAGTTACACGATTTCCAATCGTGCGCCCTCGACCGGACTAGGCGACATCTCCAGACGACTAAATTATTATACATTAAAAGATATAAAAAATCAAGAAAAATTTTTATAAAATTTAAAAGCGGTTTTTAAGATAAAACCGCTTTTAAAAACTTATTATTCAGCCTGCATAATCGCTCTGAAATCTTCTCCCGAGATCTTTTCTTCATCAAAGAGAACTTTTGCAACTGCGTGAAGCTTTGGCATATGCTCATTTAGAATTTCAAGCGCTTTTTTATACTGAACCATTACGACCTTCTCGATCTCTTCATCGATCAAAGAAGCGGTCTTTTCGGAGTAATTAGGCGTTGAAGAGAAATCTCTGCCTAAGAATACTTCGTTATTATCGTGACCGTATGTCACAAGACCGAGCTTATCGCTCATTCCGAACTTAGTAACCATTTTTCTTGCAAGATCGGTTGCGCGCTCAATATCGTTTGACGCACCCGTGCAAACATCATCCTGGGTTAGCTGTTCCGCGGCTCTGCCGCCGAGCAAAGAGCAGATCTGCTCTAATATCTGATTTCTCGAAGTATGGCCTTTTTCCTCTTCGGGCAGATACATTGTATATCCTGCAGCCATTCCTCTTTGAATAATGGATATCTGATGAACGGGATCCTGCGTAGGCAGGAAATAAGAAACTATTGCGTGGCCTGCCTCGTGGTAAGCGGTGACCTTTTTATCCTTATCCTTAACCACATGGGATTTCTTTTCAGTACCCATAACCACTTTGATAGTGCCCTCTTCTATTTCTTCCTGAGTGATTGCCTTTTTGCCGTGCCTTACAGCAAGCAGAGCTGCTTCATTAAGAAGATTTTCAAGATCGGCACCCGTAAATCCTGAAGTGGATTTTGCGATAGTGGCAAGATTTACATCGGGACCTAAGGGCTTAGAGCGGGAATGAACCTTTAATATTTCTTCCCTTCCCTTAACATCCGGGTAATTAACAGTGATCTGTCTGTCAAAACGGCCCGGTCTTAAAAGAGCGCGGTCAAGAATATCGGGACGGTTTGTCGCAGCGATCACTATAACACCCTCGTTTATTCCGAAACCGTCCATTTCAACAAGCAGCTGGTTTAATGTCTGCTCGCGCTCATCATGTCCGCCGCCGAGACCTGCGCCGCGCTGTCTTCCGACAGCGTCAATCTCGTCGATAAATATGATAGAAGGAGCGTTTTTCTTAGCCTCTGAAAAAAGATCTCTTACTCTTGAAGCACCTACGCCCACAAACATTTCTACGAAATCCGAACCGGATATCGAGAAGAACGGAACATCCGCTTCTCCGGCAACAGCTCTGGCTAAAAGTGTTTTACCGGTTCCCGGAGGGCCTACAAGCAAAACTCCTTTAGGAATTCGCGCGCCGAGTTCTGTGAATTTTTTGGGATTTTTCAAAAATTCCACTATTTCGGCCATTTCTTCTTTTTCTTCCTCGGCACCTGCAACATCGGCAAACGTTGTTTTCTTATTCGGATCGGCTTTTTTGATCTTTGCCTTGCCGAATCCGAGAGTTTTATCCGTACCCATAGTGGAATTCATACGGCGCATCATAAAGATATAGAATACGATTATTCCGCCAAAAAGAAGAAGAGAAGGAAGCATATTCGTAAGCCAGGCGCCCTCTCCGCCGCGGACATAATTGAACGTTATCTTTTCGCCGTCGGATTTAGCGTTTTTATTTATTTCCTTTACAGCGTCGGAGATATCCTCATAGAAAATGCTGTAATTTGCAACGGTGAAATGATGAATTTTCTTATCATCGGATCTAAGCTTATAGCTAAGATCACCGTTGTAAAGATTAAGCTCAAATTCAGATATCTTATTTTGCTCGATCAAGCTGATAATTTCGGAATAATCGGTTTTCTCAGTGCTTCTTGAAAGTCTGCTAAGCATAAACAGAGAACTGCCGAGAATCAGTACCGATAAAACTATCAGCAAAATATTTCTTGTGTTTTTACTCAAAGACGAAAGACTCCTTTTTATTTATTATAAACTTCCGGGGAAAGAATTCCCACAAAGGGAAGATTTCTGTATTTCTCATCATAGTCAAGCCCGTAACCAACGACGAACTCATCGGGGATAACCTTTCCGACATAATCTGCTTTAATATCGCTCTGGCGGTTGCCCGGTTTATCAAGAAGCGCGCAGACTTTAATACTTGCCGCGTTTCTCGCAAGCAGAAGATTTTTAAGATACGAAAGAGTAATGCCCGAATCGAGAATATCCTCTATAAGAAGTATGTCCATTCCGTCAGGGTTGATATCAAGATCTTTCTTAAATTTAACAACGCCTGTGGTTTTAACGCCGCTGTAAGAAGATACCGCCATAAAATCAATAATGCAATCGCATTTGATTTCTCTTAAAAGGTCGGACATAAAAACGACCGCGCCTTTAAGAACGCTTACAAGCAGTAATTTTTTACCGCTGTAATCCCTTGTTATTTTTTCTCCGAGATCTTTGCAGATCTTTTTAAGCTCGTCCTCAGAAACAAGAACTTTTGAAATATCATTCTTATTCATATTATCCCCCAAAATTTTACAGCCTTTCGGCTTTTAAGACTATTGCTTTTTTTGTTTGATCCGTAACGGCGCACCTTTGCGCTACACCTATACCGCATATCAGGATCACACCCTCGTCGTCGCAGACGACGGGAAGATTTTCCCTGTCCTCCGCAGGAACGGCGAATTCATTATATATTTTTTTTAGACTTTTTGTAACACCTCTACCCGAAAGCTTGATTTTATCCCCAGGCATTCGCGATCTGATTTTCGGATTGCCTATTATTTTATCACAATCAAGCGCGTTATTTAAAAACAAATTATTAATTTTTTTATTCTTTTTTAAAAACTCTTCGGAAATTTCTTCAAAACAAGCACGGAATTTTGTTTTTTCTTGGGTTTCAGCCTTAAGAAGTCCTTTCTGCGTATAAAACACAGCCGAGCCTTTTACCATACATTTTCCGCCGCCAGAGCAGATACTCAAAGCATCGTTAATATGCTTGTTTTCCGGCTCTTTAACGCCGGAAACTTCCAGGAACTTAAAAATCAGTCTTTTTTTAACAGAAACAGGCAGATTTTCAAAATCGGAAATATCGAGATTATTGTTTTTTAATCTTTTTTTAAACTCACGCTCACAGCACTTCGATATAAATTCCTCGTCTTCTCTTAAAGACATTCCCGCGCGCAAAGCGGCGTCTTCAAAAGAGGGATTTATCTTCTTTAAAAGCGGAATTATATTATGCCTGATATAATTTCTTGTGTATTTATCTTCGGCATTGGTGCTGTCGAAAACAAACGGAATATGTTTTAATTCGCAATAATTTCTCGTTTCTTCTCCGGAGCAGAAAATCAAAGGTCTGATATATTTATCCCTTACAGGCGGAATTCCTCTAAGTCCCTTAGCCGAAGAGCCGCGCGCAAGATTAAATATTATCGTTTCGGCATTGTCCGAGGAAGTGTGGGCTGTCGCTATTTTATCGCAGGGAAGCCCGGAAAAAAAGTCATACCGCAATTTTCTTGCTGCAATTTCCGTGCCTAAGCCGTTTTCCTCAGCAAAAGCTAAAACATCTTTTGATTTACAAAAAAGCTCTACGGAGTTATTTTTGCAGTATTCCCTGACAAATTCCTCGTCGCTGTCAGCCTCGCCTTTTCTTATTTTATGATTAAAATGAGCGGCGCAAAGCTCAAAGCCGAATTCATCCTTTAATTTTAAAAGGATATCAAGCAGAGCCATTGAATCGGCTCCGCCCGAAAGCGCAACGGCTATTTTTTCGCCGCTTTTAATCATATTGAAATTTTTAATTGCGGATCTGACTTTTTCAATCATTTCTGAACACATCCACAGATGTAAATCTGGTAAACTGTCCGTCCCAATGCAGCTGAATTGTGCCGACTTCGCCATGGCGGTTTTTAGCGACAATGCATTCAGCCTTTCCGGGATCGCTCATATCCTCATCATCAGCTCTTTCGGCGTCATAATAAGTATCTCTGTAAAGGAATAAAACTATGTCCGCGTCCTGCTCGATAGATCCCGAATCTCTAAGGTCGGCAAGCGCCGGCTTATGGGATTTGCCCTTTTGCTCCGTAGCACGGGAAAGCTGAGCACAGGCTATAACAGGCACTTTAAGCTCCTTAGCCATAATTTTAAGACTTCTCGTTATTTCGGAAACCTCCTGCACCCTGTTATCCGTTTGTCTTGCGGAATGCATAAGTCCGAGGTAGTCTATTACAACAAGATCCACCTTTTTCATTCTTCTTAACTTTGCTTTCATCTGCTGAACTGTGATATCGGAGGTTTCATCAAAATAAAGCTCGGTTTTAGAGAGCAGATCGCCCGCCTGGGCAAGCCTTGTCCACTCGTCGACCTCCAATTCTCCCGTACGCATTTTTTCGCTTTTTATTCCCGCTTCGCTCGATAAAATTCTTTGAGCGAGCTGATCCCTCGTCATTTCAAGTGAGAAAAAGCAGACGGTCTTTCCCTCGTTTACCGCGACGTTTCTTGCAATATTGAGCGCAAAAGAAGTTTTACCCATACCCGGTCTTGCGCCTAAAATAATAAGGTCGGATTTATTAAGTCCGGTTATCATTCTGTCAAGATCGCCTATTCCGCAGGGAATGCCGATATAATCGCCTCTCGTCTGCGGATCGGTCATTTTTGAGAGCCTGTCAAAGGTTTCGGTTTCAATTACGCTTTTAATATGCGTAAGACCGCTTATTTCTCTTCCCGACCTTATCTCGAAGATCCTTTGCTCCGCGGAATCAAGAAGTCTGCCCGAATCCATTGAATTATCATTGATATCCTTTATTATACCGTTTGCGGCATTCATCAAAGCTCTTTGATAATATTTTTCGCGAACTATCGACACATAAGTCATAACATTCGCGGAAGACGGAACGGTTTGAACAAGCTGTGTAAGATACGCTTTTCCGCCCGCCTCGTCATATGTTCCGTTCTGCTTTAATTTTTCAAGCAGGGATATAAAATCGATAGTCTGGCTAAGCTCATACATCGATGATATCGCGCTGAAAATTTCTTTATGTTGCGGAATATAAAAATAATCGGGTGTTATCCTGTCGCTTATTTCGTCAAGGCATTTAGGATCGGAAATAACAGAGCCTAATATCGCCTGCTCCGCTTCAACGGAATAAGGCTGCCTTAAACCGTCAACATCTAGGAATAAACTGTTTTCGTTGCTCATCATTCGGTTACCTTAACAGTGACTTTTGCGGAAATTCCGTTATAAAGCTTGATCTCCGCGGTGTATTCGCCGAAATTCTTGATATCTGCAACATTCATTTTCTTTTTATCCACTTCGATATTATGTTCGGCTTTTATTGCCGAAACTATCTCTTTTGAAGTAACGCTGCCGAAAAGCTTTCCGCCGTTAGACGATTTGGCTTTTATAGTAACGGATTTCCCGTTCAATTTTTCAGCCGTTGCTTTAGCGGCGGCGATTTCTTCTTTTATATGGTGCTCTTTTGCAGCCTCTCTGCTTTTAAGCTCGCTCATAGCGGCGCTGTCAGCTTCAACGGCTAAATTTTTCGGGAAAAGGAAGTTTCTTGCGTAGCCGTCCGACACATTGCAAAGCTCGCCTTTTTTACCCTTTCCTTTAACATCCTGCAATAATATAACTTTCATTTTCTTATCCCCTTTTCATTAAACTTCCATTATAACCGGCAGGATCATAGGACTCCTGTGAGTTCTCACGAACAGGAATTTTGAAACCTGATCCTTGATTTTGGTTTTGATAGCATTGAAATCTCTGATATTATTGATATAACATTTTTCAAGAACATCGCATACGAGTTCTTTAAGCTCATTCATAAGCTCTTCGGATTCTTTCACATATACAAATCCTCTCGAAACCACATCGGGGCCCGAAAGAACTTCGCGCGTGGCGCTGTCTATAGCGACGTTTACTATAATAATTCCGTCTTCCGCGAGGTGCTTTCTGTCGCGAAGAACTATGCTTCCGACATCGCCTACTCCAAGACCGTCAACAAGAATTCTTCCCGCAGTAACGGACTGCGTGCATTTAGCCTCTCTTCGGTTAAGCTCGATCACTTCGCCGTTTATGGGAATTATGATGTTTTCCTCTTTAATTCCCACATTTTTAGCAAGCAAAGAATGCTTGTATAAATGCTTTTGCTCTCCGTGTACCGGAATAAAATACTTAGGCTTGCACACGCTCATCATAAGCTTTAATTCTTCTGCGCAGGCGTGGCCTGAAACGTGAACATCGTACATCTTTTCGTAAACAACATTCGCGCCTCTTCTCATAAGCTCATTGATAACCTTGCCTACAAGCTTTTCGTTCCCCGGAATAGGCGTTGCGGAAATAATTATCACATCGCCAGGAATAAGTTCAATCTGCCTGTGCTCGCTGAAAGCTATTCTGTGAAGAGCGGAAAGCGGCTCGCCCTGAGAGCCGGTAGTGATTATAACAAGCTCTTCGGGTCTGTAATTCTTAATAGCGTCAAGCTCGACAAGTATATCGTTAGGCACATTAAGATATCCGAGCTCTTCTGCAACATTTACTACATTCTGCATACTTCTGCCCGATATTATTACTTTTCTGTCGCACCTGTCAGCCTCGTCGATTATCTGCTGAATTCTGTGTATATTCGATGAAAACGTAGCAACGATTATTCTATGCCCCTCTGCTTTTTTAAAGAGGTTGGAAAAGGATTCTCCCACAAGCCTTTCAGAGGGAGTAAAGCCCGGTCTTTCGGCGTTAGTCGAATCGGAAAGGAGCGCAAGCACACCTTTTTTGCCAAGCTCCGCAAAGCGGGCGATATCTATAACATTATCATCTATCGGAGTGGTATCGATCTTGAAATCTCCCGTTTGAACAACTGTACCGGCGCCGCAGGTTATAGCAAAGCCGACCGCGTCGGGAATAGAATGGTTAACATGGATAAATTCGACTGTGAATTTACCGAGTTCTATTTTCTGCCCGGGATCCGTTATATTAAGCTTAGCTCCCGCTAAAAGCTTATGCTCTTTAAGCTTGCCCTCTATAAGACCTATTGTCAGCCTGGTTGCATAGATAGGAAGATTGAAATTTCTCAGTAGGTAAGGGATAGCTCCTATATGATCCTCGTGCCCGTGAGTTACCACAAGACCTTTTATTTTATCCTTATTTTCAAGTATATAGGAAAAATCGGGGATAACAATATCTATTCCCGGTGTTTCTTCATCGGGGAAACTCATTCCGCAGTCAACGAGGAGCATATCGCCGTCATATTCATAAAGCGTTATGTTTTTGCCTATTTCTCCTATTCCTCCGAGGGGAATTATCTTAACCGATTTTTGAGCTGTTTTTCTGCTCTTTTCGGTATTTCTTTTAGCCGGTTGATTTCTTTTTTTGGAAATCGGCTTTCCCTGCTTGTTAAATCTCGCTTTGGAGGTCGGTTTAGAAATAGGCTTTCCGCTTACAACGCTCTGAACATCAAGCTTGGAAGAATTCAGAACTCTCTTCTTTGATCCTGTGTTTTTGCGAGGCTTACTTATTTTATTTTTTGTTTCATTCATTAATAAATAATTTCTCCTTTTTGTTTTTTTATTATGTATGCGGCAACTGAAAAAACAGTCTGCCGGCTTAAAGTTCTTAAGATTTTATTTCCCAGTAAAATTTCCTGTTGCAGATCGGAAAATCATCAAGCACACCGAATTCGGGATCAAAAAATTTACCGCCGAAATAAAGCGACCAATGCCAGCATTTCGGTGTTTCCAGGCTGAGCATTGCAATTTTTGGCAGCTCTTCTTTTTTTGTAACGCTCTTTTTTTCTTCTAAAAAATCAATTCCGAACGCTTTAAGCGCCGATTTCATATCCCTTAAAGTTGTTTCTCTCTCGGTTTTAACAACTTTTATTACTTCTTCGACCGACACATCGCCAAGCATAGCAATAACAGCCTGCCCGCACTGAAGCGAGGTAGGCTCGAATATATGCGTGGGTTTTTTCGTTAATGGCATATTTTTCACCGAGTAGACAATACAATCGGACAAATTTTCCGCTATGAGAAGCGTTGTACCCTGATTGTATTGTCTAAAAATGGACAAAATCTAAATCAAAAGCATTATAACACATTTTTATAAATTTTTCAATTTATTTTATAAGAGTTCCGCCGTCGGATTTTAAAAGGATAAAAATATTTTCGGTTTCGAGTGATGAAATTCCTATAAAAACGAGCATTTCCTCATCTTTTTGAGTCTTGCATAAAAACTCATAGCACCGCACTTCCGAGCCGCCGCTTGTAGGGATAAGAGCTATTCCCGATTTTTCGACAGTTAGCTTTTTATTGATTTTTTGCTCCGCCTCTTCTAATGAATGCTCGGCCGAAAGAAAGGCGCGCTGCATATGATTTGTGAGATATCCGCTTGCCTCGTAAAATACCGTTTCCCCGCTTTCGAGCGACACGCCGACTTTTATAAGATCGGTGTAACATACCGTTCTGCCGTCAAGATAAGCAAAATTTACCGTGCAAACTCCCTCATCACAGTAATAGTATGTGGAAATCATATTTTCAATTCCTCTAACTTTTAAAAACTCTTCCGCTTTTCTAAGCGCCTCTTCTTTAGATATCACGGCTTTTTTAAAATCTTCGCTTTTTCTCATATAGATTACATATCCGCCGCTTTTACTGACGGTTATTTCTGTTTTGCCCGTAAATCTGTAAGAGGGTATTTTTGAATTTATTTCATTTGAAAATTTAAGATTTTTTTCACCTGAAAACTCTTTTGCAATATTTAATGCCTCTTCTTTTGAAATTTCAGGCTTTGCCGAGGTCATAACCGGTTTTTTATTCAAAATATGATCGGAATAAGGTCCGTCATAAATAAGCGTGGGATAATCGGTAAGGTTTTCTTCAAGCTCTGTCAGGACATTCGCGAGAGATTTGTCGTCCGAAGATATTTTTTCTTCGATTTCTTCCGCCCAATAAAAGGAACTGTTGATATTTTCCTGATTATCGCTCAAAACTCCCGAAATGGTTTTAGCCGTGCTTAAAAGCTTTAAAAAATCATTTTCCTGCTTATCGGTTATCTCCTCGTCTTTAGTAACAGATCCCGATACGCTTAAAGCATAGTTTCCGACCTGTGACAAAAACCTGTTAAGCGTGCTGTTTTCGGAATTTAAAACAGGCAGAGCCGAAAGCGCATTTTTTGCAAGCTGAGCCTCGCTGTAAAGCTCGGCGCTCAAAGCGCTTAATTTTTTTGAGCCCGAAAGATATACTATTTTATCTAAAATTATCCCGATATTATTTATTCTTGAATCTAGCTCACTGTAGGCTTTGGAATAATTGTTTTTTATCTCAAGCTCATATTTATCCGAAACGCTTTTTTCTTTTATAACGGCACCGACCATCAGAAAAACAAAGGCGGCGCAAAAGGATGTTATTCTTATTTTTGTTTGTTTATTCATAAAGGCACTTCCCTTTTTATGGCTTTTCTGATTTATTTTTGACTTAATTTGTATTTAATATACTTGATTTTTAAATAACATTGTGTTATTATATTTTAAAAGCTGTGATGAAGACAGTAACTAAAATATAAGCGGTCTAAAGCGAGCCGAAAAGCGGTGTGAGTTCGGCAGGTCGGATTTTAGCGAATATCACTTCGGAGCCGCAGTGTGAAAGATATTATCAATTAGCATTTGCCGTTTGATTCTGCGTTAAGGAATTCACGGATGTCGGTCCGTCGTAATAGGTGGTTTAAAAGGTAAAATTATCATCCTTGTCCTATTATGGGCGGGGATTTTATTTTTTAAAGAGGTAAGAATTATGTACAAAGAAATTTCACCTAATGTCGATTTCGTGGAAAACGAAAAAGAGATCAAAAAATTCTGGGACGATGAGGGAATTTTTGAAAAAAGTATCGAACAAAGAGCCAAAGGCGAGCCTTATGTTTTTTATGACGGCCCTCCGACGGCTAACGGCAAGCCCCATATCGGTCACGTTTTGACCAGGGTCATAAAAGATATGATTCCGAGATATAAAACAATGAAAGGCTGTATGGTACCGAGAAAAGCGGGCTGGGATACCCACGGTCTGCCTGTTGAGCTTGAAGTTGAAAAAGCGCTCGGTCTTGACGGAAAAGAGCAGATCGAAGAATACGGTTTAGAGCCTTTTATCGATCACTGCAAGGAAAGCGTATGGAAATATAAAGGGATGTGGGAGGATTTCTCCAAAACCGTCGGATTTTGGGCGGATATGGACAATCCCTATGTTACCTATGACAATAACTTCATAGAGTCCGAATGGTGGGCGCTTAAAAAGATATTTGAAAAAGGTCTTTTATATAAAGGCTTTAAAATCGTGCCTTATTGCCCCAGGTGCGGCACTCCGCTTTCAAGCCACGAGGTTGCGCAGGGATATAAAGCGGTAAAAGAAAGAAGCGCGGTTGTAAGATTTAAAAAATCCGATGAGGACGCTTATTTCCTCGCCTGGACCACTACTCCGTGGACTCTTCCTTCAAACACCGCTCTTTGCGTAAACCCGAATGAAACCTACTGCAAGGTAAAAGCGGCTGACGGATATGTTTATTATCTTGCCAAAGCTTTGGCTGATAAGGTCCTTTCAAAACTCGCAAATGACGATAATAAGCCTTATGAAATACTTGAAGAATTCAAAGGAAAAGACCTTGAATACTGCAAATATGATCCTTTATTCGATTTTGTAAAGCCTATTGCGGAAAATCAGAAAAAAGACGCATTTTTCGTTATGTGCGACGATTATGTAACTATGACTGACGGTACAGGAATAGTTCACTGCGCACCTGCTTTCGGTGAGGACGACGCAAGAGTCGGCAGAAGATACGATCTTCCCTTTATTCAGCTTGTTGACTCAAAGGGCGATCTTACAAAAGAAACACCTTATGCCGGAAAATTCGTAAAAGACGCCGATCCGCTCGTTTTAAAGGATCTTGACGCTAAAGGTCTTCTTTTCGACGCTCCTAAATTCGAGCACGATTATCCTTTCTGCTGGAGATGCGATACTCCCCTTATCTATTACGCAAGAGAATCGTGGTTTATAAAAATGACCGCGGTTAAAGACGATCTTATCAGGAACAACGATACCATAAACTGGATCCCCGAAAGCATAGGAAAAGGCAGATTCGGCGATTGGCTTAAAAATGTTCAGGATTGGGGAATTTCGAGAAACAGATATTGGGGTACTCCGCTTAATATCTGGCAGTGCGAATGCGGTCATCTTCACAGCATTGGAAGTATTGAAGAATTAAAATCAATGTCCGATAACTGCCCCGATGATATCGAGCTTCACCGCCCTTATATTGACGCGGTAACTATCAAATGCCCTGAATGCGGAAAGCAAATGCACAGAGTTCCCGAGGTAATAGACTGCTGGTTTGATTCAGGCTCAATGCCTTTTGCACAGCACCATTATCCTTTTGAAAATAAGGAGCTTTTCGAATCGCAGTTCCCTGCCGACTTTATTTCCGAGGCCGTCGATCAGACGAGAGGCTGGTTCTACTCTCTCCTTGCAATTTCAACGCTTATTTTCAATAAAGCGCCTTATAAAAATGTAATCGTATTAGGTCACGTTCAGGATGAAAACGGACAGAAGATGTCTAAATCCAAAGGCAACGCGGTCGATCCTATGGAGGCGCTCGAAACCTACGGAGCCGACGCTATCCGCTGGTACTTCTATACAAACTCCGCTCCCTGGCTGCCTAACAGATTTCACGGAAAAGCTGTTATCGAGGGGCAGAGAAAATTTATGGGTACTCTTTGGAACACTTATGCTTTCTATGTTCTTTATGCAAATATAGATAATTTCGATCCTACAAAATATAATTCAGGCGATTTTAAACTCACGGTAATGGATAAATGGCTGATATCAAAACTTAATTCTATGGTAAAAGCCGTTGATAACAACCTTAATTCTTATAAGATTCCCGAGGCTGCAAAAGCTCTTTCAAGCTTTGTGGATGAAATGAGCAATTGGTATGTCCGCAGAAACAGAGAGCGCTATTGGGTTCAGGGTATGACAGATGATAAAGCCACAGCTTACTATGTGCTTTACACAGCTCTTGTTACCACCGCAAAGGCCGCGGCTCCCATGATTCCGTTTATGGCTGAAAGCATTTATCAAAATCTTGTAAGAAGCGTGGATAAAAATGCTCCTATAAGTATTCACTTATGCGACTTCCCCGTATGCGATGAAAAAGCTATTGATAAAAAGCTTGAAGAAAATATGGAAACCGTTCTTGAAATAGTAGTTCTCGGAAGAGCCGCAAGAAACGGCGCTGTGCTTAAAAACCGCCAGCCGCTCAATAAAATGTTTGTAAGCTCAAAAGATACGCTCGACGGATTTTATACCGATATTATCAAAGACGAGCTTAATATCAAAAACATTGAGTTTACAGACGATGTTGAGGGATTTGTAAATTATAATTTCAAGCCCCAGCTTAAAACAGTCGGTCCGAAATACGGCAAGCAGTTAAACGACATAAGAAAAGCGCTTTTAGAGCTTGACGGCACTCTTGCAAAAGCCGAGCTTGATAAAAACGGCAAGCTTACTCTCGATTTACCTTCGGGCACAGTTGAGCTTACAGCTGATGATCTTCTTATCGAAACTTCTCAAAAAGAGGGATATTATACTGTCAGCGATAACGGAATAATAGTTTCTATTGACACCGTTTTGACTGACGATCTTATCTGCGAGGGATTTGCCCGCGAAATGATAAGCAAAATCCAGACTATGAGAAAAGACGCGGGATTCTGCGTTACCGATCATATCAATATTTCGATCGACGGATCACAAAAAATTCTTGACATTGCGCTTAAAATGTGCGAGGATATAACAAAGGATACTTTGGCAGACTCGCTAAAGCACGAAGATCCCAAAGGATTTATCAAAGAATGGGATATCAATGGCGAGAATGTAACTATCGGTATCGAAAAGGTCTGAAAGGGTGGTTAAAAATGGAGCAGAATAACAACGAAATTATCGATATCAGTTCAGGATATTCAGCACCTGCGAAAAGCAGCGGATCAAACCCCGTAAATACCTACAGCGAGGGAATTTTCCGCCATATAGGAACGATTATTAAAGCCATCTCATTTATAGTGGCTTTCGGAATTATAATTATTTCGCTCGTTGCGGCATATTTCATATTCACAAAAGAAAAGCTTTATATGGCTTTATCAGTCGGTATTGTCGTTGCAGGCACATTTTTGGCACTTATTAATATGTTTGTTCTCTACGGAATGGGACAAATTCTCACCCAAAACAGCGAAATTTTAAAAAGATTCAAATAATTTAAAATTTTAAAGTAAAAAAGACTCGGGTTTTAAACCTGAGTCTTTTTGCTTGTAATTTTGAGTATTGTATGGTATAATATTAAAGATTTTAAATGTTTAAAAGAGGCGGATTTATGAATTCTTCCGGAATTTTAAATAAAATAAAAGGATTTTTTACAAGATCCGAAGACGGAAAGATAGGAGGATTTTATAAAATTCTCCGTGCTTTTTCAATGGATATTTATTCAACTAAAAAATCCAGGTTCACGGGAATTATAATATCGGCGGCACTTTTGCTTACTGTTATTCTTGACAATAATGCGTTTATTTCTCAGGAATTCAGAATGAAATGGGTGCTGCTTGCTTTTTGCTTGCTTTTCCCATTTGCAATAGGAGCTTTGATAACCTTTAATTTCAAATTCAGAAATGAAAAAACTAATAAGGTTATGCACCTTGTGTTTTTATTTATTCTTCCAATTCTTACTATGACAATGACGGAATGCCTTAATAACGTTTTTGTTTATAATATGACCTATCTCGGGTTTTTGGGTAATTATATCCTTATTCTTATATTTTATTTTATTTTCTTTGCCCTTTCGGGCAGTATAAAAGTATCGATCTTAGTTGTAAACCCGATACTTTTCGGCCTTGCCGTTGCGCATTGCTATATAATGGATTTCAGAGGAACTCCGTTTATCCCTATGGATTTTTTAAGCATTACCACTGCCGCAAATGTTGCAAACACCTATTCTTATAAGCTCACGCACTTGGTCTTAACAGGCTCGCTTTTATTCATTTTTATAATGGTTATCGGAATTAAGATAAAAACTCCGAAATACAACCTTATAACAAAAATCGTTTCCCGAGTATTTTCGGGCTCGTTTGCCGCAGTTATTTTATGCCTTTTTTATTTTACATCTATTTTTGCAGACGCAGGTGTAAAACCTGACTTCTGGAATCAGACAAGAGGCTATAAAAACTACGGATTTACTTTTAACTTCTTTTGTAATACTAAATATCTGTTTATGTCAGCCCCTTCGGGTTATGATGCAAACAATGTTTCGGATTATGTAGAAAAAAATATTGATAAAAAAGAACCTGTTGAGGTAACCGAGAAAACTCCGAATATCATCTGCATTATGAACGAATCGCTTTCCGATCTTAGCGTTCTCGGAGATTTCACCACTAATATCGATTATATGCCGTTTATGCGAAGTCTTACGGAAAACACAGTCAAGGGCAATTTATTTGTACCCGTTGTCGGTGCCGGAACTTCAAACACCGAATTTGAATTTTTAAGCGGCCATTCAACGGCGTTTTTACCCTCAGGGAGCAACGCTTATATGCTCTATATAAATTCTCCGCTTGCAACCGTTGTTTCAACACTGGAGGGCCAGGGCTACAACTCCGCCGCTTTCCACCCCTATTTTTCAAGCGGTTGGAACAGAGTAAACGTTTATAACAATATGGGATTTAACAGCTATAAATTCCTTGAAAATATAATAGACATCTCAATTATGAACGATTATATGAGCAACGGCTCCGATCCTAACTACCTCCAGCAGCTTGTCGATCAGTATTATCCCGACAGAAAAAATATGTTCTTAAGACAGTATATCAGCGATTCTTACGATTATCAGGTTTTGATAAACGATTTTGAAAACCGCGACAGGAATATGCCATACTTTATGTTCAATGTCACAATGCAAAATCACGGCGGATATACAACAAAATTCAATAATTTCAACGAAGAAGTCTATATAACCTCGGGAGATACCGAATATATAAAGGCAAACAGATATCTTTCACTCGTAAAAGCAAGCGACGACGCTTTTAAGGGACTCGTAGAGTATTTTAAAGGTGTAAACGAACCGACTGTTATCTGTATGTTCGGTGACCACCAGCCATCGATAGAAACTAAATTTATAGCGGATATTTTAGACGTGAAGGATCTTTCGGGACTCTCGCTTGAGCAGGAGCAAAAAAGGCATATCACACCCTTTATTATCTGGGCAAATTATGATATTCCCGAAGAAAAAATCGATAAAATGAGCAGTAACTACCTTTCGACATACCTTTTAAAGGTCGCAGGAGTTAAGCTTACAGAATATAATAAATACCTTTTAAATCTTTATAAGCAAATCCCCGTTATTGATACCGTGGGATATATCGATTCGGAAAATAATTATTATACCTGGCAGTCAAACACAAAGTATACAACTCTTTTAAATGAGTACGAAAAGATTCAGTATAATAATATTTTCGACTCGAGGAATAAAAACACGGATATTTTTTATCTCGAAGGCTATAAGGGCGACGAAGGAAAAGAATTCGCTAAGGAATCGGTGAAACAGCCCTGATGAGAAATACAACCCTTTGCTATATTAAAAAAAACGGAAAATATCTTCTTATGCACCGCATAAAAAAAGAAAACGACCTAAACCGTGATAAATGGATAGGAATAGGCGGGAAATTTGAAGATAAAGAAAGCCCCGAGCAATGCAACAGGCGCGAGGTTTTCGAAGAAACGGGACTTACGCTTAACAGCGCCGAATATAAAGGAATTATAACCTTTGTTTCCGATATCTGGGAAACGGAATATATGCACCTTTTCACAAGCTCCGATTTCAGCGGAACGGTTAAATCAGACTGCGACGAAGGAGTATTAGAATGGGTTAATGAAGATAAATTGCTTTCATTCCCCACCTGGAGCGGAGATAGAATATTTTTAGAAAAATTAGATAGCGATGAATTCTTTTCTTTAAGACTTGAATACCGCGGTGAAACTCTTATCAGTGCGATATTTAATGATAAAGAAATTTTAACGGGAGAAGAAAAATGAATATCTGTGTTTACGGAGCGTCGTCTGATAAAATCGACGAAAGCTATTTAAAAAGCGGTGAAAGCTTCGGCAAAAAACTTGCAAAATCAGGTCACAGCCTTATTTTCGGAGGCGGAGCATGCGGAATGATGGGCGCCTTTGCAAGAGGATTTTATGAAGAAAAAGGCGAGATCTTAGGTATAGTCCCCGAGTTTTTGAATGTTGACGGAATTTTATTCGATCACTGCACAAAAATGCTTTATACTAAAACAATGCGCGAAAGAAAGCAGCTTCTTGAAAGCAATTCCGATGCTTTTATCGTGTCCCCCGGAGGAATAGGCACCTATGATGAATTTTTTGAAATTCTTACTTTAAAGCAGCTTTGCCGCCACGATAAGCCGATAGCAATATTTAATGTGAACGGTTATTTTGACAGCCTTTCATCAATGCTTAAAAGAGCTGTGGACGATAAATTTATGACGCAAAATAATACCTCTCTCTTTTTCCTTTCGGACAGCGAAGACGATATTATCGATTATTTTAATAATTACAGGCAAACAGATTTTAAACCCGAAAATTTCAAAGATATATAAAAAATCCCGGCTTATTTAAGCCGGGATTTTAATTTAAATGTATTATTTCTGGAAGAACTTCATAACATCGTCATAAGACTCGTCATTATCTTCCGTGTTCATATCGTTCATAAGATCGGCAAGGTCTTCCCTCTTATCAGCCTTTTTAGGCTCGCCGAGGCCTGTTGCAACAACAGTTACCCTGATAGTATCTTCAAGGCTCTCATCAAGCTGTGCGCCCCAAATAATCGTTGCGTCCGGATGAGCCATATCGGAAATAATTGTGGAAGCAAGCTCGACCTCTTCAAGACCGATATCATCAGAACCTGTTATGCTGATAATAATTCCTCTTGCGTTTTCCATAGAGGTTTCGATAAGCGGGCTTGTGATAGCCATTCTTGCCGCCTGCTCTGCCTTATCTCTGCCCGTAGCTTCTCCGACGCCCATATGAGCGCAGCCTGCATCCTGCATAATGGATTTAACATCGGCAAAGTCAAGGTTAACAAGAGCGGTAACATTAATAAGCTCGGAAATGCTCTGAACGCCGCGGCGCAAAACATCATCGGCAATATTAAACGCATTCTTGAAAGAAATTTTATCTTCGGAAACGAACTTAAGGCGCTCGTTCGGAATTACTATGATACTGTCGACCTGCTCGGTGAGGTTAGCAATTCCCTCTTCCGCCTGAGTCATACGCTTTTTGCCCTCAAAAGCGAAAGGCTTTGTAACAATTCCCACAGTGAGAATACCAAGCTCTTTAGCTATCTGAGCTACAACGGGAGCGGCGCCTGTGCCTGTGCCTCCGCCCATTCCGGCAGTTATGAATATCATATCTGCGCTGCGGATAGCAGCGGCTATTTCATCTCTTGATTCTTCAGCGGCTGCGCGGCCGTTTTCAGGGTTACCGCCTGCGCCCATACCGGCAGTGGTGTTATTTCCTATCTGAATTTTCTGATCGGCGCGTGAGAGGAAAAGCGCGGCTTTATCAGTATTAACAGCGATAAATTCAACGCCTTTTACGCCTGCGGCTACCATTCGGTTAACAGCGTTACCGCCGCCGCCGCCAACACCTACGACCTTTATTTGAACTACAGTTTCCATTTCTTCAGCAACATCAAATGGCATTTAAAATTCCTCCGTATTTATGGTAATAATTTTTTATAACTTCTAAAAGACAACTATACATAAATTATAATATCATATATATTTATAAATTGCAACATTTTATTTTCTAACTCGAAACAAAACTTGTTTGTCTTCCGCTTTCATTCCAAATGCTGAGATTTATAGTGCCTTTTTTATCGCTTTCTATGTTTTTTATCATTGCTCCGAGCTGAGCTATTTTATTTTCATAGTTGGTTTTTGAGCCTAAAATAACATCAAATCTGCCGTCTACGAAAAATTTAATCTCACTTGTATTTGTAACATCGATCTTATTAATTTTTATTTCATTTTTTTCAAGACTTGAGATAAGCGAATTTATAAGTTCTTTGGTTTCCTTGCTTTTAAATTCCGCCGCCTGACCTACTTTGCATATTACATCGGGGCAAATTATTTCAAAAGTATTTTCAGGTAAAGCATAATCATATTCAAGCACGTTTCCTTTACGGCTGACTTTATAATACTTATTATCTATATGATAGCTTGCATAAGGCTTTGCGTCTTTCACCTTTAAAATTATTTTATCGGGGAAAGACCTTTTTAATGTTATGCTGTCAATATAAGGCAGATCGTGATTTAAAGTTACAAGCAGATCTTCCTCGCTCACGGTAAAAAGATTTTTGCCCATAAGCTTACTGCTTTTTACTATCGCGCTTTCAGTATAAAGTTTACTTCCCGAAGCGCGTACGGATTTTATCGGAAAAAGGAAAGTGAAGCTTGCGACAGATCCGAAAGCAAGCATAATAATGAGAAAAAAGACAAATATAAATCTTCTTCGCCGCCGCTTTTTTTTCTTTATAAGCTCCGCTCTTTTCTTTGCGGCCTCTTCCCTTTCGGTCATATTTTCACTTCCTTTTATTTTTCATATATATCCGCGCCGAGCTTTTTAAGATCGTCTGTTATAGACTCATAACCGCGCTTTATAAAATGAATGTTTTTAACCTTTGTCTGACCCCATGCCGAAAGCCCCGCTGTAACCAGCGCCGCTCCGGCGCGAAGATCGGTTGCAAAGCAGGTAGCGCCCGAAAGAGATTTTACTCCTCTTATCACGGCCACATTGCCCGAAACCTTTATATCGGCGCCGAGCCTTTTAAGCTCGTCAACATATTTAAATCTGTTGTCGAATATATTTTCCGTAAACACCGAAACTCCGCGGGCAGTAGTCAGCATTGCGACTGCCAAGGGTCCCGCGTCTGTAGGAAACCCGGGATATACGAGAGTTTGCAAAGAATTTATATGCTTAACAGGTTTTTTTGTTAAAACAGTTATGTAATCGTTCCCCGATTTAACACCGCAGCCGCACTCTTTAAAAAAAGAAATTACGGAAAATAAATGCGAGGGATTGACTTTTTTGACAGTTACATTTCCGCAGGTGGCAGCGGCGGCAGCCATATATGTTGCCGCAACTATGCGGTCGGGAATAACTGTATGCTCGGCTCCGTGAAGTTCGGATACTCCGCGGATAACTATCTTATCAGTGCCCGCACCCGTGATATTTGCACCCGATTTAATCAGGAATTCGGCAAGATCCTTTATTTCAGGCTCATGAGCGGCATTGTGAAGCACCGTAACACCTTTAGCTTTGGAGGCGGCGAGCATAATATTTTCTGTTGCTCCGACGCTCGGAAAAGCAAGATATATCTCATTTCCCGTAAGCTCTTTGCTAAAACAATACAAATTACCGTGTTTTTCGCTTATATCAACGCCTAACTGCCTTAAAGCCGATAGGTGAAGATCTATAGGTCTGGGCCCTAATTCACAGCCTCCGGGACTGCTTATCACCGCGCTTGAATTTCTGCCGATTATCGAGCCTAAAAACACAAGCGACGAGCGCATTTCACGCATAAGCTCTTCGGGAACGCTGTCTTTGGTGATATCCGTCGCGTCTACAGTGACGGTATGCCCTTCAAAGGTGCAGCTGCAGCCTAAAGAATTTAAAATTTCGATAGCCGCATAAACATCAGATAACCTCGGGCAATTATGTATAACGCTTATTCCCTTTATAAGAACAGTTGCCGAGAGAATAGGTAAAACGCTGTTCTTTGCTCCCTGAATATCTATTTCTCCTATAAGCGGTTTTTTACCGTTTATAATAATTTCAGGCATTTTTATCCCTCACAGTAAATTCATTTTCATTCTATACTATGAAAGATTAAAGCTTTTTGTCAGTTATTTTTTAAAATGCCGGAATTTTTCAGGAGTTTGTATATAATTTCATCAAAACTTCGTATATTCTTTCGTTTGCGTCGGTTATAGCAATTTTCCCTGCCGCTTCGGACATTTTTTGAAGCTTTGATTTATTTTCTATTATCTTTGAGATTTCGTCTATAAGCTTTTCGCCGCTAAGATCCTTTTCTTCAATAACAATTGCGGCGCCCTTGTTTTTAAGAGTCATAGCATTGTGATACTGGTGATTTTCCGCAACATAAGGCGAAGGAATAAGAACAGACGGTTTTTTGCACGCCTCTATCTCACTAAGCGTGATAGCGCCGGCTCTGCTTATAACAATATCCGCCGCCGCCATACAAACATCCATATCGGATATATATTCCCTGATATCTATCTCTTCGGATAAAGTTATGTTATCGGCTCTGAGCCTATCGAGCATTTTGCCGTAACCCGCTTTACCTGTTGAATGAATGTGGTAAAACTTATGTGTGCCGCTATGCCATTTAATAAGCTCTTCGACTGCCTCATTTAAAGGTCTTGCACCCAAAGATCCGCCGAAAGATAAAATAAGAGGTTTTTCCTCGGTAATACCGAGCTTTTCTCTTGCGGTTTTCCGGTCTATCTTTAAAAGTTCTTCTCTTACGGGATTTCCCGTTATAACAGGCTTTTTATTAAGCTTTAAATACTTTTCCGCCTCGGGCATTGCGAGCATAACCTCATTTACCCTATTAGAAAGCATTTTTGTGGTTATTCCCGGAAACGCATTCTGCTCGTGAATTGCAGTTTTAAATCCAAGCTTTGCCGCCTCTCTTAAAACGGGACCGCTCACAAAGCCGCCCGTGCCCATAACAATATCGGGATTAAGCTCTTTTAAAAGCTTTTTTGATTTAAGTGAAGAAGAAAAAACTTTTTTAACTGCGTCGATATTTCTGACTATATTTTTAGCGTTTAGCTTTCTTTGAAAACCTGCGACCTCTATCGGATAAAAATCATATCCTTTTTGCGGCACCAAAGTAGCCTCGAGCTTATCGGGAGTTCCGATATAGCTTATCTTAGCGTCGGGATGTTTTTCTTTAATATAACCTGCAACTGCAAGCGCAGGATTTATATGGCCG
Source organism: uncultured Oscillospiraceae bacterium (assembly GCA_900547095.1). Taxonomy (GTDB): domain Bacteria; phylum Bacillota; class Clostridia; order Oscillospirales; family Acutalibacteraceae; genus UBA737. The sequence goes on from URFG01000006.1 coordinate 55,724, forward strand.
GCTGTTCCGCCGCCTGCAAATAAAATATGCATAAAATTCCCCCATCAGGCTTTTTCTATATTCGCACTTCTCGATACGGAAAGCACTATCCCCATTTCCGCAAGAAGAATTACTAAAGACGAGCCGCCGTAACTGAAAAACGGAAGGCTTATTCCTGTGTTCGGTATAGTATTGGTTACGACCCAGATATTAAGCATTGCCTGAAGTCCTACCTGAAAGGTAAGTCCGATAGCAAGCAAAGATCCGAATTTATCGGGAGAGCGCATTGCGATTGTGAACCCTCTCCATACAAGCAAAGCAAACAAAAGAATAATAACAATAGCGCCTATAAGACCGAGTTCTTCACAGACTATTGAAAAAATAAAATCGTTATGCGGTTCAGGCACCCAAAGATATTTTTGCCTTGACTGACCTATTCCTCTGCCTAAAAGACCGCCCGAACCGATAGCCAAAAGCGACTGAATTGTCTGGAAGCCTTTTCCTGAAGCGTCAAGCCAAGGATCGCGCCAATATTTAATTCGGTCCGAGCCGTAGCTTATAAGTTTAGTTGCAATCGCAAGGCCGACAGCTCCAAGGCCTGCGGCGGCGCCCCCTATTATCCACCTTTTCTGCATTCCGCCGATAAAAAGCAATGTAACTCCTATTGCGAATACAAGAACCGTTGCGGAAATATGCGGCTCTAAAACTATCAGCACGCAGGTAAGACCTAAAATCGCACCCAAAAAAAGAATGAATTTAAAGCTTGTCATAAGCTTTTGATTTGCCGCGATAAGTGATGAAAAAAGCAAAATTATTGAAAATTTGGCGATCTCCGAGGGCTGAAAATTCAGCGGACCTACAACTATCCATCTTTTAACATCCATTCCCGAAACCATCGGGGGAATGGCTAAAAGCAAAATTAACAGTCCAGTTGAAACAAAGAAAACAGCCCATGCAAATTTTCGCCAAAAACGGTAATCTATCTTAGAAATAAAAAACATAAGCGCAAGTCCTCCCGCGGCGAATGCCGCCTGGCGGGAAATAAACTTGTAACTGTTTTTATAATACTCATAGCTATAGGCATAGCTTGCCGAAAAAAGCATAACAAGACCAATAGTGAGCAGTAAAAGTATAAAAGAAAGCATTGTGATATCAAGCTTTCCCTCAAGGAAGATACTTCTCTTTTTTTTCTTTATATTTGAACTGTCCATAATATCTTCCTTTCTTTAAAATTTATCTGTTTGCCGCAAGCAGCAGAATAAAGGCGCCGATACTTGCTAAAAGCGTAACAGCCGAGAAGATAAATACTATTTTTTCTTCTCTTACATTGCACATTTCAAAGTGATGATGAAGCGGTGCCATTTTGAAAATTCTCTTGCCTGTGAGTTTATAGGAAACGACCTGTAAAACTACCGAAAGAGCCTCGGCAAGATATATTATGCCAACCAAAATGAGAATTATAGGTCTGTCAAGCATAAATGACATAGCAACTACCATACCGCCTAAAAACATAGAGCCTGTATCACCCATAAATACTCTTGCCGGCTTTGCGTTCCAAAGATAAAATCCTGCGCAGGCACCTGCAAGAGCGGCGGCCGTAACATTGCCGTACCACCCGTGAGCGGCTCTCATAAATGCGGCGGAAGCCATCATAAAGAAGCAGGAAACTATCATAGTAACGCTTGTTGCAAGTCCGTCAAGACCGTCTGTTAAATTAACGGCATTAGTAAATCCGTAAACAAAGAAAAGAGCTATAGGCCAAAAAAGGAGTCCCGCGCCGGAGGAAATATTGACAGCGCCCACAAAAGGTATGTAGGTGTATTCAATCTTTCCTACAAAGAAAAGCACTGCAAGGTAGCCCGCAGAAATAATTATCTGCAAAAAAGTTTTTTGACGGGCAGTAAGGCCGAGATTTCTCTTTTTAACGATTTTGATAAAATCATCTGCAAAGCCTACTGCGCCCATTAAAAACGCCATTATTATACCAGCATAGAATTTAACGTTATCTGCTTTAGGCGTGGTGCCCATAACAAGCGGCTTTTTAAACCCTGCCGACAGTGCGACGCACAGCGCTAAAGCCAAAAGAAAGCCTATTATTATCATTATTCCGCCCATTGTGGGGGTTCCCTCTTTTTTCTTGTGCCAGGTAGGTCCGTCCTCGCGGATACTCTGCCCGATATGAAGTCTTTTAAGATAAGGAATGATAAGATAGCCTAAAAGACTTGTTACCGCAAATGCGGCGAAAGCGGCGATAATTGCGAAATATTTTTCCATTATTCTTTTTCTCCTCCGTCGTTAAGTTCCGATAAAGCTTCCTTTACCACTTCTCTTTCATCAAGATGAATGGTACCTGTGTTTAGTATCTGATAAGTTTCGTGGCCTTTACCGGCAAGTACTATTATATCATCTTTTCTCGCATTTGAAACAGCAAATTTTATAGCTTCGATTCTGTTTTCAATAACTTTAACGGGAGTGGGTATTCCTTTAATTCCCTCAAGAATATCGTTAATTATTGCCGTGGGGTTTTCGCTTCTCGGGTTATCGCTCGTAACAATTACATAATCTGCATTGTGAACAGCAATATTACCCATTATGGGCCTTTTGGTTTTATCACGGTCGCCTCCGCAGCCGAACAGTGCGACAAGTCTTCCCTTTTTGCACTCTTTAAAGGTGGAAAGAATGTTTTTAAGACCGTCGGGAGTGTGAGCGTAATCTATAATAATGGTGAAATCTCTTCCTGTTTCTACGACTTCGGCTCTTCCTTTTACGCCTTTAAGCTCTTTAAGCGCAGAAACCACGGTATCGATATCTATTCCGTTCTCGATCGCCGTGACAGCGGAGCAAAGAGAATTATAAACGGAAAATCTTCCTCCGGTGTTGACTGAAATATGCTTAATAAGTCCCTTTGCGACAAGCTCATATTCAACTCCGGCAGGATGATAATTTATTCCCTTAGCGCTGTAATCAGAATTGTTTGACGCAGAGTAGGTTATTATCTCGCAGTCAAGGCCCTCTTTTAATTTTTCAAAATAAGGATCATCGCTGTTCAGCACTGCTTTTTTACACATTTTAAAAAGCTTTTTCTTTGCAAGCAGATAGTTATCCATCGTTTTATGATAATCAAGATGATCCTGCGTGAGATTGGTAAAAATCGCCGTTTCAAAAGTAACATTGCATATTCTCTTTTGATCAAGCGCGTGCGAAGAAACTTCCATAACGGCATATTTACAGCCGCTGTCAACCATTTCACGGAAAAGCTTGTTTAAAGTGAATGCGTCGGGAGTGGTATTGTGAGTTTCTATTGCCTTTTCGCCTATCATATTCTGAATGGTGCCTATAAGACCTGTTTTATAACCCGCTTTTTCAAAAATCGATTTAAGCATATAAGTTACGGAAGTTTTGCCGTTTGTACCCGTAACGCCTATAAGCTTTAATTCTTTTGCGGGCTCCTTAAACCATTTTGCGGAAAGATCGAAATAAGCTTCGTGAGTATCTTTGACAATTATCTGATTTTCAAATCCCAAATCGGTTTCGGCAAATATTACCGCGGCGCCTGATTTTAAAGCGTCGGGCGCGAATTTATGACCGTCGGAATTAGCGCCTTTAAGGCAGACAAACGCAAAACCGGGTCTGACTTCCTTTGAATTGCAGGTGATACCCTTTATTTCAATATTTCCGAGTTTTCCCGACTCACAATACAAATCTTTAAGTAACAAATTTTCCACTCCTTAGTTGGCTATATCGGCCTGAGCCTCTTCTCTGAAATTGACCGTTACTACTTTCCCCTGCGCAACCGTTTGCCCTGCGGCAATACTTTGGCTGTAGGATTTTAGATCGGGCGAAGAAGTATTCCCCGAAAATTCAACATTTATTCCTGCCGCCGCTGCCGCCGCATTTACCTCGGTTGCGGTAAGCCCTACTAGATTAGGAACGACAGTTGTCGCCTCTTCGGCGTCTTCTGTGTAAAGAATAACCGTTCCGCCTTTATAAACATTGGTGCCCGCGACGGGTAATTGCTTCGTTACCTTTTCTCCCGAGCCTATGACCTTATAGGAAAGCTTGGCGTTTGAAAGCGTCTGCTTTGCGGAGGCAATATCGTTACCCGTAAGATCGGGAACGGATACGGACATATTTTTAAGCTGTTCTTCGCTGTACTGCGGCTCATAACCTAAATAAGGCAAAATTTCCGCCATTACTTTAGAACCCACAGGAGCCGCTATAGCGCCGCCGTAATACTGACCTCCCATAGTCTCGTCAAGCATAACCAATACTGCTATTTCCGGCTTATCGATAGGAGCTATTCCCACATACGAGCCGATATAAAGACCTTTTATACCGAGTTCCAGCATTTTTGAAACTTTTTCGGAAGTACCTGTCTTTCCGCCCACTCTGTAGCCTGCTACCTGACCGTTTTTCGCGCCGTTTTGAACGACATATTCAAGCAGCTGCCTCATTGTGGCAGAGGTGCTTTCGGATACGACCTGTCTTTTATAAGAATCAGAAAAGGTTTTTACGACTTTTCCGTTTGAATCGATAAGCTTTTCCGCAACGTGCGGCTGAACGATATATCCGCCGTTTACCGCGGCGGCGGCAAGTGTCAGAGTATGAAGAGGGGTAATATTGAAAGTCTGACCGAACGAAGAAGACGCAAGCTCTGTTGAGTGCATATCTTCAAGCTTATGATAATTCGAGCTTGCCTCACCCGGAAGATCGATACCTGTTTTTTGAGTGAGTCCGAAAGCCTCGAAATATTTTGAAAAGGTTTCGGAGCCTATAAGCTGACCTATCTGAATAAATGCAGGGTTGCAGGAATTTGCAACCGCCTGCGAAAGCGACTGCGAGCCGTGGCCGCCCTTTTTATGGCAGTGATAGGTGTTTCCCGCAACGGCATAGGTATAGTTACAGGTAAAATTACTGTTAAGATTAATAAGGTTTTCTTCCAAAGCCGTGGAAGCTGTGAAAATTTTAAATACAGAGCCCGGCTCATAAGTATCCGAAACAGCCTTATTTCTCCACTGCCTGTTTAAAAGCTCGGATTTGAGCTTATCTTTTTCTATTTTATCCGAAACGGCGTCAACTTTAGCTTGATCTGCCGCAGAAAGAGTGAATGCGGAATTAGGGTTAAAATCATCGCTTACTGCCATTCCGAGAATCGCGCCTGTGTTTACATTCATTACAACTACGGCGCCGCGCTCCTGAACATTTTCTGTTTCAACAGCCTGGTCAAGATATTTCTCCGCTACATATTGAATATAAGAATCAATAGTCGTTACAATAGAGTTGCCCTGCTTCGCCTCCTCGGATTTCTGATATGTAAAGGTCATATCCGTTCCTCTGGCATTTTTAGCGGCAACCACTCTTCCGGCAACACCGGTGAGCTCATTATCATATCTGCTTTCAAGACCTGCAAGGCCCTGGTTATCATCGCCCACAAAGCCGATAACAGTCGAGGCGAGAGTATCGCTCGGATAGTATCTTTTTACCGTTTCGTCAAGTCCTACATAGCTTGACATTTCAAGATCGCTGTTATCCGAAATGAATTTTCTCACCTTATCGGCAACAGGCTTTTCTATTTTTTTCTTTACAGTAACATAATAAGTCGTTTTCTTTGTCTTTTCGAAAATATCGTTATAATCCATTTCAAGTATCTCGGAAAGATTTTCGGAGATAACTTTTCTTAAAGTTTCCTGCTTTTTTTCGTCGGTCAGCTTATTTATACCGTTAGGAGTGATATAAACTGTCCAGGCAGTGGCGCTTTTTGCAAGGAATTTCATATTTCTGTCGTAAATATTTCCTCTCGGAGCCGTTATGACATTATCGTAAAGCTGCTGCTCCGACGCCATACTCTGGTACTTATCGCCTTTAACGATCATTATGTTAACAAGGCTGTAGGAAGAAATAAGCGTAAGACAAAGAATTATCGAAATCATAGTAAACTTAATGCGCCCGCGCATTTGTTTTCCCGGTCTTACAGCCATTTTCTCAGCCTCCTTTTAATGCTTGAAAACGAGAGCCGCAGGTTTTGCCCCTGACTCTCGTATTTATTTATATTATATTATTGAGCATTATATACATTATTTCGTTTTGCTAGAAACGGTTTCGCCGTCATTCGTTATAGCGGTATTTTTATCGTTTACTCTTATATAATTGACCTTATCCTTGCTCATTTTGGTCATTCCGAGCTGTGTTGCCTCAAGCTCGATATTATAATAAGAAATTTTTCTTTCGAGGCCGACTTCAAGGCTTGTCTTGTAACTGTTAAGAACATCGACTTCTTTTTTCATATCGTTTATCTTCGAGTTTACTTCGTTGATTTTAAGGCGCAAAAAGATATTTCCGCAAAGGCCTGCAAGCAGAATAAAAGAAGCCATTACGGCAAAAGCGGAAACGGTAAGTCTTCTCGGTGCCGCCTTAGCCTTAGTTCTTACCTTGGCAGAAGGAAGCTTAACTATATTATCAGGCCTTTGAGCCCTCTTTTCGCGAGGCATAAACATTTCAAAATCATATGCAAGGCTGTCATTATAATATTTGACGTTATCCATAGCTATCTCCTGTCAAAGTTTAATTATCGATCTTAATTTTGCACTTCTGCTTCTCGGATTTTCTTCAAGCTCTTTTGCAGAAGCAATAATCGGTTTTTTGTTTATTAGTTTTCCTCTGGGTTTTCTGTGGCAAACGCACACAGGAAGATCCGAAGGACAAATACATCCCGTGCAATAATCACGGAATTTGTTTTTTACGATCCTATCCTCTAAAGAGTGAAATGTTATCACACTTAGCACTCCGTTTTGATTTAAAAGCTCAAAGGCTTTATCAAGAGCGGTTTCGAGATTTGAAAGCTCATCGTTTACGGCTATTCTTATCGCCTGAAAGCATTTTCGCGCCGGATGGCCGTCACGCCTGGCGGCGGCGGGCACGCTTGAAGCGATTATATCAGCAAGCTCAAGAGTGGTTTTTACAGGAGCTTTTTCTCTGTGCTTTACAATATTATCGGCTATTTTATAGGCGAACTTTTCTTCGCCGTAACTTCTGAAAATTCTTGTAAGTTCTTCTCTTGAAAGATTGTTAACAAGATCGGCGGCGCTCTTTCCCGATTTTGACATTCTCATATCCAAAGGAGCGTCGCTTTTATAGGAAAATCCTCTGTCCTTATTATCAAGCTGAAAGGAAGAAACGCCGAGGTCGAGCATAATTCCGTCAACCTTTTCTATCCCTAAGGATTTAAGCACCTCATCCATATTGATAAAGTTGCTGTTAATCACCTTTGCGTTATAACCTTTAAGCCTGTCCGTTGCGGTTATAACAGCGTCGGGATCCCTGTCGAGCGCTATAAGCAATCCGCTTTTAAGCTTTTTTGCTATTTCAAGCGAATGCCCCGCTCCGCCGGCTGTACCGTCAACATATATACCGTCTGACTTTACATTAAGCGAATTAACGGTTTCTTCCAAAAGAACCGATTTATGCACAAATTCCATACTTAAAAATCAAGCTCCTCAACAATAGAGGCAATGGATTCGGGCGTATATTTTTCGTTTTCTTCTTTCCAAAGCTCTGTATTCCAGATCTCAAGATTGGTATCCATTCCGGTGATGTGAGCAGTGCTTTCAAGCTGCGCATATTCTCTCAAAGCGGCGGGAATAAGAATTCTTCCCTGAGTATCAAACTCAACATTGAAAGCGCCGTCATACAAAAATCTTTTTACAACGCTTGATTTGGCCGACGGAAGATTTCCTATCTTCTCTACAAGCTTGTCCCACTCGTCAAGCGAATAAACGCATATACATCTTTTCCCGTAAATTCCTCGGCAAATCATAAAGCTTTCGCCGAGCTCATCTCTAAGCTTTGCAGGAATGGCAACCCTGCCTTTTTTATCCACGGTATGCTGATATCCGCCGTAAAGCACTGGCTGACACTCCTTTCTTTAAAATTCACCACATCAATACACTTTGGTGACACTTGGATACACTTTTCTCCACCTAAATGAATTATAATGCCACCGGAAGTAAAAATCAAGTGTTTTTTTCAAAAATGTTATATCTTACAAAAATTCCCTTCTCCTTTATTGCAATTTGACTTAATAATTGACAAGATGAATTATTTATGATAATATTAATTGATATTAATTTATATAAAGGTGATGGGTTTGGAACAAATTATAATTTCTCATTCACCTGCCGAAACCGAGAAAGCCGCAGAGGAATTTTCGAGATCGCTTTCAGGCGGAGAAATAATAGCGTTTTGCGGCGGGCTCGGAATGGGAAAAACCTGTTTTGTAAGAGGTCTTGCCAGAGGGCTCGGATTTTCAGGCTATGTCACCTCCCCCACTTTTGCACTTGTTAACGAATACCGCGGAGGCAGGCTCGATCTTATTCATTTTGATATGTACAGAATAAAGAATGAGGATGATCTGTTTTCCACCGGATATTTTGACTATATGTCCGATAAAAGCGTTTTGGCTGTGGAATGGAGCGAAAATATTTCCTCTGTTTTCGAAGAGGACACGATCTATATATCACTGCTCAAAGCCGAAAATGAAAGTGACAGAAAGATAATCATTTCAAGGAGAGATCAAAAATGAAAATTTTATCCCTTGAAGCCTCCGCCGTTTCAGCTTCGGCGGCAGTCACTGAAAACGGAAAAGTTTTATCATCGGCATATTTAAATGTCGGTCTTACCCATTCGCAAACTCTTTTGCCGCTTGCAGACGAAGTTTTAAAAAACTCAAAAACCGAATTAAAAGATATATCAGCCCTCGCCGTAAGCTCCGGACCCGGCTCTTTTACGGGGCTCAGAATTGCGGCGGCGCTTTTAAAAGGGCTTGCAGAGCCTTTAAATATCCCTTGTATCGGAGTTTCCACGCTTGAAGCTATGGCGGCACAGCACACGGATCTTGACGCGGTTTTATGCTGCGTTATGGACGCAAGGTGCAAGCAGGTTTATAATGCGCTTTTCCGCGCAGAAAGCGGAAAATTAACACGGCTTTGCGCCGACCGCGCAGTAAAATGCGAAGAAGTTATCGAAGAAATAACAAAATTAAGTAAAAAAGAAAAAGTTCTCATCTGCGGCGACGGCGCCGATATGTTCTTTGAACTTATTGAGCCTAACGGACAGATTTTTAAGGCGGCACAGGCAAATAAGTACCAAAGCGCCTTGGGCGTTGGAGCGGTAGCCGAAGAAATGTTAAAATCAAACAAGACCGTTTCGGCTGAAAATTTAGCTCCCGAATATTTAAGGCAGTCACAGGCCGAAAGAGAGCTTAAAACAAAAAAACCGGAGGAAAAACAATGAAAATAGCAATAGGCTGCGATCACGGCGGACTTGATCATAAAAATGAAATCGTTAAGCACCTCAAAGAAAGAGGATTTGAAGTAACCGATTTCGGAACTTACACGCACGATTCGGTTGATTATCCCGATATCGCAAAAAAAGTCTGCACAGAGCTTTTAAGCAACGGATATGACCGCGGAATTTTAGTCTGCGGAACGGGCATAGGTATGTCTATTGCGGCAAACAAAATAAAAGGTATCCGCGCGGCTGCGCTGAGCGACCATTTTTCCGCAAAATACACGCGTTTACATAACGACGCAAACGTGCTTTGCTTAGGCGGAAGAGTTATAGGAATAGGCACAGCTTTGGAACTTGTTGATATCTTCACAGATACGCAGTACGAGGGCGGCCGCCACCAAAACAGGCTCGATAAGATATCGGCGCTTGAAAAATAAAAAAACGACGCTTTTCGCATCGCTTTTAAATAAAAAATTTCGGAGGATAAAAAAATGGACAAGAATGTATTTATTATGGATCACCCGCTTATACAGCACAAGCTGAGCATATTGCGTGATGAAAAAACAGGCTCTAAGCAATTCAGAGAGCTTATCAGCGAGATAGCAATGCTGATGTGCTATGAATCCACAAGAGATCTTCCGCTTAAAGACGTAGAAACAAAAACACCTGTCGCAACCGCCAAAACAAAAATTCTCGCAGGCAGAAAAATGGCTTTTGTGCCTATTTTAAGAGCCGGCCTCGGAATGGTTGACGGCGTTTTAAGCCTTATCCCTGCCGCAAGAGTAGGCCATATAGGAATGTACCGCGATCCTGTTACACACACTCCGGTAGATTACTATTGCAAATTACCCGCCGATCTTAATGAAAGAGATGTTTTCGTTTTGGATCCTATGCTCGCAACCGGCGGAAGCGCTATTGACGCTGTTTCTAAAATAAAAGAGTATTCTCCGAAGAGAATTAAATTTATGTGCATTATTGCCGCTCCCGAGGGAATCAAGGCTTTCACAGAGGCTCACCCCGATGTTCCTGTTTACTGCGCGGGACTTGATGATCATCTTAATGATCACTGCTATATCGTTCCCGGCCTCGGCGACGCAGGCGACAGAATTTTCGGCACAAAATAATATATTCTAAAATATTAAAACCGCGTACCTTTAAAAAGGTACGCGGTTTTTTATTACTGCTTTTTAATTCTTTTTCATAGCGGCCTCTATAAAGCCTTTAAATAATGGGTGCGCAATATTCGGTCTTGATTTGAATTCAGGGTGGAACTGAACTCCCACATAGAAATCCCTGTCCGAAAGCTCGACAGTTTCCACAAGTCTGCCGTCGGGCGAAAGACCGGATAAAGTAAGTCCCGCGTCTTCAAGAACAGTTCTGTAATCGTTATTGAATTCATAGCGGTGGCGGTGTCTTTCGGAAATTTCCTTTGATTTATAGCATTTAAACATCGTGGTGTTTTCTTTGATAACACACGGATATGCACCAAGCCTTAAAGTGCCGCCCTTATCCACGCTGTCGCTCTGTCCGGGCATAAAATCAATAACTTTATTTTTGCATATCTCATCAAATTCGCCCGAATCAGCGTCAGTGATTAAAGCTACATTTCTTGCATATTCTATAACCGCTATCTGCATTCCGAGGCAAATTCCGAAATAAGGAATTTTATTTTCTCTCGCATATTTTGCGGCTAAGATCATTCCCTCTATTCCTCTTCCGCCGAAACCGCCCGGAACGATTATTCCGTCAAGATGAGCTAAAAGGTCGCAGTAAGTATCGTTTGTAAGAGTTTCGGAATCTATCCAGTTTATCTTTACCTTTGTATCGAGAGAATATCCCGCGTGCCTTAATGCCTCGGCAACGGAAAGATAAGCGTCGTGCAGCTGAACGTATTTTCCGATAAGCCCGATATTTACTTCTTTTTTTGCCGCCTTTATTTTCTTTACCATTTCGGTCCATTCGGTAAGATTGGGGGATTTTGCTTCAATTCCGAGTTCTCTTAAAACGACCGATGAGAAATTTTCTTTTTCAAGCATAAGAGGAGCCTCATAAAGGCAAGGAATAGTAAGATTTTCTATAACGCAGTCTGGTTTAACATTGCAAAACATTGATATCTTTTTGAAGATAGATTCTTCCAAAGGCTCATCGCACCGCAAAACAATAATATCAGGCCTTATTCCCATTCCCTGCAATTCTTTTACAGAATGCTGTGTAGGCTTGGATTTATGCTCGTCCGATCCGCTTAGAAAAGGAACAAGAGTAACGTGTATAAACAAGCTGTTTTCTTTTCCGACTTCCAAAGAAATTTGTCTTACCGCCTCAAGAAACGGCTGTGACTCTATATCGCCGATCGTACCGCCTATTTCGGTGATAACCACATCTGCGTCTGTCTGCTTACCTACTCTGTAAACAAAATCCTTTATTTCATTTGTGATATGAGGAATTACCTGCACCGTGGAACCTAAATATTCTCCCCTGCGTTCTTTATTAAGCACATTCCAGTAGACCTTACCTGTTGTAAGATTTGAGAATTTATTAAGATTTTCATCTATAAATCTTTCATAGTGGCCGAGATCAAGGTCTGTTTCAGCGCCGTCTTCCGTAACATAAACTTCGCCGTGCTGATAGGGACTCATCGTTCCCGGATCGACATTGATATACGGATCAAGCTTCTGCGCCGCAACCTTAAGACCTCTCGCTTTTAAAAGTCTGCCGAGTGAAGCGGCAGTTATCCCTTTTCCAAGACCTGATACAACTCCGCCGGTAACAAAAATATATTTTGTCATTTTAAGTACTCCTCTTATTTATATGTTAATATTATATTTTCAGCAATTTTCTTTTTGGTAACGCATCTGTCCATTGCCTGCTTTTCAATAAACTTATGGGCTTCGTTCTCAGTCATTTTAAGCTGATCGATAAGCAGCCATTTTGCCCTGTTTACAAGCCTTATCTCTTTCATTTCCTCTTCTACGGAAACGGTTTTTTCTTCCATTCTTTTAAGCCGCTCGCAGGTTCCGCAGAGAAGCTGCAAAGAAGAAGTAATCATTCCCGCCGTTGTCGGCTTTTGAAGAGTTAAAACTCCGAATCTCGAAACCTGCGCCGAAATATCAGGCAGAAATTCGGATTTTACTATAAGTAATACACCCGTCGTAGAGCAGCTGCAAAGATCAAGAGCAAATCTTGTTCCGAAATCATCGGGCAAAGGCGCGTTAATTATCACAATATCGGGGCGCTTCTGCAAAACTCTGCGCCTTGCAGAAGCGATATCGGATAAAATAACCGTATTAAATCTTGACTCCGGCAAGATAGGCATAACAGACATATTGAATTTTTCGGAAGCCGATACCAAAAGAAGATCGTATATTCTTTCTTCAAGCTGCAAGCCTTTTTCCTCCCGATTTTAAGAAATATATTCTCCGATCACCGATTCGTGAAGATTTTCCCGAATAAAATCGCTTTGTTTTGCCACCGATTTTGCTTCTTCAAGACTTTCCGGTAAAGACTCGGTATCAATTAATTCATCCTCGGTCAAAGCAAACATATTCTCATCTTTCGGATCTCTTAACTTATAATTTTCTTCTATTCCCTCGCCTGCCGCTTTCATTATAAGATAAAAAGCAAGATAAGGATTGCATAAAGGATCGGGCGATCTTAATTCTGCCCTTTTGAATTCTCCCTCGGCTGCAGGAACTCTTATAAGCTGAGATCTGTTTTCATTAGACCAGGAAATAAATTTCGGAGCCTTATCTCTGCCGAGCCTTAAATACGACTCCTCGCAGACATTAAGAAAAGCTGTAATTTCTTTAGATCTTTTTAATATTCCCTCTATAACATTAGAAAGAACATCATTTCTTTTTTTCGATTTTGCAGAAATATTTATATGCATTCCGTTTCCGGGGCAGTTTTTAAGCGGTCTCGGAGAAAATGAAGCCCAGAGCCCGTTTCTCGCCGCCACGGTGTTTACAACCGATTTGAATGTTATCGCATTATCCGCTGCAGTAACAGGATCGGAATATCTGAAATCTATTTCGTTTTGTCCCGGACCCTCTTCGTGATGCGAGCTTTCGGGAATAATTCCCATTTGCTCGAGAGTTAAGCATATTTCTCTGCGCACATTTTCGCCCTTATCTTCTGGAGCAATATCCATATATCCCGCGTTATCATAAGGTATAAGAGTTTTTTCGCCGTTTTCATCGAGCTTAAATAAATAAAACTCCATTTCCGCGCCGAAATAATAATTTTCGCCTTTATCCTCCGCGTCTTTTACGGCTTTTTTAAGCATATGCCTTAAATCGCCTTCGAAAGGTGTGCCGTCGGAATAAGTGACAGAACAGAACATTCTTACCACTCTTCCGTGTTCGGGGCGCCACGGCAAAACGCTCAAAGTGCCGCAATCGGGATGCAAAAACAAATCGGAATGAACGCAGGTCGAAAAACCTCTGACAGCCGAGCCGTCAATAGCAATTCCCGAGCTTAAAGCTTTTTTAAGCTCGCCCGGCATTATAGAAATGTTTTTTTGCAAACCGAAAACATCGCAAAACGCAAGCCTTATAAACTTAACGTCCTTTTCTTCTACATACTGTAAAATTTCTTCAGAGGTATAATTCATATTCTCTACCTGCCTTAAAAAAATAAAGCGCTCATCGGAAAAGGGCAATAATCCCTTCTGCCGAATGAACGCCGTTGCCCATCTGCTGATTAATTATATCACACCAAAAAAATCCTGTCAATCGGATTTGATTATTTTTTTAAAAAGCAAAAGAGAGTCGCTTAAAATTCGCGGCTCTCTTTTGCTTTTAAGGGGTTTGAGGAGAGAATTCCTAATTTTAGGAATTATACCTTAAGGGTGCGGCTCCCTTTTTGGTACAACTATATAATAAACCATAAATTTGTACTTTCTATGAACGCAATTTTAATTTTTTAGAGAATATATATTAATAATTTTGCGCATAATAGCTTTGACAACGAAAAACAAGGAGAAATCAATATGAAATACAGCGATTATTCATCTGATAATTCAAAAAAAATAAAAAAGAATGTTTACGGCGTGATTTTTTGCTGCATAGCATTCTTAGCAGTGATAATAAGATTATCCGTCAATAATAAGGCTAAAGTTAAGGAAAATAAAAATTCATCAATTATAAACAGCCAGTCATATAATGATAAGGATACTTCAAAGGTTTCCTCTCAAACGGAAAATAAAGTTACAAGCGAGCCATATTCAGAGCCTGCTCCTGCAACATCAAGCACTGCAAAAACCCCCACTAAAACCGAAACAAAAGCTCCGACATTTGTAAATGCTGTCGAAGGGGCGGTAATTAAAGGTTACAGCGACACTAATCTGCAGTTTTCAAAAACATTCAATGATATGAGAATTCATACGGGCGTGGATATTGCGGCTAAAGCCGGCACAAAGGTAAAAGCCGTAAGCCAGGGCAAGGTAATCTCAGTTGAAAACTCCCTTACCACGGGAAAAACAGTGACTGTCGATCACAGCGGAATAACCGTAAAATACTGCGGACTTGCAGTTATAAACGTATCTCAAAATGACGCCGTAAATGCGGGAGATACTTTAGGCACTCTCGGCGAAATCCCCTCCGAGTGCGAAGATCCCTCACATCTTCATTTAGAGGTTTACAGAGACGGCAATGTGATTTCTCCTAATGAAATAATGCCTAAATAAGATGCCCTCGACATAATCGCTTAGGGGCATAAAATCAGGCTGTAAGAAAATCAATGTTTTCTTACAGCCTGTATTTTTAATATATCGGGAATTTCTCGCAAAGCTCTTTTACGCCGCTTGCTACTTTTTCCTTGTTTTTATTATAATCTTCAATTATATCGGCTATAAAGCCTGCGATAAGCTTCATTTCCGGCTCTTTAAACCCTCTCGAAGTCACGGCGGGAGTTCCAATCCTCAGTCCGCTCGTTACAAAAGGACTTAGAGTTTCATTCGGAATGGTGTTTTTATTGGCGGTTATATGCACCTCGTCAAGATAAGCTTCAAGTTCTTTTCCGGTAAGACCGGTGTTTGAAAGGTCAAGGAGCATGAGGTGATTGTCAGTTCCGTTTGATACTATCTTTATCCCGCGGTCTTTAAGACTTGAGCTAAGCTTTGCCGCGTTTTTCACTATCTGCTTTTGATATTCCTTGAATTCATCGGTAAGCGCCTCGCCTAAAGCTACCGCTTTTGCGGCGATAATATGCATAAGAGGTCCGCCCTGAGTGCCGGGGAAAACCGCCTTATCAATCAATTTTGCGTATTTTTCTTTACAAAGTATCATTCCGCCTCTCGGGCCTCTTAAGGTCTTATGAGTGGTAGTGGTAACAACATCGGCAAAGGGAACGGGCGATGGATGAAGACCTGCCGCAACAAGCCCCGCAATATGAGCCATATCCACCATTAAATATGCTCCCACTTTATCCGCTATTTCCCTGCAGCGCTTAAAATCAATAATTCTGGAATATGCGCTTGCTCCGGCTATTATCATTTTCGGCTTGCAATCAAGCGCAATTTTTTCCATTTCATCATAATCAATGGTTTCGGTTTCTTTATTCACGCCGTAAGGCACTATATTAAAGTATTTACCCGAAATATTAACAGGCGAGCCGTGAGATAAGTGGCCTCCCTGCGATAAGTTCATTCCCATAATGGTATCTCCGGGATTTAAAAGCGCAAAGAAAACAGCAAGGTTTGCATTTGCTCCCGAATGAGGCTGAACATTCGCATGCTCCGCTCCAAAGAGCTTTTTGGCTCTTTCTCTTGCAATATTTTCGACTATATCTACATATTGGCAGGCG
>URFG01000007.1 GCA_900547095.1 uncultured Oscillospiraceae bacterium
CGCTCCCCGGTTCTGAAATGGCTCCGCTGGCATATAGCAGGCTCTCCGTCAAGGTCGTCTTTCCAGCGTCTACATGGGCAAGAATTCCAATATTGATTATTTTCATGTGATTGTCCTCCCTTTACAGCCCCAAAGGGCATAAAAATCCCCAGCAGTAAAATACTTTTACCACTGGGGATTATAAGTTGCGGACATACACATATACAGCATACACCTGTTTGTGATTGCTGTTTTTGGGGATATGTCAAAATTGATAAGGCAAAAGTATTCTTAAATTGGGTACAAAAAACTAAGCCCCTACAAAAGGAGCTATCATAATCCTTTGTTCCCACTATTTGATTATAGTTTTATTTAAGAATACCTTGCCGCATATTTTTTACTCCTTTTCTGGATTAAATCATTGTATCACATCAGTTTTAGGAAAGCAAGTACCTAAAAGAAATTTTTCTTCCCCTTATATGTAACAATCATACCGGCTTCCTAGCGTTCAGAATGTTTTCTGCTGTCTGCTGTGGTGTTTGGTTGGAATTGTCCAACCAAAAGCCGATCCGTGGTGTTGTCTGCATTTTACTAAATACAAATTCAATGTATACAGAAAGATATAAGGAGTGGGAGGGATTCCGCCGTAGTTGGCATTGTAGGAAAATCCAAAAGTTTAGATTTTCCCACAATGCTTATCTTTTGGTCTTTGGTTCGGAATAGTGTAGTGCTGGCGGTCTATCTCTTGTTTTCGGTTGCTTGCTTCCTTACCGTACATGAGCATTACAACAAGGTTACAAATGCTGCTCAAAAAGATTTTTTCAACTATGCTTTTGCAGAAGAATCCGAAAAAAAGCACCTATTCTTTCCGAAAATGAGAAGGATGCAAAAAAAGATATTGAAACAGATCTTAAAATCTGCTCCGATTGCAAAGATAAAAAAATCCTGATTTCTAAATCCGCTGCCAAAAAAGCAGTGAAAAAAGACTTCAAAAATCTTAAATCCGATTCTTCACAAAATTATTATGATTTTCTTTCCAAAGCTATAAAAGAAAACGGATTATCCGAATCGGAATTTATCGATATAACCTGTGAAAATGCTTATTATTTTTATAACAGAGCCGCACTCAAGGGTTATTTTCAGTCTAATTTATATGATTCCGACAGCAATTTATCTCTTGATGAGCAATTTGAAAACTACACAGATAATCTTAATTAACCTCTAAAAAGCGAGATTCCCAAAGCTTAATGCTGCTTTGGGAATCTTTTTATTAAAATACCTTATTGAGAAATTCAACTGCACGCTCAGACCATATTTCGGCATTAGTACCCTCTGCAAGCCCCACGCCGTGGCCTACCTCTTTAAAGCTTTCCATTTCGCAGAAAACTCCTATATTTTTAAGCTTATTATAATAAGGAATACTGTTTTTTTCAGGTATGACTGCACTATCCTCTTCGCCGAACCATATAAAAGTGGGAGGAGTGGATTTGTTTGCGGAATTTATGCCTGTGAATTCATTTCTTTTTTCATCATCAAAATCAAGGATCTCGGGCATATTTCCGAAAGTGCCCGAAAGAAGAGTTGTAACAGGGTAGCAAAGAACGCAGGCGTCGGGAAGAGAAGAAAGCCTGCCTATTTCATCATCGGCGCAAAATCCGGGTCTGTCAAACAAAGAAAGCGACATAGCTAAATGCCCGCCTGCCGAAAATCCGCACACGGCGATTTTATCCGATTTATATCCGTACTCTTTAGCTTTATATCTTGCATACTGAACGGCTCTTATACCGTCTGCAAAAATAGCGTTTCCTCTGTAACCCTGCTCGGGGTTTTCCCTGTTTCCCACTCTATAGAGAGCGACAAATGCAAAATAATTTAAAGAATTAAACTTTTTTGCGACCCTGAAAGCCGCCGCGTCGCCCCTGGCAAAATATCCGCCTCCGGGGAATATCACCACGGCGCCTTTAGGATTTTTAACAGGGAATTCGGAAATATAAGGATAATTTTTTATCATTGGCTCAAGCCCCGAATAAAGCACGGGTTCTTTAGAAAATTCCTCATTATAAAAAGGAACATTATTATACAGTTCTTTCATTTTTTACTCCTGAAAATACTTAAATAATATTTTTCATCATTAAAATATAAAGGATAAGAAGTAACATTTTCACTTATTTCTTTTTTAAAGGAATTTATGCTTTTAAGCTCGCTTATTCCCTTTCCGCTCGCTTTGCAAACACTTTCCTTAACAGTCCATATCCTAATAAATTCATTTAAAAAATCCTTATCGGGCAAAGAAAGAAGAAAATCGTTTTCCTCTTTAAAAAAATATTTTTCGGATATTTTTTTAAGGCTTTTTTCGTTTCCCAAAACCTCCTCGATATCAAGCCCTATCCTATCGCAGGTGACATCAAGTTTTATCAGATTTTTTATATCAGGCACAGAATCGGGCTTAAAATCAAAGCTTAGTGCTGCGGCGGAGATATGTTTTGAATGCGAAACCGAAATATCCGCGGATTTAAAATCGATCTCGGGTCGGTTTTTTTCAGAAAAGTAAATTTTATTTTCCATATCCTTTCCGAAAACCGACTTTAATAAAGCATTTCTTAAAGATAATCCCGTGTTGTGGCGGGAAATTGCGTTATCCTCGCAATTTTTAAAAGCAATAAGAATCATATTAAAGCGCCTTGAATTTTCTAACACCTGCGGTTTTTAAGCCTTTATAGCAAATGAGGCTCAAAGCCGCCGTTAATATAGTAACAATGCCGAGATAAACAGGCGCCGAAACAGATTTTCTTATAAAGAAATAAGGCAGGAACACTGCTATATCGTAAGCCCAGCCGCCGAGCATTGTGAACATAACGCACATACTCTGCTTTACGGCTACCGTTTCATTCACCCAATCGAGATTAGGTTTCATACAGTTAAGATAAAGACCGAAAACCGCCGAAAGCAGCATAAATACCTGCGGAACGGCAAGAATATAAACCGCGCTTAAAGCATCGGGTTTAAACACGATTATTGCACTGGTGCCGAAAAATATGAGCGGTACGGAAGTAAGGGCTATATGGAGCTTTAATTTCGCATTTAATATATCCGTTTCATTTATCGGAAGCGATCTTAATATCCAAATATTTTTGCCCTCCAAAGAAACAGAGGGTGCGGTGATATTATTCATAGAGGCTATCAGGCAGATTATCGCCACTATAGAAAAATATATGGTTTTTGCACCTATAAATTCGTCTAACCCGTCTAAAGCAGTCAATACAGCTTTGCCTTTAATAAGGAGTGCCGCTCCTCCGAGAATAAGGAAGAGAGATGCCATTGAGCAATTAAGCATATAAGCAGGGCTTGACATAAATCTTGTGAATTCTTTTTTGAAAAGAGCTTTTTTGACCGAAACTTTTGCCGATACTTTTTCTTTTTTGCCCGACCTTTTAACATTCGCCGTTGAAAAAGCAAGCTTTAAAAAGCTCTTTTTTATAACTAAATATGTAAGAACAAGCGCAAGAGCGATTACTAAAATCATTATCAAAGCCTGAATTATATCACCCTCGGCGGCTTTTCCTATAAAGTAAACAAAATAGAAATTATTTTTCAGATTATTGCCTATCGTTACGGCGTTTTCAAGAATTTTGGTTATAACGGAGCTTGCTTTAAAATAGCAGAAATAATAAACTCCTATAAAGATAAGCGACGACAAAACCGTGATAAGCGATTTATTCTTTAATTTTTTAGTTATTTTAGCTACAAGATAGCCTAAAGCGCAGGAAAGAATAAACACGAAAACGGATACGCAAACCGTAATGCTTACAGCGCCGAAAAGGGATTTAAGCGAAAATCCGCCTATGAACATATACACTAATCCCGCAGGGATTATAACTATGCCCGAATAAAGAAATCCCATTAAATAAACGCCGAGAAGTCTTGAGATAATAACATATTTTATATCTATCGGTAAGGAAAGCAAAAGATCATTATCCTTAGCGCAGTAAAGACTCTGAAAAGTATTAAAAACACTGCCGAAAATTCCGAGCAGCACCGCCACTCCGATAAGCAGGCTGTAATACATCCAGCCGAGTTTTGCCGGAATCAAAGCACTTCCGAGCAGGAATGATACTCCTATAAACATTCCTCCGAGAACGACCAAAACAAGCAGCGCAAAAAGAGCGATAAACGCTATACTTGCGCCCTTTGATCTTGCTTTACCCTTTTTTCTGTCATAAAAAAAGGATTGATTTAGTTCATAAAGCTGTTTTTTAAGAAGAATTTTAAGCATTAATTATCCCTCCAGCTCTAAGAATACGCTTTCAAGACTTAAATCGCCCTTGACCTCTTCCATAGTTCCCGATTTTATAAGGCTGCCCTCTTTGATTATTGCGACTTTATCGCAAAGCTTTTCGGCAACTTCAAGAACATGGGTGGAGAAGAATATCGCTCCGCCGTTATCGCAGAATTCTCTCATCATAGTTTTAAGCTGGTGCGAAGCTTTAGGATCAAGTCCTACAAAAGGCTCATCCATTATAATAAGCTTCGGGCTGTGTATCCAGGCGGATATCACGGCAAGCTTTTGCTTCATTCCGTGAGAATATGAGGATATAGGTGAAGAAAGATCGGCCGTAAGCTCAAAAACAGCGGCATATTTTTCAATTTTTTCTTTTCTTTCATCAGTTGAAACTCCGAAAATATCCGCTATAAAATTAAGGTATTTCATACCCGTCATATAATCATAAAGATCGGGGTTATCAGGGATATAGGCGATCCTTTTTTTGCATTCGAGCGGATCTTCTTTTACGGAAATACCGTCGATCAAAATCTCGCCGCTGTCAAAATCAAGAATTCCCGCAACAGATTTTAAAGTTGTGGTTTTTCCGGCACCGTTATGTCCGATAAAACCGTAGATCTCGCCGGGTAAAATGTGAAGTGTAAGGTCTTTTAAGACTTTTTTATCGCCATAACTTTTAGAAAGTCCGTTAATTTTAAGCATTCAAAGCACCACCGTTGAAAATATTTAAAGCAGTGTATAAAACACACTGCTTTAATTTTACCTTCTTTATATTCCGTTGTCAACTGTCAATTGGCGACATAAAGCTGTTTATAAGGGTTTTTAGTGTCGGGTGTTATAACATAAAAATCCTCCGAGATAACTTCTTCAAAATCGTACCCGAAAATCGAACAAAATCTTTCTAAAACAGGAAGAATATCATCCATATCTTTCTTATCTGCTTTTTTAACGGTCGTCTGCTTAGGAAACTCAATATTATCGATATTTCCTCTGATAATCATTTTTCCGCCGTGCATTCCCGTGCAGGGGAAATTGCCGACAGTCGGCTTGCTGCCGTTTGTCAGACCCAAAACTATAATCAGTCCTCCCGCCTGGTACTCTCCGAGAAAGCTGCCTGCTTTTCCGCCTATCATTATAACAGGCTGTTTTTCCTCGTAAGCTTTCATATGTATTCCCGCACGGTAGCCGGCATTACCTTTTATAAAAATTTCTCCTCCGCGCATTGCGTAACCTACAGCGTCGCCCGCATTGCCGTAAATAATTATCTTGCCGTCGTTCATAGTATCTCCCACAGCGTCCTGTGCGTTTCCGAAAACCTTTATTTTGCCGCCTGTTAAATAAGCTCCCAAAGCATTCCCGGGAATTCCTTTGAGCGTTACGTTTCCGTCTTTCATTCCCGCGCATAAAAATCTTTGCCCCAAGCAGTTTTCTATTTCTATATCTTTTTCATTTCTGATAGCTTTATTAAGCTCCGAAAAATTCTTATTTTCTGCACTTATCTTCATTTTTTCACCTGCTTTTATTCTCCTGCGTGAGATATTCCGAGGATATCAAGTTCCTTTTGAGTCATATTTATTCCTCTTAACATCAATCGGTTTCCTCTTAAGGCTTCTATAGAATTTATTCCCATTCCGCCGAGCATTTCCTTTATTTCATACTGCCACGCCGAAATCACATTAATAAGCTTTTTGCAGCTCTTTTCGGAATCGAGCCTTTTAACAAGTTCGGGATTTTGAGTTGCAATTCCCCAGTTGCATTTTCCCGACTGGCAGTTTCTGCAAAGGTGGCAGCCCATAGCTATGAGCGCGGCAGTGGCAATATAGCAGGCGTCAGCTCCGAGAGCTATCGCTTTTATAACATCCGCCGAGCTTCTTATACTTCCTCCCGCAATCAGCGAAACATTATCCCTTATCCCCTCATCGCGCAGTCTTGTATCAACTGCGGCGATAGCAAGTTCTATAGGAATTCCCACATTATCGCGAATTCTTGTAGGAGCGGCGCCCGTTCCTCCTCTGATACCGTCTATCGCTATGATATCCGCTCCGCTTCTTGCGATTCCGCTAGCAATGGCTGCAATATTATGCACAGCCGCAACCTTTACTATAATAGGCTTTTTATATTCTGTGGCTTCTTTAAGCGAAAAAACAAGCTGTCTTAAATCCTCGATAGAATAGATATCGTGGTGAGGAGCCGGAGAAATGGCATCCGATCCCTCAGGAATCATTCTTGTTTTTGAAACGTCGCTTGTTATTTTCGATCCCGGCAAGTGGCCGCCTATTCCGGGCTTTGCCCCCTGACCCATTTTTATTTCTATTGCGGCTCCGGCATTAAGATAGGTTTCATAAACTCCGAATCTGCCCGATGCCACCTGCACGATAGTATTATCCTTATATTTATAAAAATCCTTATGAAGTCCGCCCTCGCCGGTGTTATAAAGAATTCCTAAGGCCTCGGAGGCTTTAGCTAAACTTTCGTGCGCATTATAGCTAATTGAGCCGTAACTCATAGCGGAAAAAAGAACCGGCAGCGAAAGCTCAAGCTGAGGGGGCATTTTCGTTATTATTTTCCCATTTTCATCTCTTTTTATCCCGCTTGATTTTTTGCCTAAAAAAACTTTTGTTTCCATAGGCTCTCTAAGCGGATCGATAGGAGGATTTGTAACCTGAGAAGCATTTATAAGAATTCTGTCAAAGTATACCGGCAGTTCATTCGGGTTTCCCATTGATGATAATAATACTCCGCCGCTTTGAGCTTGTTTATATATTTCTTTTACCGTACTGCTGTTCCAATTCGCATTTTCTTTGAAAGCACAGTCGGTCTTGACTATTTTAAGCGCGTGTTCAGGACACATACATACGCACCTTTGGCAGTCCACACACTTTGTTTCATCGCTTTTAAGAGCTTTTGTTTTTTCATCGAAAAAATGAACTCCCATTGAGCACTGCTTAACGCAAATTCCGCAGAGAGTGCACCTTTCTTTATTTCTTACTACCTCAAAATCCGGAAAAATATAATCTTCAGCCATCAGAATTTTCCCTCCCTGACCTTTATTATAACAGGCTCTCCGCCCGACGGCGCATAAATATTTTCAGCCTCCGGCTCCATGACCCTTATTGCCGCCTCTTCGCTTGCGACAAACACCTTATCGCCTTTTTCGGCCGTAACCATCGATCTTAATTTAAGCCTGTCGTTAAGTGCCATTATTCCGCCCGAAAAGCCCAAAATAATTGAAAAAGGCCCTGTGATAAGAAGACTCGGAAACATTTTTCTTAAATAAAGGTAGGTTTCTTTTTTCTCATCGTCCATTTTTTCAATGGTGCTCCAAAACGGCGCCGCGATAACGGCGGCGGTTTCTTCTAAAGTAAGCCCCTTTTTTCTTAAAAGGTAGTCTGCTATATAGGCTATTACTTCGGTATCGGTCTGAAGAGTGCATTTATAGCCAAACATTTCTATAAACCTGCGGTTGGCGTCATAAGAAGAAATTTCGCCGTTATGCACAACCGAATAATCAAGAAGTGAAAACGGGTGCGCTCCTCCCCACCAGCCCGGAGTGTTTGTGGGGTATCTTCCGTGAGCTGTCCAGGAATAACCCTCGTATTCATCAAGTCTGTAAAATCTTCCGACATCTTCAGGAAAGCCCACAGCCTTGAAAGCACCCATATTTTTGCCGCTGGAGAAAACATAAGCACCGTTATATTTTATGTTAATATCCATAACCGTTCTTGCAACATATTCTTTTTCATCAAGCTGCAATCTTGATAAAATACTTGACAGCGGAGCGACAAAATACCGCCAAATAAGCGGAACATCGGTTATCTCGGGTATTTTCTTTATCGGAATATTTTCCGCTTTCACTATTTCAAATCTATCCTTTAAAAGCCTTTCGCAGTTTACCCTGTCCTCATTATCATTATAAAAAATATGAAGAGCATAAAGCTCTTTATATTCGGGATAAATTCCATAAGCGGCAAAGCCGCCGCCGAGTCCGTTCGACCTATCGTGCATAGGGATCATACTTTTAATAATAGTTTCTCCGCTGAATCTTTCTCCCTCTTTAGAAATAATAGCGGAAATAGCGCACCCCGACGGAATACGAACTTCTCCCTCTATTTTCATAAGGCAAAAACTCCTCTCAAAATAAAAAAGCGCTCATATTATTAAGGAATATCCTTATAATATGAACACCTTTGTTCAAAATTAATTTTTACACATTATAACACTATAAGACAATTTTGTCAATACAGGCTAAAATTTTTATCGGATTTTGTTATATCACTTTAATTTTTTAAGGAAAATCATCTAAAATGATAAAAAAATTAATTTTTTTAAAAAACCATTGACAAGTGATTTTTTAAGCGCTATAATATCACGCATAGAAGACAAAGGCGTCTTAAGAGGATAAAAATCTCTTAACGGCGTCTTTTATTTATTTAATATGTAATTTTGGGGCAACGGCGTCCCCTTTCCGATCAAAAGGAAAGGGAGCGCCGCCCTTTTTTATTTATAAAGGAGTTGTCAGTTATGAAAACAGTACCGGAATACTTTGGAAGTCTTGTATTTGACGATCGTGTGATGAAATCCAAATTACCCAAGGATATTTACGATTCGCTCAAAAAAACTATAGATGAGGGCGCAAGCCTTAAAAATGATGTAGCAAACGCAGTTGCGGAAGCTATGAAGGACTGGGCGGTCGAACACGGAGCCACACATTTCACGCATTGGTTCCAGCCGCTTA
This sequence comes from uncultured Oscillospiraceae bacterium, assembly GCA_900547095.1. GTDB lineage: Bacteria > Bacillota > Clostridia > Oscillospirales > Acutalibacteraceae > UBA737. The sequence goes on from URFG01000007.1 coordinate 8,994, forward strand.
CCGGAATTACCGCTGAAAAGCACGACAGCTTTATAACCCCCTCGCCCGACGGCGGAGTTATAATGGAGTTTTCAGGCAAAGAGCTTATAAAGGGCGAGCCTGACGCTTCTTCTTTCCCATCCGGCGGACTTCGCGCCACATTTGAGGCAAGAGGATATACCGCCTGGGATCCTACTTCTTATGCCTTTATTAAAGATAAAACGCTTTGCATTCCTACCGCATTTTGTTCATACGGCGGCGAGGCGCTCGATAAAAAAACTCCTCTGTTGCGCTCTATGCAGGCACTTAATAAGCAGGCGCTTAGAATTTTAAAACTTTTCGGAAATGAAGATGTTAAATGCGTAAAAACATCTGTAGGTCCCGAACAGGAATATTTCCTTATTACTAAAGAAATGTACGAAAAGAGAAAAGACCTGCAGTTTTGCTCAAGAACGCTTTTCGGAGCAAAGCCTCCTAAAGGACAGGAGCTTGACGATCATTACTTCGGAGTAATAAAGCCCAGAGTAGCGGCATTTATGGCAGAGCTTAACGAAGAACTGTGGAAGCTCGGAATTCTTGCAAAGACCGAGCATAACGAGGTTGCTCCCGCACAGCACGAGCTTGCTCCTATATATGCGACAACTAACATCGCGACCGATCACAACCAACTTACAATGGAAATTATGCAAAAGGTTGCGGCAAAGCACGGACTTGTTTGCCTGCTGCACGAAAAACCTTTTGCGGGAGTGAACGGCTCGGGCAAGCACAACAACTGGTCTATGGCGACCGACACGGGCGTAAACCTTCTTACTCCCGGCGAAACTCCTTATGAAAACGCACAGTTTTTACTTTTCCTTTGCGCCGTTATTAAAGCAGTAGACGATTATCAGGATCTTTTAAGACTTGCTGTTGCCACTGCGGGAAACGATCACAGACTCGGTGCAAACGAGGCTCCTCCGGCAGTTGTTTCTATGTTTTTGGGCGATGAGCTTTCAGCTGTGCTTGACGCTATTGAAAACGACAAACCTTACGCGGGAGCGGAAAAGACCGTGATGAAGTTAGGCGTTCACACTCTTCCGAAATTTACAAGAGATAATACCGACCGCAACCGCACCTCACCTTTCGCGTTTACGGGAAATAAGTTCGAATTCCGTATGCTCGGCTCTTCAAACAGCATTGCCTGCACAAATATTATGCTCAATGCCGCAGTGGCAGAGTCATTAAAGATCTACGCCGACAGATTAGAGGGCGCAGATGATTTTGAAACCACACTTCACGATATGATAAAGAAAACTATTAAAGATCATAAGCGCATTATCTTTAACGGCAACGGTTACGACGATTCATGGATCAAGGAAGCAACCGAAAAGCGCGGCCTTTTAAACTTACGCACCACGCCTGACGCAATTCCTAAAATTCTTGATAAAAAGAATGTGGATATGCTTATTTCTCACAAGATATTCACCGAGGCCGAGATAAAATCAAGGTATGAGATAACCCTTGAAAATTACTGCAAAACAGTAAATATCGAGGCTCTTACAATGATAGATATGGCTAAAAAGGAAATTTTGCCTGCAATAGAGAGCTATATCAAAGAGCTTTCTAAAACGATTAGTCTTAAGCAGGCGGCAGTTCCCGGTTCCGCTTCTTCATACGAAAAAGACACGGTCAAGAAATTATCCGTGTTGACAGATGAAATTTATTTTGCCGAATCGGATCTTGAAAGCGCGGTATTAAAGCTTAAGGATATAGAAGACGTCGGAGAAGAATCAAGATTTATCCGCGATGATATTCTTGATAAAATGGCGAAACTCAGAGTTCCGTGCGACGAGGCGGAAACTCTCACCGCTTCAAAATATTGGCCTTTCCCGACATACGGCGAATTGCTCTTCGGAGTAAAATAAGGAGGAATTATAAATGACATACAGTGCAGTAAATACCATTTGGGTGCTTGTGGGCGCGGCTTTGGTATTCTTTATGCAGGCAGGTTTTTCAATGTGCGAGGCAGGATTTACAAGAGCCAAAAACACGGGAAATATCCTTATGAAAAACCTTATGGACTTCTGTATCGGTACGCCTTGCTTCTGGCTTATAGGCTTCGGTATAATGTTCGGTTCGGGCACTGCCCTTTTCGGGTGGATCGATCCTCTTATTACTAAGGATTACAGCCATATTTTACCCGCGGGAGTTCCGCTGTGGGCATACGCGATATTTCAGACTGTTTTCTGCGCAACTTCCGCAACGATAGTTTCGGGAGCTATGGCGGAAAGAACCAAATTCAGTGCATACTGCATATATTCAGCGGCTATTTCCCTTTTCATTTACCCTGTTTCAGGTCACTGGATATGGGGCGGAGGATGGCTCAGCAAACTCGGATTTCACGATTTTGCCGGCTCCACGGCGGTACATATGGTCGGCGGTATCTGTGCGCTGATCGGAGCCGCTATATTAGGCCCGAGAATCGGTAAATACGATAAAAAAGGCAAGCCCAGAGCAATTTTAGGGCATAACCTCACATTTGCGGCGCTCGGAGTTTTCATTCTTTGGTTCTGCTGGTTCGGGTTCAACGGTGCTTCCACAGTCGGAATGGATACAGACGAGCTTATGATAAGCGCAGGAAGAGTATTCTTCAATACAAACCTTGCGGCAGCTGTGGCTTGCTGTGTTACTCTGATATTCACCTGGATAAGATATAAAAAACCCGATGTTTCTATGACATACAATGCGGCTTTAGCAGGACTTGTAGGAATTACCGCCGGTTGTGATGCTGTTGATCCTATAGGCGCCGCGATTATGGGAATAGTTTTCGGAATCGTAATTGTGCTGTCCGTAGAGTTCTTTGATAAAGTAGCAAAGATCGACGACCCTGTCGGAGCTATATCCGTTCACTGCGTCTGCGGTGCTTTGGGAACGATACTTACAGGATTTTTTGCAACCGGTGTTTCAACCGAAAAAGGCGTTTTCTACGGCGGAGGTTTCCATTTCCTCGGAGTTCAGACGCTCGGCGTTGTATCCGTGGCAGCTTATGTTTCGGTTATTATAACAATCGTTTTCCTCATCATCAAGCATACGATAGGTTTGCGTGCCTCTTCTGAGGACGAAATAGCAGGTCTTGATGTTTCGGAGCACGGACTGCTCACCGCTTATGCGGGATTTGCAATGCTGCCCGACACCGTTTCCGAAGAAGACGACGAAGTAACCGCTGTTACAGGAGATGTTCCTGCGGCGGAAGCAATCCCTGTTAAAAAAGTTCCTTCATTCGATGAATCCTCGCCTAAATTCACAAAGGTTGAGATAATCTGCAAGGAATCAAAATTCGAAGCTCTTAAAAGAGCTCTTACCGACCTTGGAATTACGGGTATGACGATGTCGCACGTTTTAGGCTGCGGAATTCAGAAAGGAAAGCCCGAGTATTACAGAGGCGTTGAAGTGGAAGCAAGTCTGCTTCCTAAAATTCAACTTGATATAGTAGTTAGCAAAGTACCTGTAAGAAGCGTTATTGAAACTGCTAAAAAGGTTCTTTACACCGGCCACATAGGCGACGGCAAGATATTTGTTTACGATGTTGAAAATGTCGTAAAAGTAAGGACCGGCGAAGAGGGTTATGACGCTTTGCAGGATGTGGAATAAATAGTTTAAAAGCGATTGAGCCGGGACAGGTTTTAAAGGAAAGTTCTTTACAGCGAGTATGGGACGGTGAGAGCCATGCAAGATAAATTCCTTTAAAATAACCCCCGGCGAGCTTTGATCCGAAAATTGCAGTAGGTGATACGGGTTCCGCCCGTTACAGCGAAAATAATGAGAACAAAGATTGGTGGCACAGCGAGTTACAGCACTTGCCCAATTGAATGCTGATAATTATTTTCGGAGGATTTATTATGTGTTCAATTATGGGTTACTGTGATTCGGGTGCCTCCTTTTCTGCTTTTAAAAAGGGTTTTGATCTCACAGTTTCAAGAGGCCCCGACGATACAAGAATTGCAGATACAGGCTTCGGACTTATAGGCTTTCACAGGCTCGCTATTATGGGACTTACAAGCGAGGGAATGCAGCCTTTTAAATTAAGCGAAAACTACTGTGTTTGCAACGGCGAAATTTACGGATTTGAAAAATTAAGAGCCGAACTTGCGGATCCTTATACATTTAAAAGCGATTCCGACTGCGAGATAATTCTGCCGCTTTATGAGAAATACGGCACCGATATGTTTAAAATGCTTGACGCGGAATTCGCTATGATAATTTTTGACGGCAAGAAGAAAAAATATATTGCCGCCCGCGATCCGATAGGAATAAGACCGCTTTATTACGGAAAGGATTCTAAAGGCTCATATATTTTTGCAAGCGAGCCTAAAAACCTTATAGGTCTTTGCAAAAAAATAATGCCTTTCCCGCCCGGCTGTTATTTCGAAGACGGAAAATTCACTTCCTACTGCGATATAACAGAGGTCAAAAAAGTAATAAAAGACGATATCGATACAGTCTGCAAAAACATTAAGGAAAAGCTTATTTCAGGAGTGGAAAAGCGGCTTGTTTCAGACGCAAAGGTGGGATTTTTATTATCGGGAGGCCTTGATTCTTCGCTTGTTTGCTCTATCGCCGCAAAAAAATCAAAAGAAAAAATCAAAACTTTTGCGGTAGGAATGAGCGGCGACGCTATCGATCTTAAATACGCAAAAGAAGTGGCCGATTATATCGGCAGCGATCACACCGAGGTCATAATGACTAAAGAAGAAGTCATTAAGTCTATTGACGAGGTAATAAAAATTCTCGGCACCTTTGATATCACCACCATAAGAGCAAGTATGGGAATGTATCTTATATGCAAATGGATACATAAAAACACCGATATAAGAGTTTTACTTACAGGCGAAATTTCCGATGAGCTTTTCGGATATAAATACACGGATTTTGCGCCTAATGCGGAAGAATTCCAGAAAGAATCCGTAAAGCGAGTAAAAGAGCTTCATATGTATGATGTATTAAGAGCGGACCGCTGTATTTCGGTAAACTCGCTTGAAGCAAGAGTGCCATTCGGGGATCTCGATTTTGTAAAATATGTTATGGCTATAGACCCCGAAATGAAAATGAACAAATATAACAAGGGCAAATACCTTTTAAGGCGCGCCTTTGAGGGCGATTATCTGCCCCACGATATTCTATACCGTGAAAAAGCGGCGTTTTCCGACGCAGTCGGCCATTCAATGGTTGACTATATGAAAGAATACGCAAACAGCTATTATTCCGATAAGGAATTTGAAGAAAAAAGAAAAAAATACACGCACGCCGCACCGTTTACAAAAGAATCGCTCTTATACAGAGAGATATTTGAAAAATATTATCCCGGTCAGGCAGAAATGATAAAGGATTTCTGGATGCCGAACAAATCGTGGGAAGGCTGCAATGTTGACGATCCCTCAGCAAGAGTTCTTTCTAACTACGGTGACAGCGGAAAATAGATCTTAGAAGATGATACTATGAAACCGAATGAAAACTATGATATACTCAAAGGCTCTTATTTGTTTTACGATATTGAGCAGAAAGTTAAAGAATATTCAAAAAAATATCCCGATAAAAAACTGCTTAGATTAGGAGTGGGAGACGTTACTCTCCCCTTGTGCGGCGCGGTTATAAAAGCTATGCATAAAGCGGTAGACGAGCAGTCGGAAAAATCTACTTTTCACGGATATATGCCCGAATGCGGCTGGGATGAATTAAAGAGCGCGATTAAAGGATATTATGAAAAAAGAAATGTGTCCCTTAAAAAAAGCGAGATATTTATTTCCACAGGTGCTGGCGACGATCTCGGAAATATTCTTGATATGTTTTCCAAAGACAATACCGCTCTTGTGATAGAGCCGACTTATCCTGCCTATGTAGACTCAAATATTATAGCGGGCCATAAAATAGTTCATCTTCCGGCTGACGATTCGACTCATTTTGCCCCTTATCCCGATGAAAGCATAAAAGCGGATATAATTTATATCTGCTCACCGAACAATCCGACAGGAGCTGTTTTCGACCGCAAAAAGCTCAAGGCCTGGGTCGATTACGCTTTAAAAAACGATGCGATTATAATCTTTGACGCCGCTTATGAGGCATTTATAACCGATAGCTCTATTCCCCACAGCATTTTTGAAATAGAGGGCAGTAAAAACTGCGCGATAGAAATTTGTTCTCTTTCAAAAACTGCGGGATTTACAGGTGTCCGCTGCGGATACACGATAATTCCCGAAACTTTAATAAGAAACGGAATGAGCTTTAATCAAATGTGGGTAAGGAACAGGACCACAAAATCAAACGGTGTTTCCTATGTTGTGCAGTGCGCGGCACTGGCCGTATTTTCAAAAGAGGGGCAGAAAGAAATTCAGGAAAATCTTAATGTTTACCGCTCGAATGCAAAAGTTTTAACAGACGCTCTCGACCGCTTAAATATCTGGTACTGCGGAGGAACAAACGCCCCATATATCTGGTTTAAATGCCCCGAAAATCTTTCAAGCTGGCAATGCTTTGATAAGCTGATGGAAGAAAAGCAGATAATCGGCACGCCCGGCGTGGGTTTCGGAAAATGCGGCGAGGGCTATTTCAGGCTATCATCATTCGGTGAATGCGAGGAAACCAAGGAAGCCGCCTCAAGGCTTACAGAGCTTTTTAGGAAATAATCTGATTTTGCGAATGTGAATTTTTCACATTCGCTTTTATTTTAAATTACTTGTAAAAATAATAAATTTATTGTATTATATATATGTTACTTTTTATTTGGAGGTAAAAAAATGAAATATTCCGAAAGTATTCTTTCGCCTAAAAAGCGCTTTCACGGCGGGGCCGAGATAGAGCATTTTAAGAATACAGAAGATTTTGAAACCGTTTTTATGCCTGCTAAAGGAACATTGTGTATTCCTATGATTCAGCATATCGGCGCACCCTGCGAGCCGACAGTTAAAAAAGGAGATAAAGTTTTTATCGGAACGCTTATAGGAAAAAGCGTTTCAAAAGTCAGCGCTCCTATTTATTCAAGCTGTTCGGGAATTGTCAGCGATGTTAAAGAAACGGATATTTCCGGAAGACAGGTTTTATGCGTATTTATTGAATCGGACGAGAAAGCGGAATATGATCCCTATCTTAAGCCGTTCCCCGTAAAAAGCCCCGAAGATCTTAAAAATGCGGCCGTTAACTGCGGACTCGTAGGCTTAGGCGGCGCGGGATTCCCCACCTATATTAAGCTTGATTCAAATTCTGCGGACCTTGACACTCTTATTATCAATGCCGCTGAATGCGAGCCTTATATTACTTCGGATTACAGAGAGTCGCTCGAAAACTTCAATGATATTATCGAGGGCGTTTATTTGATCAAAGATATCCTCAAATTACAGAGGGTTATAATCTGCGTAGAAAAAAACAAGCCGAAGACGATAGACAAGCTTATGCTTGTTGCCGCGGATCACCGCGACGCTGACGATTCGGTTAAAGTTATGCGGCTGCCGGATACTTATCCGCAGGGAGCGGAAAAGCTGCTTGTATATTCGGCAACGGGAAGAAAAATTTCACAGGGTATGCTCCCCTCGGATGTAGGATGCCTTGTTATGAATATTACGACTGTCGGAACATTATACAGATTCATAACTTCGGGAAAACCGCTCACCGCAAAAAGAATAACTCTTGACGGAACAGCGATAACCAAGCCTAAAAATATAATGGTGCCTATAGGCACATCTGTAAAAGCTGTGCTTGATTTTTCCGATAATCCCGATCCTGACGGCGAAAGCGTTATAATAGGCGGACCTATGATGGGAACTTCGGCCGCAAATCTTAACGCGGTCATAGAAAAAAGGACAAACGCCGTTCTGGTTATGAAGCCTAAAGCTTCAAAACAAATGACTAACTGCATTCACTGCCAAAGGTGTGCAGGAGTATGTCCTATGAGCCTTTATCCGGCGCAGGTTGAAGCGGCTTTAAGATCGGATCATAAAGAAATGCTTGATCAGCTTTATGTGGGCTATTGCATAGAGTGCGGATGCTGCTCATATATCTGCCCTGCCGCAAGACCTCTCACCCAATCGATGAGAACGGCGAAAGCAGAATTAAGGAGGAATAAAAAATGAAAGAAATTTTAAAGGTTTCATCTTCTCCTCATATTAAGCATCCCGAAACAACAAGGGGCATTATGGCTGACGTTATTATAGCACTTTTGCCTGCCGCTGTCTTCGGATGTATCTTATTCGGCTTAAGAGCGCTTTTAGTGCTGCTTGTTTGCGTGGCGGCAGCTGTTGCTTCGGAATTTCTATGGAATCTTATTCTTAAAAAGCCTAACACGATAGGAGATCTTTCTGCTGTGCTGACAGGTCTTTTGCTCGGAATGAACCTATCGCCCAAAATTCCGCTTTATATGGCGGCAATAGGCTCTGTTGTGGCTATTATAGTAGTTAAGCAGATGTTCGGAGGGTTAGGCCATAATTTTGTAAACCCTGCGATTGCCGCAAGAATTATTCTTATGGTTTCTTTCCCCTCTGCGATGAACAGATTTTCAAATCCTGTTTTTTCAGTGGGAGAAGCCGCAAAAGTTGTTACGAGCGCAACGCCTTTAAGCGACAGCTCGGCGGCTGTAAGCCTTAAATATGCCTTTTTCGGGTTTTACAGAGGCTGTATCGGCGAAACCTGCACATTCCTTTTAATCATAGGCGGAATTTATCTTATTGTAAGAAAAATCATCTCGCCTGCAATTCCTTTAAGTTTTCTTGCAACTGTGGCGGTTTTGAGCCTTATTTCTCATCAGAATGTTGCAATGCAGCTTTGCACAGGCGGTCTTATGCTAGGCGCAATATTTATGGCCACGGATTATACGACCAGCCCGAAAAGTCCTATAGGCAAAATTATTTACGGCATTGGCTGCGGAGCAATAACATTTATTATAAGGAAATTCGGATCTCTGCCGGAGGGTGTTTCATATTCGATAATACTTATGAATATTATAACACCTCTTATTGACAGATTTACTTTAAGAAAGCCTTTCGGCTTTAAAAAGGCGGTGAAAGCTGATGAGTAACGGAACAAATAATTCTCAAGGCTTTAAAAATGATCTTTTATACCCTACTCTAACGCTTGTGATAATCTGTTTTATCGTAACTCTGTTGCTAAGCGGAACGAATCTTTTGACCTCCAAAAGAATCGAAAAGCTATCCAAAAAACAACAAAACGATTCAATGAGCGAGGTTATGCCTGCGGATGAATATGTGGAATTCCCGTTTCAGGTAAAAGACGGATATGCCGACTGCTATAAAGCTGTTAAAGACGGTAATGAAATAGGTTATATTTTCATCACATCCGCAAAGGGTTACGGCGGCGATATATCCGTGATGACGGCGATAGACCAGGAAAAAACAATAAAAGCTATAAAGATACTTTCCGCAGACGACGAAACCCCGGGGCTCGGACAAAATGTAAAAAGAGCTGATTTTTTAAAGCAGTTTTCAAAGCTTAAAGATAATATCACCGCGGTTAAAAACGGAGCGGACAACACAAAAGGTGAGATAAACGCCGTAACGGGGGCGACAAGAAGCTCACGGGCCGTAACAACCGCGGTAAATAAGGCGCTTGAATATATGAACGAACTTACACAGGAGGTCACGGCAAATGAATAAGAATGTTAAGTATCTTACCGACGGTCTTATAAAAGAAAATCCTGTTTTAAGGCTTGTTCTCGGCACCTGCCCGACGCTTGCCGTAACGACCTCCGCAAAAAACGGTATAGGAATGGGAATAGCGGCAACAGCAGTGCTTATCTGCTCTAACCTTGTTATATCTCTTCTCAGAAAGGTAATTCCCGATAAGGTCAGAATTCCGGCATATATCACTATTATCGCGGGCTTTGTAAGCATTGTTCAGCTGCTTGTAAAAGCGTATGCCCCCGCTATCGACGAATCGCTCGGAATTTATCTTCCTTTGATAGTTGTAAACTGTATAATTTTAGCGAGAGCCGAAATGTTTGCTTCGAAAAATTCGGTGCTTCCAAGCGTGTTAGACGGTCTTGGAATGGGCATAGGATTTACCGCAACGCTCACTCTTATGGGAATAATCAGAGAGTTTTTAGGCGCCGGCACATTCTTTGCACTGCCCGTAACTTCAAAAATTATCGATCCTATGATAATTTTCCTTTTGCCTCCCGGCGGATTTTTCGTGTTCGGAATTTTAGTTGCAATATCTAATGCTTTAGCTAAAAAATCGGGCAAAAAACCTGTAAGCGACCTTGACTGCAAAAACTGCCCTGCAAGCTCTGTTTGCTCTGAATGTAAACAAAAGGAGGAAGAAAACAAATGAACACTTATGTAATGTTAGCCTCTATTCTGCTTGCGGGAATTCTCAGCAATAATATGGTCCTTTCTAAGTTTTTAGGGATCTGCTCATTTTTAGGAGTATCTAAAAAAACTTCCACCGCTGTTTCTATGAGCCTTGCTGTTATACTTGTAATGCTTATATCAACTGCTGTGACTTACCCTATTTATTATTTTGTTTTAAGGAACAAATACGAATATCTTATTACAGTGGTTTTCATTCTTGTTATCGCGGCAGTGGTCCAGCTGCTCGAAATTCTTATGAAGAAATTTATGAATTCTCTATACCACGCGCTCGGAATTTATCTTCCGCTTATCACGACCAACTGCGCGGTGCTCGGAATCGCAATGCTCAATACCACTGATTTTGACGCGGCGAAGTACTCATTTTCAAAGCTCTATCTTTTCTCTCTGACAAACGCATTGGCGGCAGGTGCCGGATTTTTGCTTGCAATGCTCCTTTTCTCGGGAGTAAGAGAGCGGCTCGAAACGGCTGATGTGCCTGAATTTTTAAAAGGTCTTCCCATAACTTTAATTGCGGCGGCGCTTGTTTCCCTCTCATTTTTGGGATTTGCCGGAATCGGAGGTTAAAGATTATGAGTTTGATTATTATACCGGTTGTTTTTGTTGTCGCGATAGGGATTATCGCAGGAGTGGGATTATCGCTTGCTTCTGTTTTCTTCGGTGTTAAAAACGATGAAAAGCAGGAAAAGATAAGAGAATGTCTTCCCGGAGCCAATTGCGGCTCCTGCGGATATTCGGGGTGCGACGGTTATGCCGCCGCCATAGCCTCGGGCGAGGCTTCCCCCGATAAATGTGCTCCCGGCGGAGCTAAGACCGCTCAGATGCTTTCCGAGATTTTAGGCACTGAAATAAAAACCGATAAAAAAGCCGCCTTTATAGGCTGTTCAAGAACCGAGGAAAACTCAAAACTACTTTATTCCTACGAAGGGATTAAATCCTGTGAAGCGGCTTCTTTGGTGCTTAAGGGTCCGCTTGCCTGTGAATACGGATGTATCGGATTCGGCGACTGCGTTAAGGCGTGCAAATTTGAGGCTATTAAATTTGAAAACAATTTACCCATTGTGTGCAAAGATCTATGCACAGGGTGCGGAGAATGTGCTGAAGTATGTCCTAAACAGCTTATTGACCTTTTACCATTAAAAGCAAAGGTAAGAGTAGGGTGCAAAAATAAGTCAAAAGGACCGTCTGTAGTAAAAAACTGTGCGGTTTCGTGTATCGCGTGCGGAATGTGCGAAAAAGCCTGCAAGTTTGACGCTATTCACGTTAAAGACAATCTCGCAGTGATAGATTATGATAAGTGCAAAGGCTGCAAGGCCTGCGTGAAAGCCTGCAAGCGCGGAGTAATAAAATAAACATTGTATTGTCTAAAAAAAATAAGTGCATAACCGAAAACTCGGTTATGCACTTTATTTTTTTAATAATTATTCGGCTGTTTCTTCCGAATCAGCAGTTTTTTCCTTTTCTTTAACTTCTTCTTCACTCGGAGCAATTAAAGCGCGGATAGAAAGGCTTACTCTCTTTTTCTCCTGATCAACAGCAATTATCTTAGCCTGAACTTCCTGACCTACGGAAAGCTCATCCTGCGGCTTTTCAACGTGCTTATCAGCAATCTGAGAAATGTGGATAAGACCGTCAACCCCGGGGAGAATTCTTGCAAATGCGCCGTATGAAGTAAGGCTTACGATCTTAACATCGGCAACATCTCCGACAGCGAACTTGTTATTGAAAACAGTCCACGGATTATCCTCTTCTTTTTTATATCCTAAAGAGATCTTTCTCTTTTCGGGATCGAGAGCTTTAACATAAACCTCAACAGTATCGCCTACAGAAAGAATTTCAGACGGATTTTTAATGCGCTGCCACGAAAGCTCCGAAATATGTACCATTCCGTCAACTCCGCCGATATCAACAAACGCACCGTAAGAAGTAAGCGATTTTACAACGCCTGTAAATCTATCGCCTACAGCGATATCTGCCCAGATCTTATCTTCAGCTGCCTTGCGCTGTTCTTTGAGCACGCTGCGGATAGAACCTACGGCTCTTCTGCCGCGGCCGATCTCGATTATTCTGAACTGAACCTGTTTGCCTTTAAGGTCTTCAAGCGGTTCGTTTCTTGAAGCAGTAGCCTGAGAAGCAGGGATAAAGATACGGATATTGCTTGAATAAACCTGAACTCCGCCCTTTATGATATCCTTAACAACTCCGGTAAGAATTTCTCCCGATTCCTTAGCGGCAACTATATTGTCCCAACCGGCAATAGCATCGTAACGACGCTTTGAAAGCATTGCGGTTCCTTCCTGATCATTGACTTTCATAATAATAAGATCAAGCTTGTCGCCTATCTTAACTTCGTCCTCCAACTTAACATTGGGGTCCAGAGAAAATTCATCGGCAGAAACATAACCTGCAAGACCTCTTCCGATATCCACCTGAATTTCAGTGGGGCTAATGGCAAGAACGGTGCCCGTTACTTTCTGATCTCCTGTTAAGTTGCTGAGCGAAGCCTCAAATGCTTCCTCATCCGTCATTTCCTCGAAGCTTTTTTGAACAGTTGCATTTCCCTCCATCTGTTCGTCTACCGGTTGTAAAATTTCCGACATGGTTTTAATAACCTCCCTTATAATACCCGCCGGAGTCGATGCACCGGCGACAACTCCAACGCTTTCACAATCCTTAAAAAAATCCGCGGATAATTCATCAGCGGTTTCGATAAGCACCGTTTTTTCGCAAAGCGCTTTGCACACCTCAAAGAGTTTTTTAGTATTTGAGCTGTGCCTGCCTCCTATAACGACCATATGATCATTACATTCTGAAAGCCTTTGCGCTTCTTCCTGTCGCATTGCAGTAGCATTACATATTGTATCAAATATTTTCGCATTTGTACATAGTTTTTTTAAAAAAATTTGAGCTTTTTCCCATTTTTTTGCGTTAAAAGTCGTCTGAGAAACAGCGCTCACGCTTTTTTTCTTTAATTCGGGGTGATTTTTAAAGATTTCTTCAAGCTCATATGTATCGGAGAACACATAATATTCTCCTTTAATATGTCCGATAATCCCTATCACTTCCTGATGGGATCTATCCCCTGCTATAAATATCACATCGCCTTTTTCGCTGTTATCGCTTACGATTTTATGAATTTTTGAAACGAAAGGACAGGTCGCATCTTTTAATTCCACTCCGCTTTTTTTCGCCCTGTCGTAAACCTCTTTTGATACTCCGTGCGATCGTATAACAAGAGTGTAGTTTTCAGGAGTGTTTAAAGGATCGTCCACCACAACAACTCCCTTTTTTGCGAGCTCACTAACCATCTGTTCATTATGAATTATCGGTCCTAAAGTGGCAACTTTTTTATTAACGGAAAGCAGGTCGTAAACCGTGTTAACTGCCCTGTCTACTCCGAAGCAAAATCCCGCTCTTTTTGCAAGAGTGATCTTCATAGGCCTAATTTTCCCTTTATAATATTTACTACCATTTCTGCGGATTCTTCAAGTTTTTTGCCCGTGGTATCGGCAGTGACAGAATCAGGCGCAGGCTTAAGAGGCGCTATTTCGCGGTGAGAATCATTGTAATCTCTTATTTTTATATCCTCTTCTATCTGCGAAAGCTCAACATCCATTCCTTTAAGAGTGAGCTCTTTATATCTTCTCATCGCCCTTTCGCTTACCGATGCTGTGAGAAAAATTTTGACCTGAGCATTCGGCAAAACCACGGTGCCTATATCTCTGCCGTCCATTATAACATTATTTTCCCTGGCAAGCTTTCTTTGCATTTCAAGCAAAAATGCTCTTACTTCAGGCTTTGATGATACTGCCGAAGCCATCATAGAAGCCTCGGGAGTTCTTATCAGTTCGGAAACATCTCTGCCGTCTAACAAAACGTGCTGAACAGAATCCTTAAATTCTATTTTAATATCGGTATCCGCTAAAATTCCGTCAACCTCAGCGTCGGAATCGGGATTATATCCGCATTCTTTGAATTTAAGACCTATCGCTCTGTAAAGAGCGCCCGTATCAACATAAATATAACCAAGCTTTTGTGCGGCGGCTCTCGCCACTGTGCTTTTTCCTGCCCCTGCAGGACCGTCAATAGCAACTGATATCATAATTTTTCTCCTTTACTCTGCGGCATTTTTTCCGGCGAGAAAACCGGTTGAAAATGCTATCTGCAAATTATATCCGCCTGTATAAGCGTCTACATCTATTATTTCCCCGCAAAAGAACAATCCATCAATTTTTTTCGAAGCCATTGTTTTAGGATCTATTTCCTTAACGCTTATTCCGCCCGAAGTAATAATTGCCTCTTCAATAGGCCGAAACGCAGTAATATTAAGCTTTAAAGCTTTAAGAAGCGAGCAAAGATTTTCTCTTTCTTCACGGCTTATCTGATTGACTTTTTTATGAGGATCGATTTTTGAAAGCCTTACTATCACGCTTACAAGACTTTTAGGCAAAAGCTTATAGAGCGAATTTGAAAACTCTTTATTCTGCTCCATAGAAAAATCTCTTAAGATCCGTGCGTTTAACTGCTCAAAACTAAGAGCCGGCTTTAAATCGATAAATGCGGTGTATTTTGCATTCTTTTTTCTCATTTTTGCGGAGGCGCTCAAAACAAGGGGCCCTGAAATTCCGAAATGAGTAAAAAGAAGATCGCCGAGTTCTTGAAATACCGGTTTTTTAGAATCGTTTTCATAAACCGATAATGACACATTATTAAGCGTAAGCCCCGCAAGTTTAGTGCAAAATCCCTCAAGGCATTCAAGCGGCACTAGCGACGGCAAGATAGGCTCAACACTAATTCCGAGGTCTTCGGCTATTTTATATCCGTCGCCCGTGGAACCCGTAAGCGGATAGGAAGCGCCGCCTGTGGCTAATATCACCTTATCGCAGGAAATGGTTTCTCCCGATTCAAGCACTATAGCTTTAACGGTATTATTATCCGTGATTATCTTTTCCGCTCTACCTTTTTTTATTTTACAGTTTAGCTTTTTAGCGGCTATAACCAGCGCGTCTGCTATATCGACCGCTTTATCCGAAACAGGAAAAACTCTTCTGCCCCTCTCGGTTTTAAGCGCAACACCGTGATTTTCAAAAAAGCTCATTGTATCCTGAGAGTTAAAAGAAGAAAATGCGGAATAAAGGAATTTTTCATTTTTTGCTGTATTTTCAATAAGCTCTCTTAAAGTGCAATTATTCGTTACATTGCACCTGCCCTTGCCTGTTATTAAAAGCTTTCTTGCAGGGCGGTCATTCTTTTCCAAAATCAAAACTTCAGCTTTATTTTGTGCGGCGCTTATTGCCGCCATAAGACCTGCAGGCCCTGCTCCTATTACAACTATTTTCTTCATTTAAACCTCACCTGAAAGATATTTTACTACATTTATAAAAAAAATAAAAGCTTTTCTTAAAGAAAAGCTTTCTTACTTGAATATTTTTTTGATTTTCGGATGAATTTTCATCATATAAACACCCGATAGCCTTGAAAAGGCGAAATCGTAAATGATAAAAACGCCGTTTGCCGCTATCCAGAAAATCGCAAGGCCCCATTTCATAAAGCTTCCCACATCTTCAAACGAAACGCCGAAAAGCTTAGTCAGCAACAAATAATAAACATAAGCTCCCGCATTAAATACCGCAAGCTTTACCGCCCACTCCAAAATAAAAATTTTAATTTTTTCTGCAAGAGCTTTTATTATCGGGTAAAATCCTAAAAAGCAAATATATAAAAGTTTTGATTCATTATCGGGATAAAACGCGATAATAGCGGAGCTTATGATATAGGCGCTTACGGCGAACTTATAATCCGTTTCTATTAAAACAACAGCGATAAACAACCCTGAAACCGCAGGGACTGCATAGGTAAGATACGGGAAAAGACCGAACAGCATAAACACTGCGGACAATGCCGCCATAACCGCGCAAAGTGTAATTTTTCCTGTTTTTTTCATAATTTCATCAGCAGCACGGAATAAGATCTCCGCCCATACATTCACAACAGCAATCTGCGCAAACAAGGCTCGAGCAGACATCGCAGGCGTCGCATCCGCCGCCGTATGCTCTTTGAGCATAGGGGTTATTATACTGCTTACCCATTTGCCGCTGAGCATTATTAACAGCAGCTTTATATTCACTGTTAGCAGGGTCCATTCTCGAGGCGGTGACAAAGCTTGTATAAGCCTGATCAAACCAGCCTCTGCGATAAAGCACCGTGCCGTTTAAAAAATACCATTCCGCATTGCGCTCGCTCGGCATTACGCCGTCAAGCAGTTCCTGAGCCTGCTCAAGTCTGCCCTGAGATATAAGCGAACGAATCTCGGGGAAAGACGAAGTGCCGGCATCCGAAGAATAAGAGCCGGAAGTATCCGAGCCGGCATTTGTCCTGCGGGAATTCATTATGGCGTCATAAGCCTCGTTTATCTCCTGCATTTTTTCTTCCGCTAAATCGGAAAGCGGATTTTGCGAATAGTTATCCGGGTGATACTTTTTTGCAAGATTTCTGTATGCGGTTTTAACTTCATCATCGGTAGCGTCAGGTGAAATTCCCAATACTTCATAGGGGTTTTTCATTTTTAATCTCCTTTATAAAAACATCTTCAAGTCCCAAATATATTATATTCCCCAAAATGGGCTCAAATTTTTTTATATCCAAAAGCTCGAAAGCTTTTGCGGCTTCATTGATGCAGAAATATATCTGCGGCTTTACAGTTTCATAAATATCTTCGGTTTTATAAGTCTTTAATACATTAAATCTTTTCTTTTCTATATCTTCTTCAAGATCGCTCGCCGCGTCGACAAGATAAATATATCTTCCTAAGCAATAGCCGAGCCTTTCAAGCACTCTTTTTTCGTTAACCGATTCTCCGCAAAGCGGCAAAAGCCGTGAAAGCACTTTTGCCGAGGGATCGCAGAGTTCGTCAAGCGAAACATTTTCTTTATTCTCAGCTGACTTTTGAGAGGAAATATACTCTTTTACATAATCATTAATATCAGGATAATTTAAAGCCGCTTTTTTATAAGCTCTTTTAAATATCGGCTTTAATATCAGCGCGCCCAGCTTTTTAAATCCCTTTTCATCCTCGATATTATCAAGAATTTTATAATAAATCATAATCATAGCGGCGGCGGCAGGAAAATCAAGCTCTTTTGAGGTTTTTAAAAAGTTGCATTTTTTAAGAGGATTAAAAGCGCATTTTTTTCTCTCAAAGCAAACGCGATCCGAATTAAGGGACATATTTAAAAGGGCAAGGAATGTGAAATCATAGCTTAAAGTAAATCTTGATAAAATTCCGTAACTTTTTCCGAGCTTTTTACAAAGCGAGCAATAAACGGCTTTATAAACTTCAAAGTCTTTTATCTTAAGCTCTTCTTTTTTTACTCTGATATATCCGAACAACTCTCAAAGCCTCCGCATTCTTTAAAACAATTATATTTTACACTTTCGTTTTTTCCTATTGGTGAATAATATGTAAATATTTAACTCATATTGAATTTTTTTAAAATAATGCGGCAAAATAGAATTAAAATCCAAGGAGGAGGAAAATTAATGGGTAAAAAAGCAGTATCGCTGTTACTTTGCATTCTGACAGGCATTTTATCGCTTTCTCTTGCAGGGTGCAAAAACAAAAATTCGGCAGAGGTTTATTTTTTGAATTTCAAGCCGGAATCTGCGGAAATTTATAAGCAGATAGCAAAAGACTATGAGAAAGAAAAAGGTGTGAAAGTAAAGGTGGTTACCGCCGCCGCCAACACCTACGAGCAGACCTTAAAATCGGAAATAGCAAAATCCTCGGCGCCCACCATATTTCAGGTGAACGGTCCTGTGGGTTATGAAACCTGGAAAGAATATTGCCTTGATATCAAAGACAGCAAACTTTATTCTTATCTTTCCGACGATTCGCTTGCCATAAAGGATAAAAAAGGCGGAGTTTATGCTCTTGCTTATGTTGTAGAGGGCTACGGAATTATTTATAACGAAGAAATTACCGATAAATACTTTGAGCTTGCGGATAAAAAAGCAACCGTTTCTTCAATGAGCGAAATAAAAAATTTTTCTCAGCTTAAAACTCTTGTTGAAGACATGACCGCTCATAAAAGTCAGCTCGGAATTGAGGGTGCATTCGCTTCGACCTCTCTTGCCTCAGGCGAAGATTGGCGCTGGCAGACGCATCTTATGAATATTCCCCTTTATTATGAATTCAAAGAAAGCGAAGATTATGACGATCCGACAATAGCAGGACTAAACTCTAAAGAAATAGCTTTCAGATATTCTGATAAATTTAAAAATACCTTTGATTTATATACTAACAACTCTTTGACCGATAAAAAAATTCTCGGCTCAAAATCTACTGCGGATTCTATGGCTGAATTTGCTCAGGGCAAGGTCGCCTTTGTGCAGAACGGCAACTGGGCGTGGTCGCAGATAAGCGGAGTTAAAGGAAACACCGTTAAAAAAGACAAGATCAAATTTTTACCTGTTTACACTGGAATTAAAGGCGAAGAATCGCAGGGACTTTGTATCGGAACGGAAAATTATATCGCTGTAAACAAATATGCTTCTAAAGAGCAACAGCAGGCTTCCCTTGATTTTCTCGACTGGATTTTTTCAAGCGATACAGGGAAAAAATATGTAACAGAAAAGCTCAAATTTATAACTCCTTTTAATACTTTTTCAGACGACGAATTACCAGATGATCCGCTAGCCAAAGAGGTAGTAAGATATATGAGGGACGACAGCGTAAAGACTGTGCCCTGGATTTTCACCTCATTCCCGAGCGAGAACTTTAAAACAGAGGTCGGAAACGCGCTTCTTGAATATGTTCAGGGAACGAAAACCTTTGATGATGTGAAAAAAACAGTAATAGATAAATGGAAGAGTGAAAGATAAAAATGCGAAACGGTATTAAACGCTGGTCGCCGCTGTTTTTACTGCCTACTCTTGCAGCATTTATGATAGCTTTTGTTATACCGTTTGTAATGGGTATCTATTTATCGTTCTGTAATTTCAGAACGGTAACCGACGCAAAATTTGTCGGGCTTGAAAATTATATAAACATTTTCAAGCCCGGCGACACTTTTTTTAAATCCCTTTTATTTACGGGAAAATTCGCGGTTATATCCGTTATAACAATAAATGTGTTAGCATTTTTGTTTGCAATTATGTTAACAAAAGGTATCAAAGGAACCAACTTTTTCAGAACAGTTTTCTTTATGCCGAATCTTATCGGCGGAATTGTTCTCGGATATATATGGCAGGTTATAATCAACGGCATACTTTTTAATTACGGATATTCGATAACAAGCAAATCACAATTCGGATTTTTAGGGCTTGTTTTAATGATGAATTGGCAGATGATCGGATATATGATGATAATTTATATAGCCGGTCTTAACAATGTTTCAAATGATATTCTTGAAGCGGCAAAGGTTGACGGTGCGGGAAAGTTCAGAACTTTATTCAATATTATAATTCCCTCTGTTATGCCATCGATAACTATTTGCCTTTTTCTTACAATTACAAATTCATTCAAGCTTTTCGATCAGAACCTCGCTCTCACTGCCGGAGCGCCTGCAAAAACAACGCAAATGGCGGCGCTCGATATATACAATACTTTCTACGGCAGGACCGGCTTTGAGGGCACAGGACAGGCAAAAGCGGTTATCTTTTTCATAATAGTTGCCGCTATTGCGCTTTTACAGCTTAAGCTGACCAGCAGCAAAGAGGTTGAAAATTAATGAAAAAAAGCAGAATTTTTATATTCATAATTCTTTGTGTTTTTGCCGCGGTATTCGCCGCTCCGATATTTATAATTCTGATAAATTCTTTTAAAACAAAGTTTTCCATCAGTCAGACGCCTTTTATGTTTCCTGATAAAGAAACATTTTCAGGGCTTGAAAATTACACGACGGGGCTTTCAAACACGGGATTTTTATCCTCGTTTTTTATGTCGCTCTTCATAACCGTGTTTTCGGTGGCGGCGATAGTGTTTTTCACTTCTATGACAGCGTGGTATATTGCGAGATCAAAAAGCAGGTTTTCAAAATTTGTTTACACGCTTTTTGTGTTTTCAATGATAGTTCCTTTTCAGATGGTAATGTTTACAATGTCAAAGACAGCGAATTTATTAGGCCTTGATAATCCCGTAGGAATTATTCTTATCTATCTCGGTTTCGGAGCGGGACTTGCGGTTTTCATTTTCAGCGGATTCGTAAAGTCCATACCTAAAGGAATTGAAGAAGCCGCCACGATAGACGGCTGCAATCCTGCGCAGACCTTTTTTATGATAGTTCTCCCCATGATGAAGCCCACTGTTATAACAGTGGCGATATTAAACACTATGTGGATATGGAACGATTATCTTCTTCCCTATCTCGTTATAGGAAGTGATTATAAAACTATTCCTATTGCTATTCAGTATTTAAAGGGCGGTTACGGCTCGATAGATATGGGTGCGCTTATGGCTATGCTTGTGCTGGCTGTAACACCGGTTATTATATTCTATCTGTTTTGTCAGAAATATATCATTAAAGGAGTTGCGGCTGGTGCAGTCAAAGGCTGAAAAAGGAATTCTAATGCCGCTTGCAAGCTTAAGTTCCAAGCACGGAATAGGAGATTTCGGGAAACCTGCCTTTGAATTTATCGATTTTCTTTCTTCTTTTAAGCAGGATTATTGGCAGCTTTTACCCCTTAATCCTATAGGAAAAGGCAATTCCCCATATTATTCGGTAAGCAGTTTTGCAGGAGAAATTCTTTATATCAGTTTAGAGGATCTTTTAAATTCCGAACTTTTAAAGCAGGACGAATTAAAAACACCTGATTTTATAAAAGGAAAAATCGATTATAAAAAGGTAAGAGATTTTAAAATTCCGCTTTTAAAAAAAGCAACCGAAAGATTTGATATTTCTGATAAGGAATACAGAGATTTTCTTAAAAAAAACGAATTCTGGATAAATGGGTATGCAGAATTCTGCACCGCTTCGGAAATTTACGGAGAACTATCTGATTTTGACAGAGATTTAAAATTCCGCAGAATAAAAAGTCTTAACGATTTAAGAGAAAAGCATAAAGAACAAATTGATTTTTATAAAATCACGCAATATTTCTTCTTTAAACAGTTTTTTAAAATGAAAAAATATGCCGAAAGTAAAAAAATAAAGCTTATAGGCGATATTCCCTTTTATGTATCGGACAGCGGAGCAGATGTGTGGCTATATCCCGAATATTTTAAGCTTGACGATAATTTAAGTCCGCGCCTTAAAGCAGGAGTACCTCCCGATATTTTTTCAAAAACGGGTCAGCTTTGGGGAAACCCTATATATGATTTTGAGGTGCAGAAAAAAGACGGCTATCTCTGGTGGGAGCAAAGGCTTAAAAAACAGTCGGAAATGTTTGACGCTATAAGAATAGACCATTTCAGAGCATTTGCTAACTACTATGAAATACCGGCTGACGCTATAAACGCTACTTGCGGAAAATGGACAAAAGGCCCAGGTGAAGAATTTTTTAAAACCCTTAAAAAGAAAATAAAATTTCCCTTTATTATCGCCGAAAACCTCGGCGGAGAAGATGATGAAGATGTTTGCGAGCTGCTTAAAAAAACTAATTTTTGCGAAATGAAGATTTTGCAGTTTTGTTTTGAAAAGACCGACGATCCGAATTCTATCCCTGAAAATTTCCCCTTTAACTGCGTGTGCTATACAGGAACCCATGATAACAATACCGCGCTCGGGTGGTTTGAAAAGCTTAGCGAAAAGAAGAAATATTTAGTTTCAAGATATATCGATATCAAAGGTGATATAGCTAAAAATATGATAGATTTCGCTTTATCTCTAAATATTAAGCTTGTGATAATTCCTTTATATGATTATTTAGGCCTTGATGAAAGCGCAAGAATTAATATTCCGGGGACTCAAAACGTCAACTGGGAATGGCAGACACCCGAAAATTATTCAAAAGATATTATTGAAAGATATTAGAGCTTAAAATCTTGCAAATTCATCATTTGAGGAAAGAAATTTATCTTAACAACAGTCAAAATGCTGAATATGCCTAAAAGCATTCTCAGTTCGGTTTACGGCGAAGAAAGATTTAAAATGCAGTTAACGGTTTCTTTCTAAGATAAAAACAAAAATCCCTGAGAACAGATTTTGTTCTCAGGGATTTTTTTAAGCTTTTGCGGTTTCTTTTTGTGCGTCGGCGATAGCGTCAAGCTTTTTGTTTCTGAAATAAAGGCCGACATCTATCGAAATTTCGATAAAGTTTAAAATATAGAATAAAAAGCTTAAAACAAAGATAAATCCCGATTTAGGCTCTATTCCGAGCAAACCTGCAGATTCTATAATTTTCTTTGCTATTCCGCAGGCATAGCCTATAATCAAAAACACTTCAAAAAATAAACTTTTTCCTTTGGCGGTTCTTGATACCCACGATTTTCTTATTGAAAGCGGCCAGGAAAGACCGAAACAAAAAATTGTGAGCGCCTCAAGCAGATCAACTATCATTTTATATAACCCTCTTAAAAATTATTTTTTTCTCCTGTAATCAGGCAAAAGCTTCGGTGATACAACATCGGTTTTAATGCCTGCGGCTTCTCTTTCGCGGTCGAATTTTTCGATATGCTCAAGAGTAAGCTTTCCGACACAAACATCGGCTGATTTTTTAGCCGCATTTATTCCTGCGTTTCTTCCGAAAACGATTACATCAAGCAATGAATTGCCCATAAGGCGATTTCTTCCGTGAATTCCTCCTACGGCTTCGCCTGCAACAAAGAGGTTTTCAACATTAGTGGACATACCGTCAACATTAATATCAAGTCCGCCGTTCTGATAATGAAGAGTAGGATAAACCAAAATAGGCTCTTTTCTGATATCTATGCCGTAGCTTGCAAACATTCTCATCATCGCGGGAATTCTCTTTTCGATAGTTCCCTCTCCTCCGATTTTTTCGATCATAGGAGTATCGAGCCATACTGCTTTTCCGCTGCCTGTATCCACGCCCTCGTTTCTGTCGGAGCATTCGCGGATAATAGAAGCCGCGGCTACATCACGGGTTTCAAGCGGATGCATAAATACTTTACCGTCACGGTTTATCAGCTTAGCGCCGAGCGAGCGCACCTTTTCGGTTACAAGAGCGCCGAATATCTGCTGCGGGAAAGCGGCTCCTGTGGGGTGATACTGCAATGTATCGGCATAAAGGAGCTTTGCTCCCACTCTGTAGCCTAATACAAGGCCGTCGGCAGTAGCGCCGTAATGGTTAGAGGTCGGGAAGCCCTGATAATGCATTCTTCCTGCGCCGCCTGTAGCTATAATAACGGTTTTAGCGCGGGCAACCATAAGCTCATGGGTTTCCATATTCATAAGCACTGCGCCCGCGGCATTGCCGTTTTCATCAAGAATAAGCTCTATCGCAGATGTGAAATCAACAACCTCTATTCCGCGGTTTATAACCTCGTCGCGAAGAGTTCTCATTATTTCAGCACCGGAATAATCCTTTGCTGCGTGCATTCTCTTTCTTGAAGTTCCGCCGCCGTGGGTGGTTATCATAGTGCCGTCGGGCGCTTTATCGAATTCCACGCCGAGATCGTTTAGCCACAAAATGGCCTCGGGAGCGTCGCAAACAAGCTTTGCGAGAAGCTCGCGCTTAGCGGCATAGTGTCCGCCGCCGAAAGCATCAACAAAATGGATAGCCGGAGAATCGTTAGGCTTATCTGCCGCCTGAATTCCGCCCTCCGCCATCATTGTATTAGCGTCGCCCATACGGAGCTTTGTAACTATCATGGTTTTTGCTCCGGCTTTATCGGCTTCTATAGCGGCGCTTGTTCCTGCGCCGCCGCCGCCGATTATAAGAACATCGACATCATATTTAACATTGTTAAGATCGATATCCTCTGCTTTAATGCGGCTTTTTGCCTCCAAAATTTCACAAAGCTCGTGAGGAACCGATTCACCCTTATTAGGGCCTATTTTAAGAGTGGAGAACTCGCTCTTTTTATAGTCGGGATGATAAGCGCATAAAAGCTCATCCTTTTCTTTAGCCGTCATTCTGACAGGCTCATAGGCAATATTTGCCTCTCTTGCCTCTTCAACAGCTTTTAAAGATTCCTGAAATTCCTTTGAATACATCTTATCTTCCCTCCTTACTTTTCGATTTCTCTGTTATTGTAAAGCTCTTCGAGCTCTTCAATAGGCTTGCCCATCAAGCTCTCGATAAGCTCGGTGAAAGTGCCGTCTTTAATTTCTTTAACACGGTCCTCAAGGTGCTTGGTTTTCGGAGCAAGATATTTACCGTTTAATCTTCTTGCAAGCATAGCTACCTGCGGGTGTGAAATCCCTGCAGGACATCTTGAAGAGCAAACTCCGCACATTACGCAGTCAAACGACTCCTCTGCACACTTGTCAAATTCTCCGCGCTGAGCATAAGCGATATACTGCATAACATTAAGACCCTGCGTGCAGCTTTTTGTGCAGGCATTACATCCGACGCAAGCGTATATCTCGGGGTAAAGCTGCATCATTATCTGCTCGGTGGGTTTGATTTTTTCCATATCATAGACCTGCTTTACAAGCGGGAAAAACGGAAGTGTAGCAACATACATATCGTTTTCCACCTTTGTCTGGCAGGCAAGGCAGGTTTTTAACTCTCTGTCGCCCTTAATGCGGTAAATGGTAGCGCAGGCACCGCAAAATCCGTTTCTGCAGCCGCAGCCGCGGACAAGCTGATAACCGGCATATTCCATAGCGCGCATAATGGTAAGATCATCAGGCACGCTGTATTTTTTACCGAAAAGATAAATATTCACCATATTTTCCATTGATTTATTCTCCTTATCAATACTCGTCGGGAAGCTCATCGATCTCATCGAAGCGGAAAACAGGACCGTCTTTGCAGACATATTTAGCGCCGATATTGCAGCGGCCGCATTTTCCTATTCCGCATTTCATTCTAAGCTCCATAGTAGTATAAACCTGAGTTTTATCAAAGCCGAGCTCCTGAAGACCGGCAAGTGTGAATTTAATCATAATCGGGGGCCCGCAGAGAACGGCGATCTTATCGGTTGAAAATCCGAGTTCTTTAACATAATTCGGAACAAATCCGACGTGTCCGTTCCATTCGGGCTGCTCGCGGTCAATAGTAAGGTGAACGCTTACTCCCGCGTCGTTCGCCCATTCGTCGATAATCTCTTTATAATCGACAAGATCCTGCATACTGCGCGAACCGTAAACAATATCTATTTTACCGTAACGGTCGCGGTAGTGGCGGCAGTAATTAATAACCGAGCGGAGAGGAGCAAGACCGATACCGCCTGCTACAAACAGCATATCGTGACCTGCAAACTCGGTATCCACCGGGAATGGTCTGCCGTAAGGTCCTCTTATAGTTATCTGCTGACCGACTTCCATTGAATGAAGCCACTCTGTAACGCAGCCGCATTTTTTAATGGAAAATTCCATAAATTCGGTGTTTGTGGGCGAAGAGGTGATAGAGAACATCGCCTCTCCTACGCCGGGAATTGATAGCATAGCGCACTGACCGGGCTTATGGTCGAACACTTTTTTGCCGTCGGGCGTTACGACTCTGAAGGTTTTAACATCGGGAGTATCTATCCTTATATCGGTCACAACGCCGATCTTAGGAATAAGAGGTTCTTTTAAATCAACCATTATTTTTACCTCCCAATTTTTTCATAACTTTTACTATATTCATCTGAATAGGACATTTTGCAAGACATCTTCCGCAGCCGACACAAGAGAACATACCGTCATACCTTGTCGGGAAATATACAAGCTTGTGCATAAATCTCTGGCGGAATCTTTCAAGCTGTGTAAGCCTCGGCTGACCTGCCGACATTTTAGTGAATTCGGAATACATACACGAATCCCAGCAACGGAAACGCTTAACACCGTGACCGGTATTAAAATCCTTGATATCATAACACTGGCATGTTGGGCAAACGAATGTGCAGGTTCCGCAGCCTAAGCAGGATTGCGAAAGCTCTTTCCACTCGGGAGCATCGAAAAACTCTTTGGTTTTGCCTGCTCCGAAAGAGTCGGTTTTAAGACCGCTTAAGGGAAGCTTTTTCATTCTTTCGCTTATAAGCTGCTTTTGAGCGCTTACTGCTGACTCATCGGCAGAAGAAGAAACAATTTCAAAAGCCTTTTCAAGCTTTTTACCCTTTTCGGTCTTTATTTCATAATAAAATCCGTCTTCTGTTTTATAGCACTCTATATCTGCACCCGGATTTGCCGGATCGATGCCGAAAGCTGTGCAGAAACAGGTTTCCGCAGGCTTGGTGCAGGCAAGAGTTACTATAATTCCGTGATCGCGGCGGTTTTTATAATAGCTGTCCACAGGATCCGAAAGAAAGACCTTATCTAACACTTCAAAGCTTTTTGCATCGCAGGCTCTTACTCCGAACACGACAAAATCTTCGCATTCGTTTCTCGTATCGATAATATCGATATTTTTTCCCTCGATTTTAAAATCCATAAGATTTTCAGTCTGGGGGAAGAAGAAATCCTTTGCGCTGCGAACGGTGTTTAAAGCGTCGGACATTATTTTATCTTCCGACCAAATTTCAAATTTTGCTCCTTTTTCGGAGTCAACGGGAAGATAAAGCGTATTCTCTTTTGCAATTTCGGCAAAAAGACCGCTCATATTTTCAAGTGAGATCTTACGCATTGTCTTCACCTCTTCTTACGGCTTTTCCGGGTTCAATATCCTCTGTGGAATAATTTACTATCGGCGCTCTGTTTCCTACTTCTGCTCCTGCCTGATAATCGCCGTAAAACTCATTTATATCCTTGATAAATTTACGGTTAAGCAGGTGAAGCGGAATATGCTGAGGACATACTCTTGAACATTCTCCGCAATCGGTACATCTTCCTACAACGTGGAATGCTCTGATTATATGAAACATCTTTTCTTCAAAAGAGTTTGACGCGGCTTTATTTTCAAGTCCCGAATTAGGATTATCAAACACGCATTTTTCGCAGGTGCAAGCCGGGCATACATCGCGGCAGGCATTACATCTGATACAGCGCGAAAGCTCATTCTGCCAAAATGCGAACCTTTCGTCGGGAGTCATTTTTTCAAGCTTTTCAACCTCGTCAAAGCGGTTAGAATCAAGCACCTCGCCGTCGGAGCCTAAAAGCTCATCATAAGCGACATGTTTTTTAGACTTGCAGTTTAAGCATCTGTCTGGCAAAAGCTCGTTTCTGTCAAATACCTTTTCACCGTCGAAAAGGGTTTCGACAACGACCTTTTCGCCCTCATCTTTGATTCTGCTTATTCCCTCGCACAAGCTTTTTATCTTCGAATAATCAAGCATACCATTACAAGGAACGCCTACGGCATAAACCTTTTCACGGTCAAAGCGATGCTCGGTCAAAAGCTGATTAAAGCTATAGGTATCGCAGGGTTTTAAAAATACGAGAACTTTATTTTCGGATTTAGCGGTTTCTTTAATAAGGTATTTTGAAAAATTAGCTCCGCAGAAGTCATTGAAAACAAAATCTGCGTTAAGCTCGCTTTCGTTTTCGAAGACTGCGGGAGTGATATCATAATCAAACTCGCCAGTTTTCCAGCCTAAAACTCTGTCGACCTTATTGCTTTTTAAAAGCTCTTCCGCTTTGTTTATGAGAATTTCGCGATTTATTTCTTGCATCGTAAATCCTCCAATCTTTTGTTTTCGCCGAGAGCGCTGACTGTTTTTACAAAATCATTCATAGTTTCAGCAAATTTTGCGCCCTCTGCCGCAGATACCCATTCAACTCTTGTGCGTTCTTTTTCAATACCTAAGAAATCAAGCATTGAGAAAAGCAGAGCCATTCTGCGGCGGGTATAGTAATTTCCCGAAGTATAATGGCAGTCGCCCGGGTGGCAGCCGCAAAGAATAACGCCGTCTGCCCCGCGCTGAAACGCACGGAGAATGAATGACGGATTAACTCTGCAGGAGCAGGGCACTCTGATTATTTTTACCTCGGCGGGATAGTTAAGCCTGTTATTACCGGCAAGATCGGCGCCCGCATATGAACACCAGTTACAGCAAAATGCCACAATAAGCGGCTTATATTCATTTACTTGCATATTGCGTCAACCTCCGCCATAATTTGTTTATTCAAGAATCCCTTAAGATCCATAGCTCCCGACATACAAGCGACCGTGCAGGCGCCGCAGCCCTGGCATACAGCCTCGTTTACAACTGCAACTCTGCGGACTTTCGTGGTCCTGTCAGGCATTCTGAATTCTTTATCTTCATAGGAAATAGCGCCGTAGGGGCAGACCTTTTCGCAGGTGGAACAGCCGTTACACATCATTTCATCCGAATGTGCAACACAGGGGTTACCCATAAGTTTGTCCTTGCAAAGAAGCCCTATAACCTTTGACGCCGCGGCTCCTGCCTGTGATACAGTTTCGGGGATATCTTTCGGTCCCTGGCAGGTGCCCGAAAGGAACACGCCGGCAGTAGGACTTTCGACCGGGCGAAGCTTCGGATGAGCCTCGGTAAAGAAATCGTTTGTATCCATACTTGCGGTAAGCATAGTAGCAAGCGGGCGGGCTGATTTATCCGGCTCTATAGCGGCGGCAAGAACAACTAAATCAGCGTCTATATGAAGCTGCTTGCCATAGATAAGATCGGATCCCTGAACTTTAAGCTTTTTGCCCTCGGGAGTAACTTTTCCTACCATACCCTTTATGTAATGAACGCCGTATTCTTCAACAGCTCTTCTGTAAAACTCATCGAAGTTCTTACCCGGAGTTCTTACATCTATATAGAATACATAAACCTCGGTATCGGGATATTTATCTCTTATGAGCATTGCGTGCTTAGCGGTATACATACAGCATATCTTTGAGCAGTACTCTTTGCCTTTTTCGGCGCATTTATCACATCTTGAGCCTACGCACTGAACGAAAACTATAGTGTGGGGATGCTCATTATCCGAAGGTCTTAAAAGAGTGCCTCCCGTAGGACCTGCGGCATTCATAAGTCTTTCAAGCTCAAGAGAAGTTATAACATCTTTTGACTCGCTGTAAGCAAACTCATCGAATTTTTCAACCGAGATGGGATTAAATCCTGTTGCAACAACTATTGCGCCGTATTTCTCCTCGATGAATTCATCCTTTGCATTATAATCGATAGCCTTGGCTGTGCAGACTTTTGAACATACTCCGCATTTGCCGGTTTTAAGCATCATACAGTGGTTAGGATCGATAGTCGCAACTTTCGGAACAGCCTGAGCAAAAGGAATATAAATAGCTCTGCGGTTATCCATTCCGAGGTTAAATTCATTCGGAACTTTTCTTTGAGGACACTTTTCTGTACAAAGACCGCAGCCTGTACATACATCCTCTTTTACATATCTTGCTTTTTTCTTTATAGTAACATCAAAATTTCCTACAAAGCCTTTAACATCCGTTACTTCAGAATAGGAATAAATTTTGATTTTTTCATTCTGAGCAACGTCAACCATTTTAGGCGTTAAAATACACGCGGCGCAGTCAAGAGTCGGGAATGTTTTATCAAGCTGAGCCATTTTTCCGCCGATAGTGGGCTTTGTTTCAACTATGTCTACAGGGAACCCTGCGTCTGCAATATCAAGAGCAGTCTGGATACCGGCTATTCCTCCGCCGATAACAAGCGCTCTTTTTGTAACGGGGCTTTCTCCGGGTGTGAGCGGTGCGTTAAGATTTACTTTTGCAACCGCGGCTTTTGCAAGAATTATCGCCTTTTCGGTACCTATCGGCATATCCTTATGTACCCAGGAACACTGCTCGCGGATATTTGCAATTTCCACCATATAGGAATTAAGTCCTGCGGCAGCGGCGGTCTTTCTGAAAGTAGCCTCGTGCATTCTCGGAGAACATGAGCAGATAACTATTCCGCTGAGCTTATTTTCCTTGATAGCGTTTTTTATCATATCCTGTCCGGCCTGCGAACACATATACTGATAATCGGTGGAGAAAACAACTCCCGGCTCCGATTTTAGAGCTTCCGCAACAGCCTTTACATCTACCGTTCCTGCGATATTGGTACCGCAGTGGCAAACAAAAACACCTATTCTCTGCATTGTCATTTTCTCCTTTCTTATTTGGAATATTTGCGCAAAGCGCTCATAATTGCCTGCTGGGGCATATCTTCATCTATAATATCGGGAATATCATTTGCGGTTAAATGATTGGCGCCCTTTTGCCTGATAACCGATAGTCTTACAGCCTCAATAAGCTTTGCAGGCTCAACGCCTCTCGGACAGCGGTCAACACACGCAAAGCACGAAAGACATTTATAAACAGACTCGGATTTCATAAGAGTTTCTATATCACCGTTTTCCACCATATATACGAATTGGTGGGGATGATATTCCATTTCGTCATAAGAAGGACATGTACCCGAACACTTTCCGCAGCGCATACACTTTACGGGGTTTACTCCGCTTATGCGAAGAATATTTTCTTTTGTAAGTTCAGATTTACTCAGCATTTTCATCCTCCTTTAAACCGAGAGCTTCGGCTAAAATTTCAGTGAAATAAACAACCGGAATTTTACTGCCGTTTTTAATAAGATTATATTTGCACAGCGGACAGGCTGTGACGATCATTTCAGCACCGTTTGCCGCAGCATTGTCAGAAATAATATTAGAGCGCTTTTTGGCGGTTTCAGGATTTTCGAGAGCGATATATCCTCCGCAGCACTCATTTCTCTGCGAATATTTTACCGGGGTTGCTCCGAGAGCGCTGATGAAATCTTCGATTATACTCGGATTTTCAGGATCGTCCATCTGCATAGTTGTGTGCGGTCTTAAAAGCAGACATCCGTAATAAGCGGCGATCTTTTTGCCCGAAAGAGGCTTTTTAACGGCTTCTTTTATCTTATCGAAGCCTACTTTATCCCGCAAAAGCTCTAAATAGTGCAAAACCTCTGTTTCGCCGTTATAAGGAGCTTTTTTCTCCTTATCCTGCGACATATAAAGATTTACCTTGTCGGATGTTTCCTTATCTGTCTTCATAATATGATTAGTCTGCTTGATAACATTGTGGCAGGCGGAACATACCGTGACAAGCGGTCTGTTTTCATCCCTTGCGGCGATAAGAGCTCTTACGCTCGGAAGCTTTGACGCTATCTCGTCCTTAGCGCTTACAAAAACTCCTCCGCAGCACTGCCAATTATCAATTTCTATCATTTCCACGCCTAAAGCGGCGGCGCTTTCTCTTGCATAAAGATCAAGATCTTTTGCCTTCGTGCGAAGAGTGCAGCCGGGAAAATAACTGACCTTCATCTTGTTCCTCCAGTTCTTTAAACCATCTCTTCGGGATGGAATACTTCATCAAATTTTTCCGCAGAAAGGAAACCGAGCTGAACGCACGCCTCTTTAAGCGAAATATTATCTTTATAAGCTTTTTTTGCTGTTTTTGCGGCATTTTCATATCCTATATAAGGATTGAGAGCCGTAACAAGCATAAGCGAATTATGAAGATTATGGTGCATTTTTTCTTTATTTGCGGTAATTCCGACAGCACAGTTATTATTAAACGAAATAATCGCCTCTGCAAGCAAGCGTGCAGACTGCAGGAAATTATAAGCGGTGACAGGCATAAACACATTAAGTTCAAAGTTGCCCTGTGAAGCCGCCATTCCTACCGCAACATCATTGCCCATAACCTGAACCGCCACCATAGTAACAGCCTCGCACTGGGTGGGGTTTACCTTTCCGGGCATGATCGAAGAGCCGGGCTCATTTTCGGGAATATGGATCTCGCCTAAGCCGTCACGCGGACCGGAAGCAAGCCATCTTACATCATTTGCTATTTTCATCATATCGCAGGCGGCGGCTTTTATAGCGCCGTGAGCGAATACTATTTCATCCTTTGAAGTAAGGGCGTGGAATTTGTTCCCTGCCGTTACAAAAGGCTTGTTTGTAAGCTCTGCGACTTTTTTTGCGACAAGCTCCGAAAAGCCTTTTGGAGCATTAAGACCTGTTCCTACGGCGGTTCCGCCGAGCGCAAGTTCATAAAGCGGCTTTACTGCGGCTTTTAAAAGCTCTACATCACGCTCAAGACTCGCTCTCCAGCCGGAAATTTCCTGCGAGAACTTGATAGGAGTGGCGTCCTGCAAATGGGTACGGCCGGATTTAACAATTCCCTCGTTTTCCTTTTCAAGTCTTTTAAAGGTTTCTATAAGAGTGTTAAGCGCGGGGATAAGCTTATCCTCAACCGCTATAACGGCAGAAATGTGCATTGCAGTCGGGAAGGTGTCATTTGAAGACTGACTCATATTTATATCATCGTTAGGATGACAAAGCTTTTTTTCTGCTATCTGATTTGCGCGGTTTGCTATAACCTCGTTTGCATTCATATTCGATTGCGTGCCGGAACCTGTCTGCCAGACGACGAGCGGAAAATGTCCGTTTAAAGAGCCGGAGATTACCTCATCGCAAGCTTTTACAATACAACCAAGCTTTTCTTCGGTCATTTTTTCGGGGCGAAGCTCAGCATTTGCAAGAGCTGCCGCTTTTTTAAGAATTCCGAAAGCGTGCGTTATTTCTCTCGGCATGGTTTCGATATCCACGCCGATCTTAAAATTTTCGTGGCTTCTCTGGGTTTGCGCCGCCCACAGTCTGTCTGCAGGGACTTTCATTTCACCCATAGAATCGTGTTCAATACGGTAATCCATATTCAATCGACCTTTCATTAAATATTAAGGCTTGATATTACCTCTTTTAAGGTATCTGCACTCTTTCTGAGTTTTACAACTTCATCATCGGTGAGCGAAAGATTTACTTTGCCTCTTACGCAATTGTTACCGATCATATTTAGGGTTGAAAGGCAGACGTTATCAATGCCGTACTCCCCGTGCATCATCGTGGAAACGGTCATAGTGGTATCCATTCCGCCGAGCAAGCACTTGCATATATGACATACGGATACTGAAACAGCATAAAAGGTTGCTCCCTTTCTCGCTATAACTCTTGCGCCCGATTTTCTTACATACTGCTCAATATCTTCAAGATTAAGCTCGGGATTGGCAATTCCGTTATTCTCGCTTAAAAGCTTTGCGCAGTCCCTGATAGGAACATTCGAAATGTTCGCAACGGACCACGGAATAAACGAAGAATCACCGTGCTCGCCGAGAACATAAGCATGAACGTTAGCCTGAGAAATATTGTAGTACTCAGAAAGTCTTGAGCGAAGTCTTGCGGTATCGAGAATAGTACCCGAACCGAGGATCTTGTTTTCGGGAATTCCCGAAAGCTTGCAGAATGTATATGTAAGCACGTCAACAGGGTTGCTTACTATAACATAAGTCGCGTCGGGAGCATATTTGGTGATCTCGGGAATAATACTCTTGGTTATATCCACATTGGTCTGAGCAAGCTCAAGGCGGGTCTGACCCGGCTTTCTTGCAATTCCCGATGTGAGAATAACGATATCCGATCCCTCGGCGTCACGATAGTCACCTGCATATACCGAGCAGGCGCTGCAGAACGGCGTTCCCTGCCTGATGTCAAGAGCTTCGCCTAAAGCCTTTTCATTGTTGATATCGATCATTACGATATCCGAAGCGATACCCATAACCGTGAGTGTGTAAGCAATCGTTGAGCCGACGCTGCCTGTACCGATGATTGAAATTTTGTTCATAATACACCTTCCTATGTTACATATTAGTATATATTATAACATATTACGACAATTTTTGGAATTGCGATTTTTGCATAGCGGTATTCATTATTTGTATATATAGCTTTTTTGATATACCAATTATCATTATACCATTTATGAGCATTAAATCAACAGGAAATTTTTTATATTTTTATGTTAATAATACGGTTTTAATTATGTTAAATCAAAATAACCGATTTTATGTTATAAAAGTTTTAAAATACTTGTTTTATAGGAAATATTGTGATATAATACAATCTGAGCGAGGTGAGAAAATGAAAAATAGCGATATGCATATTACAGGTCTTACAATGGATCAGGTGATCGACAGGAAAAACAAAGGTCTTGTTAATACCGATACGACCGCCGCCGGAAAATCCGTAAAAGAAATTATCAGATCCAATACGCTGACTTATTTCAACTTTATATTTATTATAATCACGGTGCTGTTATGCGCAGTCGGCTCGTTCAGAAATTTAACTTTCCTGCCGATAATTATAGGAAACACGCTTGTCGGTATTTTTCAGGAATTAAGGGCTAAAAAAACCCTCGATAAAATGAGTTTGCTTAATTCCCCTCACGCAGAAGTAATAAGAGATTCTAAAAGGCAGAGGATAAAATCGGGATCGCTTGTAAAAGGCGATTATGTGATTTTCTCCGCAGGCGATCAGATAGTAGCTGACGCGCGTATAGTAAAAGGCTCTGTAAATGTAAACGAAGCGCTGCTGACAGGCGAAGAAGACGAAATAACAAAAAACTTCGGCGATACCCTGCTTTCAGGCAGCTTTATCGTTTCGGGAGAATGCATTGCTACACTTGAAAAGGTAGGAAAAGAGTCATATATTTCTAAGCTCACCGCAGAGGCAAAAGCCGTAAGCGGAAAAGAGCAGTCCGAAATGATCCGCTCGATAAATAAAATCGTTAAATGGATGGGAATTTTGCTTATTCCAATTGGCGGAATATTATTTTATCAAAGCTATTTTTTAAGTAAAGAAACCTTTGCGGATAGTATCGTATCGATGGTGGCGGCAATTATCGGAATGATACCCGAGGGGCTTTATCTTTTAACCACCGTGGCGCTTGCTCTCGG
The DNA here is from genome assembly GCA_900547095.1 of uncultured Oscillospiraceae bacterium. GTDB lineage: Bacteria > Bacillota > Clostridia > Oscillospirales > Acutalibacteraceae > UBA737. The sequence goes on from URFG01000007.1 coordinate 44,061, forward strand.
AACAATCAGGCTTTCTAAGCGAAAAGTGCTTTTAAACGATATGAAGAGTATAGAAGCACTCGCCAGAGTAGATGTGCTTTGCGTGGATAAAACCGGCACTATCACAGAGCCCACTATGGAAGTTAAAACCGTGGTAAGAATAAATGAAGAAAGCGAAGCGGACTTAAATAAGCTTTATGAATATATCGGCTCTTCTATTGATAACAACACGACAATGCAGGCGCTTAAAAAATTCAAAGCGGAAAACTGCAGATCGGCAGAGAATTTAAAAGCGGCTCTAAGCGTTACTCCTTTTTCTTCTTCTTTAAAATACGGAACGGCTGTTTTTGAAGACGGCGAATATATCCTCGGTGCTCCCGAATTTGTGCTTAAGGACAAATTCGAAGAATATAAGGATCTTGTGGAAAACTATTCTAAAAAAGGATACAGGGTACTAAGCTTTGCAGTTAAAAAAGAAGATATTATCTCCCCTGTTTTATTTATAGTTTTATCGAATGCGATAAGAAAAGGCGCAGTTAAAACTTTCAGATATTTTGCAGACCAGGGAGTAAAAATAAAGGTAATATCCGGTGATAATCCGCAGACTGTCAGCGAAACCGCTAGGCTCGCGGGGATTGAGGATTACGATAAGTATATCGACGCTTCCTTGCTTGATACAAAAGAAGAGGTCGAAAAAGCCGCTCTTAAATACACAGTTTTCGGAAGAGTGACGCCGAAGCAAAAGCAAATAATAGTAAATGCCCTGCAAAACAGCGGCCGCACCGTTGCAATGACGGGCGACGGTGTAAACGATATCCTTGCTATGAAAGACGCCGACTGTGCTATAGCTATGGCTTCTGGCAGCGAGGCGGTATCCCAGGCGGCACAGGTCGTGCTGCTCGATTCCGACTTTTCAAAAATGCCGGGAGTTGTTTTAGAAGGCAGAAGAGTCGTAAATAATATTCAAAGATCGGCAAGCTTATTCCTTGTAAAAAATATTTTTTCTGTTTTACTTGCGATAATGGCTTCGATATTTATGTTTTCCTATCCTTTGGAGCCTACGCACATTTCGCTTATCAGCGCTTTTACAATAGGTCTTCCCGGATTTTTGCTGGCGCTTGAGAGCAATAAAAGCAGAATAGAGGGTAATTTCCTTACAAATGTGCTTAAAAACGCTCTGCCCGCAGGTCTTACAGACGCAATAGTAGTAGGCTCGCTTGCGATATTCAAAAAGGTTTTCGGACTTCCTAAAACCGACGTTGCGACAGCCTCAACCCTTATTCTTGCGGTTGTGGGATTTATGATTTTAAGAAAAATCAGTATGCCTTTTAATAAATACAGGCTTACCGTTTTTCTAATAAATATTCTCGGCATAGTGCTGACTTTTATAGTGATCCCCGACTTTTTCAATGTGGTTATGATTCCGATAACAAGTATGCAGTTGACTATCCTTTTCTCATTCGCCGCAGAATCTATTTTCAGAATTCTTTCGTTTGTTGTAGACGGAAAATTAAAGAAAAGGAAAAAGCAAAAAAAACATAAAAACAACCGCTGAGTCAGCGGTTGTTTTTTTATTCCGTGTTTGTGCTTCCTTTAACTCTGAGCCTTGCAATATTTCTTGCGAGCATAAGCTGAGTGGATTTATATTCTCTGTAGCTCTGCTTTTGAAGCATAGCTTCTTTAGCCTCGTCCGCAGCTATTTTTGCCCTTATTTCATCTATCTGATCGGGCCTTTCGGCAGAATCTGTAAGCACTAAGACCTCGCCGTTTTCAATTTTGCAGAGTCCTGCGGAAACAGCGGCTATCTCATCGCTTGAACCGGGTTTTCTGTAAGTAAGCGTTCCTGGTGTTAGAGCGGTTATCGTGTTGCTGTGGTCGGCAAGAATTCCGTATTGCCCGGAAGAAGTGGGAATTATCAGCGACTCGCATTCGCCGTCATAAAAAGTCTTATCCGCGGCAAGGATATGAACTTTAAAGCTTTTCATTTCAATTATTCCTTTTCAAGCTCTTTTGCTTTTTTGATAACATCGTCGAATGTTCCGACATTATAAAAAGCCGCTTCCGGATAAATATCCGCTTCTCCGCTTAAAATTGCCTTGAACCCCTTAACAGTTTCGCTTACGGGAACATATACTCCCTTAATACCTGTAAACTTTTCGGCTACGCTCATAGGCTGAGATAAAAATCTCTGCATTTTTCTCGCTCTTGTAACAGTTATTTTATCTTCTTCCGAAAGCTCGTCAATACCCAAAATAGCGATGATATCCTGAAGTTCGTTATATTTCTGCAAAGTTTCCTGGACTTTTCTTGCAACTTCGTAATGCTCGGAGCCTACGATATCCTCTTCGAGAATTCTCGAAGTACTTGAAAGCGGATCTACAGCCGGATAAATTCCCTGCTCGGCTATTTTTCTGCTTAATACAGTGGTAGCGTCAAGGTGGGTAAAAGTAGTGGCAGGAGCAGGATCGGTAAGATCGTCTGCAGGGACATATACCGCCTGAACGGATGTAACGGAACCTTTTTTAGTGGAAGTTATCCTTTCCTGCAAAGCTCCCATTTCGTCTGCAAGGGTGGGCTGATATCCGACTGCCGACGGCATTCTGCCGAGCAATGTGGATACCTCGCTGCCCGCCTGAACAAATCTGAAAATATTATCGATAAAGAGCAAAACATCCTTATTCTGTTCTTCACGGAAATACTCAGCCATAGTAAGCCCTGAGAGGGCGACTCTCATTCTTACTCCCGGCGCCTCATTCATCTGACCGAACACAAGCGCTGTTTTATCAGAAACTCCGCTTTCTTTCATTTCATAAAAAAGGTCGTTACCCTCGCGGCTTCTTTCGCCGACTCCCGTGAAAACGGAATAGCCGCCGTGTTTTACCGCCACATTATGAATAAGCTCCTGAATAAGCACGGTCTTTCCTACTCCCGCGCCTCCGAAAAGACCTATCTTTCCGCCTTTCGGATAAGGCTCTAAAAGGTCGATAACTTTAATTCCGGTTTCAAGAATTTCAGCCGCCGGCTTCTGCTCATCAAAGCCGGGAGCCTTTCTGTGTATTTCCCATTTTGGAACGCTTTTATCAAGTTCCTCGCCGCCGTCGATAGGCTCGCCCAAAACATTGAACATACGCCCCAAAGTCGCGTCGCCCACGGGCACGGAAATTCCGTGGCCCAAAGCGGTGACTTCCATACCCCTGGCAAGACCTTCGCTTGCTCCTAAAAGGATGCATCTGACAGTATCGTTGCCGATATGAGAAGCTACCTCCATTATTCTTTTTTCATTATCCAGCTCAACGCTTAAAGCTTCCTTGATTTTCGGAAGTTCTCTGTGAGGAAACCTGCAATCGATAACAGGTCCGGATATTTCCGATATTCTTCCCTTTATCACTGAAGATCCGCCTTTCTGCCGATATTTTTCATTTTACTTTTTTTCTGCGCTTTGGCACCTGAGGAAACCTCTGTTATTTCCTGCGTTATAGTTGCCTGCCTGAGACGGTTATACTCAACCGAAAGGTCGTTTAAAATTTCCTGCGCGTTTTGATTCGCGGAATTCATAGCATTCATTCTTGAGCTTTGCTCAGAGCAAAAGCTGTCTATCAAAGCGCTGTAAATATATCCTGAAATATAGCTTGGTATTATATTATCAAGAACATCATTCACAGACGGTGAAAATTCAAACGGATTTTCACCCGAAACATTTTCTCCTTTAGAAGAAAATGTTTTTTTATGAAAAGGCAGGAGCCTGAAATTTATAACGCTTTCGAACATTCCGTTTTTTATATCCGTATAAATAACATAAATTTTCTGTGCCTCGCCTTTATCGTAAAGGTTTAGCAAAATCTGTGTTATTTCCCTCGCTCTTTGCATTGTGGGGTTTTGAGCGGTGTAAATAAAGCTCTGCTCAATAGGAATATTTCTATGCTCAAAGTACCTTCTGCCGTATTCTCCTACGACAAAAAGCTTGGTATCCCTATGCTCATTTAAGAGCTTTTCCGCCTCTTTGATGACATTTTGGTTATACATTCCCGCAAGACCTTTATCGGCTGTTATAACCAAAGCGGCATAAGGACCTTTTAGCTCAGGCATTCCCTCTTCGGGGTAAAAATACTTGCTGTCAACCGTTTTCACATTTCTGAAAATTCGCTTGATCTCGGTTTGAAGTTCGTTAAAATAAGGCCTTGTTCTGTCAAGATCAGCCTTGGCTTTGCGCATTTTAGTCGAAGCGATAAGATACATAGCATTAGTTATTTTCTGCGTATCTTTAACACTTTTAATATGGCTTTTTATTTCCTTTGCGTTTGCCACGTATCTTCACCGCCCTTTTATGATTTTTTAAGGAACTCTTTTGCCTTATCTGCAATAAGTTTTGTTTCCTCGTCAGAAAGCACGCCTGTTTCGTCTATCTTTTCGCAAAGGCTTAACTGTGTGCTTTCAAAATACTCAATAAGCTTATCCGCATAATCGGGGACCTCTTTTACAGGCACTTCGGAGAATGCTTTTGAAAGCGCTGAAACAAGCAAAATCACCTGCCGGTGCTCCTTATAAGGATGATATTGCTTTTGCTTAAGCAGCTGCATAAGGTCTTCGCCGTAATGAAGCTGTCTTTTCGTGGTTTCGTCAAGATCGCTTGAAAACTGCATAAAGACTTCCATTTCTCTATACTGCGCAAGATCAAGTCTTATAGCGCCGGTTGCCTTTTTCATAGCCTTTGTCTGAGCGGCGCCGCCGACTCTGGAAACAGAAAGTCCGACGTTTACAGCAGGTCTTTGACCGGCAAAGAAAAGGTCGCTTTCAAGGAATATCTGACCGTCGGTTATAGAAATAATATTCGTAGGAATATAAGCGGAAACATCTCCCGCCTGCGTTTCCACGATAGGCAGAGCCGTCATACTTCCTCCGCCCAACTTATCGCTTAAATGCGCCGATCTTTCGAGAAGTCTTGAATGAAGATAGAATACATCTCCCGGATATGCTTCTCTTCCGGGAGAGCGCTCAAGCAAAAGGCTTAAAGTCCTGTATGCTATGGCGTGCTTAGAAAGGTCGTCATAAACGATAAGAACATCTTTTCCGTTTTCCATAAAATATTCCGCAATAGCGCAGCCCGAATAAGGCGCAATATACTGCTTGGGCGCGGAATCGCTTGCGGAAGCGTTTACTATAACCGTGTAATTAAGAGCGCCTTTGGATTTTAATACCTCTGCAAGCTGTGCCACGGAAGAAGCTTTCTGTCCGATAGCCACATATACGCAGACGACATTTTTGTCTTTCTGATTAAGAATGGTATCTAAGGCTATCGCCGTTTTACCCGTCTGCCTGTCGCCGATAATCAGTTCTCTTTGACCTCTGCCTATAGGAAACATAGAGTCTATCGCGAGAAGTCCTGTTTCAAGAGGTTTGTTTACAGGCTGCCTGTCTATAATTCCGGGCGCCTTTTTCTCAATGGGATAGTAACCGTCTTCAAAAACAGGACCTTTGCCGTCGATAGGCTCGCCTAAAGCGTCAACGATTCTTCCGAGCATTTTTTTGCCCACGGGTACACCGGCCGTTTTAAAGCTTCTTTTAACTAAGCTGCCCTCGGTTATTTCATCTTCGTCGCCGAAAATAACGCAGCCTACGCTGTCCTCTTTAAGGTCAAGCACCATTCCTTTTATTCCGTGCTCGAATATAAGTATTTCGCCGTATTTTACATTTTCAAGACCGCTTACCGTAGCAATTCCGTCGCCGACGGTAAGGACTGATCCTATCTCTTCGCTTTCGGCTGCGGGCTTGAAGCTTTTGGCGGTTTCTTTTATCAAAGGAATTATTTTATCCTGATTTTTTATGGCGGCAAATATCTTTTCTTTAAGCTGTCTCCCTATTCCGGCAGGGCTCCAATCGATAATTTCCTCCGGGATAAATTCCCCTGATCTTTTGCAAATTTCGATTACAAATCCGTCTTTGTAATTTTCGTCTTTTAAAAACGAAAGCTCGGATAAAGAACCGTATTTCCCCTCTAAGAAAGCTTTTAAATCCTCGGTTTGCTTAGTTTCGGGCTTTTTATAATATCTTATTCTTGCCCTGACAGATAGATTTGTCAAACTCATCACTCTTTTCCGGCGGTTTTCAAAAAGTCGTCAATAGCGTCGCCGCTTTTTGCCGAAACCGCTTCATCTATAGCGTCGGAAACGATCTTTTCGATCTCGGCGTTAGCCTCGTTTAATATCTTTTCTTTTTCATCCATTGCTTCCGATTTTGCGGATTCGATTATTTTCTGCCTTTGAGCCTCGGCTTTTAAAAGTTCTGCTTCGGCAGATTTTTTGGCTTGCGCCGCCGCCTCTGATTTGATTTTTTCAGCCTCTTCTTGTGCAAGCTCAAGCTTTTTTAAATACTCAGCTTCCTTTTCATCGGCACTTTTGAGTTTATCTGCGGCGTCTTCATCCATTTTTTTATAATAATCTGTTCTATTATCCATAAATTTCTTTACAGGTTTATACAGCAAAAACCAAAGACCGCCCGCGAGTATTATAAAATTGAAAATATGGAGCAATATCTGCTGCCAATCAATATTCAAAGGGATACTCATTTTATCTCCCCCTCTTTACAGAACGAATATGACAAGTATCGCAACGATCAAAGCATAAATAATAGCTGTTTCGATAAATACAAGGCCGAGCATAAGGCTGGTTCTTATCTTGCCCTCAGCTTCGGGCTGACGGGAAATTCCCTCCACGGACTTTGAAATTGCAAGAGCCATTCCGATAGCGCCGCTTGCCGCAACTAAACCTACACAAACAGCCGCGGCTATAGCTTTGGAGCCTGTTGTATTATCCTCTTCCCGGGCCGACTGCGAGGTCGTGACAGCAGTTTCGCTTTGCTCTGAAGATGTATCGGTTGCCGCAAAAGCGGAAATACCTGCAAAAACGCAGATGATCATTGCAAATATAAGTGTAAGTAATGATTTTTTTAACTCTTTTTTCATAATATTTTCCTCCGGAATGAAAAATTAATTTTTTGATTTTATTTTTTTAACAGACGGCTTAGAAACCTCTCCGTAGAATAAAGCCGTAAGCATTGTCAAAACATAGGTTTGAATAAGAGCGTGAAGCAATGTAAACATAACTCCCACCGCTACAGGAAGAACAAAGCTTAAACTAACTGTATAATAAACAAGTTCGGTAACAAGCAGGCCGCTGAGCAGTGCGCCGAAAAGCCTGAAACTCATAGATATGGGCAGCGAAAATTCTTTTAAGCTCTTTCCTATTCCTTTTATTCCGTTTCCTGCTATCGATCCGCCCATTATCATAAGATAGGAGAAAACTCCGAGTGCTATCGCGGCGTTGATATCCGAAAGCGGGGCCGGCAATGAAATTGATTTGCCGGCTGTGGTTACGGCCTGCAGACCGAAAAGCTCGAACAATGTTCCGATAAAAATATAAGTACCCGCCGCAAAAACATAAGCACCTAAGAAAATATTTCTGTGAGGGCTGTTTGATTTAGCGAGATTATCAAAAAAACCAACGACCTCTTCGAGCAAAAGCTGAAATTTTCCGGGGATATTTTTAAACCTCGGTATCACAAAAATTCTGATGAGTAAACTTGCTGCGAGTAAAATCCCCGTAACCGTGACTGCTGAAATAAGCGAGGGATTAACGTCTTTTAATCCGAAAAGGCTTATTTTATTTGTTTCATGCAAAACCGCATCACGCATGACCTCTTTTATTGATTCTTTATCCTGCACGGGTTTTCCCGCAAGCAGGGCAAGAACCAAAAATATGGCTAAAAGGCCTATCCAGACTATTAGCCCGACAGTCCTCTTTTTTTTATCCATAGAGCCTTACGCTTCCTTTCTTTCGGCAAAAATTATAAAGCTGATAATAAGTAAAATACAACTTCCGAAAATAGATTTAAGACCGAACTTTTCAGCGGCAAAACTTCCTAAAGCCGCACCAAAACCGAACAGGGTAACAACGGCAAAATAAAGCGCTGAAATTTCAAGATGTTTTTTATCCTTATTCTTTATATAGGAGCTAAGATACACTGCGGCGTTTTTCATATTTCCTATACACATTGTACTTGCAAACGCCTGCCCTCTTAAGGTGGGAAATGATTGCAGCTGAAGCGCGCACACAAAGGAAACCGCGGCATTAGCAAAAATATCATATTCCCCAGGAATAAATCCCACGGAAAAAAGCACCGCTGTTTCAAATACAAGCACCGCCTGCCTGAAATGAATCAGTTTCAATTTTTTTGCATTATACCTGATGATCTCAGCGGCGATAGTGCCGAGCAAAAACGAAATAACAGGCACAAGATATTTAAGCCCTGCTCTGAAATCTCCTCTGAATATTTTATCAGATAAAAGGACTATGTTTCCCGTTTGAGCGTTGGCAAAAACCTTACCTCTGCACATATAAGTATAGGCGTCCTGAAAGCCGCCTGAAAGAATTATGAAAACAGTGCTTAAAAACGAATCGGCAAACCGCTCGATTTTAAAAGATACTGAACTCATAAATTCCTCCTTCTTACTCCTTGACTTTTCGGAATATTAGTATTATAATTCAGAAATAAGTATGTGTAAAATCTATAAATGATATGTTTGATATACTTATATGATATCTCAATCGGGGTTGTTACTTTATGTATATAAGTTACGATTATTACAGGATTTTTTATTTTGTCGCGAAATACGGCAGTGTTTCACAGGCGGCAAAACAGCTGCTTAACAATCAGCCGAATTTAACTCGCACCATTAAGAATCTTGAAAGTGAACTCGGATGTCCGCTTTTTTCAAGAACCAACCGCGGAATGAAGCTGACTCCCGAGGGAGAAAAGCTCTATTCTCATATCAAGCTGGCTTTAAAGCATATTGAAGCCGGCGAGGCGGAAATAACGGATATTAATAATCTTCAAAGCGGAACGGTGACTATAGCATCAAGCGAAGTGGCTTTCCGCTGTCTTTTACTGCCTGTGCTTAAAAAGTACAGAGATCTTTATCCGAAAATCAAAGTAAGGATTTCTGATCATTCCACTCCTCAGGCTATTACCGCGCTTAAAGAAAGAACGGCTGATCTCGCTGTTGTTACCACCCCTACGATAAGATCTTCTTCGCTTACTCAGACCTGCGTTAAAACCTTAAGGGAAACCGCCGTTTCTCCTAAAAGCTTTTTTAAACTGCTCGGAAGAAAAGTTTCTTTAAAAGAACTCACTTATTATCCTATCGTCGCTTTAGGGCCCGATACTAAATCTTTCGAGTTTTACTCTTCTTTTTTCTCGAACCACAATCTTTCTTTTGATCCTGATATAGAGGCTTTCTCGGCAGATCAGATTCTTCCTATGGTAAGAGCCGGGCTCGGAATAGGGTTTGTTTCGGAAGAATTTATCTCTGGGTATGACGATGTTGCAGTCATAGATCTTAAAGAAACCATTCCCAAAAGAGATATTTGCCTGATAACGAGAAAAGACCAGACCTTAAGCGTAGCCGCAAAAACTCTTGAAAAAATGATACTCGCAGAAAAAAAATAAAATCAAAATGGGGATAAATTATGTCTTGCTACAGGATTCTTTACAACCCGCTCGCCTCTAATAAAAAAGGTAAGGAACACGCAATGGCTCTCGAAAAGATATTAGGCTCTGAAAATTGCCTTTTTGAAGATATCACAGAAATCAAAAATTACTACAATTTTTTCTCGAAACTTTCATCAGATGATAAGGTTGTTATCGCGGGAGGCGTCAGCACGCTCAACAAATTTATCAATTCAACCGACAAAATGAAATTTTAAAACGGAATAGGTTACGGTATAGACGTCTACTGCTGTGAAAAAGGCGACGAAATCAGAGAAAGCTCCGATTTTGATAAGCCGATAAACTATACTATGATCGCGATAAAGGGACTTCTGTTTTATTATAAGCCTACTCGTGCGGAAATAACCGTCGACGGAAAAAATATGAATTCAAAAACGTATGGCTTGCGCCTTGTATGAATGGGAGATTTTACGGCGGAGGAATGATGCCTGCTCCGAGTCAGGACAGGCTTAGCTGCGGCACAGTTTCCGTTATGGTAATGCACTGCCCTTCAAAGCTTAAAACTCTCGCAGTGTTCCACTCTATCTTTTCTGGTAAGCATATAAATCATAAAAGTGTTGTTACAGTGCTTAAAGGAAAAGAAATCACAGTAAGTTTTGACCGGCCGCGCACTCTTCAGATAGACGGTGAAACCATAAAAAATGTCAAAGAGTACAAAGCACTTGCCGGGGGTGCCAAGCAAAATGCTGAAAATACTGCTGTTGACACAAAAATAAAAATATGATAAAATTATAAAAAATGAATATATCGACCTGACGCCGAAATCTTTTTTGAGGCAGAAGACACGATAATATAATGTAACACAATTACACTGTCCGTGTCTTTTTATAAAGACGCGGATTTTTTTGGAGGAAAAAATGGAAAAAAGAATAGCCCTTATCGGAATAATAGTTAAAAACAGCGAAAAAACCGACGAGCTTAATGCCCTGCTCCATTCTTACGGAAAATACATAATCGGAAGAATGGGAGTACCCTATAAGGAAAATAATTTAAGTATTATAAGTATCGCTGTTGACGGTGAGCAAAGCATTATTTCGGCTCTTTCAGGAAAGCTCGGCAGGATAGACGGCATAAATGTTAAGACGCTTTATGCGGATGTGAGCTGATATGGCGGATTTAAAAGAACTTATTTGCCTTTTAAGCAAAACCCATTCATTAGCCCTAACTCAATATGAAGAGCTTATAAAAGGCGAAAGCGAAGAGCTGAGAGATTATGCGAGAAATCTGGCCGATAAAAAAAGGCGGGAATATTATTCAAATGAGGTTTTCGTCAGAGGACTGATAGAGATAGGAAATGTCTGTAAAAACGACTGTTTTTACTGCGGAATAAGAAGATCGAATAAAAACTGCGAAAGATATATTCTTACAAAAGAGCAGATACTTAACTGCTGCAAAGAGGGATACTCTTTAGGATTCAGGACCTTTGTTCTGCAGGGCGGAGAAAATGTTATAAGTGTGAATAGCATCTGCGATATAGTAAAAAGCATAAAATCACTCTACCCCGACTGCGCGGTAACTCTTTCTCTCGGAGAATATGAGAAAGAAGATTATGAGAAGATGTATAACTCCGGAGCCGACAGATATCTTTTGCGGCACGAAACTGCAGATGAGGATCACTATTCTCTTTTACACCCTGAAAATATGAATCTCATCCACAGAATAAACTGCCTTAAAAATCTAAAAGAAATTGGCTTTGCCGTGGGCTGCGGATTTATGGTTGGATCCCCTTATCAAACTGAGAAAACTTTAGCGAAAGACCTTAAATTTATAGAGGAATTTTCACCCGATATGTGCGGAATAGGTCCTTTTATTCCGCATAAGGATACGCCTTTTAAGGATTTTAAAGCAGGCTCGCTTAATCAGACGCTTTATCTGCTTTCGCTGATAAGACTTATAAAGCCTAATATCCTGCTCCCTGCCACGACCGCTCTGGGTACTATAAATCCTACCGGCAGAGAAATGGGAATAAAAGCCGGGGCAAATGTGGTTATGCCTAATTTATCGCCCGTATCAGTAAGAAAAAAATACGAGCTTTATGATAATAAGATCTGCACAGGCGAGGAATCGGCCCAGTGCAGGGAATGCTTAAGCGCAAGAATGAGATCCGTCGGTTTTAAAATAGTTACAGACCGCGGAGATTTAAGAAAAGAAAGGAATTTTTAAAATGGCAATTTATGATCCGAAATCTTTAAAAGCAGAGGAATTTATTAATGATGAGGAAATAAGAGAAACTTTAAAATACGCTCAGGAAAACAAAAATAATATCGAGCTTATTGATTCTCTTCTTGAAAAGGCAAGACCTAAGAAAAACGGAAACGGCGTTACCTGCGCAGGGCTTACCCACAGAGAGGCGAGCGTTCTTTTAGCCTGCGAAATACCTGAAAAGATCGAGGAAATGTATAAGCTGGCAAATGAAATCAAGCTTGCTTTTTACGGCAACCGAATAGTAATGTTTGCTCCTCTTTATCTTTCAAACTACTGCGTGAACGGCTGCGTTTACTGTCCATATCATATGAAAAACAAGCATATAGCGCGAAAGAAGCTTACTCAGGAAGAGATAAAAAAAGAGGTTATAGCTTTACAGGATATGGGGCATAAAAGGCTTGCTATAGAGGCAGGCGAAGATCCGGTAAACAATCCTATAGAATACATACTTGAATGTATAAATACGATTTATTCAGTACACCACAAAAACGGCGATATAAGAAGAGTAAATGTAAATATCGCCGCAACTACGGTTGAAAACTACAGAAAGTTAAAAGAAGCAGGTATAGGCACCTATATTCTTTTCCAGGAAACCTACAATAAAAAAAGCTATTTGGAGCTTCACCCGACGGGACCTAAGCACGATTACGATTATCATACCGAGGCGATGGACAGAGCAATGGAAGGCGGTATTGACGATGTCGGATTAGGAGTGCTTTTCGGACTTGAGGGATATATGTATGAATTTGCAGGTCTTTTAATGCACGCGGAGCATTTAGAGGCTGTTCACAGAGTAGGGCCTCACACGATAAGCGTGCCGAGAATCAAAAGAGCCGACGATATAGACCCCGGCGTTTTTGACAACAGCTTATCGGATGAGCTTTTTGCAAAGGTCATAGCCTGCATAAGAATTGCTGTCCCCTACACGGGAATGATAATTTCCACCCGTGAAAGCGAAGCTGTGCGCGGCAAAGTGCTTGATTACGGAATTTCACAGATAAGCGGAGCTTCGAGAACTTCTGTCGGCGGTTACACAGAGGAAGAAAGACCACACGATTCGGAGCAGTTTGACGTTTCCGACCAAAGAACGCTCGACGAGGTAGTCCGCTGGCTTATGGGGAACGATCATATTCCCTCTTTCTGCACCGCTTGCTACAGAGAGGGCAGAACGGGCGACAGATTTATGAGCCTTTGCAAATCGGGGCAGATACTTAACTGCTGCCACCCTAACGCTCTTATGACTCTTACGGAATATCTTTGCGATTACGCAAGCGAAGAAACCAAAAAGGTAGGATTTGAGCTTATAGACCGTGAGCTTAAAAAGATACCGAAAGAAAAAGTAAGAAAAATAGCGGAAGAAAATATCGAAAAGATAAAATCTTCAAACAGCCGCGATTTCAGATTTTAAAAAAAGGAGAAATAAAAATGGGACTTAATGCAACACCGTCTTCCGAAAGAACGCATATAGGCTTTTTCGGGCTTAGAAACGCGGGAAAATCAAGCGTTGTAAACGCCGTCACAGGGCAGAAAATATCGCTTGTTTCGGATATTTTAGGCACTACTACCGATCCTGTTAAAAAAGCAATGGAAATTCTTCCTTTAGGTCCCGTTGTTATAATCGATACCCCCGGAATCGACGACGAGGGGGCTCTCGGTAAAATGAGGGTAAAAGCCGCTAAAAAGGTACTCTCAAAAACCGATATTGCGGTTTTGATAATCGATTCTAAAAAAGGGAAATCAGAAGCGGACAACGAGCTTATTTCACTTTTTAAAGAAAAAAATATTCCTTATATAACTGTTTATAACAAATCGGACCTTTTAAATGAAAAACCGCCTCTTGCTGAAAATGAATTATATGTAAGCGCTAAGCTTAACGAGGGATTTTTTGAGCTGAAAGAAAAGATAGGCAATTTCATAAGTTCAAATCCGAAACTTAAGCCGCTTTTAGGCGATCTTATAGATGAAAACGATTTGATAGTGCTTGTTACTCCTATTGACGAATCGGCTCCAAAAGGAAGAATGATCCTCCCCCAGCAGCAGATGATAAGAGAAATTCTCGATAATCACGCTCTTAATATAGTTGTCAGAGAAACGGAGCTTGAATTTGCCCTTAATTCGCTAAAAATAAAGCCGAAAATGGTGATAACCGATTCGCAGGCTTTTGAATTTGTGAATAAAATCGTCCCCGAAGATATTATGCTTACCTCTTTTTCCATTTTGTTTGCAAGATATAAAGGAGAGCTTGAACAGGTAGCGGAAGGTGCGAATAAGTTATCCGCTCTTAAAGACGGCGACACCATTCTTATCTCCGAAGCCTGCACTCATCACAGGCAGTGCAATGATATAGGAGCGGTCAAGCTGCCGAATTGGATAAAAAAATTCACTGGGAAAAATCTGAATTTTGAATTTTCTTCGGGCGGAGAGTTTCCCGAAAATCTTAAAAAGTATTCTTTAATAGTGCATTGCGGCGGATGTATGATAAACGCCAAGGAAATGAGATCAAGGCTTGATTTCGCAAAAGAAAATCAAGTTCCGATAACTAATTACGGCATAGCCATAGCTCATATGCACGGTATACTTGAGCGTTCCCTCTCACCTTTTAAAAATTCATAAATTGAAAGCGGCTTTTTCAGCCGCTTTTTTATTGTTGTAATTTGTAATAAAAAGTAATATAATGTAATAAATATATTTTAGGAGTTGGCTTTTATTAAACTTAAAAAGCTGCGGTATGAGTCTTTATCTATTTCAAAGATTTTGCCGTGTTATATTTTTATTCCGCTTTTATTATGGCTAATTGCAAATAATTTTGCTTTTTACGGCTCCGCTTTTATTCTCGGAGATATTAAAAGGTTTAGCATTAAAACGGTTATTGACGATTATATTCCTCTTTACACGCCCTTTATCTCTTTTTATATCCTTGCCTATCTTCAATGGGCGATCTGCTTTATAGCGATATCAAAAAGCGGCAAAAAAAATTGCTATGACTTCTTTTCGGCGGAAATAACGGGAAAACTGATCGCGGCGGTGATTTTTTTCGTGTTCCCCACTCAAATGGTCCGCGCGGCTGTAACGGGCGACTCGGTTTTCGATAAGATAACCGCTTTTCTTTATACTATCGACAAGCCTATAACGCTTTTCCCCTCTCTTCACTGCCTTGAAAGCTATGTATGCTCAAGATATCTCGCAAGAATAAAGGGAATTTCAAAATTTGCAAAGATCTTTTGCTTTGTTTTTTCGGTTTTTGTTTTCGCTTCGACTGTTTTAGTAAAGCAGCATATGTTTTTGGATATCCCGGCGGGAATATTAGTCGGTGAATTGGGGATATTTATTTCCGATAAATTCAATTTCGGAAGATTTTTCGATAAAATTACTAAAAAGGAGAATTAAAATGATAGGTATCTACGATTATACTGTTATTTTAACATATATTTCGCTTATTTCCGCATCATCGGGAATAATGATCACACTTAGTTCCAACGGCAACCACCCTTACCTCGGAATGTTCTTTCTTCTCATCTGCGGACTTTGCGACGCTTTTGACGGCAAGGTTGCGCGCTCTAAAAAAGGCCGTACCGATTTCGAATGCAAATTCGGAATTCAGATCGATTCTCTTTGCGATCTCATAGCTTTCGGAGTTCTTCCTGCCTGCATAGGTGCGGCGGCTTTAAGAAATTCTAAAATAATAAATCACATTATTTTCAATACCGGCACTTTTGGAATTTTTATTAAAGCTTTTTTCTATGCGCTTTTGGTATTTTATGTGCTTGCCGCAATGATAAGGCTTGCTTATTTCAATGTCACAGAAGAAGAGCGCCAAAAATCGGACTCGGAGGCAAGAAAATACTATGTTGGTCTTCCTGTCACCTCTTCGGCGCTTATTTTCCCCACCGTGCTTATATGCCGATATATAACGGGAGCTTTTGATATCACGCCTCTGTATTTTCTTGCCATCGCTGCAACCGGATATCTTTTTATCTCAAAGGCAACTATAAAAAAGCCGGGACTTAAAGGGATCTTAATAATGGTGGGAATAGGAATGACTGAATTTATAGTGCTTATTCTTTTCCATATTTTCGGAGGAAAATAATGGCAGGATCGGATAATGAAAAGATTTTAAAATTTCTTTATACCACACCCACGGGAAGATTTTTCTTAAAAGCCCTATCGGCGCCGCTGATTTCAAAGATTGCAGGCGCTTATCTTTCTTCTTTTCTTTCAAAACCGCTTATAAAAGGCTTTGTTAAAAGAAATAATATAGATCTTTCTGAATTTTATTCCGATGATTTTCACAGCTTTAACGATTGCTTTTCAAGAAAAATAAAAGAGAATTTAAGACCGATAGACTTAAATTTCTCTGCTCTTATTTCTCCCTGCGACGGCTTGCTTACGGTTTATGATATAAATAAAAACACCGTGCTGCCCATAAAGCAAAGCAGATATACCATTTCTTCTCTCTTAAAAGACGAAATTTTAAGCCGTGAATTTGAGGGAGGAAAATGCCTTGTATTCAGGCTGATGGTAAATCATTACCATAGATATTGTTTTTTAGACGGCGGAACGATAGAAAAAAACTATTTTATAAAAGGCAAATTGCACACAGTAAGACCTATTGCTCTTGAAAATATTCCAGTATTCTGCGAAAACTGCCGCGAGGTTTCGGTGATAGATTACGAAAACTTAGGCAAGACCGTACAAATAGAAGTCGGAGCAATGATGGTCGGAAAGATAAAAAATCATAAGCTAAGCAGTTTTTCTCGGGGGCAGGAAAAAGGAATGTTTCTCTTCGGAGGAAGCACTATAATAGTGCTTTTGAAAAAAGACGCGGCTAAATTAGACGATAATATTTTAGATAATTCCTTATCAGGAATTGAAACAGATGTTAAATTCGGACAAAAAAAAGGAAGTAAAAACTAAGGTTTTTACTTCCTTTTTTATTAAAATATGTTTTTAAGCCTGTTTACCGCTTCAATGGTATTTTCTCTTGAGCCGAAAGAGGTAAGTCTGAAATATCCCTCGCCCGCGTTTCCGAAGCCCGCTCCCGGAGTTCCTACTATCTGCGCAGAATTTAACAGTTTATCGAAAAATTCCCACGAATCTTTTTTCCCCGGGCATTCAAGCCATAAATAAGGTGAGCATTCGCCACCGGTGAATTTTATGCCTTTATCTTTTAAAAGCTGTGAAAGAATTCTTGCGTTTTCAATATAGTAATCCACATTCTTTTTGCATTCTTCAATTCCCTCTGGGCTCAGGGCCGCCTGAGCGGCTTTTTGAATTATGTATGAAACCCCGTTAAACTTTGTCGCCTGTCTTCTCGCCCAAAGCGAGGAAAGCTTTATATCTCCCGAATAAAGCTCGTCGGGGAAAACGCTCCAGGCACATCTCACGCCTGTAAATCCGGCCATTTTTGAAAAACTGCAGATTTCCACAGCACAGTACCTCGCGCCCTCTATCTCATATATCGAATGCGGAAGATCTCCTTTTATAAAAGCTTCATAAGCCGCGTCAAAAATTATCAGCGAGCCAGTTTCATTAGCAAAATCCACCCAGGCTTTAAGCTCGTCTTTGTTATACACAGCGCCCGTAGGATTATTAGGCGAGCAAAGATAAATTATATAGCTTTTCTTTTCTATACCTGCAGGGCCCGGCTTAAAGCCGTTTTCCATAGTGCCCTTTAAAAATTCAATTTTTCTTCCGCTCATCATATTGCTGTCAAGATAAACGGGGTAAACAGGGTCCGGGATAAGTATAGGATTGTCGCCGAAAATTTCAACAATGTTTCCTGAATCGCTTTTAGCGCCGTCGGATATGAAGATTTCTGAAGAATCAATGCTTATTTGGGAATTCCTTTTATAATAATCTGATACTGCTTCTCTTAAAAAAGGATATCCGTTATCATCGGGGTAGCCTTTAAATGTTTCAGCTTTTCCCATCTCGTCAGAAGCGGATTTAAGCGCTTTTACCACAGTTTCGGAAAGCGGAAGAGTAACATCGCCTATTCCTAA
This sequence comes from uncultured Oscillospiraceae bacterium, assembly GCA_900547095.1. Taxonomy (GTDB): domain Bacteria; phylum Bacillota; class Clostridia; order Oscillospirales; family Acutalibacteraceae; genus UBA737. The sequence continues at coordinate 61,808 of URFG01000007.1, forward strand.
GCTTATAACCTTTTTATCGGGATTATTTGCCTTGTATTCCGCAACCTTTTTCCCTATCTGAGAAAAAAGATAATTCTTTTTAAGATTTTTGTAATTTTCATTTGTTTTGATTTTAAGACTCATAAGAAAAAACTCCGTCATAAACTTTTTGAGCGCTGCCGCGCATATAAATGTGTCCGTTTTGCATATAGGTTATTAAAAGACTGCCGCCGAGCAGGTTAACCTTTATTTCCTCGCCTTTTTTGCAGATACCGTTTTCCACAGCCGCCGCAACGCAGGCGCAGGCGCCTGTCCCGCAGGCGAGAGTTTCGCCGCTGCCTCTTTCATAAACTCTCATTTCAAGCTCTTTTTCGGATATCACCTTAACAAATTCGGTGTTTACCCTTTGCGGAAAGATCTTAAAGTTTTCGAAATCAGGACCAATTTCATTCAAATTGAGATCTTTTACATTGCCAAGAAATATTACCGCGTGCGGATTGCCCATTGAAACGGCGGTCATTTTGTATTCTTCACCGCGTATTTTTACAGGCTTATTTATCATTTTTTTCTCACTGAAAATCACGGGAATTTTATCTGCTTCAAATTCCGGAGCACCCATATCAACGCCTATTAATGCGGCTTTTCCGTCTTTTTCAGAGATTGTAAGCGTTTTAATGCCACTTAATGTGTCAATAGTTATAACATCTTTTTTAACAATATTATTATCATATAAATACTTACCGACGCACCGAATTCCGTTACCGCACATCTTGCCCTCGCTGCCGTCAGCATTAAACATACGCATTTTCGCGTCTGCTTTTTGCGAAGGGCAGATAAGAATTACCCCGTCGCTCCCTACCGAGAAGTGCCTCGGCGACATCAAAACGGCAAGCTTTCCGGGATCGTCAACCTTTTCCTCAAAACAGTTAATATAAACATAATCATTTCCGATTCCGTGCATTTTGGTAAACTTTATTTCTTTTAAAGCCATTTTTGCTCGCACTCCTAAAAATCCAAAAACATCTATATTTATAATCTTATCACCGGCACGTGGCTTTGTCAATAAACATTATGCTTGTAAAAAGCAAAGATTTATGTTATAATTCATATATATTTATATTATGGGGGCATATATGTTAAAAACATCTGTCGCTGTAACTGCTTTTAATGGGGAAGATTATATTGAAAAGCAGCTTATTTCGATAAGAGATCAGATCCGTAAGCCCGACGAGGTCGTTATAGTTGACGACGCTTCGCAGGACTCCACGGCTCAAATTGCGGAAAAATTCATATCCGATAATAATCTTTCAAATTGGAAGCTTATTGTCAATAAAGAAAATCTCGGTATAGCAATGAATTTCAGGAAAGCACTTTCCAATGTTACCGGAGATATAATATTTCTCTGCACTCAGAGCGATATATGGTATGAGGATAAGATTGAAAGCATTTCAAGCCTGCTTGCCACAAATCCGAATATTAAAGCGGTAAACTGCGCCCACGAGCTTATTGACTCTGCGGGCAAGGACCTTGAATCCGACTATCTCGGCGCAAGCGGAACTGCCGCTTCAAGGCTTTCGAAAACTCCTATCTCGGCACTTTTAAACTCCAAGCCTTTCCCCTGCGGAACTCTTACGGTGAGAAGAGAAAACGCCGAAAAATACATCAGGCTTTCAAAATGCAGCTTAAAAACGGCTTTTGAGCTTGAATGTGCCGCGGTTGCTGAAAAAGGACTTTATTTTTACGACGCGCCGTTGATTCGAGTTCGCTTCGGCTCGGATATTCCTATTCCAAGCCCTGTAGAATCGGCGGAATTCCAGCTTGAAGCCGCAAAATCGATCTTATCGATAACGGGAATTGAAAAATACTGCATAATCTGCTCGAACAGATTAAATGTACTTAAAAACAGATCTTTTTTCGGTATAATCGGGTTGTATTTCAAAAGGGATTACAGACAGCTTCTTCCGCTTAAAGTGCGGTTTAACGATTTGATTTATGTTTTAAAATCAGGAAAAAATAAAAAGGCCGAAGCTTAAAATCTTCGGCCTTGATTTTATTTAAAAGCATTTATCTCCGTTTTTTCTTTTGCACTCTTCTATTTTCCCGCACCTGTAGCAAAGCTCGTTTTTGCAGGCGCCGTTCTTATCCATTTCCAAAATATTTTCTATAGTGGTCTGAGCGATATTAGCAAGCGCTTCCCTTGTTAAAAATGCCTGATGAGAAGTAACTATAACATTAGGCATTGAAATAAGTCTTGCAAGAACATCATCGTCGATAATATGGCCTGATCTGTCCTCAAAGAAGATATCGGATTCCTCTTCGTAAACATCAAGGCAGGCAGCTCCGATCTTTCTCGATTTTATTCCCTCAAGCAGCGCCTCGGCGTCAATTAAAGCTCCTCTTGAAGTGTTTATTATTGCTACTCCCTTTTTCATTTTATCTATAGCCTCTGAATCAATGAGGTGCATAGTTTCATTAGTGAGAGGACAATGAAGAGAAATAATATCGCTTTCTTTTAAAAGCTCGTCCATTGTAACATATTTAACGTTTTCTATTTCTGCAGGATATTTATCGTATGCTAAAATATTCATTCCGAAGCCTTTGCAGATATCAATAAAAACTCTTCCTATTTTTCCCGTTCCGACTACTCCGACGGTTTTGCCGTGGAGATCAAAGCCGGTAAAATTATTAAGGCTGAAATTAAAATCCCTTGTTCTGATATAAGCTTTATGAATTCTTCTTACAGAAGTAAGCAGCATAGCTATTGCGTGCTCCGCAACCGCATAAGGCGAATAAGCAGGCACTCTTGCAACATGAAGCTTTTTATATGCATATTTGATATCAACATTGTTATATCCCGCACATCTTAAAGCTATCATTTTAACATTTTGCTCGCATAACCCGTCTATAACCTCTTTGTTAACTTCGTCGTTAACAAAAACGCACACTCCCTCACAGCCGGAAGCAAGCTTAACGGTATCGGCATTTAATTTTGTTTCGTAAAACTTAAGCTTGATACCCGCGTCTTCGGCAGGTTTTTTAAAAGCCTCAATATCGTAAGGCTTTGCGTCAAAAAAAGCAATTTTCATAAGTTTCTCCTTTTTTCATTCGGCATTTATGAATTTTTCCAAAGAATCTTTATCCTTATAGCCTACAAAGCTATCGGTTATTTCTCCGTTTTTCATAAGAAATACTGCGGGGATATTCTCTATTCCGAATTTTTGTGTAAGCTCAGGCTCATCATCCACATTGACCTTGCAAACTTTAAGTTTGCCGTCATATTCATCGGATATTTCCTCTAACACCGGGGCGAGCATTGAGCATGGGCCGCACCAATCGGCATAAAAATCGATTAAAACAGGCCGATCGCTTTCTAATACTTCTTCTTCGAAATTTTTATTATTTAAAATTATTTCTGACATTATTGTTTTCTCCTTTTCCTTTTTTATTATTCTAACACATTTTAATTGATTTTACTATAAAATTTGACAATTAAACTTGACATAACTTCAAATTTATTATATAATCATAAGGCGCTCAAAAAAAGAATATAGGGGTATAGCTCAGCTGGTAGAGCATCGGTCTCCAAAACCGAGTGCCGAGGGTTCGATCCCTTCTGCCCCTGCCAAAACAGCAAGTATCGCTTTTGCGGTGCTTGCTGTTTTTTGTATGTGCAAAATCGAACCCGAGGCACTCGGAGAGTGCCGGGCGTTATCGCCGAGCGCTGCCTGCGGCATTTGATTAAAACAGTTTCGTCTACAACATCATCAACATAATAACAAAATTTTAGCTCCGACTGATATCAGCCGGAGCTTTTTTAAATCAACTGTGTTCATTATAATAATCTTCCGCGTCGTAATAGTCATAAAAATCGTCATAATTATCGTCATAAAAATCTTCTGCGTCGGTATAATCTTTGGCATTATACGGATCGCTGCTAACATTACTGCTCGAAGAATAATTATATGATTTTGAACGCGAATAATATGAAGAGCTTTTTTGAGTGCCCGAGCTGTAATTGTTATATTTCCTTTTATACGTACTTGGAATGCTGGAAGCGCTGCTATAATTATAATGCGAATAAAGGTAGTTAGGTTTGGAATTTTCTTCTATAATACTGCAGATCCAAGCTATTATAAATATAATAATTCCTACAATTATTAAAACGCCTTTAAAAATAATTTTATTATTTTCTTCGTTCGAGTGTTCCATAAATACTTTCCTTTCTTATAACTAAATTGTTTTGTCTTGTTTTATTTTTTCTCTTTCTTATCATCTAATATTCCAAGAGTATGTAAATAAAGAATATAATTCTCTTCGTCATCATCTGAAAGATTAAAACCGGATTTTCTGATATCTTTATATGTTTCAATATCAGATGGATTAGAATCACCTTTTTTACCGCATATTTTACAAATAATATAATATACAATAATCATACATATTAATTCGGTCATTTTTCTTTACCTCTTTCTTTTGTTGCTCTGATAATATTATATGAGGCGCGCTGTCCCAAAGGTAGGACTTTGCTTTGAAATTTATATAAATAATGCTTAAATAAAAAAGGTGTAATCCCCTTATCGGGATTACACCATAATAAATTGTATTTTTAATTCTTAAGCGTTCATTATCTTTGAACTCTTCCGCTGCCGTCACCCTTAGCGAGCTTTTCTACCTCGCTGACGCTCATTCTGTTGAAATCTCCCTCAACAGAGTGCTTAAGCGCAGACGCGGCAACCGCGAACTCAACGGCATCTTTTGTAGTTTTGCCGGTTACGAGAGAATAAATAAGTCCTGCTCCGAAGCTGTCGCCTCCGCCGACGCGGTCGACTATATGCAAATGATATTCTTTTGAGAAACAATAATCCTTACCGTCATAAAGCATTGCCGCCCAGTCGTTATCACTGGCCGATATCGAAGACCTGAGAGTGATAGCAACCTTTTCAAAACCGAATTTATCAGCGAGCTGCTTTGCAACGCTCTTATAACCCTCTTTATTAAGCTTGCCGGAATAAATATCAGTGTTTTCAGCCTCTATTCCGAAAACATCCTTTGCGTCTTCCTCATTTGAAATGCAGACGTCAACATACTTGCAAAGCTCGGTCATAGCGGCTCTCGCCTGATCTCTTGTCCAGAGCTTTCCGCGGTAATTAAGGTCACAGCTTACCTTTACGCCGTGATTTTTAGCCGCAATGCAGGCTTCTTTGCATATCTCAACTAAGTTTTCGCCCAAAGCCGGGGTGATACCCGTAAAGTGGAACCACTCTGCACCCTCGAAGATCTCATCCCAATTAAAATCGCTTACATCGGCAGTCTGGATAGAAGATCCTGCCCTGTCATAAATACAAACGCTTCCTCTTTGTGAGGCGCCTTTTTCGAGATAGTAAATTCCTACTCTATTTCCGCCTCTTACAATTTTAGAAGTGTCAACTCCGAAATACCTTAATGAGTTGACAGCCGCCTGACCTATTGCATGGTCGGGAAGCTTGGTGACAAAAGCGGTGTCAAGCCCGAAGTTTGCAAGAGAAACAGCAACATTTGCTTCACCGCCGCCGAAAGTGGCCTGAAGCTGATCGTTCTGAAAAAATCTGTAATAACCGTTAGGTGCGAGGCGAAGCATAATTTCGCCGAATGTAACTATTTTACCCATTTTTGATCTCCTTTAAAAGCTTAACTGCTTCTTTGGTAAGGTTTTCTATTTCATCAAAATCTCCTGACCCGATTTTATCAGACGGTACCATCCAACTGCCTCCGCAGGCAAAAATTGCTTTGCAGGCGAGATAATCCTTCAAGTTTGAAGTGTTTATTCCGCCTGTCGGCATAAATCTGACCATAGTATAAGGAGCGGCTAGAGATTTTATCATTTTAACTCCGCCTGCCGCCTCTGCCGGGAAGAATTTAAGATATGTAAGCCCTAAGGAAAGCGCCTTTTCGATTTCCGTGGGAGTGCAAACACCGGGAATTATCGGATATCCTTTTTTCTTGCAATGCTCGACCACTTCCGGATTAAGACCGGGACTTACGATAAATTTTGCTCCCGCATTCATAGCCTTATCAGCCTGCTCGGGAGTAAGCACCGTGCCGGCGGCAATAAGCATATCGGGAAATTTTTCCGATATAAGCTTTATGGATTCCTCTGCCGCAGAGGTTCTGAAAGTGATTTCAGCGCAGTTAAGACCGCCGTTTCTAAGAGCTGCAGCAAGTGCGACCGCGTCTTTCGAATCGTCAATTTTAACAACGGGGACTACTCCTGCCGCGGAAATTTCTTTAATGATATTTTCCATATTGATCCTCCTTGTTTCACAATGTGAAACACTGTTTACTATTTACAAGTTTATTATAGCACTTTGCTTGAATTTGTCAAGTATTGAAATGTAATTTAAAATATGTTAAAATTGAATTAATGAAAAATCATCGGAAGTGAAAAAATGTCATCGGTTTTGCCTATATTATCAATAGAAAAAGCATTTTTACTGATAGAGATCATCTGTGAAAAAGGACCTCTTGGAGCTACAGAGCTTGCAAAGCTGTCAAAACTCAACAAAACCACCGCTTTTAGGATACTTTCTACTCTTTCAAGTCTTGGATATTTATCGCAGGACAAGCAGACAAAAAAATATAATATCACTCTTAAATTTCTTAAAATTTCCTCTAAAAGCCTGTCCGATACGGATATTATAAAATATGCTAAACCGCATTTAAAGGCTCTCTCGGATTTAACGGGAGAAACCGTGCATTTAGTTGAGAGAAGCGGAAATGAAATTATATACATCGATAAATATGAAAACTTTGCAAATTCCGTAAGAATGGTGTCAAGAGTGGGTATTTCGCTGCCTATGATAAGAACTGCCGTGGGAAAAGCCATAATGGCAAAAGGAAGCGAAGATGAAACAGAAGATATTTGGAAAAGCTCCGAAATCATCAAAAAAACACAAAGAACAATTACCGATCTTAACGAATTTAAGGCAGAACTTAAAAAGGTCAAGGAAAACGGGTATGCCACCGATATCGAAGAAAACGAAGAAGGGGTTAGCTGTGTTGCGGCGGCAGTGTGCGATATAAAAGGAAATTATAAATATGCTGTAAGCGTATCGGCGCCGTCTTCAAGGATGACCGAAGAAAACATAAGAAAAACGGGTATCGCGGTTTTAAAGACCGCACGCGAATTATCGGAAATATAAACTATCTTCTTTTATAAAGTATAAGTTCTGGATCGCTACCGTCACGCCCACAAGAGCAGATAAGAATAAAACCAGCGAAGCTTTCCGCTCCGAAGCACACTCCTAAATCGGCAAATTCGATCCGATTTCCGAAAAAAAACCGTATCATTTCTTAAAAACGCGGTTTTTTCTCCGCTTTCAAGAGGATATTTTAAATTTATATACTCACCGGGAATTTCAAAAAGCTCAGAAATTTCCGGTATTTTTTCTGCCTTTAAATAAAAATTTATCTCGCCTACAAGCTTTGATTTGAATTCGGAGTAATATTTTTTTCCTCCCATGCTTAAATACTTTTCTGCTATACAAGATCCTACGAATTCGCCTTTTGCAAAACAGGAATTTTTTAAGCTGCATTTTCACACCTTGCCACATTATCTCCCCCTTTAATATTTAATATCATAAAACTACGATTTTTTCAAGTGTTCATTGACTTAAAATAACTTATATAATATAATTATTAAAATAATACATAATAAGGCGGTTGTTTTATGAAAATCATAAAAGCATATCTTAACTTATGCGATAATTCAACTCAGGATTATGATATAAAAACAGAAATAAAAGATATTAAAGGTGTTAAAGCCGTTTATTTTAAAGGCTTTTCGAAAATGCCGCTCGATATGGATTTCGGCGCGGGAATAGACTTTAAAATTGAAGGTTTTGAAAGCTTTGTATCCGATTTCAGGCATTGCGAGATATGGTGTATGCCCGCATTCGGAAAAGACACTAAAGATATTCCCGACGAAACACAGGGACTTATCTGCAAAAAGGCCGACGGAAGCTTTGCTGTAGTTATCCCCGTCGTTTCGAAAAAATATAAATGCGTGCTCTGCGGAAAAGAACACGGCATTATCACAGCAAAGCTTTTCAGCTGGTATGATAAGCTTTCTTATTGTGACGAGCTGGCATTCGTTTATGCAGAGGGCGATGATCCTTTTAAACTTCTTGAAAGCACTGTTAAAACAGCTCTCGAAGAATTAAACACAGGCGTGAGGATAAGAGCCGAAAGAAGATACCCCGAAATATTTGAATATCTCGGCTGGTGCAGCTGGGACGCTATGGAAATCCGAGTAAACGAAGACGATCTTCTTAAAAAATGCGAAGAATTCAAAGAGAAAAACATTCCTGTTAAATGGGCTGTTATTGACGATATGTGGGGCGAAGTTCACGATTTTTACGGAATGAAATATGAAAACCGCCGTGAAATGTTTAATATAATGCACTATTCAAAGCTTTATTCCTTTAAAGCCGACCCTATAAGATTTCCTAACGGACTTAAAAATTGCATTAAGGGAATGAACGATTACGGTATAACCGTCGGAATGTGGCACCCTACCACCGGATATTGGATGGGAATAGATCCCGAGGGCGAAGTTTATAAAGATCTTAAGGACTCTATTATTTACACTCAAAAAGGCGCTTACATCCACGATTACAAGCAGGAAAATTCTTATAGATTTTATAATGCTTACCACGATTATTTAAGAAAATGCGGAGTTGAATTCGTAAAAATTGATAATCAGAGCATAAGTAAAAGATTTTATAAAAATCTTGCGCCTGTAGGCGAGGTCGCAAAAAACTATCACGACGGTATGGAAGCCTCTGTAGGTCAGCATTTTGACAACGCAATGATAAATTGTATGGGTATGGCAAGCGAGGATATGTGGAGCAGGTCTGTAAGCCCTCTTTCAAGGTGCAGCGACGATTTCCAGCCTGAGGACAGTGCCTGGTTCTTAAAGCATATTATGCAGTGCTCCTATAACGATCTTATTCAGGGGCAGTTTTATTTCTGCGACTGGGATATGTGGTGGACCGACGACGGACAGGCTGTTAAAAACAGCATTTTAAGGGCCGTCAGCGGAGGCCCGATATATGTGAGCGATAAGATAGGCAGAAGCAACAGAGATATCCTTATGCCGCTTATTACCAACGACGGCAAAATATTGCGGTGCGACAGGCCCGCATTCCCCACCGCCGACTGCCTGACTGAAGATCATACCGAAAATGATAAGATATTCAAGCTTCAAAATGTCTGTGACGAAAGCGGAATTATTGCCGTGTTTAATATCAATAAGGATGAAAATCCCGTGAACGGAACGGTTTCTCCCTCGGAGGTTTACGGATTAGAGGGCGAAGAATTCGCAGTATATGAGCATTTTTCAAAGGAGCTTTTAATTCTTAAAAAGAACGAAAAGTTCAATGTAAAGCTTGATACTATAAACGATTATAAGCTTTACATTATCGTTCCTTTAAAAGACGGATTTGCACCTATCGGCAGAACGGATAAATTCATTTCGCCTAAAACCGTTCGCGGTGTATTCGGCGGTAAAGTCGAACTGACAGAGCCGGGCGAATACGCTTATGTTGAAAACAAAAAGTTAGTAATAAATAAATCATAAAATAAATATTTTTTATCTGATATTAAAAAAAGGCACTCTGTTTTTATAAAAACAGAGTGCCTTTTTTCGCTTAATGCGGCATGGTGGAGACGAAGAGGATCGAACTCTCGACCTTACGGATGCGAACCGTACGCTC
>URFG01000008.1 GCA_900547095.1 uncultured Oscillospiraceae bacterium
TTAGAGTATTCTACGATGATATGGGTTCTATAGGCTTTATTAACACAGATTTTGTAAAAAAGATGGAGAGTATAGGAATTCATTGTCGTGTATTCAATCCATTTGTGCCAGGCTTAAATCTATTTTTGAACAATCGTGATCACAGAAAAATAACAGTAATTGATGGAAAAGTTGGATTTACAGGTGGATATAATCTTGCAAATGAATACTTTAATTATACGCATCCGTATGGGCAGTGGAAAGATACCGGTATTCGTTTAGAAGGAGATGCTGTTCAGTCGCTTACAGTGACATTTTTAGAAATGTGGAATGCTGTTAGTGAAAAAGCTACGAATGATACTGATTTTAGTAAATACATTATTCATTACGATTATAAAGCACAGCAAACAGGTTTTGTTCAGCCTTATGCAGACAGTCCTATGGATAATGAGCAGGTCGGAGAAGAAGTTTATATCAGTATGATAAATAAGGCCGAAAATTACTGTTGGTTTATGACACCATATCTAATTATAACAGACGAAATGACACATGCGTTATGTCTGGCTGCTAAGCGAGGGGTAGACGTAAGAATTATCACACCAGGAATTCCTGATAAAAAATTCATTTATAATATAACTCGCTCTTTTTATCATGGATTGGTTAAACATGGAGTGCGAGTTTATGAATGGACACCAGGATTTTGCCATGCGAAAATGAGTATAGTGGATGACTGTAGTTTGGAACAATGGTTACGGCTTCCCGATTACGCATTGGCAGAGGCCGTCAACGGTGAAGTGTTCTTTGATAATTACGGTGAGTATTCAAAAATCAGAGAAAACTTAATTTGTATGCCGCAGGATATTAGGTTAAAGCGACTTGCGGGAAATCTTCTCATAATGGCACAGGCGGGACAATATAACTTTGTACGCTGTATGAAACACGGTGAGCCCGAAGCGGCACAGCTTGCTTGCGTGGAATTCGTAAACGCCGCGATGAAAGTGAATTTTCTGCTTCAAGACAGATATATGCCCTATTATAAATGGAGCTTTCGTGCGCTCAGAGAACTTGTCGGTACCGAAGAATTGTCGGAAAAACTGTCTTTCCTGCTGTTTGGCGATAACCGTGATAATACAGTCGCAGAGCGTAAATACGACAAGATTGAGGAAATTGCTTCCGAAACGATTACAGAACTTCAGGATAGGCAATTAACAGAGGCAATATGCGGTGATTTGGAAAAACACGCCTATTCTGTCAATGACAAGATAGCAGACAGTACCGTGCGGAATATGAATATACTGATCGCTGTCGGCGATTAAACGCAAAGAAAGGAAATCCATTATGTTAACGGTAGGAACAAAAGCACCGGACTTTACTCTGCCCGACCAAAACGGAATTATGCACTCGCTTTCCGAATACAGCGGAAAGAAAGTACTGCTTTACTTTTATCCGAAAGATAATACTTCCGGCTGCTCTAAGCAGGCGGCCTCATATTCGGAAAAGATTGCCGAGTTTGACAAGAAAAACGTCACCGTGGTCGGAATCAGTAAGGATTCGGTTGCCTCTCACAAAAAGTTTGAATCGAATTATGATTTGAAATTCACGCTTCTTTCCGATACGGATCGTACAGTCATAGAGGCGTATGATAGCTGGAAAGAAAAGAAGCTTTACGGAAAAACATCAATGGGCGTTGTCAGAACGACCTATTTGATTGACGAAAGCGGAATCATCGTTTTTGCAAACGACAAAGTAAAAGCGGCAGATGATGCTGAAAAAATGCTGTCACAGCTTTAACAGGAGGAATAGATATGCAGATTACCAACGATATCAAATATGTAGGTGTGAACGACCACCAGATCGATCTGTTTGAAGGTCAGTATGTTGTTCCCAACGGAATGGCATATAACTCGTATGCCATTATGGACGAAAAAATCGCCGTTATGGATACGGTGGACAGAAAATTCACTCATGAATGGCTCGACAATCTTGCAAAGGTTTTTGGCGACAGAAAGCCGGATTACCTGATCGTTCAGCACATGGAACCCGACCACTCCGCGAACATCGTTTCGTTTATGAATACCTACCCGGAGGCAACAGTTGTTTCTTCTTCAAAGGCATTCACAATGATGAAAAACTTCTTCGGAACGGATTTTGCGGACCGCAGGATCGTTGTCGGTGAAGGAGATACACTTTCGCTCGGCAAGCACACACTGACGTTTGTGACCGCACCGATGGTGCACTGGCCGGAGGTCATCGTCACTTATGACAGCACGGATAAAGTACTGTTCTCGGCAGACGGCTTCGGAAAATTCGGTGCATTGGATGCAGAGGAAGACTGGGCTTGCGAAGCGAGACGGTATTATTTCGGTATCGTCGGCAAATACGGCGCGCAGGTACAGGCACTGCTGAAAAAGGCATCTGCTCTGGATATTCAGACGATCTGCCCGCTGCACGGTCCGATTCTTTCCGAAAATCTCGGATATTATCTGAACCTTTATAACACATGGTCTTCCTACGGAGTCGAAAGTGAAGGCATTGTGATCGCGTACACCTCTGTGTACGGTAACACGAAAAAAGCGGTTGAACTGCTCGCCGAGAAGCTTAAAGCAAACGGATGCCCGAAAGTTGTCCTGAATGACCTTGCAAGAGAGGATATGGCAGAATGTGTTGAGGATGCTTTCCGTTACGGAAAAATCGTTCTTGCTACAACGACATATAACGCGGATATTTTCCCATTTATGAGAGAGTTTATCAATCATTTGACCGAACGCGGATTCAAGAATAAAACCGTCGGGCTTATCGAAAACGGCTCTTGGGCACCGCAGGCAGCAAAAACAATGAAAGCGATGCTGGAAGGCTGCAAGGATATCACTTATACCGACACTACGGTAAAGATCATGTCTGCATTAAACGACGAAAGCAAAGCTCAGCTTGATGCTCTTGCCGAAGAACTGACAAAGGAATATGTCGCACAAAACGGCGAGACCGCCAACAAAAACGATCTGACGGCGCTCTTCAATATCGGTTACGGTCTTTATGTCGTAACATCCAATGACGGCAAAAAAGATAACGGGTTGATTGTCAACACGGTTTCTCAGGTCACCAATGCACCGAACCGTATCGCCGTCTGCATCAATAAACAGAACTATTCGCATCACATCATTAAGCAGACGGGTATCATGAACGTCAACTGCCTATCAGTAGAAGCTCCGTTCTCAGTATTCGAGGCATTCGGCTTCAAGAGCGGCAGAACAGTCAATAAATTTGCCGACTGCACGCCTTTGCGCTCGGATAACGGCCTTGTTTTCCTGCCGAAGTACATCAATTCTTTCATGTCCTTAAAGGTCGAACAGTACGTTGACCTTGATACGCACGGTATGTTCATCTGCTCCGTTACCGAAGCCCGCGTGATCTCCAATAAAGAAACGATGACCTACACCTATTATCAGAACAATGTCAAGCCGAAGCCGCAGACCGAAGGCAAAAAGGGTTATGTGTGCAAAGTGTGCGGATACGTTTATGAGGGGGATGAGCTTCCCGAAGACTTTGTCTGCCCGCTGTGCAAACACGGCGCAGCCGATTTTGAACCGATAAAATAAAAAAATATTATAAAGGAGACTGAAATTATGAAGTATGTATGTGACGCTTGTGGATGGGAATACGACGAGACAGTCGGTGATCCCGATAACGGAATTGCTCCCGGTACGAAGTTTGAGGACCTTCCCGATGACTTTGAATGTCCGGTTTGCGGAGTCGGCAAAGATATGTTTTCAAAAGTTGAAGAATAACCATTATTAAGAAAGTGGTATAACAATATGGAAATGAAGTTTTACAAATGCGCTCATTGCGGTCAGATCATTGCAATCGTCAAGGAAACCGGAGTTCCCGTCATTTGCTGCGGTGAGCCGATGCAGGAAATCATTCCCGGCACAACGGATGCCGCTGCCGAAAAGCATATTCCCGTGTACGAAGTAAAAGACGGAAAAGTGTTTGTTACGGTTGGCTCTGTCGAGCATCCTATGCTTGATAATCATTATATTGAGTGGGTTTCCATCCAGACAAAATTCGGCAATCAGCGCAAGGCTCTGAAACCCGGCATGGAGCCGAAGGTCTGCTTCTCTATCTGTGAGAGTGATGAAGTCGAAGCCGTCTACGCCTACTGCAATCTGCATTCTCTTTGGAAGGCGTAAGATAAAACATACACATACTGCGAAATAAACAGCAAAGATTCATTCGATATGACGGTTCAAATCAAAACTCTTTTCAGGAAGAATCATGTTTACATCACATCAGAGAATGAGAATGATATACGCTTCTGTCGAGATTTGTTCTTCTCTGTGAAACGCAAAAATGCCCGTACATTTTGAAATTTCGGGATTTCTATGCTATAATCATTTGTCAGCAAAGAAAGCTTCTCGCTTTCAAAACAATGAAACCCTTTCGCCGAAGTCTCCAATTTAGTCTCCATTAAGCCGATACATCATGGTAAATTATAATTCAATATGGGAAATGCTAAAAAAGAGATATGACGGAATGGTAAGGTTTAAGGCGTTTTGGGACGAAAATATGAAAGCTCTTTTTGTTTCCCCACAATGAAGCCGTTAGACTAATAAAATCCTTTATTTATGCGGGTTTTCGAGGTTTTGAAAGTGTCAAAAAAGGCATTTACCCACGATTTACCCGCGGCTTCAGGAATTATCCTGACACAATATGAGAACTTATTAAAGTTTTAGCAGGTATCAAAGCAATTTGATACCTGCTTTTTTAATCTTTATTCTTCTGCCATATTTCGTGAATGGTTTCTGCAAAGATTGTTCTTGAATGTTTATTAGGGTTATCGTTTGTGTTCTTCTTGTATAAATAATATTTACGAACCTGTTGCCATAATCCCTGTTCTTTGACCCATTTGATTTTGGTGGGTAACTCCATATATCCTTTGGGTTGATATTCCCACGAGTAACTGTTTTGCTTTTTATTATAACGGATATATTGCTGCCTTATCTTACCGATTTTTCAAGGCAGGATAAGGCGATGATATCGTATGTGCTTGCAAAGCAGGCGGGAATTAATATTGAGTTTCGGGTATTCGGCGATAAAGTACCCGATACGGATCTTATAATTGTGCCGAGCTGTCACGGAGCGGAATTTTTCAACAAGCAGATTTGCGACGATATTTTTGAAAAGGTCAAAAACGGCGCTACTCTTTATATGTCCGCCTCGGCAATTCATATGTGCTATCTTAAAGAGAACTTCGGATTTATTTCTCGCGGTATGGCGAGAATGAATAAAAGGCACACCGCTCATTTCCCGTTCGGAGATATTGATTATTCCTGCTCAAAAGAAGTGCTTATTGAAAGCGCGGGAGCTGAAATCCTTGCGGTGAACGAGGAAAACAACCCTGTAATGACAAAATACAAATTAGGCAAAGGATATGTATATTTCCTTAATTTCGATATGGAATTATCTTTGGCGCAGGGTTTTGATGTGTTTAATAAAAAGCCGCTTTATTCCGATATTTACAGGCTTATAGATAAGGTCAGGGAAAAGGCGGAAGATTATCTGATAAATACATTAGACCACAGAATAGGCATAACTCAGAGCGAATGCGACGGCGGATATATCTTGTCCGCCGTGAATTACAGCGACGAGGATATCGATTTTAATTATAAAATAAAAGACGGTTTTGACACGACTGTTCTTTACGGCGATTTAAACAAAATTCCGCACTGCGACGCGGTAATAGTAAAGCTTACAAAGAAGTGAGAAAAATGAGCATTAAAAAAATTAATAATAAATTTATAATCGAAACGGAAAATACAAGCTATGTGATAATCTTGCGAAGTGCAAATATCGAGGGCACAAGCGAAAGGCTTACCGCTGTGTGCAACGGATATTTCGGCAAAAAGCTTTTAAAGCCCGAAGAAGTACCTGATGATTATTACTGCCTTTCGGGAAACTGCAAGTATTTAGAGGGCGCTTTTGAAGTTCAGGAATATCCGGCATATGGTGCTAAATACTTTGAAAACGAGGCTTTAAAGGTAAAGTTTTCCGACGGTGTGAGAGATTTAAGGCTTACATACAAAAGTTATGAAATTAATGAAACCGGCGACGAATTAAAGATCTCCTTAGAAGATATTTATTATCCGTTTTCAGTCAGGCTTTGCTATAAAATTTATGACGGGCTTGATATTATTGACAGGTGGACTGAAATCACCAACAATTCTGATAGCGCTTTAAAGCTTGAAACATTTTATTCCGCTAACTGGACCGTGCCTTATAACAAGGATTTAACACTTGAGTATATGGGCAGTTCGTGGGGAGAAGAATATCAGATAAAAAAACAGCCTTTAAACAGCTCCGCTGTTTTGCTTGAGAGCAAAGCTGGGGTTTCAAATTCAGTGGCATTCCCTTATTTCGCGGTAACTGAAAACGATACTCGCGAAAATTCGGGCAATGTGTGGTTCGGCGCTTTGCAGTACAGCGGAAATTGGCAGATAAAAGCGGGCCGCGAAAGAAACGGCGCGCCGCAGATAGTGGGCGGAATTTCCGATTTTAATTCGGAGTACACCCTAAAAGGCGGCGAAAGCTTTATAACCCCTGTATTTTCAGGCGGATTTTCAGAACACGGTGTCGGAGGAGCAAGCAGGCAGTTCCACGAATATCAGCGGAAAAATTCAAAAACAAAATGGACTAATAAAGTTATGCCCGTTATTTATAACGCGTGGGCGACCTTTGAATTCGATCTTGATGAAAAAATGCTTATGGAGCAGGCGGAAAAATGCAAAGATTTAGGAATTGAAGCATTTTTGATCGACGACGGTTGGTTTGAAAGCAGAAACGATGAAAAAACAGGCCTCGGCGACTGGAGCGTTGACAAAAAGAAATTCCCGAACGGTCTTAAACCTGTTATAGATAAGGTCAATTCTCTCGGAATGATCTTCGGATTATGGGTGGAGCCTGAAATGGTTTCCGAAGAAAGCAAGCTTTATAAAGAACATCCCGAGTGGATATTTAAAATGCCTACAAGAGAGCCTACAAAAACGCGCTCGCAGTATGTGCTCAATTTAGGTCTTGAAGAGGTATATGATTATACAGTATCCTGGCTTGATAAGCTGCTTAAAGAAAACAATATCGGCTATTTAAAATGGGATATGAACAGGTTTATAAACGAGGTCGGAATAAACGGTATCACAGGCGAATTTGAAGACGAGGCTTATATAAAATATGTCCGCAATTTTTACAGAATTTGCGAGCATATCAATAAAAATTATCCCGATATTTTATTTGAAAACTGCGCTTCGGGAGGATTAAGAGCCGATCTTGCTATGACAAAGTGGTGCGCGAGGGTAAACCGCAGCGACAATCAGGACTGCATTGACGCGCTTAAAATGCACGAGGGATTTACACGAGTTAATCTCTCAAAAGCCGCAGGCGGCGGGTGCCATTTGCACCATAGAGGCACGATTTCTCTTACAAAAAGAAACGAAACAGCAAAAAGAATGGCTTATACCGGAATGCTCGGTTCTTTGGCTATCGGTTACGATTTAAGAAAGCTATCAGTCAGTGAGATTAACGAAACAAAAGAATATATAAAACTATATAAGCAGTTAAGGCAGACCGTGCAGTTAGGAGATATGTATCTTTTAAGCTCCGTGTATGATCCTGACGCTCCGGCTGTTATCTATCAGTTTGTAAGCAAGGATAAGTCGAAAAGCGTTGTGTTTGTTTATAACAACAATAAAGGATTTTTCGGCTGGCTGCCCGCAATAAAGCTTTTGGGGCTTAAAGGCGACGCCGAGTATCAGATGAGATTTGAGGGAGCGGGAGAGGCGATAAGCTTTGATATTCCCGATATGTGCGGAGATACTCTTATGAAATTCGGTTTGCCGTTTAAGAGAAAGAGAATGTTAAGCGAGGGCAGTGATTACGGCTGCTTTGCAATAATATTAGATCAAAAAAAGGCGGTACTTGACTAATTTGCAAAAAATCGGTAAAATAAAATCGATATTTTATTTTATCGGAGAGAATTATGAAAAAGATAGGAATAAGCGCAAATCATATAACCGCTTTAAGAATTATCGGTACAGTTTCATTATTATTCTTTAGTATAAAAACCTCCGTGTTTTATATTATTTATGCTTTCACGGGATTTACCGATATTTTAGACGGCTATGTTGCAAGAAAAACCAACACTGTTTCAAATTTCGGCGCTAAGCTCGATTCGGTTTCGGATCTGCTTTTTTACAGCGTGATGTTAATTAAGTTTTTTCCGCTTCTTTTAAAAACATTGCCGAAATTTATTTGGATAATCGCGAGTCTTGCCGTATTTATAAGACTTTTATCATATCTTGCCGCGGCGCTTAAATTCAAAAGATTTTCTTCTATGCACACGTATCTTAATAAAATTACAGGTATTTGTGTATTTTTAATTCCTTTTGCAATGCTGTTTAAATTTAAGATTTATTACTTCGTTTTTGCAAGTCTTATGGGGCTTGCGGCGTCTGCGGAAGAGCTTATAATTCATTTGCGGACTATGGAATATAAAACTGATATTAAATCTTTGCTTGCTTTAAGAAAGGCATAAAATTATGGTTAATAAAAAATGCTTTCCTCAACCCGATAAGGAAAGAAAAGAATGGCTGAATTTAAACGGACTTTGGGATTTTTCGTTTGAAAAACCCGAATTTAACAGAAAAATTGAAGTTCCTTTTTCCTGGAGTTCACCGCTTTCAAAAATAGGGGAAAACTTTTTCGGAACGGCATATTACAGAAAAACCGTTAAATTTGATACTGAAAAAGAGAGAGTTTTTCTCTGCTTCGGAGCGGTGGATTTCGAAAGCGAAGTATTTATAAACGGTGAAAAAGCCGCCTGCCATAAGGGTGGATATGACAGATTTGATGTCGATATCACAAAATTCTTTGATAAAACAAAAGAAAATGAAATAGTCGTAAAGGTAACGGATTCCGAATCGAGAAAACAGCTCCGTGGAAAGCAGAGCTACGGCGAGGCTTCGGGAATTTGGCAGACCGTTTGGCTTGAGGCAAGGTCGGACGCTTATATCGAAGAGTTCTTTGTAAAAACCTCTTTAAGCGGCGATATTACCTATGATGTTACCACTCTAAACGCGCCAGACGGAAGTTTGGTTACTGCTGAATTTGACGGCAAAATATTCAGCGCCGAAGTTAAAGATAATTTTGCACAGATAAAGTTTAAAATAGCCGATCCTAAGCTTTGGTCGCCGGAATCCCCGTATCTTTATGAGGGAACTTTAAAGGTTTCAAGCGATACAGTTTACACCTATTTCGGAATAAGGGAAATAGGAACCGGAATTTTCGGAAAAAACAAGAGAAATTATATCACTTTAAACGGAAAACCGCTGTTTTTAAACGGCGTGCTCGATCAGTCCTTTAATCCTAAAGGATATTTTACTTTACCGTCAGACGAGGAATGCAAAAAAGAGATAGAGCGCTTAAAAGAGCTTAATATCAATCTAGCAAGAATTCATATAAAGGTTGAAGAGCCGCTTAAGCTCTACTGGGCGGATAAGCTCGGAATGCTTGTTATGGAGGATGTTCCGTGTTTCTGGGGCGCGCCCTGCGAAGAGGCAAAATCGCAGTACGAGATAGAAATGGAAAGGCTTATAAAGCGCGACCGCAATCACCCGTCTACTATCTATTGGGTAATATTTAACGAGTCGTGGGGTTTGCTGCACGACGATATAAAGCCTGACGGCACAAACAAAAAGATATACAAGGATGAAACCGCGAAATGGGTAGTTTCCTGTTTCAAAAAAGCAAAAGCGCTTGATCCCACGCGCCTTATAGAAGATAATTCGCCTAACAGAAAAGACCATACTATTACCGATGTCAACAGCTTCCATTTTTATGCGAACGGCTATAAAAATGTCAAAAAAGATATGGATAATTTCTGCGATAATACTTTCCCCGGCACCTCTTACAATTTCCACGAGGGCTTTAAGTCAAAAGGCGAGCCCTGCATAAACAGCGAGTGCGGAAATGTTTGGGGAGTTAAGGGAAACGCGGGCGAAAGCGATATTTCCTGGCAGTATAAATATATGATGAATGAATTCCGTTTCCACGAATTGCTTTGCGGATTTGTTTTCACGGAATTTCACGATGTTGTAAACGAGTTTAACGGTTACTATAAGATAGACAATTCGAAAAAAGATTTCGGATATTCGCAGTATGGGATTTCATTTGCTGATCTTCATTCGCAGGATTTTTTAGGCTGTGATTATCCGCCTATGAAAACCGTTAAGCCTTTTGAAAAGATTGAAGTTCCGCTCTTTGTTTCAAGCTTTTCAGATAAAAACCATAATAAAAAGCTTGAAATAAATTGGGAGCTCAAAGTTATCGATGCTATTGATAATAATTCCTTTGTTTCAAGCAGCGGAAGATCAGAGTTTGTAATTAAGGATCACGGACTGACCGAAATTGGAATTATCAGCACCGATATTCCCGATATAAACGCCACAGCCATATTATCATTTGAGCTTTCGTCAGGCGGCGAAAAAATTATGAAAAACTTCGTCTGCTTTGATATAGAAAAAGAGAGAACAGATGCTTTTGAAACACAGCCGACTTCATTAAATTCCGCAGGATTTGAGCGGGTGATAAAAGCTATTTCGGATAATAAGATAAGCGGACTTAATAAGGGTGAATTTACACTCACCGTTAATTCAAAAGATATTCCGAATTTTAAAAACGCAAAAGAATTGGAAATAATTTTCGAAGCTTCTTCAAGAAAGCCTATGGCTCACGATTTTGAAAACAGCGGCGAAGAACACAGCGATCTTGAAATGTTCCAGGGATATTCCTGCGATCCGGGCGAAAATCCGAATTCTTTCCCTCAAACAGACGAATATCTTTATGCTTCTGATGCGGAGCTTATAATAGATAACAAATCTGTTAAAAAATTCAAATTACCCGATTGCCCCGCTGATTCGAGTGGTCTTTTATCTCATCATTATCAGCCAGTTGATAATCTGCTTGACGAGGCCGGATCTTACGGATATAAATGCTCAGCCTCAATTTCAGGCGAAGATTTAGAAAATCTTGAAGCAAAGGAAAGCTTTGAGCTTAAATTAAAAGAATCATCGGGTCACGGATTATCCGTTTTCGGCAGAAAGAGCGGAAGATATCCGTTCGGCATTTTAATCAGAGCAAAATAAAAAAATCGGTCTGCTTAAAGCAGACCGATTTTTTTATCCTCTATCCTTATAAATTTCGTTAAAATCGTAATCTTTTCCTTTTGTTTTATATCCGACCATTGTATCAAGGCAGACTTTATGAATACTGTTGAATATATTTCTTTCAATTTCGGGGTTATCTTTTTTAAGCCTTTTTATAAGCGTCTTGATTTCCTGCCTTTTAGATCCTCCTCCGCCGTTATCGCACATAGTGCAGTTTTCGGTAAATCGGCAGGCGCATTGGATAAATTCGAGGTCATTATACCTTTTAAATGCCAAAATATCTTCTTCATTAATGCAATAAAGAGGTCTTATCAGTTCCATCCCCTCAAAATTCTTGCTGTGAATTTTAGGGGGCATTGCCTGGAGCTGCGAGCCGTAAAACATTCCGAGCAGTGTTGTTTCGATAACATCGCTTAAATGGTGCCCGAGAGCGATTTTATTGCACGAAAGCTCTTTTGCTTTTGCATAGAGATATCCTCTTCGCATTCTCGCGCAGAGATAGCAGGGGGAGCTGTCGGTATTATTGGCAATTTCAAAAATATCGGTATCAAAAACAGTTATCGGTATGTTTAAAAGCTTTGCGTTTTCGATTATCTTATTTCGGTTTATCTCGTTATATCCCGGGTCCATAACAAGAAAAACAAGTTCAAAAGGAACATCGCTGTGGCGGCTCAGCATTTGCATAAGCTTTGCCATAAGCATAGAATCTTTTCCGCCTGAAATACATACCGCTATCTTATCTCCGCTTTCGATAAGATCATATCTTTTGACCGCCTCGATAAACGGATTCCATATGGTTTTTCTGAATTTTTTCTGAATACTTCTTTCAATGTTCTGATATTCTTCAAGCTGTCGTTTCATTTATATCACCGTAAATTTTCTCTTATGAGGTCATCAAATATTTCTTTAAAATCATCAATTTCTTTTTGCGTTGTTAGGTGGCTTAAACTTATTCTGAATGAGGAAAGTGCGTTTTTTCTGTCGCGGCTTACCGCATACACCGCTCTTGACGGCATTCCGTCAGCCGAGCAGGCGGATTTAACGGATACGCACACGCCCCTTTCGCTTAACATCTGCTGAAATAGGGTTGCTTTGATATTGTTCACGCTGATACTGAGAATATGAGGCACGCAGTCTTTAGGACTGTTTATTCTAACTTCGCTGTAGGATTTAAAAAATTCTCTTAAATCGTCGTTTAATCCTTTTACTTTTTTATATTTTTCTTCTTTTTCTTTAAAAGCAATTTCGAGCGCCGTAAGAGTTGAAACGGCAAGGGATAGGGCAGGGGTACCGCTTCTGTAAGGAGTTGTGCTGCTGCCTCCGTGAATCAAAGGCTCAAATGTTACATTGTTTTTCTTTATTAAAACGCCGCAGCCGTTAAGTCCGTAAAATTTATGCGGAGCAAATGAGGCGGTGTCGCAAAGGCTGAAATCAAAGGGGATTTTTCCTATTGCCTGCGTTGCGTCGCAGTGAAAGCGGCAGTCGGGAAAGTCTTTTAAAATTTCGGAAATTTCAGAGATAGGCTGAATAGTCCCGAGCTCCGAATCCACCGCCGTCACACAAACAAGCACTGTATCGCTTCTGAGCAGGGATTTAAGCTCTTCGGTGTCTATCCTGCCGTCGCGCCCGATAGATAAAAGATCAATGTCATATCCCGTTTCCTGCAGATAAGTTAAGCACCCGCTGACAGACGAATGCTCAAGCGGAGTGGAAATTATATGCTTTCCTCTTTTTCTTGACATTCTCGCTATGCCCTTTATTGCCGTGTTATTGGATTCGCTCGCACCCGAAGTGTAAATTATCTGCGAGGGAGCAATATTTAAAAGTTTTGCGGTTTTATCAATGGTTTCCGCCATTTTTTCGGCGGCCTTTTTGCCTGAAATATGGTTTGAATTAGGATTTGCCGTAAAGCTTTTTTCCGTATTTACAAATGATTCTATAACTTTTTCATCTGCCGGAGTGTTGGCAGAATAATCAAGATAAATCATATTCCCATACCTCTTACTTTAATGCCCGTGATATCCTTTACAACTTCCGAGGCGATTATCAATCCCATGACCGGCGGAACAAACGGGTTGCTGCCGGGTATCTGCCTTTTGGCGCTTTTTTCCTCGGAAATTTCTTTAGGTTTAAGCGGAAGCTCTTTAGAGTATACCACTTTAAGTTTTTTTATTCCGCGCTTTTTAAGCTCCATTCTCATAACCTTTGCAAGAGGGCAAACGGCGGTTTTAAAAATATCCGTCACTTCAAATGCGGTAGGGTCAAGCTTGTTTCCCGCGCCCATAGCACTGATAAGCGGAACATTAGCAATTTTCGCGTTTTGAGCTATCAAGATTTTAGAAGAAACCGTATCGATAGCGTCGATAATATAGTCAAATTCGGAAAAATCAATCTCGTTTTCCGTTTCCTTGCCGTAAAACAAATTTCTGCAGGTTATTTCCGCGTCAGGGTTAATATCCAAAAGTCTTTGCTTTGCAGCGCAGGTCTTATCAAGTCCAATAGTTGAATGCAGGGCAAAAAGCTGCCTGTTTATATTGGTAAGACAAATCGTATCATTATCAATCAGATCGATTTTTTTAACTCCTGCACGAACCAGGCTTTCCGCCGCATAACTTCCTACTCCGCCGATACCGAATACCGCAATTCTTGATTTATAAAGCTTATCAAGCGCTTCTTTTCCGTATTCAAGTTCCGTTCTTGAAAATTGTGTTATCATTTTTCCTCCGATTTAAAGAACCTCTCTAATGGTTCCTCCTCCGACAACGATATCTCCGTCATACATAACAACCGCCTGTCCCACGGTTATGGCGCGCTGAGGCTCGTCAAATTCTATTTTAACCGAATTATCGTCTATCGGGGTAACTGTGGCGCTCTGCTCGCGCTGGCGGTATCTTGTTTTTGCTTTTACTTTTATAGGCTTTTCGCATTTATCAAAAGCTATCCAATTAAGCTCGTCTGCAATAAGCGCCTTTTTAAAAAGCAGGTTTTCTTTGCCGATAAACACCTCGTTTAAGTCCATATCTTTTTTATAAACGAACGCAGGCTCGCCTAATGCGATCCCGAGCCCTTTTCTTTGCCCGATAGTATATCTCACAGCGCCCTTATGTCTGCCTAAAACTTTATTATCGGCGCTCATATAATTGCCCTCGGGGTATTTTTTGCCCGTGTAGTTTTCCATAAATTTTACATAGTCGCCGTCGGGAACAAAGCAGATATCCTGCGAATCAGGCTTATCGGAATTTGTGAATCCGTTTTCCGTTGCTATTTTTCTCGTTTCCGATTTTGACATATTTCCGAGCGGCAATAAAATATGTTTTAATTGCTCCTGAGTAAGATTATATAGAACATAGCTTTGATCTTTTGAAAGATCTTCGGCTTTTTTAAGGAAAAATCTTCCGTTTTTTTGCTGTTCTATTTTAGCATAATGGCCTGTTACGATATAGTCCATTCCTTTTTCTTCGGCAAACTTTAAAAGCTTATCGAATTTCATATATTTATTGCAGTCGATACAAGGGTTAGGCGTTCCGCCGTTTTCATAGGTTCTAATAAACTTTTCTATAATTTTTTCTTTAAAATCAAATGTGAAATCAAGCACTTCATAGGGAATTCCGAGAGAAAAAGCCACTTCTGCGGCATCGTCAATATCCTTTTGGGAGCAACAGGTATGAAAGTTATTTAATCCGATATCATTATTTCTGTAAAGCCGCATAGTGGTGCCCATGCATTCATATCCCGCTTTTAAAGTAAGATAAGCCGCAACGGAGCTGTCCACCCCTCCGCTCATTGCTATAAGTGCCTTTTTATTATTCATAATCGGTTTTAACCTCCGATAAAATTTCATTTCAGATTATTTTACCACAAAATAAGTATGTTTTCAATAGACAATATAATCGGACAAATTTTCCGCTATGAGAAGCGTTGTATCCTGATTGTATTGTCTATCTCCTCCGATTTTCTTACACTATTGACTAAAAATCGACAAATATGTATAATAAACTGTATAGGGGAGAGCGTTATATGAACTATATAAGGATCACTAAGGAAAATATCGATAAAGAGCATATTTGCTGTGCAATGTCCGGTAAGCAGAGCATAGCTAAAAAAGAATGGCTCAAAAAGAGGTTTGACGAGGGGCTTGTTTTTTATCGCAGCGAAGAGCGCGGAAAGTGCTTTATAGAATATATTCCCGCTGAAAATGCCTGGGTGCCTATCGAGGCCGACGGATATATATTTATTAACTGCCTTTGGATAGCGGGCGCTATGAAAGGCCATGGATATTCCGATGATCTTATGAATGAATGTATCGAAAATGCCGTTAACAATAATAAAAACGGAATTTGCATCTTGTCAAGCGAGGGCAGAAAAAAAGAATTTTTAGCTGATCCGAAATATCTTTCCTATAAGGGATTTAAGACAGCAGATGTTACGCAAAGCGGAATATCGCTTATGTATCTGCCTATAAAAGACGGCGCAAAGCCGCCTAAATTTAAAGACTGCGCTAAAACGCAGTTAACTGAAGGCAGCGGCTTTGTCCTTTATTATACCGACCAGTGCCCATTTACATACTATTGGGTGCCTAGAATTCAGGAAGTCGCAAAGGAAAACGATATACCGCTTAAGGTTATCCACATCACCGATAAGCAGTCTGCACAGAATGTGCCCGCACCCGTAACGACTTACGCGCTTTTTAAAGACGGAAAGTTTTTAACTCAAAGCATACAGTCGGATAAGAAATTTTTGGCTCTCGCCGGGAAATAAATTAAAAAAGGTTTGAGAAAAATGGTAAATGTGAAAAACAAAGCTCCTGAAATAAAAGAGGAAAAGCTTTTAAAAATAGATTTTTTATGCTATCTTTTTATGATTTTTATAATAGGGTGCTTTGTGGGCTGGGTTTATGAGGAAGCCTTTTATTGGATAACAGAGGGAATGCTTCGTAACCGCGGCGTGCTTTACGGCCCCTGGCTCCCGATATACGGTATCGGCGCGCTCGGAATTTATGCAATGAAGCCTTTTAAAAAACAGCCATTGACGCTCTTTTTGCTCTGTGCAGGTATCACGGGTGTAGTTGAATATATTATCGGAATAATTTCGATAAAATTTTTCAATATGAGGCTGTGGGATTACCGCGGACTGTTTTTAAATATAAAGGGCATAATCTGTTTTCGGAGCATTATAAGTTTTGCGCTTTTAGGTCTGTTATTTCATTATATAGTCGAGCCTAACGCATACAAACTATTTAATAAAACAAATAAAAATTCAACACGAATCGTTTGCGCGTCGGGATTATTGATACTTTTGATCGATATGGTCTTAAGTCTGTTTTTCAGAACACCGATAACTTACTGAATTTAAAAAAGAATATGTTTTTAAACGGGGACATAAAATTATGAAAGCCGAGTTTTAAGGAGTGTCCCGATGAAACATATAAAAAAATTCACTTTTCAGTTTTCAATGCTTGCCGTGATATGCGTGCTTTGCAGTGTGTTTACAGTCGTTTCAAAAACCTCTTCATCAAAGGTCGAAAACGATACAAGAAAAACCGTGATAATCGATCCCGGCCACGGGGGCTATGATGGCGGCGCGGTAGCACAGGACGGTACGGTGGAAAAAAATATAAATCTTGCGATATCTCTCAAATTAAAAGATCAATTAGAATTCGGCGGTTATAAGACCGTTATGACAAGAAGCTCCGATGTGGATACCGATGAATCGGATTCGGATAAATATAATAAAAAAAGCGATCTTGAAACAAGGCTTGCGCTTATGAAAAAATATCCGAATGCAATTTATGTCAGTATTCATTTAAACAAATTTACCGCTTCATCGGCAAAAGGCGCGCAGGTGTTTTATTCGCCCGATTTCAAAGAGGCTGCGAATCTTGGAAATTACATTCAGAATTCGATTTCAACAAAACTTCAAAAGGATAACGAAAGAGTTATAAAAAAGGGCACAAAAAGTACATATTTACTATACAATGCCAAAGTTCCCGCAGTGATAGTGGAATGCGGATTTATCAGCAATATCAGCGAGCTTAAAAAGCTTAAAAGCGAAGAATATCAGTCGCAGATGGCGTTTGCCGTTTATAGCGGAATAAATGACTATTTTTCGGATAAAAAAGAAAGGTGACTTAAATTGCCGGCAAAGACCAAAAATGTTTATATTTGTAACGAGTGCGGATACGAAAGCGCCAAATGGATGGGGCAGTGCCCTAACTGCGGCGCCTGGAATACAATGGAGGAGCATTTAAGCCGCCCTAAAAGTAAAGCTGTTTCATCAGCTGTCAGATCTGTGAAAGCGACAGAAGCCGAAGTTCTTTCCAAAATCGACTCTAAAGATGAGCCTAGATTGATTACGGGCATATCCGAGCTTGACAGAGTGCTCGGCGGAGGAATTGTTAAAGGCTCGGTAGTGCTTTTAAGCGGCGATCCCGGTATAGGAAAATCCACTATTCTTCTTCAGGTATGCAATTCGTTTGAGGGAAAGAAAAAGATACTTTATGTTTCGGGAGAGGAGTCAGCAGTTCAGATAAGACTACGGGCGGACAGGCTCGGAGTAACAGGCAAGACCACGGTCGTGATTTCTGAAACGGATACTCAGATAGTCTGCGAGTATATAAGTCAGCTTAATCCCGATATTGTTATGATAGATTCTATTCAGACTATGCAGATACCCGAGCTTTCATCTTCAGCAGGAAGTATTGTGCAGGTAAGAGAATCGGCAAATTTGCTGCTTAAAACAGGAAAAAGCTTAGGTATTCCGATTTTTATTGTAGGCCACGTCAATAAAGGCGGAGATATCGCAGGACCTAAGGTATTAGAGCATATAGTAGACACGGTTTTATATTTTGAGGGCGAAAGAAATCAGTCATACAGGATACTAAGATCAATTAAAAACAGATTCGGTTCAACAAACGAAATAGGCGTTTTTGAAATGACAGAATCGGGTTTAAGCGAGGTCGAGAACCCCTCGGCTATGATGCTTTCTGGCAGAATGCCGAGCGTTTCGGGAGGCTGTATCACCTGTGTGATTGAGGGGACAAGACCTATGCTTGCTGAAGTTCAGGGGCTTGTTTCTTCCACCGGATTCGGAAATCCGAGAAGAATGTCCACAGGATTTGATTATAACAGATTAAATCTTTTGCTTGCGGTCTTGGAAAAAAGGCTCGGTCTTTATTTTTCGAATTTTGACACTTATTTGAATATCGTGGGCGGAATTAAGCTTGATGAGCCTGCGGCGGATCTGGCTGTTTGTATGGCTTTGGTTTCAGGGCTCAGAGATATCCCGATAGACGAGCATTTAATAGCTTTCGGAGAAGTAGGACTCTCTGGTGAGATACGAAGTATTCCGAGGATCAAATCCCGCATTAACGAGGCGGCAAGATTAGGATTTAACAAATGCATTATTCCTAAAAGCTGTCTTAAAAGCTTGTCCGGGACTTATGACGGAATAGAAATAATACCCGTTAAAAATTTAAGAGAGGCTATAGCGGTTATAAAATAAAAATATCCGGAAAGATCACTTATCTTTCCGGATATTTCTGAATTTAAGCGGCGTTAAACCGTATTTTTCTTTAAACTTATCGTAAAACCACGAAACATTTATAAATCCGCTCTCAAAGCAGATATCAAGTATATTAAGATCGGTGGTTTCGAGAAGTTTTTTCGAGTAGGTGAGCCTGATATCATTTACAAGCGAGGAAGGAGTCTGACCGTAATATTTTTTAAGAGTTCTCGAGCAGTGCTCGGGGCTTTTAGAGCAAAGCCTGAAAAAAGCGTCTTTTCCTGCTCGGAAATTTTCAGGTCTGTGCATTTTTTCAACTGCGCTTGAAAGCCATTCGGGTATAGAATTCACGGTGCTTTCATAATCGGAAAAATACTTTGTAAGCAAAGAAGTTATAAGCAGCCTTGTTTTCATTTTTATCGCTGATTTATTTTTATAATCTATCGATAAGATTTCTGAAAATTTATTATTTATAACCGTTGCTTCATCACAGCTTAAAGAAACACAGGGAGATAATTCGGGATCAAGAATAACGCCTGAATTATAACCGTCGCCCAAAAAGTTCAAAATCATTTCAAAGGTTTCTTTATCGAAAGCAATATTATAAAATTCAAGATCTTTTGACGGGGAAAGATAATTATGCTCGTCTTCCGGTCTTATAAAAACAAGGTTGCCTTTTAAAAGAGGCTGGCATTGCCCGTTGATACTGTGAACGGCACTTCCGTTTTTAAAGAAAAATATTTCAAAATAATCGTGCGTGTGAGGGATAAATTTCTCTGTAGGAGCTTTTATATGCCTGCAAAGACAGCCTGTGTTTTTATCAATATGATATTTAGAAAGCAGTTTTTTCATTTATATCACCTGTATCATAATACCATAAAATATTTATCATTTCAACATAGTTTTAATTGTTTTTATATGTTATATTTAACTTGAAAAGCTGAAAGGAGCTGTTAAAATGACATTTGTAGAAGAAAAGCTTAATTTTACCGAAAATGCGCTTAAATCACAGATCGCAACAGAAAAATTTCCGATAGAAAAAGCGGAATTTATTTACTGCGGATATAAATCGGGAACAACTCCTCCCGATAAGGCTGCTGCCTGGCAGGATTTTAAAAACGGTGATGTCGATTTAGGTTATGACGGACATTGCTGGGTCCATTTCACCGCAGAAGTCCCCGAATGCAGTGAATTTGAGAGAACTTTCCTTTGCCTTGATGTAAAAGGATATAAAGGTATCTGGGACGCTACAAATCCCCAGTTCCTCGTTTATGTTGACGGTGAGGCAGAGCAGGCTTTTGATACCCACCACCATAATGTTCTTATAAATTCCGGCACGAGGGATATATATGTTTATTGCTATTCCGGAATGGAATATGACGATGATAAATGGAAGCTCAATTTAAAATTCTCAATTCAGAAATTCAATAAGGATATAGAAAGGCTTTATTATGATTTCGCAATTCTTAATCAAAGCCTTAAAGCGCTTTCTAAATATGCCGGAAAAGGCAGAGATTCTTATGAATATAATAAGATTTTCACAGCTTTGGATCACACCTCGAATTTACTCGATTTAAGAGATGTGTATTCCGAAAATTATTTTAATTCGATAGAAAGAGCCGATAAGTATTTAAGAGAAGAATTTTATGATAAACTTGAAAATAATTCATATTCGGAAATTTCGTATGTGGGTCACACTCATATAGATATTGCCTGGCTTTGGAGCCTTGCTCAGACAAGGGAAAAGGCACAGCGCTCTTTTGCAACCGTTATCAAGCTTATGGATGAGTTTGACGATTATGTATTTATGTCAAGCCAGCCTGAGCTTTATAAATGCGTTAAGGAAGAAGATCCTGTTCTATATAATAAAATAAAGGAAAAGGTAGCCGAGGGCAGATGGGAAGTCGAGGGAGGAATGTGGCTCGAATCCGATACAAATATGCCCTGCGGAGAAAGTCTTGTAAGGCAGTTCCTTTACGGCAAGAAATTTATGAAAGAAGAATTCGGAAAAGAAAGCAGATGCCTGTGGCTGCCTGATGTTTTCGGATATTCGGGCGCTCTTCCGCAGATTATGAGAAAATGCGGAATTGACAGATTTTACACCGCTAAAATTTCTTGGAACGAAACAAACAGCTTTCCGCACGATATATTTATCTGGCAGGGGATAGACGGCTCCGAAGTTCTTTCAATGCTTATTAACAACTATGTTAACGATATGAGTCCCGATAATGTTCTTTCAAGGACATATATGTTTAAAGATAAGAAGTTTTCAAGCGATCACCTTGAAGTTTTCGGCTGGGCTGACGGCGGCGGCGGACCGAGCAGAAGAATGCTTGAAAATCTTAAGAGATTTAAAAAAGGTATACCCGGATTTCCTAAATTCAGAGTGGAAAAATCGCAGGAGGCTTTTGATTATATAGAAAAGCAGTTTAAGGATAACTGCAAAAAGCACGGCGAAACGCCGAAATGGAAAGGCGAGCTTTATCTTGAAAAGCACCGCGGAACTTATACCACTATGGCACAAAACAAGAAATTCAACAGAAAAAGCGAATTTTTATATATGGATACCGAAACGGCAGGCGTTATGGCTGAACTGCTTACAGGAAAGGAATATCCTGTAAAAGAGCTTAACGACGGTTGGTATATAATAAACCTAAACCAATTCCACGATATTATTCCGGGATCTTCGGTTGAGCCGGTTTATGAAGTTTCTCATAAGCAGTACAGAGAAATTACCGAAATGGGCGAAAAGCTCATCAGCGAGAGATTAAGCGCGCTTAAAGAAAATATAGAAACCGACGGCGGTTATTTTGTTTATAACCCTACTTCATTTGAATTTTCGGGCGTTACTTCCTGCGGCAAAGAAGAAATTTTCGTTAAAAATATTCCTGCTCACGGATATGCGGTAGTAAAAGCAAATAATTATGAAAATTCGTTCCTTAAAGCTGAAAACGGAGTTATTGAAAACGATAAGCTAAAGGTTACATTTGATGAAAAATTCAATATAATTTCGATTTTAGATAAGGAAAACGAGCGTGAGGTAATTAAAAGCGGCGAAAAAGCAAACTCCCTTGAAATATTCGAAGATCACCCCCACGATTTTGACGCCTGGGATATAGACGAGCCTTATAAGCAGAAAAAATGGATAATTGATGATGTTTCTTCGGCTAAATTTTTTAAAAACGCACTTTCATGCGGAGTTAAGATCAAGAGAAAATATAATAAATCCGTAATTGAGCAAAATATTATACTGAAAGCAGGATCAAACAGACTTGATTTTGAAACCGCGGTTGATTGGAAAGAAAGCCATATTCTCTTAAAAACAGCTTTCCCGTTTGACATTAATGCTATGAACGCCGAATACGAGATACAGTACGGTCATCTTTCAAGACCTAATCATACGAACACTTCCTGGGATGAAGCAAAATTCGAAGTCTGTGCTCAAAAATGGGCGGATCTTTCGGATAATAATTACGGTGTCGCTTTGATAAACGACTGCAAATACGGTTACTCAACAGAAGAAAATGTTATGAAATTAACTCTTCTCCGCGCGCCCAAATATCCTAACAAAAATGCCGATATCGGAACTCACAGATTTTCTTATTCTATTTTCCCGCACACCGGGAAAGATGTTGACGGAGGGGTTATAAAAGAAAGCTTTTTCTTCAATAACCCTGTTAAGGTTTCGAAAATCGAAAAGCAGTCGGGTAAACTTCCGTCAAGCTTTTGCTTTGCAAAAACTGACAGGGAAGCGGTCGTTATCGACGCTGTCAAGAAAGCGGAGGATCAAAACGGCGTAATAATCAGAGCCTATGATTCATTCGGCAGCAAGACAAAATGCAAGTTTGATTTCGGAAAAGAAATTAAAAAAGTATACCTTTGCGATATGCTTGAAAACAATTTAAAGGAAATCGAAGTTAAGGATAATTCCTTTACAGATATTTTCGAAACATTCGGAATCAATACCTACAGAATTATTTTTTGATAAAAGGAGCAAAAATTTATGAACGATAATGCAATTTTCAGAATAAGAATAAGAGATTGCAGGCTCGGAACCGAGAAATTTCTTGATGATACTGACTTCACTGCCGAAGAAAACAATTATTACAGCTTTGATAAGCACGGATATAAAATATCGGTAAAAATAATTAACGATTCTCTATCCGAAGGCGCAAATAAGATCTATATAAAAACCGACGGCGATTTCACAGCCGAAGAGGTAATTTTCCCGATAGTAAAATGCGACGATACTCTTATCTCCGATAATCTGCTTTTTTCAACTCCCTGGGGTGATAATATCCGTGAGCCTGCAAAAACAATAAGAATGTTTTATAACGGAAGAAATACCCGTACCGCTTCATCGGATTATATCAAATGCACCGCAGAAAATGAGGTGAGCTATATTTATCCGTCGGTAATGGCTATGCGCTATATTGTTTTATATAACGACTCAAAAAGCAGATATCTTGCTTGCTACACAACCGGCGACGACAGCATCGCTTTCAGAGCGAGAGCTTTAAACCGTTGGAATAACGATCTTGAGCTTTCCGTTGCTCATTTTCCTTTCTTAAGAAACGGCGAATGGACATCTCCTGTTTGCGAAACGCTCAATATCGACGGCGACTGGCATTCGGCTACCGATCTTTATATCGAAAGATCGGCGTCGGATTTTAAAGAACCTGACAGACCTCTTTGGATGACAGATAAGAATAACGGATTTAACGGCTGGGCGGAAGTTCCGATGAAATTTTTAGGAAAAGAGCCATTGCTTAAATTTACCGAACTTCCGTCGGTTTTCAGAGAAACCCGTGAAAAAACAGGTCTTAATACTATTCACGTTTACGGTTGGTCGGGCGACGGTCATGATACATTTTACCCTGATTTCGATGTTTGCCCGCAGCTCGGCACGGAAGAAGAGCTTAAAGCCGCCTGTGAAGAAATAAGAAAAGACGGCGGACACATTATTCTTTATCTTAACGGAAGACTTGTCGATCCGCAGAGCCGCTTCGGTAAAAAATACAAAAACACTAAAAATTGCGTTGACAGAAACGGCAACTACTATTATGAAAACTGCGTCGGCGGTCTTAAATTTAATATAAACTGCCCCTCGGAGCCTGAATTCAGAGAAGAATTGAACGCTGTTATAACAAGGTTAATTGATAAATACGGCGCGGGTGCAGTTCAGATAGATCAGATAGGCTGCAATTATTCCGAATTCTGCTATAATCCCGATCATCACCATTCAACACCCGCAAACAATTTTATTCCCGGTGTGAAAGCGCAAATGATAAAATTCAGAGAAAATTATAAATCAAAAGACCCTGATTTTTTCGTATGGTGTGAGGGTTGTAACGAGCTTTACGGTCAGTTTTATGATGTTGAGCAAGGGGTGGGAGAGTATAATCTCACCTGGCGCGTAGGCGAGTCAAAGCCGGAGCAGTACGGTTACTGCAATAAAAGAAGAGTTGTAACAGGCACAGCAAAATCTCTGCCGCAGGTCTGCTATACCTTTACCGAGGGAAGACCTTTTGATATTCCTTATGATACTTTTAAGGACTGCAAGGAAATATCCGCGCTTGTTAAAAGACTTGTAGAATTCAGAAAAGAATACAGTGATTTCTATTATTACGGTGATTATGAGGACAATAAATTTGTTCTTTCCGACACTTCAAACAGGGTTGGTGCTATCGTATCTGAAGATAAAAAGGAAATGCTTGTTGCAATTAATAAGCTTACAAACAATTCTATTGACGGCAAAAACACAACATATTTAAAACCCGACAAGGAATGGGCAGATTCCGAATGTTTTGAAACGGGTTTGGCAGATTGTAAAGTAACTAAGGACGGAAGTTTTGTTAAAATTGAGTTCACCGGACCTGTTACCGCAGTAATATTCAAAAAATAAAAATGCGAGGTAAATATCAATGCCTATAATATTTGATAAAATTCATAATACCTTTAAGCTTGATACTAAAACTTCAACCTATATAATCGGAATATATAAAGAAAATTATATTTTAAATCTTTATTACGGTGCAAAGATAATAGAATCTTATGTTAAAGGCAGAGAATGCAGAAAAACAAATTCTTCATTCAGCCCTGCAAATCCCGAAATAGGAGAGGGGAAGTTTTCTCCGGACAGTGCGCCTATGGAATACGGCTGCTTTGGAACTGGCGATTTCAGGATAAGCGCACTGGCGGTTAAAAACAATTTCGGTGACAGTGCTACTGATATAAGATATATCGGACATAAAATTTATGACGGTAAACCCGAAATCCCCGGATTGCCTTCTTCCTATGGCTCTATAGATGAAACGCAAACTTTGGAAATTTATGCCGTTGATAAGGTTACAAATATTAAAGTAACGCTTTATTACACCGTTTTTTCAGATTGCGGAGTTATGACAAGGCGCGTCAGAGTTGAAAACTGCGGCGAAGAGTCTGCAGAAATCGAAAGAGTTTTCAGCCTTTGCGTCGATCTTCCGTCAATGGATTACGATATGATATCGCTTTACGGAAGACATATGAAAGAAAGAAGCGTCGAAAAAAGACCGCTCGCTCACGGAGTTCAGGGAGTGGAAAGTCTCAGGGGCGCGTCAGGTCACTGCCAAAATCCGTTCGTTGCTTTAGCTGAGAGCGGAGCCGATGAAGAACACGGAGCAGTTTACGGATTTAATCTTGTATATTCAGGTAATTTCTCCGCGCTGGCTGAGTGCGATTATAATAAGACCACGCGCTTTATACTGGGAATAAATCCGACAGATTTTTCCTGGAGGCTTGAAAGCGGAAAATTTTTCGATTCTCCCGAGGCAATAATGGTTTTTACTACTGACGGTTTAGGTGAAATGAGCCGTATTTTCCACAGATTTTGCAATAATCATATAATCAGAGGAAAATATAAAACCGTTAAAAGACCTTTGCTTATCAATAGCTGGGAAGCCGCGTTTTTTGATTTTGATTCGGATAAGCTTGTGGATTTTGCAAGATCTGCCAGAGAAATTGGAATTGAAATGCTTGTTATGGATGACGGCTGGTTCGGCAAAAGAAACAGCGATGATTGCTCGCTCGGTGATTGGTATGTTAATGAAGAAAAAATCAAGGGCGGTCTTTCGGCTCTGATTTCAAGAATAAATGCCGAGGGCTTAAAATTCGGTATATGGTATGAGCCCGAAATGATATCGCCCGATTCCGATCTTTTCAGAGAGCACCCCGATTGGCTCGTTCATACTGAAAACAGGGAGCCGATGATAGGCAGAAATCAGTATGTTATAGATTTTTCACGCAAGGATGTCAGAGATAATATCTGGAATCAGATGTATAAATTATTGAGCACCAATAAGATAGATTATCTTAAATGGGACTTTAACCGCAATATTTCAGATGCCGGCTCGGTACTTCTTCCTAAAGAAAGGAAAAAAGAATTTTTCCATAGGTTCATTCTCGGCACTTATGAAATAATGAAAAAGCTTGTTACAACTTTCCCCGATATTCTCTTTGAAAGCTGTTCGGGAGGCGGCGGGCGCTTTGATCCTGCAATGCTTTGCTATTCGCCGCAAATCTGGTGCAGTGATAATACCGACGCTATTGAGAGAACATATATACAGTTCGGCACATCGTATTGTTACCCTGCTTCAACTGTCGGAGCGCACGTTTCGGCTAATCACCGCACAGGATATAAAACAAAGGGCAATGTTGCTTTATGGGGCACTTTCGGTTATGAGCTTGATCCGAGAAAGCTAAGCGATAATGAAAAAAGGGTCGTCAAAGAGCAGGTTGCATTTTATCATAAAACCTATGATCTTATAAGAAGCGGAGATCTTTACAGGCTTGTTTCGCCGTTTGAAAACCGTTACAGAGCTGTTTGGGAAATCGTTTCAGAAGATAAAAAGCAGGCGCTTTTAACTCTTGTAACGATAAATAATGAGTTCCGAGCAACAATAATCGTAAAAATGCGCGGACTTGACAGCGATAAAATGTATCGCTCTTCGCTTGACGGCAATGTTTATTCCGGCTCGTATCTTATGAATGCCGGGATTGACTTTTCCGATCTTGCCTGCTACTCGGGCGACAGCATATCCGTTATCTTTGAAGAAGAATAAATCCAAAAAAATTTTTCTTGCAATTATGTTAGAATTATGATATAATTTATCAGCTGTGTTATCCGCAGTGAAAATATTACACACATTCCGTTTGATGTCGGCAGGTGCCGAAGCTGATACTTTTCGGTCGCCGCAGCGATAAGCGGGATGGAGGGAAAACCTCAGGAGGAAAAAATTATGGCAGTAGTATCAATGAAACAGTTACTTGAAGCCGGCGTTCATTTCGGTCATCAGACCAGGCGCTGGAACCCGAAAATGGCTCAGTATATTTTTACAGAGCGTAACGGGATCTACATTATCGATCTTCAGAAGACCGTTAAGAAGTTAAACGAAGCTTATATGTTCGTTCGTGACATTGCGGCTGAAGGCGGCGAGATCCTTTTCGTAGGCACCAAAAAGCAGGCTCAGGATTCCATTAAGGAAGAGGCAGAGCATTGCGGAATGCCTTATGTAAACGCTCGTTGGCTCGGCGGTATGCTCACCAACTTCACAACTATCCGCACTCGTATTGCGCGCTTAAATCAGCTCCGCACTATGCGTGACGACGGAACTTTCGATCTTCTCCCTAAAAAAGAAGTTGTTAAGCTTAACCTCGAAATTGAAAAACTTGAAAAATTCCTCGGCGGAATTCAGGATATGAAAAAACTTCCGAGCGCATTGTTCGTTGTTGACCCGCGAAAAGAAAAGATCGCGGTCGCAGAGGCTCATAAGCTCGGCATTCCGATCGTAGGTATCGTTGATACCAACTGCGATCCTGATGAAATTGATGTTGTTATCCCTGCTAATGATGACGCTATCCGCGCAGTCAAGCTTCTTGCTGAAACTATGGCTAACGCTGTTATCGAAGGCAGACAGGGCAGTGAAATGGGAACTGCCGCAGCTGAAGAAGAGAATTCCGAAGAAGTTGCAGAAGAAGCTGCAGCAGCCGAAGAGGCTTAATTTCATATAATTGGAGGATAAAGTTATGGCTTTTACAGCTAAAGATGTTCAGGCTTTAAGAGAAAAGACCGGTTGCGGTATGATGGACTGCAAAAAGGCTCTTACAGAGTGCAACGGCGATATGGACGCTGCAACTGATTTCTTAAGAGAAAAAGGTCTTGCTTCACAGGCTAAAAAGGCAAGCAGAATTGCCGCTGAAGGCACCGTCTGCGCTTATACAGATAAAAATGTCGGCGTTGTAGTTGAGATCAATGCTGAAACCGACTTCGTAGCTAACGGCGAAGAGTTCAAAGCTCTCGCGCTTAAAGTAGCTAAGGTTATAGCAGATCAGAATCCCGCTGATGTTGACGCACTTTTAAAATGCACTGAAAACGGACAGACCGTTGAAGAAATGGTTCAGGAATTATTCCTTAAAGTCCGTGAGAATATCAAGATCCGCCGTTTTGCAAGATATGAGGGCAAAATCGTTACTTATGTTCACGCAGGCGGAAAGATCGGCGTAATGGTTAAGTTCGATACAGAGCTTGAGTCCGATAATGCCGACCTCGTAGTTATGGGTAAAAATGTTGCAATGCAGATCGCTGCTATGAACCCCGGCTATCTTGACGAGGCTTCCGTTCCCACAGAAGTTATCGAGAAAGAAAAGGAAATTCTTATCGCTCAGATGAAAGAAGATCCTAAAATGGCTAATAAGCCCGACGCTGTTCTCGGTAAGATCGTTGAGGGTAAGATAGGCAAGTATTATAAGGAAAACTGCCTTGTTGACCAGCAGTTCGTTATGGACGGCGAGCTTACTGTCGGCAAATATGTTGAAAAAACCGCAAAAGAGCTTGGCAAAGATATCAAAGTTTCCGCTTTCGTTCGTTTTGAAAAAGGCGAGGGTATTGAAAAGCGTGTTGACGATTTCGCAAGCGAAGTTGCAAGTATGGTTAAATAATATTTTGCATTTTTTAAAGCGCACCCGAATTTCGGGTGCGCTTTTTTGTCATATTTGAATTTTTTTCCGCATAACTTTTAACAAGTTAAAATTAAATCGGAGGAAGATCGTATGTCAGGAACAAGCATTTATCAGGATATAGCTTCAAGAACAGGCGGAGATATATATATCGGAATAGTCGGCCCCGTAAGAACAGGAAAGTCCACTTTTATTAAACAGTTTATGGAGAAAATGGTACTTCCCAATATAGACGGGGAATTTGAAAAAGAGCGGGCAAATGATGAATTGCCGCAGTCATCCTCCGGAAGAACTATTATGACAACGGAGCCGAAATTTATTCCGGAAAAAGGCACAAAAATCAACCTCGACGGCAACACCGTTATGAATGTAAGACTTATCGACTGCGTAGGTTACATAGTTCCGAGCGCTCTCGGATATATTGAAAACGATCAGCCGAGAATGGTTATGACTCCGTGGTATGAAGAACCGATACCGTTTAATATGGCGGCTGAAATAGGCACAAGAAAGGTAATAAACGAGCATTCGACTATCGGTCTTGTTGTCACGACCGACGGCAGTATCAGCGATATTCCCCGCGAGGAATACGAAGAGGCAGAGCAAAGGGTAATCGATGAATTAAGGCAGATAAATAAGCCGTTTATAGTGTTGCTTAACTGCGTAGATCCTACAACTCCGCAGGCAACTCAGACGGCCGCCGAGCTTTCCGAAAAATATAAGGTGACGGTTATTCCCGTCAGCTGTGCGGAGCTTACTGAAAACGATATCAAAAGAATTTTATCAAGAATTCTTTTTGAGTTCCCGATAAAAGAGATCACAGTCGATTTCCCGAAATGGATTAATACTTTATCTGTAGATCATCCGCTCAGAAATAATATAACCGAGGCGATCAAAAACGCGGTAAGCGGGTTTAAAAAGATAAAGGATATAAATTCCGCCGAAACCGCTTTTGATAATGTTCAGGATATAAAGGGCGCTAAAATCGATTATATTAATCTCGGCGACGGCAGCGCTAAAATCACAGTCGATGTAAACGGCAATCTATTTTATAAAATACTTTCCGATTCCACCGGACTTGAAATCAACGACGAACAGGATCTTATGCAGACCGTTAAGGACCTTGCAAAGATCAAAAAAGAATATATGCGCGTTAAAGACGCTCTTGACGAGGTTGAAGCAACAGGCTACGGCATAGTAATGCCTACGACCGAGGAATTAAAGCTTGAAGAGCCGGAGATAGTTAAACAAGGCGGCAGATACGGCGTAAGGCTCCGCGCTTCGGCACCGTCGATACATCTTATGAAAGCTAATATCACCACCGAGGTAAGCCCGATAGTAGGCAGTGAAAAGCAAAGCGAAGATCTTATCAAATATCTGTTAAGCGGCTTTGAAGAAGATCCCGTTTCAATCTGGGATTCGAATATTTTCGGAAAATCGCTTCACGATCTCGTCAATGAGGGACTTCACACTAAGCTTGCCCATATGCCGACAGATGCGCGAATGAGAGTTCAGGAAACAATAGAGCGGGTTATAAACGACGGCTGCAACGGTCTTGTCTGCATACTATTGTAAATTTAATATAACTAAAACAGCTTCTTGTGTTTAGATTAAACATAGGAAGCTGCTTATTTTATTTTCTTATAAATTCTTTCCACTCTTCAATTAGACGGTCGAGAGAATATGCGGCGTTAGCAGGCGAGGTGGAGGGGAGAGTTACATAATCGATATTTATAACGGGCGATAAATATTTTTTATAATATTTTTCGGCGGTTTTGCCGTTTAAAATTATCCTTTTGATATTCGAATTATCAAGGATAGGGCTTAAATCGTTAGGAATGACATTTTTAATAGTCGAATCGCCGGAGCCTTTTATATCACACTGCTTTATAACATCAAAAAGTGCGAGCTTGTTTTTTAAAACAAGCTCCTTTTTTTCGTCTGTATTTTTCGGCAGCGGGGAATTAAAAACAGCGCTTAATACTTTCCAGAATCTGTTTTGAGGGTGGGCATAAAAGAATTCATTTTCCCGTGATTTAACAGAGGGAAAACTGCCTAATATAAGAATTTCCGAATTTTTTGAATAGAGCGGGGGAATGGGGTGAATTTCAGTCATATTTTATCTCCGAATGTGATGAAGTTTTAATTTTAATAAACTTAAAACTTACTTTTTTCTTTCGCTTTAACCTTACTTAAAGGGTTTGCTTCGATAGCCGTTTTGACCTGCTCATCTGAAATATGAGTATATATCTGCGTAGTGCCTAAGTTTGCGTGGCCGAGAATATCCTTTAACACTCTTATATCGACATGGCCGTGCTGATACATAAGCGTTGCGGCGGTATGCCTTAATTTATGGGTTGAAAATCCCATACCGCCGAGGCCTGCCTTATTTAAATAAGTTTTAACGATATGCTGAACAGTTTTATTGCTTATCCTGCGGTTAAACCGGCTTATAAAAAGCGCGTTTTTATCGGTGATCACTATTGAATCGTTAGGCCTTACAGCCATATACTTTTTTATCGCGTCAAGGCAGGCTTCGTTTAAATATACTATCCTTTCTTTATTGCCTTTTCCGAGAAGTCTTAAAGTATTATCGGACCTGATATCGCTTAAATTTATTCCGCAAAGCTCGGAAAGACGCATTCCGCAGTTTAAAAAAAGCGTGAGGATACAATAATCTCTTTCTTTATAAGGACCGTCTACCGCGTTTAACAGCTCCAAAGAGTCCTCTAAAGTCAAGTGTTTAGGAAGCCCTGATTTGACCTTGGGGGAGTCAAGCATTTCGGCGGGGTTTACTTCAAGCAGGTGTATCTGATTTGTCAGGTATTTGAAGAAAATTCGCAGAGTAGAAGTTTTTCTGGCTCTTGTTGCGGCATTATTTCCACGCTCATTTTTACAGAAAACTATAAAAGCATAAAGATCGGATATAGTAACTGATCTTATCAGCTCGGCATCGACAGAATCTATTTTTATTTTATTAAACGGCGTGTTTTTATCCGCCTTGCCGCGGATTAACAGCAAGTACCTGAAAAATGTTCTGAGATCGCGGTAATATTCTTCTACAGAAAGGGCGGATTTACCCTTAATGGTTTCATTATATGTAAGAAAATCTCTTATTATCGGGGGTGATGACAAAAGTATTTCGTGTTTCATTTTTTTCTCCGTAAAAAAATCTTATCTATAATATACCACTATTCCGCACTTTTTTCAATCTTAAAGAATTCTTAAAAGATTTACCACTTTATTTTTAAAGTTCGGTTTGATATAATTTTATCGGAAGTTGAGGAAATGTATAACATTCTTGTTTGTGATGATGAGCGCGATATAGTATCGGCTCTTAAAATATATTTAGAGGCGGAAGGCTATAAGATATTCGAGGCGGAAAACGGAACGCAGGCTATTGAAACCGTTAAAAACAATGAAATTCATTTAGTGCTTATGGATATAATGATGCCCGAAACAGACGGTATCACGGCTATGCTTAAAATCAGGCAGATATCTAATATTCCTGTTATTCTTTTAACGGCAAAAGGCGAGGATACCGATAAGATATTAGGTCTGAATATCGGGGCTGACGATTACATAACAAAGCCTTTTAACCCAGTGGAGGTAATAGCGAGGATAAGGTCGCAGTTAAGGCGGTTTTTTATGCTCGGCGGCGGAGCGGAAATAATCTCGGATAATTCGATTATTATTGGAGCGGTTAAGCTTGACGACAATTCAAAGCAGGTATTCGTCGACGGGGAAGAGGTTTCGCTTACTCCCACCGAATACGAAATATTAAAACTTCTTATGAAAAACACGGGAAAGGTATTATCGCCCAAAGAGATTTACGAGGCTGTTTGGAAAGACGAACCGATAGGAGCTGAAAGCACGGTTGCCGTGCATATAAGGCATTTAAGGGAAAAAATCGAGATAAACCCGGCGGAGCCGAGATATGTTAAAGTTGTGTGGGCGCACGGATATAAATTTGAAAAGGATGTGAAGTGATGAAAAAACTGACGGGAAATGCCGCTGTTAAAATTTTAGTGGTATTTTTATCCTTTGTTTTTGCTCTTTCTTCATTTTTAAGCGTTGTTGCAGCATTTGCCGCTGTTGACAGCGATATGTATGTTAAATCGAAAGACGAAATTCAGGTGAGTATCCTTGAATCAAAGTTATCCCAGTATTGCGGAAGCGCAGTTGAAATTTATGAATTTAACGATACGGTTCAGCTTAATGATTTTTGCGATACTAACGGAATTTATGTTACGCTTGAAGATGAAAACGGAGAATTTCTTTTTTCAAATTATAAAGGTGAGAAGTATCTCGCAAAGTACGGATATATTACCACTTATTATATCTCGGGATCGGATGAAACAGAGCTGGAGCCTGAAGCCGATACAAAGAGGCTTATAGATGTCACGGTATATGCAGCCGAGGATTTTAAAATGTCCCAGAGCCTGATGCTAAGATTAAAGACAGGCGGAATAGTATATACTTTGCGCTATGCGGTGTATTTTATAGGAATAATATCCGTGATACTCTTTATTCTATCTTTTTATTTCCTATGTTTATCCGCGGGAAGAAGACCCGACGACAGCTTACAGCTCAATTGGTTTGATAAAATACCGTTTGATATAGTCGTTCTTCTAAACCTTGTATTAACATTTATTATATTTGACATAACCGAAACAAACCACGGATATGCTTATTATGTATTACTTGCGGTTTCGGCGGTTATTCTTTATTTCAGCTTTTTTGCGGCGGTTTTGTCAATGGTTACAAGAATAAAGGCAAAAACTATCATCAAAAACAATGTTATTTATATCGTTCTTGCCTTTATATTTAAAAAATTAAAAAAGCTGTTTTCTTTCCTTTGGTTTATAATAAAAAATATGTCCGTTGTTAAAAAGACGGTTGCTGGAATACTTATTTGCGGAGCCTATCTCTTTATCGCGGCGATGATAAGTTTTGCGGCTTATTCGGCAGGATTTTTCATATTCGCTTCAATGCTTTTATTCGCGGTATTAGCGGTTTTTGCCGTTTATATCAGCATTTGCCTTAAAAAGATAAAGTGCGGCGGAAAGCTTATGGCAGACGGCGATTTTGAAAGCAAAATAAATTCTGAAAAAATGCCGCCCGATTTTAAAGAATTCTGCGATTATCTTAACAATATCAATGCCGCGGCTTCGCTTGCAGTGAATGAAAAACTGAAAAGCGAAAGATTTAAAACCGAGCTTATCACCAATGTTTCGCACGATATCAAAACGCCTCTTACTTCTATAATAAACTATGTTGATCTTATT
Source organism: uncultured Oscillospiraceae bacterium (assembly GCA_900547095.1). Taxonomy (GTDB): domain Bacteria; phylum Bacillota; class Clostridia; order Oscillospirales; family Acutalibacteraceae; genus UBA737. The sequence goes on from URFG01000008.1 coordinate 33,968, forward strand.
AAAAAAGAAAACACGGAAAACGAAAAGATAAAGGAATATACAGAAGTGCTTGACCGACAGTCAAACAGGCTCAAAAAGCTCATAGTCGATCTTGTGGAGGCTTCTAAAGCTTCCACGGGTAATATCAAAGTCGAGCTGACAGAATGCGAAGTGGGAGTTCTTTTAAATCAGACAGTAGGGGAATTCAGCGAAAAATTCAATTCGGCAGGGCTTACTCCGATAGTTAAAATTCCCGAAAAGCCCGTGAAAATTTTAGCAGACGGCAGATATCTTTGGAGGGTTTTTGAAAACCTGACTACCAACATCTGCAAATATTCTCTTAATAATACAAGGGTTTATCTCGAAGTAAAAGAAGAGGATAAGGTATATATAACATTTAAAAATATATCTTCTCAAAAGCTTGATATCGCTGACAGCGATTTAACCGAAAGATTTGTAAGAGGCGATACTTCAAGAAACACCGAAGGCAGCGGATTAGGTCTTTCTATAGCTAAAAGTTTAACAGAACTTCAAAACGGAAAGCTTATTATTAAAACCGACGGCGACCTTTTTAAAGTGATTTTGGAATTTGACAGAAAAGACTGATAATTATTATGGAAAGACAGACTTATATCAAAAGGAAAAGAAGAAGAAAAATAATACTTAGAAGATTTATTATTTTTCTGATGTTCGTATTTATGATTGTGAGCGGTACAATGCTTTTTAAAAGCTTTTTATCCGGCAGAATCGAAAAAAAGAGCCGCGAAGAGGCTAAAAACAGGATAACCGAATTAAAAAATGCGGAACTGCCTGAATATGTTGATTCTCAGATAATACATATTCATAATACCGCCAGAACGGGAACAAAGCTTACGGATATTAAAAATATAGTTATCCATTATGTGGGAAATCCGAATACCACCGCACAGAATAACAGAGATTATTATGATAAGGCGGACACGGAGGTAAGCTCTCATTTTGTTATAGGATTAAGCGGCGAAGTAATTCAGTGCGTTCCGCTCGATGAAAAATCCGCCGCAAGTAACAACAGGAATAAAGATACTATTTCGATAGAAGTCTGCCACCCTGATAAAACGGGCAAGTTTAACGATCAGACCTATGATTCGCTGATAAAGCTAACTGCCTGGCTGCTCGAAAAAACAGGCCTTGACGAAAACGATGTGATCCGCCATTACGATATCACAGGGAAGCTTTGCCCCTTATATTATGTGAATAATGAAAGTGCATGGGATACGCTTAAAGCGGATATAAAGGAAAATCTTTCAAAAAAATAAGAAAAGGTCTTGACTATTTAATGGAATTATGTTATCTTATAACTGTACTATTTGATATAGAACGGCTGGAACGAATTTGATCGGAGGATAATTATGTTAGAAGCTGTTAATCTTTCAAAAATCTATAAAATCAAAAAAGGCGTGCCTGTAAAAGCGCTCGATAATGTTAGCATTAGATTTCCCGAAAAAGGAATGGTGTTTCTTCTCGGAAAATCGGGCAGCGGAAAATCGACTCTTTTAAATGTTCTCGGAGGCCTTGATAAATACGATACGGGCGAGATAAGAATAAAGGGCGTAAGCTCGGGTAATTTCAAACAGAAGCATTTTGATTCTTACAGAAATACCTATGTCGGCTTTATCTTTCAGGAATACAATGTGCTTGATGATTTCACCGTCGGCGCAAATATCGCGCTTTCTATGGAACTTCAGGGCAAAAAAGCTACCAATAGAGAAATAAATGAAATTTTAAAGCAGGTCGATCTTGAGGGAATGGGCTCAAGAAAACCAAACGAGCTTTCGGGCGGTCAGAAGCAGAGAGTAGCCATTGCGAGAGCGCTTGTTAAAAAGCCTGAAATAATTATGGCAGACGAGCCGACGGGAGCGCTTGACTCGAATACAGGAAAACAGGTTTTTGATACCCTTAAAAAGCTTTCCGCAACTAAGCTTGTTATTGTCGTTTCTCATGACAGGGAATTCGCCGAGAAGTATGCAAACAGAATTATAGAGCTTTCGGACGGTCACATCATAAGCGACGTTGAGCTTAATGAAAACGAAATTGAAAAAACAGAAAACCTTGAATTTTCTTCCGAAGGAATTAAAATAGCTAAGGACTACAGGCTTACGGAAGAAGACAGAGTTTTAATAAACGATTACATTGATAAGGTGGCAAAAGGCGAGGTTAAGCTCACAGTCAATAAATCGGGCGCTTCTTCAAAGTTTGTTAAAACCGATGAAAGCAAGATTCCCGTAACATCAGGCGGATTTAAGCTTATAAAATCGCGCCTGCCTATGAAAAACGCTGTTAAGATAGGTGCAGGAGGATTAAAACATAAAAAATTCAGGCTTGTTGTAACGATTTTATTATCCTGCATAGCTTTCGGTCTTTTCGGTCTTGCGGATACATTCGGCTCATACAATCATATTAAGACCTGCACAAAATCGCTTATCGATTCTAATATCGATTATCTTTCTGTGGCAAAAGAGCTTAAGCTTTCAAAAAATTATTGGAGTTCCGGCTTTAATCTTAATTCAGAAGATATTTTAAAGCTTTCTTCAAAAACAGGGATAAATATGCACGGGGTATATACTGCGGGCAGTGGGTTTAGCTTTGAGCAAAATACTAATCCCGAAAAAAGAACCACAGAAACCGATTATGACATTTATTCAAAAAATTTCAGCGGATTCGGCGAAATAAATCAAAAAACACTCGATGAATTCGGTTATAAGCTTGTTTGCGGAGCTTTGCCCGATGAAAACAAAAACGAAATTGCAGTAAGCAAATATATATTCGAAGTTTTCAAACGCACCGAATATACCGACGGAACAAAAACCAAAAACGCCAAAGGGGAAGAAGTTTTAGTTTATCAGCCGATAAATATTTTTGAGGATCTTATAGGTAAAACCATTACTTTAAACGGCGAAAAATACACGGTTACCGGAATTATTGACACCAATTTTGATATTTCGAGATATGAAAGACTTGCAGTAAAGGTGAAAAATAAATCAAAAGCCGATAAGGTTATCGATTATATACTTTACAATGAATTTGTTTCTTCGACTTCCAGCAGTTATTCTTCCGTAGCAATGGTCGGCACTGCAAAGCTTTACGATATAATAGGAAAAAGAACACCGATAAACAAGATAAACCTGGGATATTTCGGTCTTAATAATGAAAATTCAGGATTCGGAGTAAACCCCGATTATCTAACTTCGCTCGATAAAATTGATAAAAGCAAGATAAAATGGGTAAACGGCGCAAAGACAGAACTTTCGGATAACGAAATAGTCGTTTATGAAGGTGCGCTTAATTTAAGTGATGAAAATTCAAACTTTTATGATGATAACGGAAATATAATCGCATCAAAGCTTCCCGAGCTTGACTCCTGGTGCAATCTTATAAAAAACGACGATCAGAAAGAACAACAGAATGCTTTTACAAAAATCGGATTAAACAGTAAGTTTAAAATTGTTGGTATTATTCCGTCGAACGATAAGCTTAACTATCTTTCATCTTCGCTTATTGTAAATGAAAAAGTTATCGATCTTTTGTGCGATAAAAATGACAATGGATTCGGCTATGCCGTAGGTCATCTTTCAAGTGATTTTAAAACTGTTCAGAGTGCGGTAAAATATTGCTATGAGTCGGGAGGAAATGTTAAATATCCTTTGCAGAATTCCGTTTCATTTGAGCTTGACGGCATTAACGATATGCTTAAAACACTCTCAAAAACATTCTTCTGGATAGGTATTGGATTTGCTGTTTTTGCTTCGATCATGCTTTCCAACTTCATTGCAACCAGTATAAATTACAAGAAAAAAGACATAGGCATTTTAAGAGCCATCGGTTCAAGAAGCAACGATGTTTTCAGAATTTTCTTCTCCGAAAGCGCGATTATCGCAGGGATAAACTTTATTTTATCTTCAATCGGTGTAATGATAGTAACAATATTGTTAAACGGACTTTTAAGAAAGAATTACGGAATACTAGTGACCATTCTTTCATTCGGAATAAGGCAGATAGCATTGCTGCTCGTTGTAAGTATTTTGGTAGCATTTATCGCAAGCTATATTCCTGTTAAAAAGATCGCGTCTAAAAGACCTATCGATGCCATAAGAGAAAAATAAATAAAATTAAAAAAGGAACCTGTTGTCAGGTTCCTTTTTTAATTTATGCCGTCTTTTTTAGGAGAGTGGCCGAATTTTGCCTTATAAGCCTTATAAAAAGATACATAATCTTTAAATCCGCATTTTTCGCTTACAGCCGTCGGCTTTTGCCCGTGAATGATAAGATCTCTGGCATTAAGAAGTCTTTTTGATTTTACATATTCCCAAACGGATAACCCCGTTGCTTTTTTAAAAACCCTGTTTAACTGAGATCTGCTCAAATAAAAATTCTTGCTTATGCTTTCAAGTGAGATATCCTCGTATAGATGAGAGTTGACATATTTTATAATTTCATAGCTTTTATCGTAATTATCAACATTTGAATTCTGATTTAACAGCTTTTGCCTGAATGCCTCGTTTGTTTCATATAAAAGCACAGTAAGATAAGCTTTTTGCTTCTCTTTATCCTTAGTGCCTGCAATGGCATAAAAGCAGTTTTTATAAGTAGTAGTGTTAAATTCAGAGCTCTTATATTTGCACATTTCTCCCAAATTCCTGTCATTAAAAGGTTTTAACAATTCGTAAGGGTCCAGATCGCTGTTAAAATCAAAGCTTATTACTATTCTTTCGTATTCGGTGTTTGAATTGAAAATAACATGGTGAGATTCCGATTTTCTTGTTAAAACGAAATCTCCTTTTCTAAGCTTATAATTTTTACCCTCAACCGAAAACTGCACATTACCGTTTATAAAATAAAGCAGCTCATAATTTCCGTGAAGATGAATAGGATAATCCTTTTGATTGAGATTTCTTTCCGAAGAGTGGTGGTAGCCTAAAATTTCCATAATTTCACCTCTAAAATTATTATAATATGTTATGCGCATAATTGCAATGTTTTTAAGGAATTTTTTGTAATTGTTTATTTATTTGAATGATTATATAATGAAGTCATAAAGAAAAAGGATGGTTTTTATGGAAAATAATTATCTGCTCAGTAACAAAACCGCCGTCACATTATATAATTCCGCTAAGGATCTTCCGATCATCGATTATCATTGTCATCTTTCTCCGAAAGAGATATATGAAGATAAGCCGTTTGACAATATCGGTGAAATGTGGCTTGCGGGCGATCATTATAAATGGCGCCTTATGAGATGTGCCGGAATCAGCGAGGATAAGATAACAGGCAGAGCCGATTATCACGAGAAATTTATCAATTTCATAAGCGCGCTCGAATTTGCCGCAGGAAATCCGCTTTATTACTGGTCTAAAATGGAGCTTAAGCAATTTTTTGATATTGACTGTGATCTTACGGCGGAAAATGCCGAAATGATCTGGGAAAACGCCAATAAATATATTAAAGAAAATAAGCTTTCGCCCCGAAAGCTTATGACAAATTCCAATGTTGAAATAATCTGCACGACAGATGATATAACAGACGATTTAAAATGGCATAAGCTAATCTCACAGGACAGATCGTTTAATATAAAAGTTCTTCCGTCTTTTAGAACCGATAATCTTTTGCTTATGCTTAACGGTTCTTATAAGGATTATATCTTAAAGCTTTCCGATTGCAGCGGAATTAAGATAGAAGATTTAAAATCCCTTAAAGCCGCTGTTGAAAAAAGGCTTGAATTCTTTGTTAAAAACGGGTGCGTTTTTACAGATATCGGTATGCAGTATTTCCCGAACGATATTTTTGACGATAATAAAGCCGACGATATCTTTAAAAAGATATTAAAAGGCGAGAGTGTAGACGAAAACGATTATCTCGGTCTTGTGGGAAATCTCTATGTATTTTTAGGAAAGATATATAAAAAATTCGGGCTTACAATGCAGCTTCACCTGGCTGTCACAAGAAACTCAAATTCCGGTCTTTTCAAAAAGCTCGGAGTTGATTGCGGCTGTGACTGCGTGGGCAACGCGATTGACGGTTTGTCGCTTATAAAGATACTTGACCGTATCGACTCGGAAAGCGGACTTCCCGACACGATAGTTTACACATTAAATTCCTCAAATGCCGATCAGTTAGCATCAATAGCGGGAGCTTATCGGAATGTGAGATTAGGTGCCGCCTGGTGGTTTAACGATCATAAACGCGGAATTTTAAATCAAACAGAAACAATGGCGGAAAACGGAGTTTTAGGTAAGTTTTACGGAATGCTCACAGATTCAAGAAGTTTTCTTTCCTATGCACGCCACGATTATTTCAGAAGAATTTTCTGCTCGTTTATCGGAAACCTTACCGAAAAAGGCGAGTTTGATAAGATAAGCGCTCAAAAACTTGTTAAAAAAGTATTTTATTATAATATAAAGGAAAGGATGAGCTGAAAATATGAAACTTACTTTCAGATGGTACGGTGAAAGCGATCCGGTAACTCTTGAAAAGATAAGCCAGATACCGACTATGAGCGGAATCGTTTCGGCGGTCTATGATGTTAAGCCGGGCGGAGTTTGGAGCAATGAAAGCATAAGCAAAATCAAGGACTCTGCAAAAAAGCACGATCTTGATTTTGAAGTTGTGGAAAGCGTTCCTGTAAGCGAAGATATTAAACTCGGCAATAAGAATGCCGACGAGCTTATCGATAATTACTGTGAAAACATCAGAAGACTCGGCAAAGCAGGGGTAAAATGTATTTGCTATAACTTTATGCCGGTTTTCGATTGGCTCAGAAGCGAGCTTGAGCATCATCAGAAAGACGGAGCTAACGCTCTTGCTTATGATGATGAAACCGTTCTTAAAATGAATCCGCTTAAAAGCGAGCTTTCACTTCCCGGATGGGACGCAAGCTACACTAAAGAAGAAATGAAAGATCTTCTTAAAAAATATGAAGAATTAGGCGAGGATAAGCTTTGGGATAACCTTACATATTTTTTGGAGGCTGTAATACCCGTAGCGAAAGAATCCGGAATCGATATGGCAATTCACCCGGATGATCCGCCATGGGGAATGTTCGGACTTCCGAGGATAATAACCAATGAAAAAAATCTTAAAAGATTTTTGGATATAGTTCCCGAAAAGAATAACGGACTTACATTCTGCACTGGCTCTCTCGGAGCTAATCCCGATAATGATCTTGTAAAAATGGCAGGCGAGTTTGCAGACAGAATTCATTTCCTCCATTTAAGAAACATTAAGCATACGGGTGTAAGGAAATTCGAGGAAGTCGGCCATCCCACTTCCTGCGGATCGGTAGATATGTTCGGCATTGCAAAAACCCTTTTGGATCACGGCTTTGACGGTTATGTAAGACCGGATCACGGCAGAATGATCTGGGGCGAAAAGGGAAGATACGGTTACGGACTTTTTGACCGTGCTTTGGGCGCTACATATATCGCAGGACTTTTCGAAGCAATAGAAAAATTAAGATAGGAGAATGAAATTATGAGTAAAGTAATCGTTGTAACAGGCGCAGGCGGGGGTTTGTGCTCTTCTTTTGCGGAGCATCTTGCAAAAGCAGGAAATAAGGTTGCACTTCTTGATCTTAATTATGATGCGGCTAAAGCCGTTGAAGACAGAATTGTAAAAAACGGCGGTACCGCAAAAGCTTATAAAACCAATGTTTTGGATTTTGAGTCGCTTAAAAGCGTTCACAGCGAGGTATTAAAGGACCTCGGTAAATGCGAAATATTGATTAACGGTGCCGGCGGTAACAACCCGAGATGCACCACTCTTCACGAGGAATATGTTTCAGGAGATGAAAACGCAAAGGATTTTCTTACTTTCTTTAATATTGAAGAAAAGGGATTTGATTTCGTTTTCGATTTAAATTTAAAAGGCGTTTTGCTGCCGAGCCAGATATTTATGGCTGATATGATAGGCAAAAAAGGCTGCTGCGTGTTAAACGTTTCTTCAATGAACGCTTACAGACCGCTTACAAAGATACCTGCTTATTCGGCGGCAAAAGCGGCGGTTTCAAATTTCACTTCCTGGCTTGCCGTTCATTTTGCAAAGCAGGAGATAAGGGTTAACGCTATAGCACCCGGATTTTTTGTAACTAATCAGAACAGGGCTTTGCTCTTTGATGAAAAAGGCGAGCCGACTGCAAGAACAGAGAAGATCTTAAGATCCACTCCTATGGGCAGATTCGGCGAGTCGGAAGAATTATTAGGCACAGTAGATTGGCTTATCGATGAAACAAAATCGGGCTTTGTCACAGGTATCACAGTTCCGGTAGACGGCGGATTTTCAGCTTATTCGGGGGTATAAAAAATGAAAATTTATGCATTTGCAGATGAATCAAGTTCTTTAATAAAAGGTCAGATTAACGCACTTAAAAGAAATCATCTTGACGGACTTGAAATAAGAGATGTTGAAGGAACTAATATTTCAAAAATTTCAGAGGAAAAAGCTAAAGAAATAAAAAATAGCTTTGATGAGGAAGGACTTGAAATTTGGTCAATAGGTTCTCCGATCGGAAAAGTTGATATTAAAACATACGATTTCAACACACATATTGAAACATTTAAACATACATTGGAAATTGCTAAAATATTAGATGCAAAAAATATAAGAATTTTCTCATTCTATACTCCTAAAGGAGAAAATATTGACGATTATAAAGATGAAATTATTGATAGGTTAGGAACATTTTTAAATATTGCATCGAGATATGAATTAGACCTCTGCCACGAAAACGAAAAAGGTATTTTTGGTGAAGATGATAAACATTGTAAAATGATATTAGATGCTTTACCTGAACTAAAAGGCATCTTCGATCCTGCAAATTTTGTTCAGTGCAATGTGGATACTATAAAAGCATGGGAAATGCTTAAATCAAGAATTAAATATCTTCATATAAAAGATTGTATAAAAGGTGGAAATGTTGTTCCTGCCGGAAAAGGCGACGGTAATTTACCGTATATAATTAAAGATTTTGAAAAATTAGGCGGAGATCATCTCACTATAGAGCCACATTTATCTCTTTTTGACGGCTTAGCAACTCTTGAAAGAGAAGGTGAAAAAAGCAATATAGGTAATTTTGTTTACTCTTCTAAAGAAGAGGCGTTTGATGAAGCTTGTAATGCTCTTAAGAAATTAATATAATTAAAGAGAGGTTGAATTTAAATGGATAAGATAAAACTCGGTATAATAGGTCTTGGAAATATGGGATCGACTCATGCAAAATATATTATTATGGGTAAATGCCCTGAAATCGAACTCGTTGCATTTGCGGATACAAATCCAGACAGAATAAAATGGGCGCAGGAAAATTTACCGCATTTTAAAGGAAACGACGGAAAAGAATACGGCAAAGAGGGCATAATTGCTTTCGACAGCGCCGAAAAAATGCTTGATAGCGGTCTTGTAGATGCTTGTCTTGTCAGCGTTCCTCATTATTATCATCCTAAATATGCTATGGAATGTATGAAAAGAGGAATAAATGTAATGGTAGAAAAACCTGCCGGTGTTTACACTAAGCAGGTAAAAGAAATGATCGCCGAAGCCGACCGCCACCCCGAAGTTGTATTCGGTATGATGTTCAATCAGCGCACCAATCATGTTTACCGCAAAATGAGAGAGCTTGTTAAATCGGGGAAATACGGCGAGATCAGAAGAACAAACTGGATCATTACCAACTGGTACCGCTCACAGGCATACTATGATTCGGGCGATTGGAGAGCCACCTGGTCGGGCGAAGGCGGAGGAGTTCTTTTAAATCAGTGCCCCCACCAGCTTGACCTTTGGCAGTGGATATGCGGAATGCCCGTTAAGGTTGACGCAAAATTAAAATTCGGCAAATGGCACGATATAGAGGTTGAAGACGATGTTTCGGCATTTGTTGAGTATCCTAACGGCGCAACAGGCGTGTTTATAACCACCACCGGCGATGGCTACGGCACCAACAGATTTGAAATTCAGATGGATAAAGCAAAGCTTGTTGTGGAAAACGATCAGCTTAAAGTCTGGGAATTTGAAATGACCGAGCAGGAATTTTCAAAGACAAATAAAGTTCCCTTTGCTTCTGTTAAGCACGAGGAAATAAAGGTTGAAACAGACGGTCAGAATCCGCAGCACGTAGGCGTTCTTAATGCCTGGGCAGGTAAAATTCTTCACGGCACCGATCTTATTGCAGACGGCAGAGAGGGTATAAACGGAATTACTCTTTCAAACGCTATGCACCTCTCCGCTTTCCTTGGCAAAGAAATAGACTTGCCTTTTGATGACGATCTGTATTATAATGAATTGATGAAACGCGTAAAGACATCAAGAAGAAAAGAAAATACAAAAGCTGTATTTGCGGATACTTCCGGAACATATTCCGGAAAATAATCAATTCGGGAGAATAAATATGAATAAAGTAAGAGTTGCCGTGATAGGTGTAGGAAATATCGGCTCGGCTCATACTAATTCACTTTACAGCGGAAAAATCGAAAATGCCGAACTTGCGGCAATTTGCGATAACGATAAAAACAAGGAAAATATCCTTAAGGAAAAATTCCCCGATGTAAAATTCTATAATGATTATAATTTGCTTTTAAATGACAATGAGATAGACGCCGTTATAATCTCTGTTCCGCACCCGCTGCATTCGGAGATCGCTCTGAAAGCTTTAAAGCATAATAAAAATGTTTTAACCGAAAAGCCTGCGGATATAAGAGCCGATAGGGCGGATAAAGTCATCAAAGCGGCAAAGCTCTCAAAATCGGTTTTTGCCATAATGTTTAATCAGAGAACAAATCCTCTCTTTAAAAAAGCAAAGCAGATAGTATCCTCGGGAGAGCTTGGAGAGCTTAAAAGAGCCGTTTGGATAGTTACAAACTGGTATCGGAGCCAAAGCTATTATGATTCCGGAAGCTGGAGAGCAACCTGGGCGGGAGAAGGCGGCGGCGTTCTTCTTAATCAGGCTCCGCATAATCTCGATATTTTGCAGTGGATATGCGGAATGCCCGAAAGCGTAAGCGCAAAAACAAGTATTGCAAAGTATCACAACATTGAAGTCGAAGATGACGCGGTTATAAACATTTCTTTTAAAAACGGCGCTATCGGGACTTTTATCACTTCCACGGGCGAATATCCGGGAACAAACAGATTGGAAATTTCCGGAACAGGCGGTAAAATAGTTATTGAAAACGGAAAACTTTGTTTTTATAAGCTTAAAACAGATGAAAAAACAGTGAGATTTTCCGATAAAAATATGTCGCCTAAAATAGAGACCGAATACTCTGAAATTTTACCTGCCGAAAAAGAAACCGCTCACAGAGGAATTATACAGAATTTTGTCAATGCCATTCTCTTTGGAGAAAAGCTGATAAGTCCCGGAGAAGAGGGAATAAACGAACTGCTTATATCAAATGCGGCTTATCTTTCTTCCTGGAACGATTCAAAATCAGTTCCGATACCGTTTGATAATAAAGAATTCGATAAAAAGCTTTCGGCTCTTCAGAAAAAATCTTCTTATAAACCCGAAAAGGGAAATATCTCGAATTACAGCGGTGATTACAGCTCACGCTGGTCAGTTAAATGGTAAAAGGAGAAAATTATATGGAAATAGGCGCTCAATTATTTACTCTTAGAGATTTCTGCAAAAATCTTGATGATTTTTCCGAAACACTCAAAAAAGTAGCCGATATGGGTTACAAAAATGTTCAGGTATCCGGGGTTTGCGATTATCAGCCCGAATGGCTTAAAGAACAGCTTGATAAAAACGGCCTTAAATGCGTTCTTACGCATATTCCGTCGGACAGACTTATCGGCGATACCGATAAAGTAATAGCGGATCACAATATCTTTTCCTGCAAAAATGTGGGCCTTGGAATGTTTGTTTTCAATTCCGAAAAAGAGGGTCAGGCTTATGACGATTTCGTAAATACTTATATGCCTGTTGCAAAAAAGCTTAAAGCAGGCGATAAATATTTTATGTATCACAATCACGACAGGGATTTCGGAAAGATCGATAATAAGCCTATTATGCTTAAGCTTGCAGAAGATTTTTCGCCCGATATTCTCGGATTTACTCTTGATGTTTTCTGGATACAGATGGCAGGCGGAGATCCGGCATATTGGATTGAAAAATTCAGCGGCAGAATTCCGTGTATTCATTTAAAGGATTTCTGCTTTGCCGAAGAGGATAGAAAGAGCCTTCATATGGCTCCTTTAGGAGAGGGAAACCTCAATTTTGGCAGAATTTTTGCTTCTGCCGAAAAGGCAGGAACCGAGTATATGCTTGTTGAGCAGGATAACTGCAAAGGCGAAGATCCCTTTGAATGCATGAAGAAGAGTTATGATTATCTCCGCTCTTACGGATTCAGATAAAAATTAAATATTTACCGGGGTTTAATAACCCCGGTATTTTTTTATTTGCTTAAAATATAAAAATATTGCTAATTGTTACAAAAAAAGTAGATGTTAAAATCATAGCGATAAATATACTTATAAAGATATCAGGGGAGAAATATTATGAAAAAACCTTTTTTGATAAAAGCTTTAAGTATATTTTCCGTGCTTTCGGTTTTAGCGTGCTGCACGGTGGGCTCTTTTGCGCTCACGGCAAGAGAGCAGAAAAGTAAACGCTCGGTAAGCGTTAATACTTCAAGCTTTATTCAAGAGGATTTTTTGGGTCACGGAAATAACCTTTGGACTTTTCCTTACGGCCGCGGAATGAACGACGCTTATGAGCTTGTCAATAAAAACAGGACCGATATGCAAAAGCCTGCTTTTATGCGAATGATGTTTTTGCCGCAGTGGATAGTTTATATTGACGAAGAGCCCGAAGTTCAGAAACAGCGCTGGGAATCGGGAGATTATAACTGGAATTCCATAGAAGTGATAAATTTCTTTAACAAAGTAAAAATGTTAAAAGAAGCAGGCACTATAATCGAGCTTAATATGGGCGGAAGAATAAGCACAAAATATAGACTCAATGAATGGTATCAGGTGCCGGATTCTTCAATTACATTTTACGGAAGTCCAGCAGATTTCGAAACAAGGGGAGCGCCTGATAATCTGAAAGCTTTTGCCAATGCGACGGCTGCCGTTATTAAAAAGGCAGACGAAAAAGACCTTGATAATGTAAGGCTCCTTTGTTTCTATAATGAGGTAAACGGCGGAAATTTCGAAGCGTTTTTTGATAAGCGTGTTTATTGGACTGCTATGATAAAAGAAGTGCATTCGGCGCTTAAAGCGGCAGGGTACAGGGATAAGAACAACGAGTCAAAATATGTAAAAATTATGGGAACCGATTTTTCGGGTCTTATTCAGGATCCCGTTGTATCGGAATATGTGAATTATGTTTATGAAAATTTAAGAAACGACGACGGAACACCCATATTTGATATTATTTCTACTCACCAATATATAAGGCACGAAACAGATGTGTATCTTAAAAATTCTTTGGAATTTACTTCGAGATTCAGCGACACCCCTGTTTATAATACAGAGGGAAGCGGCGTTATAAATGCCGACGGAAGCTATAATCTTAACTATATGCGAAACACTATCTCCTGCTGCCTTATGATTGCAAACACCGGCTTTGCAGGAAATGCACTGTGGTTCTATTCTCCTGAAAGGCTTTCCGATCCTTTCAATCTCGATCAGTCGGGATATGAGATGTGCAACTGGGATTTCCCGACAAGGGGCACCTGGACCGTTGGAGAAAACAATGCGCAGATAGGCCTGTTTTACAGATACGTCGAAAAAAATTCAAAGGTTTATAAAACAGCGGTTTTAAATGACGATATTTATTCCGCAGCATTCGGAAAAGACGGCGGATATTCCGTTTTTACCGAAATGGACTACGGCGAAACAAACAGTAAAAGAACCTTATGCGTTGAGTTTACAGGGGAAAATATCCCGGCAGACGGCACAAAATTTGAACGCCATACTTATATTTTTCCCGACGATGACGACGGTGACGGCATAGCGGACAGCGAGTATCCGTCTTATTATGTTGATGAATACGGCAACACCGTGGGCGGAGCAAATGCTATCATTCCCGTAACGGATAAGATAGTAACAGTTTCTAACGGTAAAATTACGGATGATGATATAACAGGCAAGCACTGCGCCGTTTTATATACCACTATTCCCGAACAGCCTCAGTTAGAGGTTGAAACTACCGATGAAGATGTTTCTATAATTGTTGACGGCAAATATGTCAATAAGGAATATGAAAGTATTGATTTTTGCGTAGAGCCCGGAAAGAGCGTAGATTTATCCGTTAAAAAGATAATCGGAGCAGACGATAATGCTGAAAATGTCACCTGGGAAATCGTAGGTAAGAATCCGTCTGCACTAAGTTTTTATAATTCGGTTTACGATCCTGCCACTGAAACCGGCGGAGGTTACGGAATGACTGATGAAAACTGCGGAAAATTAAGCAAAACTTCCGGGAAAACCGTAACTTACACGGCTGAAAACACCGAAAAGGGCGATACCGTGGCAATAAAAGTCACTTCAAATGCTGATAATGAAGCTTATAAAATAATTATAATTTCAATCGGCTATACTGTGAAATTTGATTACGGTTACGACTCAAAAACCGCGGAAAAGAGCTATAAAAAAGCCGAATACGAGCAGAATTTGCCGATACCTGTAAGAAATGGTTACACCTTTGAGGGTTGGTATGATTCTCAGGATTACAGCGGTAAAAAATACGAAAAAACCGACTATGACGCTTTCAATAACGGTATAACACTTTATGCCAAGTGGTCTGATTAAATCGAAAGGTGGATTTTCTTATGAAAATAATTAAATTAAAAAAATTTATAAGCAAAAATCTTGCTTTGATTTTATCGGTTTCACTCTGCATAGGAATAATTTTTCCTTGCATTTCAAATAATTATGACGCAGCAGCAGGGGGAGAAGAAGCAGAAAGCGAAATTGAACAGATTAAATCCGCCTGGGGGAAATTAAAGACTTTTGAAACAGGTTTAAGACCTACCCGCCAAAAAGTAAATAACGCCGCGGCGGCTAAGCTTGACGACAAGGATATTATCTCTTTAAACGATACAAATGCGCCTGAAAATATTGAAAAGAATTTATTGGGCGATACTTATTCTTATTATTACGAGTCCTTTGATAATAATTATTCATATTCAGGTGTAAATACCTCTTCTTCCGAAAGATTTCTATATTTAAAAGATAAGAACGCTAACGCAAAGATAGATTTATCGGGATATTCGGGATTTTCTTTATCGATTTACATTGAAGATATAAAGTCCGCGGGTAGTATAGTTCCGTTCTTCGTATTCGATATAGCGGGCAATAACAAAAGAGGAAAAACTGTAAATATTTCCGAAAATATGAAAGGCTCCTGGCTCACTCTTTCGGATACCGATTTATATGAGGGAGGAATTTCCGCTCTTAAAGCAGACGCTCAGGGAAATCTTTCAAGCCTGCAGCTCAATCTGTGCTCTGGTCTTACAATCAAGGCGATAAGCGGCTCTTTGATCTTAACAAACACTGTTTCGCTGCCTGCAAATTCTTCGGATTTTGATTTGTTGGATTGGATAGAAGCCGCAGATAATCTTGATAAAAGCGGATTTATCAATACTTCCGAGTTAACAAAAGTTGTTTTAAGCTTAAAAGAAAAATATAAAAAGGATTTAAGCTTTTCTAATCTTAAATCTGCGTGGACCAAGCTTAAATACAAATACGGAAAAACTGTTTTGCTCCCCGTAAGAGAAAAAGCACAGGGTGTAAATTACGACGCTTCTTCGGATAACGCTTCACAGTATTTCTTAAACAGCGATGAAAACTTCACACTGCTCGCACCCGGTGCCGATAAAAGATCTTTGGGCAACGCCTATCTTAATTTCCAAAGGTCATATAATGCAAATTCCGGCACTTCTGGCGACTGCCTGATGCTCGGCGATTATCCCGATTTTAACGGATATAAATCCCACACGACCAAATTTAAAGATTTTAAGGATATGAGCCTTTCTGTTTATATCGACGAGGTCAAAACAGAGGGAAATATGCGCGCGATGTTTGTTTCCGCAAACACCATTCCTTTAAACGGAAAAGTTATAACAATTACTAAATCCGATGAAAAGCAATGGAAAACCTTTAAGCTTTCCGATCTTTACGGCGGCGATATAAACACGCTTTATTCCGCAATGCTCAATAAAGAAGTTTCAAAAGGCTTTGAAGTTGAAAACAGCGGAATTTTCGGATTTTTCTATTTCCAGTCAAACGGCGCGATATTTAAAGGCTATATAGGCTCGTTTGTTTGCAGAGTGTCGGCAGTGCTGCCCGAAAACACTTCGGATTGGGCTTTGAAAAAATGTTTGATTGCTTTGAGTATAACGGTCTTTCCGAAGAAGAAGCACGAAAAAGGTATTATAGAAAAGCAAAGATAAGCGAGAACAATTTTTCTTCTGTAATTGACGATAATCTAACAAATAAATTTGCTATGGAAATTTTAAAAGTTAACGGGAATGCGGAAATAGATCTTGATGAAAGGTATGCCGTTGTAATTGTAATTGAAGGCTCCGGAAGCATTAAGGCAAATGATTTTTGTTCGGATCTAAAGAAAAGCGATAATTTTTTTGTAACTGCCAACAGCGGCAAATTAAACTTTTCCGGTAATATGACAATGGTTTTTTGTATGCCAAAATAAAACAACTGAAAAATATTTTAAAAGCCCTGCATTTTTAGTGCGGGGCTTTTTCACTGTGATTTCAGATTATAAAAAATAAATCATAACTACAGTTTTGTCTATAGTTATGATTTATAAAAACATCAGAATAAGTAAAGTTCTCTTATTATTTCTGTTTTAAAAAGAGTTCAATAACAGGTACTTCAACTTTTGGTTTGACCGGAGGAAGTTTAATAACTAATGCGTCTTCACCGGCGGATTCTGTTTTAGTTAAGATCAGCTCACTGCTGTCGTGCAAGAATTGCGCATACTCAACTTTGTCAACAAATCCCGGCATTTCTAAAAATCTGAAAGGATATTCCATAAGGTGAACGTATAAACGCTTTCCGTCATTGCTCTGTGTCAAACGGCATCCTCTCGGTGCGGTAAATTCAGGTTCTGCCATAGTGCAGTCATAAATAGAGCGAGAGTTATATTTCATCCAGTCAGCATAAACTTTAAGAGCCTCTTCTGCACGATAATCCAGGTATCCTCTCGCAGTAGGTCCGACATTCATTATGAGATTGCCGCCGATACAAACGGTATTGATAAGCATATCTATTAGCATTTTCGGTGATTTCCAGGTCATTTCATCACGGAAATATCCCCAGGACCCGGAAAATGTCTGGCAAGTTTCCCATATTTCAAGTTCGCCTGTTTTTTTATCCTTTGGCCAGTGCGTAGGCTGGAACTGTTCAGGAGTTATTATATCCTGATCAATTCCCGTTCTGTTGTCTATTATTATATCCGGCTGTAAACTTCTGACTGTTGCGATAAGTTTTTCGGCTTCCCAGTCGTCTTTTCCTTTTCCCGACATCCAGGGTTTTGCAATTCTTTCATCCTTTTCATAGGAAAAATCAAACCAAAGTATATCTATTTTTCCGTAATTTGTAAGAAGCTCCGTTACCTGATCTCTCATATATTGAGCGTATTTCTTCATATCCCTTTTACTGCTTATTTCTTCAGCAGTTGGAACTTCGCGTCTGGGGTGATACTGATCTATTGTAAAGTCAGGATGATGCCAGTCGATGAGGGAATAATAAAATCCTATGTGCAGACCTTCTGCTCTGAATGCATCGACGTATTCGCGAACAATATCCTTGCCGTAAGGTGTGTTTGTTGACTTGTAATCGGTGTACTTTGAATCGAACAGGCAAAAACCTTCATGATGTTTAGTTGTCAATACAACATATTTCATACCTGCTGCCTTTGCCTGGCGTGCCCATTCTTTAGGGTCATACATATCAGGGTTAAAGTATTTAAAGTAAAGATCATATTTGTCTTCGGTTATTCTTTCAATAGACTTAACCCATTCGTGCCTTGCCGGCATTGAATACAGACCGAAATGAATAAACATACCGAATCTGTCCCTCGTGAACCAACTTGTATCTCCCGGAGTTTTTTTTGTTACATAGCTTGACATAATTCTACCTCTCTTTCTTGACTTATAAAGAATTGGTGATATAATAAATGTACATATATGACATTTATGTTTGCATTTTAGTATAAAAACCTATTAAAATCAATGAAATATGCTATTTAAAATATGGAGAATTTGATATGCTCATAGCTGCGGAAACAAAAGGAATCAACACTCTTGACTTTGAAATAAGTAATAGTGCGTATGTTTTTCTTGGCGAGGAATGGAAGTGCAATAGGGTATGTGATCCGATAACGCGCCTTTATTATGTGAGATCCGGAAAAGGTTTTTTGAAATACTCCGGCGGAAAGATTGAAATGACCGGCGGCAATGTCTACATTGTTCCTTCTGAATTAGAATTTTCTTATGGATGCGAAAAGCTTGAAAAGCTATATTTTCATATTTCGGTTTACGGGATAGAAAGATATGATTTATTAAAATCAATAAACTGTATTTATTCTATGCCTTTTTCCGAAGCGGAATTTTTTAAACTTCTTAATTTGTATAAATCAGATGATTATCTTGATTTTTTAAAGTTGAAATTAACTTTGTATCAGACGGTTGCGGATTTTGCAAAGAGGTATAATTTTTCAAAAATACCTGTTAAAAGCTATTCTGAAACAGTCAGAAAAACTATAGAATATATTCAGAAAAATTTGCGTTTAAATCTTTCGCTTCAAGAAATATCGGATGCACTGTTTGTATCTGCCAGCAAAATCAGAACGGATTTTAAAAAAGAGATGGGAGTTACTATCGGCAAATACAAAGAAGATTTGGTATTTTTAAAAGCAAAAAATCTTTTAGGAATGAAAAATGTATCACTGAAAGATATCAGCGATACATTGGGATTTTGTGATAGATTTTATTTTTCGCGCCGTTTTAAAGAAAGATATAAAAAAACGCCATCACAATACAGAAAAGAGATCAGTATTATATAAATCGGCATTTTAATAGATATTAAAATGTAAAAATCTTTAGCATTTTTTCTTAAAAGCAATAAAAAAATCGCAAACCCGTTTAATTAACGAGTTTGCGATTGGTGACCCATCGGGGAATCGAACCCCGGACACCTTGATTAAAAGTCAAGTGCTCTACCGGCTGAGCTAATGGATCAAATAGACAGCTTAATTATTATATCAATTAAGTAGCAAAAAGTCAAGGAAAAATTTGAATTTTCCTTGACTTTTTTTATTTTATTTATAAGTTAAGAAAAGTGTTTTAAATTTGATTTTTAACCTTACTCTGTTTTTAATAATATAATGTTAACGGAGGGTTAAAAATGTACAAAATAATACTTATGACACTGCTCGCAACTTTAGGCACTTGGTTTATAACGGCTCTTGGAGCAGGTACCGTCGTATTTTTTAAAAAGCCTAATAATAGAATATTAAATCTTATGCTTGGATTTTCAGCAGGAGTTATGATAGCGGCTTCATTTTGGTCGCTTTTACAGCCGGCAATTGATAAGGCAAGCAGTCTGAACGGCATAATACCGCCGTATTTAAGCGTCACGTTTGGTTTCATTATCGGAGCGGTATTTTTGATTGTTTCCGATAAAATCGTTTCAGGGGCTTCTAATAGGGCAAATAGCGGATCAAATGAAATAAATCCGCGTAAAAGCAGAGTTTTTCTGCTTGTTTTATCAATTACCTTGCACAATATTCCCGAGGGTTTGGCAGTAGGTGTAGCGTTCGGAGCGCTGAAAGGTGCTAATGCCACTTCGGAACAAATTATGGGGGCTTTCAGTATAGCAATAGGTATAGCATTGCAAAATTTCCCGGAAGGAGCGGCAGTTTCAATTCCTTTAAGGCGAGAGGGAAAATCGAGAATAAAGAGTTTTCTTATCGGTCAGGCTTCCGGGCTTGTCGAGCCGATAGCAGGTCTTATCGGTGCTGTTCTTGTAGTTTTTGTCGAGTCGATTATGCCATTTGCACTGTCTTTTGCCGCAGGAGCAATGATTTTAGTCGCCGTTCACGAACTTATTCCCGAATGCCAGCAAAACAGGGAAGAGGAGCCTTATTTTTCTACGATCGGTATTATTTTAGGTTTTGCAATTATGATGTTGCTTGATGTTGCATTAGGATAGAAAAAAAGACTGCATTTTGCAGTCTTTTTTATTTTATAAACTTATTAACCACCGAGATAGGCTTTTTTAACCATATCGCTTTCCATAAGTTCTTTGCCTGTACCTGTTAAAACTATTTTGCCGTTTTCAAGAACATACGCTCTGTCCGAAATAGCAAGGGATTTACCTGCGTTTTGTTCAACAAGCAAAATTGTTGTTCCGTCTTTATTGATCTCTTTGATAAGATTGAAAACCTCGTCAACAAGCAGTGGTGAAAGGCCCATAGAAGGCTCATCAAGCATAAGAAGCTTAGGCTTGCTCATAAGCGCTCTGCCCATTGCAAGCATTTGTTGCTCACCGCCGGAAAGAGTTCCTGCTATCTGGCTTTTTCTTTCTTTAAGCCTCGGGAAAAGAGTATAAATTCTTTCGATATTGTCTTTTATTTCTTTTTTATCCTTATTAAGGAATGCACCCATCAGAAGATTTTCATAGACAGTAAGTTCCTGGAAAATTCTTCGTCCTTCGGGAACCTGTGCCATACCTTTTCCGACAAGCTTATGAGCGGGGGTGTGAGTGATATTTTCGCCGTTATAAGTAACAGTGCCTGCTTTTTTCGGAATAAGACCGATAACGCTCTGCATAGTAGTGGTTTTACCTGCACCATTAGCGCCGATAAGGGTGATGATTTCGCCCTCGTCAACAGAAAAGCTTATACCTTTAAGCGCCTGAATAACGCCGTAAAATACTTCCAAATCTTTAATTTCAAGTAATGCCATAATATTCTCCTTTAACCGCCGATATAAGCTTTGATAACTTCGGGATTGTTAAGCGCCTCTTTAGTTGTGCCTTGAGCGAGAACAGTACCGAAATTAAGAACGGTTACTTCGTCGCAAAGTCCCGAAACGAATTTCATATCGTGCTCTATGAGCAAAATGGTCATATCGAATTTATCGCGGATCAAAAATATGGTGTCCATAAGATCCTTAGTTTCGTTAGGATTCATTCCCGCGGCAGGCTCGTCAAGAAGCAAAAGCTTGGGATTGGTCGCAAGAGCACGGGCAATTTCAAGCTTGCGCTGTTTACCATAGGGGAGGTTGCAGGCAAGATTATTTCTTTCCTCTTCAAGATCAAAAATGCGGAGAATTTCCTTTGCGCGGTTACGCATTGCTTTCTCAACCTTAAAATGCTTAGGCAGTCTTAAAATTGAAGAAAGGAAACCGCATTTGAATTCAGGTTGATTTGAAAGACCAACCATAACGTTTCTGATAACGCTCATGTTATTGAACAATCGTATGTTCTGGAAAGTACGGGCAATTCCTTTATGATTTATCTTTTCCTGCGATTTGCCTTTAAGATCCTCACCATTTAAAAGGAAAGTTCCGGTGGTGGGCTGATAAACTCCGGTGAGAAGATTAAAAATTGTAGTTTTACCGGCACCGTTAGGTCCGACAAGACCGTAAATCTGATTTTTCTTTATTTTAATATTAACGTCCTGCGCCGCTTTAAGTCCTCCGAAGGATATTCCGAGGTCTATTGTTTCAAGTACATATTCTGACATCATTAATCCTCCTTAGGTGACTTATCGGGCTTAAGGTTGTTAGGATCGGTTGCAGAAACGTCTACCGATAAAACCTCGTCCATAGGAATTTTAGTTTGTATGCGAGCCCATTTAGCGGAATCGTCTTTTATCACAGACGGATCTTTTTTCTTGTGGAGCTTTTCAAAAAGCTTTCTTAAATCGTATTTTTCGCGTATTGCTTTAAATGCGGGAGAGTTATTGTAAATAACTATTAAGATAAGAATTATTGCATAAAGCAAGTTCTGCAAAACCGCAAGGTTGCCTGTAAGGATCGTTGCAAATTCGGTGTTGATGAATGTTATAAGTGCTGCGGCAATTATCGAACCGTTAATAGATCCGATTCCGCCGAGAACAACCATTACGAGAATTTCTATTGAATAGTTATAACCGAATTTTGAGCTTTGAACATTATAGTTCGAAAAGCTGTAAAGAACTCCGGCAATACCTGCAAAGAATGAAGAAATAATGAAAGCTAAAAGCTTATATTTCGTTACGCTGATACCGGTTGCTTTTGCGGCAATTTCGTTATCTCTTATTGAGGTTATGGCTCTGCCGTGTTTAGAACGCATGAGATTCTGAATAACGGCAAGCGTGATAAGAACGATGATAAAAGCATAAAGATAAAGTGAATCTTTATCATATCTCGGAGTTTCAAGACCTAAAGCGCCGCCGAACGATTCCTGGCTTGTGTTCTGAAAAACCGATTTTACTATTTCTCCGAAACCTAAAGTAACTATAGCAAGATAGTCGCCTTTAAGACGAAGTGCGGGAAGACCTACCACAAATCCGAAGAATGCTGCACAGATACCGCCGACAAGCAAAGATATAACAAGTGAAAGCGGACCTGTTGAGCCGAGCTTTTGTTCAAGAATAAGCGAACATTTTCCGCCGAGATAAGCGCCTATACACATAAATCCGGCGTGGCCGAGCGAAAGCTCACCTAAGAAACCTACAACAAGGTTTAAAGACAGAGCAAGTATGATTGCGATTGAAATTTTTTCTACAAGATAAATTGTTGATTTTTCAAGACCGAAAGTAAGAGAACTGATAAGCAGAAAAATCGTGAAAGCGGAAATTACAGCATAATTAATATAATGTTTCCATTTGATCTTAGATAATTTTGAATTTCCCATTATACTTTCTCCTTTCTTTTCTTACCGAGAATTCCTGTCGGTTTAACAAGAAGAATAAATATAAGTATAAGGAATTCTATTGCGTCGGTATAAGCGGCAAGAGCAGGGATCTTATAAGATATGCACTCGATTATACCTAAAAATATACCGCCTATCATAGCACCGGGGATCGATCCGATTCCGCCGATAACAGCCGCTGTAAATGCTTTAATTCCGGGCATTGAACCGAATGTATTAGAAATACTCGGAGCTTTAAGAAGATAAAAAAGGCCTGCAATAGCAGCGAGAGCCGAGCCGATAGCAAATGTTACGGTGATAACCATATTAACATTTATTCCCATAAGCTGAGTTGCATCTCTGTCCTCAGAGGTGGCAATCATTGCTCTTCCCATTTTAGTGTATTTAACGAAAATGCTTAGCGCCGCCATTACTACTATTGTGCAGGCAAGCGTGAGCAGTGTAGCGACCTGGATCTTCATAGAGCCTAATTTCACGGTTCCGAGGTTAAAAATATTTACCATTTTAGGAGCCGATCCGAATATAATCTGTGCCAAGCTCTGCAAAAGATAGCTTACGCCGATTGCAGTAATAAGAACCGCAAGGGGAGAAGCGCCGCGAAGAGGCTTATAAGCTACTCTTTCAATGGTTATTCCGAGAAGTGTGCAGAATATAATTGCTGCGATTATTGCGATGAACGGATGACCGGTAATCATCATAAAAACATAAATTGTATATCCGCCGACCATAATTATGTCGCCGTGTGCAAAGTTAAGCATTTTAGCGATGCCGTAGACCATTGTGTAACCTAACGCAATCATAGCGTAAATTCCGCCAATGCTAAGGCCGTTTATTAAGGTTGTAATAATTTCCATTTTAACACCTTACCGTAATGAATTTAATATTAACCGACGCTTAATAGCTCGTATTAAAAACCAAACTATTAAGACTCGGTTAATATACAGAGCGTATCCCCGGCACACCTTTCCGATATGCCGGAGGATACATATTAGTTAGATTAAGCGTTATCTGCTTTCTTTATAACGAATTTGATAGCGTTCTTATTAACAGTGCCGCCTTTATCCCAAGATACGTCACTTCCGCCGCCTGTTACAGCATTTTTAAGCTTAAAGTTCTTGAATGTATCTTTGAGTATATCGCAAAGATCGGAAGCGGAAATGGTAACATCATCAACCTTAGCTTCTTTCATTGCGCCGTAGATAGCATATACGCAGTCGTAAGCAGAAGCACCGAACTGGTTAAGTGTTTCCTTGCCATACTTCTCGGTATATTTCTTTATGAAATCGCCAGCAGCGCCTGTGGTAGCAGAAGAATCAAAGTGAGAAAGCATTGATACTTCCTGGGGGATAGATTTGATGTCAAAGCCTTTGGTAGAATCAATTCCGTCAAATCCGTCGCAGCCATAGTAAACAGCGTCATCGGCAATTTTGCCTTTAGCCTGAGTCATAAAGATGGTAGCAGGAGTGTAATATATAGGCATAAATATGAATTTGCAGTCTTTGAGTTCGTTGATCTGAGAGTCAAAGCTTGTAGCGCCTGCATCTGTGAAGAGGGTCTCTACAACTTTTACGCTTGAATCAAGGTTTTTCTTGAACTGCTTGAAGATACCTGAAGAGTAGTTATCATCGGATTTATAGAAAACGCCGATGGTCTGACCCTTAAAGTTTTCGTTAACATATTTAGCAGCCGCTTCACCCTGGTTACCGTCCGCAAAGCACATCTGATATCCATTGTCATATTTCGGGATATCATCGTTAGAAGCAGAAGGAGTTATAAAGAATACATTGTCTTCGTGAGAAAGATTAGTCCACTCAGCGCAGGGAGCAGATGTTACACATCCTAAAGAGACCTGCATTCCTTTTTCAAGCAAGGAAGCATAGTTTGTTGCAACTTTGGTAGCATCGTGCATATCGTCAGTTACTTCAAGTCTGAATTTAACTCCGTTGAGTCCGCCTGCTGCATTGATTTCATCTACAGCAAGCTGAGCACCGTTCTTAACACCGTTTCCGTAAATCGCGGCGGCACCCGTAAGCGGACCGGAAAGGCCGATTACATACTCCTTATTGTCGGCGGTATAGTTCTTCTTACCGCATCCTGCAAAAACGCCGCAGACCATAGCGACTGCCATAGCCAGGCTTAAAAATTTTGCTGATTTTTTCATTTTTAATTACCTCTTTCTTAAAAGATTTATTATTTTAACGGTAAATAAAATTACAATTACCGATATAACCATTTTGCGCTTTATATTACAATCGCAATTTCAATTACCGTAAAAATCAAAAAAAGCTTTGCTTTTTTCAAAAAGCAAAGCTTGATAAGAAACTGATTTATTCTGTAATCAGACAACAGTTTGTTTTGCTTTTTGAAATTATCTTCGAATTGCTAATTATAATAATGTTAATAAGTCGAAATACAAAAATAGACACTGTTATGACGACAGTGCCCACTTTGTTTAGAATATTGAATTTGAAGGCGTTACAATGTGCAGGTGCAAAATTTGCATCTGTGAAGTTATTACTGTTCTTTTTAAAATATGAACAATTAAACATACTAAACACCTTCCTTAAAATTTACACATATTTTATCATAGGATTTTTGTTTTGTCAATAGTTTTTGCACTGTCAAATTTGTAGATAATCAGTCATATTTTAGAAAAATTTTGTTTATTTTTTATTATTTGATAAATTTAATTAGATTTTTTTATTGATTTATATGATATTATTTAGAAAAATCATATAAATATCAATAATGTACATTTATTTATATATATGTATATATGGTATGAAATAGCAGGGGACAGTGATCACTGTTTATTCCATTTATACAGTCTTTATTTATTCTTTCGCCGCATTTCTTAAAATGTATGTTTTCCAGTTAATGTGAGCATAGATTTTCCGCTTTTCGGTGAGGAACTGGTTCTTTGAGCGATATTCAGAGGATTTGTTTTGAGTAGAGAGCGGTATGGCTATCCGATCTGTTCTTTAAAATTTTTGAAGCTAAAAGATTTTTATGCTGCATTTTTGTTGGTGGCAAAGTGCGGAAAGGAGTAGCACCGCACAACGGAACAAAACAGGCATTTTGT
>URFG01000009.1 GCA_900547095.1 uncultured Oscillospiraceae bacterium
CGTATTGTGAGCGGAGGGCAACAATGCCGATGAATGCGCCGTTTCTTCAAAAAAGTATTGTACCCTGATTGTATTGTCTACAGTACTTGACAAATATGTTAAAATAATATGTGATTAATTTTCACTTCGGAGGTAATTTATGAACACCGATAGAATCTGCCCCGGCTGTATGCATGATAACGGCGGGGAAAAAATCTGCAAATTATGCGGATATAACAGTGAAACGGAAAATAACGGTTTAAAGGCGCTTTTAGCAAAAAGCGTTTTAAAACAGCGCTATATTGTAGGTAAAAAGCTTTCTGAAAACAGCGAGGGAATAACATATTTAGGTTTAGACGCTCTTGACGGGGCAACTGTAAATATAAAAGAATATTTCCCCGTAGGACTTACAGGAAGAAATACCGATAGGAGTGTAACGGTTGCAAAAGGCAAGGAATTCGCGTTTAACGAATGCCTGATTGATTTTATAGAGCTTAATAAGAAGCTTATCGGCTGTCAGCTGCCGTCGGTTATGCCAGTTAAAGATGTTTTTGAAGAAAATAACACCGCTTATAGCGTAACAAACGCCTTTGCGGGTATTTCTCTTAAATCTTTTCTTGACAGGAACGGCGGAAGCCTAAAATGGGAACAGGCAAGACCGCTCTTTTTGCCGCTTATCGATTCGGTTAAAGGCCTCCACGAAATGGGAATTCTCCACTGTGCGATAAGCCCCGAAAGCATTTATGTGGGAAGAGACGGAAAATTAAGACTCACTAATATCTCTATTTTAAAATGCAGAGTTCCGGGTACAAATATTCCTCAGACGCTTTTTTCAGGTTATGCCGCTCCCGAACAGTACGGCGTTGCCGGAATGAGAATAGGGGAGTACTCCGATGTTTATTCCCTTTCAGCCACATTGTTCCGCGTACTTATCGGCACAGCCCCCGCTTCCGCTGACGAAAGGCTTAAAAACGATACCGTTTCGATCCCCGCAAAAGCGGCGGAAGAGCTTCCGCGACTTGTGTTGGTTTCGCTGGCAAACGGATTAAAGCTAAATCCCGAAAAAAGAACGGTATCTATAGATAAATTCAAAGACGAGTTGGTTTACGGTGAAACAGCTTCCGAAGAACCCGCGGAAAAGCCGGAAGAGGAGCACCGTGAAAAATCTTCAGGTAAAGCTGAAGAGGAAACTGCCGATAAGAAAAATTCCGCTGTGAAGTACGGTCTTATAGCCGCAGGCTCCACGCTTTTGGCAGTGCTGATAGTTATAGGTGTAGTTTTAGGAATAAAGAAATTTTCTAAAAACAAAGATAATCTTAATGAGAGCCAGCCGAGCCTAGTGACAGACTTTACACCGTCGGTAAGCTCAAGCACCGTTCCCGATACTCTGACCTATGCCGCTCCGAACTTTATCGGAGAAACCTATATTGAGGCTTCTCAAAAGGAAAACACACATGTTAAGCTTGAAATAAAGAATAAGGTTTATTCCGATGAGTATGCAAAGGGTAAAATTTGCGAGCAGTCTGTAAAACCCGGCACAAAGGTTACTGAGGATACGGTCGTGTATCTCACTATCAGCTTAGGCCCGAAAGAGATTGCCGTTGCAAACGTTATAGGCAGTACTAAAGAAAACGCAGTCATTGACCTATTAAGACAGGGATTTTTATATGAAAATATCGAAATTCTCGAAAAGTATGACGAAGAGGATAAGCCCGGAGTTGTTATCGATCAATCGGTTAAATCAGGTACAAAGGTAAGCCCCGAAACCGAGATAAGCATTACTGTAAACACCTATGAGGGCAATACTAAAAAGTCCGAAAGACTTGATAATATCACGAATGTCGAATGGTGAGAAAAAAACACTTGATTTTTAATCAAATAAGTGTTATAATAACTGAAAGAAACTAAGAAAGGTGAGTGGGGCAACCCGCTCACTTTTAATTTTGAAAACTTTCGGAGGTCTGCTGATGGCTCAAATTGCCGAAAAAGTAGCTTCTCTTGTAAAGGAAGCTGTGGAAAACGAGGGCGTGTCCCTTTGGGATGTCCGCTTTTTAAAAGAGGGCGCAGAGTATTATCTTAGAATTTTTATCGATAAGCCGGGTGGCGTTTCGATTGACGATTGCACAAAGGTTTCAAGAGCGATCGATCCTATAATCGATAAAGCCGATCCTATTGATAAATCTTATTATCTTGAGGTCTGCTCCGCAGGGCTCACCCGCGAGCTTACGCGTGACGAGCATTTTGATTTCTGCCTCGGAAAAGAGATCGAAATAAAGCTTTATAAAGCGCTGAACGGCTCAAAAACACGAAAAGGTGTTTTATCAGAAACCGATAAAAATTATGTCACTTTAATGATTGACGGAAAGTCGGAAAAATTCGATAAAAAAGATATTTCAAAAGCTATATACGAATTTGCTTAAAATAAACGGAGGTATTTTGGAAAATGGCTAAAAAGAATTCTAAAAAAGAAGAGATGAATATATTTCAGGCTCTCGATTTTTTTGAGGAGCAGCGCGGAATTCCGAAGGAATTTATAGCTGAAAAAATTGCTGACGCGATAGCTGTCGCCGCAAGAAAGGATTACGGCGAGGACAACGTGACCTGCACTATAGACGTCGATAAGGAAATTTTTGAAGTAAAAGCGAGAAAAGAAGTGGTTGAAAATATTGAAAACCATTTCACGCAGATTTCTCTTGACGACGCGAAAAAAATCGATCCTAACGCAGAGATCGGCAGTTTTGTGGATATCAAGCTTGATCCTGCAAAATTCGGAAGAATAATAGCGCAGAACTCCAAAAACAACTTCCGCCAGGGCGTAAGAGAAGCCGAAAAAGGTCAGATGCTTGAAGAATTCCAGCGTCATAACAGAGAACTTCTCACGGCAGTTGTCGAAAGAATCGATCCTAAAACAGGCAACGCCATTCTCACTATCGGAACCAATGAGGCAACTCTGCCTAAGCTTGAGCAGGTTCCCGATGAGGAGTTAAGAGAGGGCGACCATATAAAGGTATATGTAGTCGATGTCAAGGAAACCGAGAGAGGTCCGAGAATTATGCTTTCAAGAACTCATCCGGGCCTTGTTAAAAGACTTTTTGAAACAGAAGTTCCCGAGATTTTTGACGGTACAGTTGAAATAAAAGCCATTTCCCGCCAGGCAGGATCAAGAACGAAAATGGCAGTTTTCTCTCCCGATCCGGAGGTTGACGCTATCGGCGCCTGCATAGGTCCTAAGGGAGCCAGAGTTAATAAAATAGTAGAAGAGCTTTCGGGCGAGAAGATCGATATAGTAAAATACAGCGAAGATCCCGTCGCGTTTATAACCGAGGCGCTTTCTCCCGCAAAGGTAGTTTCCGTTGAAATTTTAAGCACAGAGCCGAAAATGTGCAAGGTAAGCGTTCCGGAATCACAGCTTTCTCTTGCAATAGGAAACAAGGGACAGAATGTCCGCCTTGCCGCTAAGCTTACCGGCTGGAAAATAGATATTCATCCGGAAAGCGGATTTTTCGGCGAATAAAATAATTTTAGGGGTAATAAAAATTGTTTCAGAAAAAAGCACCGCAGCGAATGTGCGTAGTCTGCCGCAGTATGAAAGATAAAAATGAGCTTTTAAGAATTGTCCGCAATAAAGAAGGTAAAATATTTATTGATTCCACTCTTAAAGCCGCAGGCAGAGGAGCTTATATCTGCAAGGATAGCGAGTGCCTTAAAAAAGCGCAAAAAACAAATGCTTTAAGCAAAGCACTTTCGGCTCAGATAGGCGAAGATATATATTTAAAATTAAATGAGGAGTTCGAAAAATTTGGAAACAAATAAAATTCTTGCTCTTTTGGGTTTCGCCGTGAAATCAGGGAATGTGTCGTTTGGAATGAATTCTTCGGTATCGTCGATAAAAAAGAAGAAATCGAATCTCATTCTCGCGGCTTGCAATATTTCCGATAAAAGCTATAAAGAACTTTGCTTTTTCGGTGAGAAATTCAGCGTTGACGTAATTAAATTAATTGAAACTGACAGTTTTACTTTATCTCGCGCCGTAGGCAAAAAGTGCGGAATCGTTTCGGTGAATAACCGCTCTTTTGCCGATTCTATTATTGCTTTAGGAGGAAATGCCAATGACTAATAAATATAAAATAAGCGATATCGCCAAGGATTTCGGAGTATCTTCAAAGGATATTATTTCCGTTGTAACTAAAATAACGGGAGAAGAGAAAAAATCCGCGTATTCTTTAAAGGAAGACGAAATCGGACTTCTTTTCGATATTATCACAAAAGATAACAGCGTTAAAAGCTTTGACGATTATTTTGCAACCGGTGCGGAGCACAGAGCCGAAGAGGCAAAAGCAAGGCAGACCGAAAAGGATAAGAAATTAGCTGAGCAAATGGCTATTCTTGAGCAGCTTAAAGCGGCTGCTGCCGCTGCCGAGGGCAAAAAGGCAGAGCCTGAAAAGGCTAAAGAGGATAAAAAGGTTTCCGTGCCTAAAGAAGCCAAAGCCGCAGAAAAGAAAAAGGCGGAAAACAAGCCGGCTTCGAAGCCTGTTAAGAAAGAGGTTAAAAAGGAAGAAGAGCCTTATACCGGTCCTTTGGTTGCTCCAAAGAAAAAAGAAAAGAAAAACGGCGAGGCGCCTAACCGCGGTCCCGCTCAGTTAAGACATGTCGATACAAGAACTTCAAATGTAAATATCGAAAAATATAATGAAAAATATGAAACTATCGCTCCTGCTAACTCTATGCGCGATAATTTCACCCGTAAGCAGAAGATCAAGCAGAAATCTCAGGATTACCGTCGCCCGCAGGGTACAAAGCGCGAAACAGAGACGGATAAGCTTAGAAGAATGCAACTTGAAAGAATAAAGAAAACTCCTATAACGGTAACTATCGGCGATGAGATAACCGTTGGCGAGCTTGCCGCCGCGCTCAAAAAGACCGCGGCAGAGGTTATAAAAACTCTGCTCAAACTCGGAATGATGGCAACTGTAAATCAGGTTATCGATTATGATACAGCCGAAATAGTCGTCACCGAAATGGGCGCTAAAATTGAGCACGCGGTTACTGTAACGATAGAAGAAAAGATTATGGATATCACCGAGGACACTGAAGAGGACCTCGTTCCGAGAAGCCCGGTCGTAGTCGTTATGGGCCATGTTGATCACGGTAAAACTTCTCTTCTTGACGCTATAAGAAACACCGCCGTCACCGATACGGAAGCCGGCGGAATTACACAGCATATCGGCGCTTACAGAGTAAACTGCAACGGTCAGGATATCACATTCTTAGATACTCCCGGCCACGCCGCATTTACCGCAATGCGCCAAAGAGGAGCTATGGCTACGGATATCGCCGTTTTGGTCGTTGCCGCGGATGACGGTATTATGCCGCAGACTATTGAAGCTATCAATCACGCTAAAGCCGCAAAGGTACAGATAATTGTAGCAATAAATAAAATGGATAAGCCCGACGCCAACCCGGAGAGAATTATGCAGCAGCTTACAGAGCATTCGCTCGTTCCCGAAGAGTGGGGCGGCGATATTATCTGCGTTCCTGTTTCCGCAAAAACACATATGGGAATAGATAAGCTCCTTGAAAACATTCTTCTGGTTTCCGAAATGCTTGAACTTAAGGCTAATCCTAACAGAAAAGCAAAGGGCGTAGTAATAGAGGCTCGCCTTGATAAAGGAAGAGGCCCTGTTGCAACATTGCTCGTGCAAAACGGTACTCTTAATTTCGGCGATATTATAGTAGCCGGAACCACCGTCGGAAGAGTTCGAATGATGATTGATGAAAACGGTAAAGAGGTAAAAACCGCCGGTCCGTCTGTACCTGTTGAGATCACAGGTCTTGCGGAAACACCATCCGCAGGCGACGGGTTTGACGCCGTTTCCGATGAGCGCCTGGCCCGCGAGCTTGTAGAGCAGCGCAAAGAAAAAATCAAAAACGATATGTTTAACGCCAAAGAAAAGGTAACGCTTGACAATCTCTTCAATCAGTTGAGCGAGGGCGAGCTTAAAACTCTCAATGTTATCGTAAAGGCTGATGTTCAGGGAAGTGTCGAAGCAGTTAAGGACAGCCTTGAAAAGCTTTCTAATGATGAGGTCAAGGTAAGCGTTATCCACGGCGGAGTAGGCGCTGTCAATGAATCGGACGTTATGCTCGCTCAGACTTCTGGCGCTATTATCGTCGGCTTTAATGTCCGCCCCGACGCGGTTGCAAGAGAATCCGCCGAGCGTGACGGTGTGGATATCAGACTTTACAGAATTATTTACGATTGCATTGAAGAAATAGAAGCGGCTATGAAAGGTATGCTCGCTCCCAAATTCCGTGAAAATATTCTCGGAACGGTTGAAGTCAGAAATACCTATAAGATCTCAAATGTCGGAACTATCGCCGGATGCTATGTTACGAGCGGTAAGGTCACAAGAGCCTGCCGGATCCGCGTTGTCCGTGACGGTATAGTTATCGCGGAGGACGAAATTTCTTCACTTCGCAGATTTAAAGACGATGTTAAGGAAGTTGCCCAGGGCTATGAATGCGGTATCGGACTTGAAAAATTCTCCGATATCAAAGAGGGCGATGTCTTTGAAGCATTTGTTATGGAGGAGTACAGAGATTAATGGCTGGTCATAAAATCGATCGCGTCACTTCAGATATCAGACTTGCTCTTTCTGAGCTTTTCAGAGAGATAAAGGATCCGAGAATAAGCAAGCTTTTAAGTATAGTTAAGCTGACAGTTTCAGGCGATATGTCTTATGCAACTGTTTATGTAAGCGCTATAGAGGGCAGTGAAAAAACCGCCGAATCCGTTAAAATTCTTAATAAAAGCGCAGGTTCTTTTATCCGCGGTGAGATCGGCAGAAGATTAAGGCTCAGGAAAATTCCAAAATTTAAATTTGTCGCTGATAATTCGATTGAAAACAGCGCGAGAATTTCCAAAGTGATTGACGAGGTTCTTAAAAATGAGAATCCGAGCAGAAAAGAGGATTGAGCCCGAAATGAAAAAAACCGATGTTTCCTGTAAAGTGCTTAATTTAAGGCAGACAGCGAATTTTCTTAAAAAGCACGATAATTTCGTCATTTTAACTCATACTTCGCCCGACGGCGATACTTTAGGCGCCGCTTATGCTCTTTTTTACGGATTAAAGGAAATGGGTAAATGTGCGGAGGTTATCTGCCCCGATGTTATTCCCGCAAAATACGGTTACTTTATTAAAGAAACCGACCATATAAAAAGGGAGAATGCGGTGATAGTTGCCGTTGATGTAGCAGATAAAAGACTTTTGGGCTCTTTGGAAGAAGAATTCGGAGATATAGTCGATCTTAATATCGATCATCATATATCAAATACGATGTATGCTAAAAACCTTTATCTTGACGCGGCGGCGTCGGCAACCTGCGAAATAATATTCGAGCTTTTTGAAAAGATGAAAATCAATATCGATACTGTTGCCGCAAAAGCGCTTTATACCGGTATTGCTACCGATACAGGCTGTTTTAAATACACTAATGTTACGGGCAAAACGCACCTTATCGCAGCAAGCCTTTATGATTTTGATATTAAGGCTGCCGAGATAAATAAAATAATGTTTGATACTAAATCAAGAAAGCTTTTAGAGCTTGAAAGAATGGTTTTGGATACTGCCGAATATCATTTCGATAATAAGTGCATAGTTTTAACTGTGACAGCAGAAATGCAGGAAAAAACAGGCTGCTCAGGCCCCGATCTTGAGGGTATAGCAGTGATTTCAAGAAGTGTTGAGGGAGTAACGGCAGGCGTTACTATCAAACAGATAAATACTGATGAATATAAAATTTCACTTCGTACATACAGCCCGCTTGACGCCTCTAAAATATGCCGCAAAATAGGGGGAGGCGGTCATATAGCCGCCGCCGGAGCAAACCTCAAGGGCTCTCTCAATGAGGTTAAAGCTAAACTATTGGCGGCTGTAAAAGAGGCTATGGAGGAAGCTTATGGCAGGACTTATCCTGATTGATAAACCGCAAAATATCACATCGTTCGGCGCAGTGGCAAAGATCCGCAGGCTGACAGGAGAAAAAAGAGTGGGCCACACAGGAACACTCGATCCTTTAGCTACGGGTGTTCTTCCGATTTTGATCGGAAGAGCCACCGCGCTTTCGCCATATCTGCTTGAAAGTGATAAAATTTATAAAGCCGCGATAAAATTCGGTATCAAAACGGACACATACGATATAACAGGAAATATATTAGAAACTATGTCAAAAGATGTGTTAGTAAGGCTTACAAAAGCCGATATTTATGCGGCTTTGGAGCATTTTACCGGTAAGCAGTTTCAGCGGCCTCCGATCTTCAGCGCTCTTAAAAGAAACGGCGTTCCTTTATATAAGCTTGCACGGCAGGGAAAGTCCGTTGAAATAGAAAAAAGAGAAATCGAAGTGTTTTATATAAAGCTTTTATCCTTAGATATTGAAACTTTCGAATGCGAAATAGAAGTGAAAGTATCTAAAGGAACTTATATAAGATCGCTTGTAAACGATATAGGAGAATATTTAGGCTGTAAGGCGGCGCTGAAAGAATTGCGCAGAATAAGCGTTTCGGGATTCAGCGATAAAGACTGTATTTTGCTTGACAGCTTAAACGAAGAAAATATCAAAGAGCATATTTTAAGCGCCGAAAAAGCAGTTTCATATATGCCCGAAGTTTTTGTTACCGAAAAGCAGGCTGTAAGGTTTTCAAACGGCGGCGCGCTCTCGCTTGACAGGCTTAAAAACAGCAATATAAAAGCGGGAGATTATTGCCGTGTTAAATATAAAAATATATTTTTAGGCGTCGGCTTTTCAGACGGCGAGCAGGGTGAACTTAAGGTTAAATGCGTTTTAGATACTTTTAAAAGGGAGGAAGATTAAAACTTTGGAAAAAGCTGTGATCCTCGGAACGTTTGACGGTATCCACCGCGGTCACGCGGCTGTGATAGAAAGTGTTGCGGATTATGAAATAACAGCCGTCACATTTAAAAAACCTCCAAAATTTTATTTCGGCTCTTCAACGGGACTATTAATGCTGCCCGAAGATAAGCGCTCGGCACTTAAAAATTTAGGCATAAAAAATATCTGCGAGCTTGATTTTTTGAAAGTGAAAAATCTAAAGGCGGAGGATTTTCTTGAAAAAATAAATTCCGAATTTTCACCCTCTGCTATCGCCTGCGGATTTAATTTCAGATTCGGAAAAAATGCTGAGGGCGATACTTCGCTTTTGCAGGATTATTGCTTAAAAAATAATATTAAGGCATTTGTTTGTGAGCCTAAAAAAGCAGAGGGAGAAATAATATCCTCTTCAATTATCAGAGAAATGATAAAGAAAGGAAAAATCGAAAAGGCAAACAGTTTGCTATATAAGCCATTTTCATTTTCAGGTGAAGTTATTAAAGGAAATCATTTGGGCGCAACATTAGGCTTTCCTACGGCAAATCAGATATTTCCGAGCGAACTTGTAACACCGCTTTTCGGTGTTTACGAGTCGGAAGTGAAAATTGATGATAAGATTTATAAAGGAATTTCAAATGTGGGAGTAAAGCCCACCGTCGGCTCGGACAGGGTACTTTGTGAAACCTATATAAAAGATTTCAGCGGCGATATTTACGGCAGGAATATAAGAGTGGCTCTTAAAAACTTTATAAGAGAAGAAAGAAAATTTTCTTCGCTTTCAGAGCTTAAAACACAGGTAAAAAAAGATTTATCCGAATAATTTGAAATTTTGTTGACTTTTAGATATAATAATAATAGAATAGATTATAAGAAGTAGTTTTTTTGAAGGGATTGTCGGCTATGAAAAAATTAAGAAAAGTTTTTTTATCTTTTCTGCCTGTTTTGTTGGCGGTAATGGTTTTTTCCGGCTGTGATCCGGTCGATAAAAGCTATGGTGTAGAAAGCTCCGAGCCGCAGTCCGAAAAATCAGCTTCGCAGATCCCCGAAATAAAATCTTCCGACACTGTCATGTCAAATTTCTTCGATATCAGCAAGTATGATGAAGAAAATTATGCAAATATTTATCTCGGGAGAAAATTTGAGTATAAAATAACCTATTCCGGCAGTGAGCTCACTCTCCCCACAGATTATAAGGATTTTACAAAAAAAGGCTGGAGATTAAGCTCCGGTTATGATGAAAGCGAGTCGGTCTTTGCGGGTGATACGCGTGAGGTAATTTTTGAAAATGAATACGGTAATATTATCACCGTCGTGTTTTACAATTCCGAAAAATCATCTTTAAAGCTTAAGAAATGCGATATTGTAGAATATTCTATACCCGAAAATTCTTTGAATATCAAGGAATCTAAATACGGGCAGTTCTGGATCAACGGTGTAAATAACGGCAGCGCTATCACCGATATAGTCGATTATCTCGGCGCTCCCTCTCATTTTTACACAGCCGACGGCAATAATTATTCGCTTGATTATTTTATCAGTAAAAATGATAAAAAGAGCAAAATGAATATAAATGTCGATGTAGCTAACGATACTGTTATTTCGGTAAAAATTTCAAAATATTAAAATAAAAGCTGCTAAATAAAGCGGCTTTTAAAATTTCACGGAGAAAATTATGGATAATAAAATTTGTTTTTCACAGGCTGATATTCTTGTTCCCGTTTCGGATCTTACAAAGTGGGCGGTAATCGCCTGCGATCAATATACATCCGAGCCTGAGTATTGGTACAGGGTAAAAAAAGAGGTATCTACATACCCCTCTTCTTTTAACTGCATACTTCCCGAAGCCTTTTTATCTTCGGATAATTCCGCAAAGATTAAACAGGCTAATGAGAAAATGCGCGATTATCTCAATGTGAATTTATTTAAGCAATATAAAAATTCTTTTGTTTATGTAAAAAGAATTCAGAGCGACGGTCGGTTAAGACGAGGACTTATAGGAAAAATAGATCTTCAAAGCTATGATTTTTCCAAGAAAAATAGTGCGGCTGTAAGAGCAACCGAAGAAACAGTGCTTTCGAGAATTCCTCCGAGAGTTGAGATAAGGAAAGATTCTCCGCTTGAAATTCCGCATATTATGCTGCTTTTCAATGATCCTGAAAACGAGCTGTTTTCAACTCTTGAAGAAAATAACGCAAACTATAAAAAAATTTATGATTTTAAACTAATGCAAAACGCAGGAAGTATTTCAGGCTTTAAAATCGATAGAAACGGCGAAAAATCAGTTCTTGAGATACTCGAAAAAATTTCCGAGTTGAATAACGGGCTTTTATTTGTCGTAGGCGACGGTAACCATTCCCTCGCAACGGCAAAAAAATGCTATGAGCAAAACCCCGGCGCTTTAAATAGATATGCGCTGGTGGAAATCGTGAATATCCACGATCCTGCGCTTGACTTTGAGCCGATTTTCAGGGTTTTATTTAATATCGACCCTGAAAATTTCATAGAAGAGTTTAGCCTTTTCTGTGAAAATTCAGGCGGTGAAAATGAAAAGGAATTCACCTTTATTTTTGGCGAAAAAGAAATAAAAAAGAAATTAAAGATCCGCGAAAAGCTCGCAGTTGCCGCACTTCAGCCTTTTATTGATGATTATCTGAAAAGTCACGAAAAGGCAGATGTCGATTATATTCACGATGAGTCTTCGGTAAAAACCCTGTCCAAAAAAGAAAACACCCTCGGAATTCTTTTTGACGGAATGAATAAAACAGATCTTTTTGCCGCGGTTTTGTCAGACGGCTCTTTGCCGAGAAAAACATTTTCAATGGGCCATTCCGATGATAAAAGATTTTATCTTGAAGCAAGAAAAATAAAGTAAAAATAAAAAAGTATTTCGTGAAAACGAAATACTTTTTTTGTTTTTAAATCAGATCCGATAGCTTTACAGAATCGAGGCACTCTTCTATTGCGCCGTCAAGCTTTTTCCATAAAGGAAGAGTGGGGCAGTCCTTTGATCTTGTGCAGACATTTTTTCCCCCATCTAAGCAGGCGACGGGTGCCAAAGTGCCCTCGGTAAGTCTTAATATCTCGAAGGCTGAGTATTCCTCCGGCTTTCTGCAAAGCATATATCCCCCGTTTTTCCCGCGGACTCCTTTTACAAGCTCCGCCTTTGATAAAACAGATATTATGCTTTCAAGATATTTTTCCGAAATACCCTGCCTTTCCGCTACAACGGGGAGGGGGATAAATCCGTCCTGCGAATGAGTTGCAAGATCTATCATAACTCTGAGCGCATAGCGCCCTTTTGTAGAAATAAGCATTTAAAAATCTCCTTTAGGATTTTTATAAACATATTATACTACTCTGTTTTTAAAAAATCAACAGTCTTTATGTAAAAATTATTAAAATCGTTCTTAATATCAGTGCCGATATGTATGCAACGGCGCATTGAAATAAAACTGTGAAAAATGCGCTTTTAATTCCGAATTCTTTTCTTTGTGCCGCTATCGCCGCTACACAGGGTGTATAAAGCAGGCAAAATATCATTAAAGGAGCTATCGTATATAAATCTAATGCACCGCTTTTAAAATCCAAAATTTCAAGCGTGGAAACAAGATTTTCCTTTGCGGCAAAGCCGGCAAAAAGAGAGGCGGTAATTCTCCAATCGTTAAGTCCTATCGGCGCAAATATCGGAGAAATAAGCCCTGATATATAAGAAAGAATACTGTTTTCAGGCAAGCATGGGGTTAGGCTTAAATCATAGCTTTTTAAAAACCAGAAAAGAATACTCATAATAAATATCACTGTAAAAGTTCTTATTATAAAATCCTTTGTTTTATGAAAAAGCAGTTTGATAACATTTTTAAATCTCGGCATTCTGTATTTCGGTATTTCAAGAATAAAAGAAGATGTTTTTTTAATGCCTTCCGATTTTGCTTTCACCGCCGCCACGGCGAAAGCAAGCATTATTCCGGTCAGATAAAGCGCCGAAATTATAAGAACTTTGCTTTTGCAGTTTAAAATACTGCAAAGATAGATAAATACAGGCAGCTTTGCGGAGCAGCTCATAAAAGGTATAAGTCCGGCGGTAGTTTTTCTCTCGTTTTCACCCTGCAATGTTCTCACCGCTAAAATTGCCGGAACACTGCACCCGAAACCGGTAAGCAAGGGAACGACGCTTTTTCCGCTTAAATTGACCTTTTTCGTTATTCCGTCAAATATAAAGGCTATTCGGGCAAGATATCCGCTGTCTTCAAGCAGAGTTAAAAAGAAAAGAAGTAAAAGTATCATAGGGATAAAGCTAAGCACTGCAGAAATACCTTGCAGAATTCCTCCGCTTATCAGTGAAATCAACTGCTTGTTTACTTTAAGATTCGCTAATAAACCTATTAATTCCGTGCTGAGTTTATCAGTTGCATTTAAAAGCAGATTTTGCAAAATCGGGCCTAAAGATCCGAATGTGACAAGCATTATCAGCACCATTATAATAAAAAATATAATAAACGATGAATATTTTCCGCAAAGTACTTTATCAATGATTTTAGATTTGTTTTTAATATTATCGGGATTTTTTACGGCTTTAAAAATCAAAAAACTTGAAAATTCATATCTTTTTTCGGCTATAATGTCGCAACCGTCTTTTTTATAATATGATTTTACTGAATTTATCAATTCTTTGCAGTGCTTTATTTCTTCGGAATCAAGGCCGAAAAAATCAAATTCGTCTTCAAATATCTTTTCCGCCGCGAATACGGGCGGAACACTTAATGCAGTATTAGAGGAAATCAGGATATTTTCAATTTCTTTAAGGCAACTGTTTAAAGCGGCATTTTTCTCCGATCCTGCAAAATGCGAGAGATATTTATGATGAATATTATTTTTAAAGGTATAATCGGAAGAAGAAATAAGCATATCTATCCCCTCGCTTTTTGAGGCAGATATAGGAATGACGGGGACTTTAAGCATTTCTTCCAATTTTTTAATATCTATAGTTATTCCCGCTTTTTTCACTTCATCCATCATATTGAGCGCTATAACCACGGGAATTTCCAGTTTTAAAAGCTGAAAAGTAAGATTTAATCCGCGGTTTAAGTGCGAAGCGTCGATAATATTGATAATTCCATTAGGTTTCTCACGCAAAATGAAATCCCTTGTAACCCTTTCTTCGGTGGTGATAGGAGAGAGGGAATAAATTCCCGGCAGATCCGTAACGGTTATATATTTTTTACTTTTAAGCCGCGCAGTTTTTTTCTCGACGGTAACCCCGGGGAAGTTGCCTATATGCTGATCGGCACCCGTGATGAGATTAAAAAGTGTGGATTTTCCGCAATTCTGATTTCCCACAAGCGCGATATTTAAGCTTTCCGTTTTAATAAAAGAAGATTCTTTAATAAAAAAACCATCAAATTTTTCGGATTGTAGTTTTATTGTCGGCTTTTCTTTTGTAACGGAAATCCTTTTCGCGGTTTCATATCTTAAAGCAACTTTTGTTCCTAAGGCATTGTATATAACCGTGTTACCTGCTTTTGCTCTTACCTCGGCGCTTATATAAACTCCGGGGTTAAAACCTAAGCTCGTAAGCAGTCTTTTTTCGCTTTCGGAAACCTTTATTTCATTTATATATCCGCCTTCGTCAGGCTTTAATTCAGATAAAAACATATAACCACCATAAAAATATATGGTGGTTATATGTTTTTATATTCATATTTTATTTAATATCTATTCCGCCGAAAAGCGCAGAGGCTTTGATGTAAAGAGTTTTGAATTCGGGGTTAAACGGCAACTTTTTCTTGCTGTCAACTCCGCCGAAGAGTGAATTTGAGCTGATTTTAATATTCACATTATCGGGAACTATAATATCTATTCCTCCAAAAAGTGCGTTTGCTTCAATAAAGCAGTCGTTTTCGATTATTGCGTTTCTTAAGTTGCAGTCGACTCCGCCGAACATTGCGTTTAAATTAGCACCGTTAAATACCTCGTTAGTATAATCAAGCTTACTTCCTGAAAAAACGGCGTTACACGATTTATAATTCATATTCGGCTTAAATTTGCTTAGATCCCAATTTTCTTTTTTGTCACTGAAGAAAAGGCCTTTTATTATAAGCTTTAAGCCAATTATAAGAATGATTGCCGGAACAAGCAATTTCCAGAACATCTTAAATGCGAGAATTTTTCTTTCACAAAGCAGCAGAAGAATTCCGATTGTAAGACCTATTACAGAGCCTGTTTTATCCCTGTCGGTTATGAGTCCGATAAAGCAGGGAACGATGATAAACAATGTCCACCAGCCCGTAAACAGTATGTTTAACGTGTTGACTCCAAAAGCATTGAGCGCGAAAACCGAGCCGATGCCGATCAAAATGATTCCTAATAAGATCGTTTTTAACTTTTGCATAAAAAATCCCCCTTAATGATTGAAAAGAAAAGTTATATATGTTAAAATAATTATAAATTATTTGCCCAGAAAACTGCTCCGTCTATCCATTTTTCAAAATCGGGGCGGATGAATTTTTCGGAGCCTTGGGAAGTTATCTCGTTTGCGAGGGCAAGTCCGTGAGGTCCGTCGGGATAAATATGAAGCTCCACCTTTTTGCCGATATCAAGATAAGCTTTGGCAAAAATAAGAGAGTTGTAAGCAGGAACAATTTCGTCGTTCGAAGTGCAAACGATATAGGCAGGCGAGCTTTCTTTATTTACGGCGAGTTCAGCGCTCACGTATTCAAGCTGTTCTTTTGTGGGCTCTTTAGTTCCCAAAAGATTATAAAAGCTACCCATATGAGGATGATAAACTCCTGAAATTACAGGATAAACGGGTATTATGCCATAAGGCTTATTTATTCCGTATTCAAGATCTTTTATCGCGTCTTTTATCTCTTTTCTTGCAAACATTGTGCCGAGGCACGCGCAGAGGTGGCCGCCTGCGGAAAATCCCGTTGCGAAAACCTTTTCTTTATCGATGCCGTATTCTTCGCTGTTATCCCTGATATGCTTCATAGCTTTCGACGCTTCGATAAGAGCCGCAGGGTATTTATTATTCATTCCCACGCTGTAATTAAGAACAAATGCGTTAAATCCGCGGGAAACAAAGGCGTCGGCTATAGGATAGCCCTCTCTGTCTTTACATACTTCTCCGTAACCCCCGCCGGGAATTATAAGAATTCCTTTTCTTTTAAATCCCTTTTGCGGAAAGCAGATAAATGCTTCAAGATAGGCTTTTTTGCTTTCATCAAGATATATTTTTTTAATTTCCATTTTATTCCCATCCGTTTTTTTTATTATTATAACATAAAACAGATATTTTTCAAGAATGAGGTTTTAATATGAAAAACTCAAAAGAAAATTTTAAATTTGCGGCAATGCTGATAGCTTTAATAGCGGCTGTCGTTTTAGTGCTTATGAATTTTAAAGGCGTGTGCGCTTTTCTTTTGAAATTTTTAAGCATAATTTCGCCGTTCTTAGTAGGAATGGGCATTGCTTTTGTGATGAATGAAATTTTAAAACCGCTTGAAAAGCTGTGGATAAAAATTTTCAAAAACTCAAAGAAAGATATTGCAAAAAAGCTTAAAAGACCTGTTTGCCTTATCTTAAGCTTTATAATAGTAGTGGGAATTATTGCAGCTCTGTTTTTGATCATAATTCCCGAAGTTACAAAAACTGTGGAAACGATAATCGAAGCATTGCCCGATTATTCCAAAAAAGCCGATGTATGGCTTAAAAAGGTTTCTAAATTCTTTGAAAAACACGGAGATATTCTCCCCGAATTTAAGATAGACTTAAGTAAAATTACAACTAAAATAACGGATTATTTTAAAGATAAGAGCGAGATCATAGTCAATAAGACTTTGCAGCTTACCTCTTCCTTGATCTCAACCGTTGTCAATATCGTGCTGGCGCTGGCTTTCGCCGCCTATCTGCTTGCGCAAAAGGAAAAAATAGGCAGGCAGGCAAAATCCGCGCTTTATGCAATAGTTCCCGAAAAGCGCTTTCAGAAAGTTTACGATATTATTGTCTTGACCGATAAAATATTTTCAAACTTTATTTCAGGTCAGCTTGTCGAAGCGGTCATAATCGGCTGTTTGTGCTTT
This sequence comes from uncultured Oscillospiraceae bacterium, assembly GCA_900547095.1. Taxonomy (GTDB): domain Bacteria; phylum Bacillota; class Clostridia; order Oscillospirales; family Acutalibacteraceae; genus UBA737. The sequence continues at coordinate 16,950 of URFG01000009.1, forward strand.
ATAGGAATGCTTATTTTTAAAATGCCTTATGCGGGAGCGGTTTCTATTCTTGTCGGATTTACAGCGCTTATCCCCGTATTCGGATCGATAATAGGCACTGCTATCGGCGCATTTTTGATATTGTTTATCGATCCTTCAAAAGCTTTTTGGTTTGTTGTGTTCATTATAGTTTTGCAGCAGATAGAGGGAAATCTTATATATCCGAGAGTTGTCGGCAAATCAGTAGGTCTTCCCGGAATTTGGGTGCTCGTGGCGGTCACGGTCGGGGGAGGAGCTTTCGGATTTATAGGTATGCTTATAGGCGTGCCGACGGCTTCTGTGCTTTATTCACTCTTTAGAAGTTTTGTTCACCGCAAGACCTCCGAAAAGGCTGCGGCAAAAGATTTGCAAAAAAATATTGACTAAATGAAAAGTTTGAAGTATAATATTATAAAATACTTAAATTCTGATCGGAGGAATCAGTCGTAAATGGACGGCGATAGCGGCGACAATACAGACGCTGATAATTACTGTTTAACAGATATTATTAGGCATATCTGTTTGGCTTTGTGCTGAACGGGTATGCTTTTTTGCGCAAATTTCTAATTTTTGAAAACATTTAAAGGAGTTTTAAAAAACAATGTCAAGCGATTATTTTTCGTCGATTTTGATCCTGGTTATTTTGGTTATAATGTCGGCGTACTTTTCGGCCACGGAAACGGCGTTTTCCTCGCTCAACCGCACCAAGCTTAAAACGCTTGCCGAAAAAGGCGATAAAAGAGCTGATCTTGCCTTAAAGCTTTCGGAGAACTATGACAAGCTTTTATCGACTATTTTAATAGGAAACAATATAGTAAACATCGCCGCGGCTTCTATTGCAACGGTTTTGTTTGTAAAGCATTTCGGAGACATAGGAGCCACGCTTTCAACGGTGGTTACGACAGTGGTAATTCTTATTTTCGGAGAAATAACACCTAAAAGCATTTCAAAGGATTATCCCGAAAAATTTGCAATGGCGTCTTCACCGCTGTTAAGAATCTTTATATATCTGCTCTTGCCGCTCAACTTCATTTTCTCGCTCTGGAAAAAGCTTATTTCAAAAATATTCAGAGTTAATCCCGATAATAAAATGTCGCACGATGAACTTTTGATGCTTGTTGACGAAGTTCAGCAAGATGGCAGTGTTGACGAAGACGAGGGTGAACTGCTTAAAAACGCAATAGAGTTTAACGATATTGAGGCGGAGGATATCTTAACGCATAGAGTAGATCTTGAAGCCGTATCAATAGACAGTACAAAAGAAGAAATAGCTAAGGTTTTCGCACAGACAAAATTTTCGAGAATTCTAGTCTATGATGAGGATATCGACCATATCGTCGGCGTTATTCACCTTAAAGACTTTTACACAGAGTCGGGAATAACCAAGAAGTCCATTAAAAGCATTATGACACCTGCCATTTTCGTTATGAAAAACGAAAAGGTAAGCGATATTTTAAGGGAACTTCAAAAGGAAAAATCCCATATCGCGGTCGTAGTTGACGAATACGGCGGAACTTACGGTATTGTTACAATGGAAGATATCATCGAAGAGCTTGTCGGAGAGATCTGGGATGAGCACGATGAAGTAGACGTTATGATAAAGAAGACAGGAGCCGACACCTATGAGGCAGACGGCACTATGGAAATGACCGATTTCTGCGAGTATTTCGATATCAAGGTTGAAACAGAATCTGTTTCGCTCGGCGGATTTACTATGGAGCAAATTGGTCAGATCCCCGAAGAGGGAGAAAGCTTCAGATATGAAAAACTTGAGATCAAGGTGCTTAAAATTGAAAACCACAGGGTGGCGCTCCTGGAAATAAAAGTTTTGCCCGAAGAAGAGAAAACCGAAAAAGAATAAAAATAAAAATTGCTTCTGAATTTTTCAGAAGCAATTTTTTTCTGTCTTATTTCTTTTTGACCGGTGCAAGCTTTGTGAGAATTACCATAACGAGTACTATCACAACCGTTATAATAAATATTCCCGCCATACCTTTGCCCATGATCGGCAGTGTTTTTAAAAAAGAATCTATATTGAAATTCATCACTCTACCCGCCTTATCCTAGTAAATTTAAGATTATTCCGCCTGCTATAACAGAGGCTATCTGTCCTGATACATTTACGCCTATCGACTGCATTAAAAGGAAGTTCTGCGGATCCTCTTTGAGTCCCATTTTATGAACAACTCTTGCCGACATCGGGAAAGCAGATATTCCTGCTGCGCCTATCATCGGATTTATCTTCTTTTCTTTCGGTAAAAAGATATTTATGATCTTAGCAAATATTACTCCGCCGGCTGTATCGAAAACAAAAGCGAAAAGTCCGAGCAGGATAATAAGCAAGGTTTCTTTTGTTAAGAAATATTTTGCCTGCATTTTTGTAGCGATCGTAATTCCGAGGAAAAGTGTTATCAGATTTGCAAGAACCTTTTGAGCCGTTTCCGACAGAGAATCAAGTACACCGCATTCTCTTATCAGGTTACCAAACATCAAAAATCCTATAAGCGCAACGCTTCGCGGTGAAACTATTCCCGTTATCATAGTGATAATGATCGGGAAAAGAATTTTTGTGGTTTTGGATATTGAGCGCTCCTTATAAGGCATTCTTATAAGTCTTTCTTTTTTGGTGGTAAGAAGCTTTATCACAGGCGGCTGAACAAGCGGAACAAGCGCCATATAAGAATAAGCCGCAACCATTATCGCTCCGATATATTTTGAATTGAGATATTGCGCCACAAAGATTGAAGTGGGACCGTCGGCAGCACCGATAATTCCTATAGACGCGGCATCTTTTAAATCAAATCCGAGAAAAGCCGCAAGCGAAAATGTCATAAATATACCGAACTGTGCCGCCGCGCCGAAGATCATAAGCTTCGGATTAGAAAGCAGAGGCCCGAAATCGATCATTGCTCCTATTCCGACGAAAAGCAGAAGAGGGAATAGTTCGTTTGATATTCCCGCATCAAACAAAACATCGATAACGCCGATCTCTTTAACCTTATCGTAAACCTGTGTTACCGCGCCTGAAAGCGGAAGATTTACAAGGATCGCTCCGAATCCCATTGGCAGCAAAAGAGTGGGTTCCATATCTTTTTTGATCGCAAGATATATAAGAATTGCTCCTATAAGCCACATAACCGCCTGCTGCCAGGTGATGTTTAATACGTTTGAAAATAATTCAGACATAAATTACCTCCTCAAAAATAAAAACAGACTCTTATCGGGACACAATAAGCGCACCGATAAAAGTCTTACCTATTAAGTCTTAAGCGGGCTGTGTTTTAAAAAGCCGTACTGACGCCGAAGACACGGACAAAACATTCTGCCCGCCGGTTACTCCCTTTTAAGGTATTTAAAAACCGATATTCTTTTTATTAGTATTATACCACTAAAAAATTTTTTTTCAACAGTTTTTTTGTTTTTGTTGAAAATCAATAATCTCTAAGTTATAATTATATTATATTAAAATAATAATTTAAGGTTAGAAGGAGATTCAATGAAAGAAGAAATAAAAAACTATTATTATGAAATAAAATCGGGTTTTGTGAAATATAAGAATTATTTCTTATTTGCTTTGTTTTGCGGGATTTTAACACACTTTTTATTTTTATCAAATTATCTTATTAATCATGATTCGGTACTTTCTTATTCCTCTGATTCATCATGGCTTTTAACACAAGGAAAATGGTTTGCAGGTCCTATTAGTCTAATAAAAGGAAGTTTGGCAATTAAATTTTTACAAGCTATAATCGGAATTGTTGTCACTGCGGTTACAGGTTGTCTGATTATAGATATTTTGGAAATAAAAAACAAGATTGCAGGATATCTCAGCTTAGGGCTGCTGGTGGTTTTTCCCTCCGCAGCAGTTTGCATGATGTATAACGGGTTTGATTATTTTTCAATCACAGCTTTTCTTGCAGTTTCTTCAGCATACTTCGGAAAAAACAAAAGTGTTTTTTCATTTTTCCTGGCAGTAGTTTTTTTAACGCTTTCATTAGGAACATATCAAGGCTATATAGGGTTTGCCGGATGCATTTTTGTTACAATTTGTATTAAACAGATTTTTGATAAGAATATTAAATTTTCTCAAATTTTATTGAATGGTTTTTATTATGTTTCTGTTTTAATAACATCTGTTATAGCATATTACGTAATTCTTCAAGTCATTATCAAAACTTCCGGAATAGATCTCAGCTCCTATAAAGGAATAGATAATATGGCGGAGATTTTAAAGCCTTCTGTTTTTTTAGAAGCAATAAAAGTTGCTTATACGACTGTTCTGGGCTTTTTTTGGAACTTTAATTTGGGACCATCTTCTACAGGATCAATAATAATCAACAGAGTATTCTTAATACTATTAATTGTTTCTTTTGTTATAATGCTTACAAAGGTGGTATTAAACAAACAATTTTCTAAAATAATTTTAGGAATAATTTTATTTGCTGTTTTTTTGCCTCTGTCATCCAATCTGATTGGAATTTTAAGTAATAATGCTTCTTATTACTGGGTAACAGCATATTCTCTCTCAATGCTTATTATATGCGGTATTTCCATAATATTTGAATATGATAACACTGATAAAGGATTTCTAATCAATTCTAAAAGAGCGGTAGCAATCATTTCTTTTTTTGTATGTTCAGCTATGATTTTCAATTACTTTGTCTTAGTTAACCGACAATATGAAAAAGCAAGATATGCTTCGATTCAATTAGAATCAAAAATAACTATGCTTGCCGGAGATATTTACAGAACAGAAGGATTTAAAAATGATACACCTGTAATGTTTGTTGGAGATGGTCCTTTTGAATTTTTAAAATCGGCAGGAATTTCATCTGTTTTCGGTCAATATAATATAATCGGATTTGATAATGCAGATAACATAACCTCTAACAAAGATTTGCTGATAAATTATATAAATAATGTTCCCGGATTTAATTTCTCTTATAAAAGTTACGATGAAAGTTTAGAAAAATACAGTGCTGAAATTTCTGATATGCAAGTTTATCCTTATGGGGAAAGTATAAAAATAATTGATGATATTTGTTTTGTAAAATTAAGCTAAACAAAAATATACAGCCATAAATTTTTATGGCTGTATATTTTTTATTCAAATCTTTTCTTGCAGCCGAGTTTTTGCTGGCAGTCGCTAAGGCCGGCCTCTATAGTAGCTTTTGTTCTTTCATATGATTTAAGCGCCTGAGCCTGATTATCGGAATCAAGTCCCAAAGAAGAGATAGCCTGCGCATTTTCGAGCGGATAAATCGTGTAATTTGCCTTGTATCGTTCACCCGTCTTTTTTACCCAGGTTGGAATAACATCGGTAGAAGTAAGCTTAACAGAGCCGTCGCCGTATTTTGTAAAGGTGTAATAGAATAAAACGCCGTCTTCGGTCTGTCCGCCGGGGCATTCCGATTTAAGCTCTTCCAGGCGCTGATTTGAGAGCGCATTGCCCATAGAATAAAGGCACACTGTCTGCTTTGAACCGTCAGACGAAGTGAGCATTTCCAACGGCTGAACCACGTGCGGGTGACCGCCTACAATTACATCGGTTCCGAGATCGCAGAGCTTTTGAGCGATGTTCTTCTGCTGAGTGTTTTCTTTAAGCTGATATTCTTCGCCCCAGTGCATATAAAATACCACGCAATCGGCGCCCTTATTTTTCATTTCTTTTATAATGCTATCCGCCTCGGTGTAAAATCCTGGCAGATTTTCATAGGAAAAGGAATTTATAAGCGAATTTGCCTCTGTGGAGATAACTGCGCCGTTTATAGATTTTCTTCCCGCCGTTTCGCACTTGTTTTCATAAGTGTAGCATACCATACCGATTTTAATTCCGTTTACATTCCTTATTATATAAGTATGGTCGGAAGTTGTTTCCTTAGTTCCTAAAAATTCCACCTTTTTCTCTTTTAATATCTTCACTGTTCTTTTAAGACCGAAAAGACCGGTATCATAGCAATGGTTGTTAGCTGTCAGCAAAACATCGATACCCGAATTTTTACATTCGTCGATAAAATTATCCGGAACATTGAAGTTTGGATATCCTTTATAATTTCCTGATTCCGTTCCGCCCAAAGTTACCTCTAAATTTGCGACTGCGAGATCGGCAGAATCAAAATATTTTTTTATTTTTGGAAAAAATGCTGAAAAATCATAATTTCCGTCAGATTTAAGAGCGCCGCTTAAAACCGGGTTGTGCAATAGCAGGTCGCCCATGTTTACAACCGTCGCCTGAGAAACCAACTTGTTTTTATCCTCTTTTTTCGACTGTGAGGAAGAAACAGAGGAAACATTTGAATTTGCTTTCTTTACCGATTTTGAAATTTTACTTACGGCAAACCCGATTCCCGATATTGCCGCTATCAAAACTATAGCGCAGGATATAAGAAATATTCTTCGTCTGATTATCGCCTTTTTTCTTTTTGAATTGCTCATAAATTTCCTCCGAGATAAAATAACATATATATAATATCTTATTTTTATAAAAAAATCAATCGTCCCTTAAACTTAAGCGGTTGAAAAAAAGAAAAATATGTTGTAAAATAAAGTCGGTGATGAAATGGATCCAAAATTGCTTGAAAAATTATCGCAGATAACAAAAGAAGAGGAAAAACTGAAAAACGGCGAAAAGCTCGATATTTCCGCTTATGCTTCAGACGACAGTGCAACTGTCGACAGCCGAAAGCTTCTTAAATACGGAAATCTTATAACCGTTCGCCCGAACACGCGGTTTACCGCGTTTCCTAAGCATAAGCATAATTATATCGAAATGGTTTATGTTTGTAAGGGAAGTCAAAAGCATATTATAGGAAACGATACGCAGATAGTCTTAAAAGAGGGCGAGCTGCTTTTGATGAATCAGTATGTTTTTCACGAAACCGCATATACAGGTGAAGACGACATAGCGATAAATTTTATTATCCTGCCCGAATTTCTCGATACTGCTCTTGAAATGGCGGGGGCAAAAAGCCTGCTCGGAAGATTTATTTTATCAGGTCTTTCAAGCAAGAACCGCGCAATAAATTACCTGCATTTCGATATTTCGGATAATCTTCCGGTTAAAAATCTGCTTGAAAACCTTATCTTTTCTATAGTTTTCGAAAAGCGCAGCAAGAGAATTGAACGAATTACTATGGGACTTCTCATTCTAAGCCTTATGAACAGCAAGGAGCTTTCCGTGACCGGGGAAAATGCGTCTTCCGCGGAAAGCATAGCCATAGCGGCAATGAGGGAGATAGACGATAATTATAAATCGGCTTCGCTCGGAGCGGTTGCAAAAGAAAACAATGTTTCGATAGCGTATGTCAGCAAAGCGGTAAAAGCTACAACGGGGAAAACATTTAAAACTCTTTTATGCGAAAGAAGACTTGACCGCGCGGCGGAACTGTTAATATCAAGCGATCTCACAGCCGATGAAATTATAAGATATGTGGGATATGAAAATTCAAGCTATTTTTACAGGGCCTTTTTTAAACGATTTGAAATGACTCCTAAGTCTTACAGAGAAAAAGGTTAAATTAAGTCCCTTAAAAGTAAAATTATGACCTTTTAATTTAATTTGAAAAAAGTTATAATTTATTAAAAAGGAGGATGAATTATGCTCAGATATATTCAGTCAAAAAAACAGTATGAGGCTTTAGGCGTAAATGTCGAAGAGGCAATCGATAAGCTTAAAGCGGCGTCAGTCAGTCTTCACTGCTGGCAGGGCGACGATGTAACGGGTTTCGATCATGACGGACCTCTTACCGGCGGAATTCAGACTACGGGTAATTATCCCGGCAAAGCAAGAACTCCCGATCAGCTTATGGAAGATATGGAAAAGGTTATCTCGCTGTGCCCCGGAAAGAAGAAATTAAATCTTCACGCTTGTTATGCTATCTTTGAAAAAGGCGAGTTTGTCGACCGCGACAAAATAGAGCCTAAGCATTTTAAAAAGTGGGTGGATTTTGCAAAGAAACATAATATGGGTATTGATTTCAACCCCACATTCTTCTCTCATCCGATGGTCAAAGACGGGCTTACTCTTTCAAGCCCCGATGAAAAGATCCGCAAATTCTGGATAGATCACGGAAAAGCCTGCATAAGAATTTCACAGTATTTTGCGGAGGAAACAGGAATTCCCTGCGTTATGAATATCTGGACAGGCGACGGCTTTAAGGATATCCCGGGCGACAGAATGGGCCCGAGAATGAGATATAAGGAATCAATAGAAGAGATATTGAGCGAGCCTTTTGATTTTAATAAGGTAAAGCCCTGCGTTGAATCAAAGGTATTCGGTATAGGCGTTGAATCGTTTACCTCGGGATCGGCGGAATTTACCCTCTCGTTTGCCGCAATGCATAAGGATAAATGTATGCCGCTTATGGATAACGGCCACTATCATCCCACAGAAGTTGTTTCCGATAAGATTCCCGCGCTTTTGTGCTTCTTTGATGAAATTGCGCTTCATATTACAAGACCTGTAAGATGGGATTCCGACCATGTTGTAATATTCGATGATGAAACCAAGGAAATGGCTAAAGAGATAGTTCGCTGCGGCGCACTTGACAGAGTTTATATGGCGCTTGATTATTTTGACGCGAGCATAAACAGAATTCTTGCCTGGTCTATAGGCTTCCGCAGCTGGCAGAAAGCTTTGCTTTTCGCTTTGCTTATGCCTGACACCAAGCTCAAGGCTTTACAGGACAGCGGTGATTTTTCCGCTCTTATGGCTCTTAGCGAGCAGATAAAAACGCTTCCTTTTTCCGATATCTGGGAGCATTACTGCAAAGAAGAAAATGTTGTTTCGGATAAGGACTTATATGACGAAGTAAAGAAATATGAAAATGAAGTTCTTTTAAAAAGGGGATAATAAAATGGGAATACTTGATATAAAGATATTAAAAGATTATATCCGTATGTGTAACGACGGCTGGCTCCAGGGCTGGCACGAAAGAAACGGCGGAAATTTAACCTACAGAATGACTAAAGAGCAGGTTGAAGAATGCAGACCTTATTTCAGCTTTGAAAGACCCTGGGTAAATATGGGCGTTCAGGCGGATAACCTTAAGGGCGAATATTTTATCGCAACAGGTTCGGGAAAATATTTCAGAAACGTTATTTTAGAGCCGCAGGATAATATCTGCATTGTTGAGATAAATGAGGCGGGCGACAGCTACCGCATTGTATGGGGACTTGTAAAGGGCGGAAGACCCACAAGCGAATTTCCGAGCCACTTCCTTAACCACAGTGTCAGAAAAGCCGCTACAAACGGAGAAAACAGAGTTATTTATCATGCGCACCCCGCTAATATAATCGCTCTTACATATGTTCTACCGCTTACTTCTAAGGATATCACAAGAGCGCTTTGGCAAAGCGCCACCGAATGCCCCGTAGTATTCCCGTCGGGAGTAGGAGTAGTTGAGTGGATGGTTCCGGGCGGTGCCGATATTGCAAAGGCTACAAGCGAGCTTATGAAGAAGTTTGACGCGGCAGTTTGGGCGCACCACGGCCTTTTCTGTTCAGGCCCCGATTTTGATACGACCTTCGGGCTAATGCACACTATAGAAAAAGCGGCTCAGATTTATGTCTTGGCTCTTTCAATGGGCAAGGGAATCAGACAGACTATTACTGACGATAATTTAAGGGCGATAGCAAAAGAATTCGGCGTTACCTTAAATGAGGATTTCCTTGACTGATAAAGATATAAAAAATAAGCTCCTTAAAGGAGCTTATTTTTTTATGCTTTTTTGATTTATTTTAAAATATATTTTATCCACAATGAATATCGCCGCAAATCCGAAAAGTGTTCCGAGGATCGCTCCCGCTAACACATCGGTGGGATAATGCACATAAAGATAAAGTCTTGAAAAAGCTACGAGCACTGCAAGAATAAGAGCCGGTATTCCTATCTTTTTGTTTTTTACCATAAGCACGCTCGCGCATTCAAATGATGCCAGCGTGTGGCCCGACGGAAAAGAATAATCCGAAAGCTTTTTAACCAAAAGATGAAAGCTTGTGTTTAAATCATAAGGTCTTATTCTTCCGATAAGATTTTTAAGTATCCCGTTTCCTACTATTAAACCGAGTATAAGAGCCGTGCCCATAGTAATTCCGATTTTTCTCGTTTTCGGGATAATTATAAAGAGCAGAGAAAGAGCTATCCAGAAAATGCCTTTATCGCCGAACATTGAGATTATCGGCATAACCGCGTCTAAAAACCTGCAGGCGATTTTATCCTGGATAAAATCGAGAATTTTTATTTCAAAATCATTCATTTGCGATTTCTTCCTCCACACTTTGCATATCCGCAATGCTTAAAGCTTCTCCCGATTTAACAACAAAAACATTTTTATCAAAATTATCCCTGTATTCCTTGTTTCCTAACTTTAAAACCTGCTCAAAGCTTACTCTCACGCAGTAAAGCGATTCGGAATAAGAGAAAAATTCGCTCAGATTTATATTTTCAAAGTTATAAGAATCGTGTTTCCAGGCAAACATCGTAAGACTTGTTTTTAAGTTTTTATAAAATTCAGTGTTCTTAACTAAATACGGATCAAGCTGTGAAAAGCTCTTATCGTCCTGCATATAAGCGGCATAAGTTTCTGCGCCGTTGAGTGCAAAATCCGTGATTTTCTTTTCGTTTGGATATGCGCCCGAAAAATCCACCGTGTATACGCCTGAATTTCCTAAAACCTTTAATTCTTTTTCATTTTTTAAAGCTTTTATTTCGGGAGCGGCTGAAACAAGATCATTTATCAAAGCTGTTTGCTTTTTTATGGTTATTTCGTTTTTGATGTTTTCAGGTAAAGAGGGCAGAGCGTCGTCTTTGCGGTCATTATTTTTAAGCTTTATTCCGTTTATTGTAAGATCGGTCTTAGAATCGAGCTTTATTGTGACCGACTTATATAAATCCGGAGAAAACACGCTTTTTCCCACCTTATATCCCTTATGCCCGAAGAAGGATTTTTTATCGTTTCTTTTAAGATAAAGCGATAAAAAAGGCTTTTCATCCGCATTTATATTGTAGGCATAATCGAAGCCTTTTTCTTTTTTTGCAGAGGTGGAAACCGAAAGCTTTTTTCCTGCTATGTGCTCGGATACTGCTTTACTTATCGATTTTTCGCTTTCATATTCCGAAACTTTTAAGCCACATTCTTCTTTTAAAGCGCCTGCGTTTCCGCTTTTTATATATTCTGTCAAAATGCTTTGCGCAGTTACTTCGGGCCTTGTTTTTTCATAATCTTTGAGCCAGCCGTAAAAATATATCACTGCCGACAAAAACACTATTCCGAAACCTATTAGAATGCCGAAATATATTTTATAAAAAAGAGGTTTTTCTCTCATATTTTCCCCCGTTATTTAACAATGAAAAATGTCGGAATAGTTCTCGGAGCGACAAAAGCCTTGTATTTGTTAACAAGTCCTTTTTGCTGATAGCTGTCAAGCTTAGAAGCGTCGATCCCGTATTTTTCTATATAATTTTTAAAATAAAGCACGGATGACGAGCCGCCGTCAAGCATACCTGCGCTCACAGCTCCGTAAGACGCCATAATATCGATAACATCGTTTTTGGTAGCACCGATGCTGTCCGCGCTTCGCCCGTCGGTCACAAGAAGGATGACTGTGCCGTCTTTTCTTTGTCCTATAGCGGTTCTCTGAGCGGTTCCGGTGTTTGAATCGCTGTAATAAAGTTTTATATCTTCGCCCGACTGATTGATTAAAACATTGCCTCTCTGAAACGAAACCGCATCGCGTATACCGAGTGCGTCAGCTTCGGCGCGGGTAATGGAATTTTTGCAGATAAGGCGGTCGTTTTTATCAAAGCCCATAAAAGTGCGCTTTAATCCGTCATCCCACACGCATTTACCGCCGGAATATGTAAGCCCCATAGGTGCGGCGCCCGATCCCGAGCCGCCCGCGTCCATAAATTCACCGCCGTTTATTGCGGCTATGCAATCGTAATAGGAAGCTATATCGAAAACCGATTTTCCTTTAGCGGCACTCGAAAAATCTTCCGAGGAAACGCCGACTGTCACCCTCTTAGGATTCTTAATCAGACATACATAAGCCTTGAATTTAGATTTTTTTAAAAATTCAAGCTTTATTCCGTCGTCGGATTCGGATAAGATATCAGAAGAATCGTTTGATTGATAATCCTGTGCGTTCACAGTGTCTGCCGTTACCTTTTTTGAATCCGCCATTATCGCTTTAACGGATTTTTTGGATAAAAACAGGTAAGGCACCCATTTTGTCGCGCTTGCCTGCTCGGCGGAAATCACCAGCATATTTTTAAGCGATTGACTCGGTCCGTGAGTAATCATAACACAAAAAGTTATAACTGTTACTAAAAAAGCGAGCAGAGCCGTACCTAACGACAAAAGACATCTGCAAATTACATTCTTAACGGTGAGCTTTTTCTTTTCTGTCATAATTTTTTCTTTCCTTTTTGAAAAAACCCAGCAGCTCTGAATTCTATAGCTGATAAAAAATAAAATTGTATCAACAATAAGCTTTAAAACAGTGCTTAAAAACGGATTTGCGGAAAAGAAAACTTTAAGTAAAGTAACAAGCATCGCAGACACGAGCATTTGAGGAATTGCAAGCGCATAATATTTTAAAATCGGATTTTTGAAATTATCGCAGTCGAAAACCTTTTTTCTGTTGACCGAAAAGTTCACAAACGACGAAACGGCTCTTGAAATAACCGTTGCAAATATCACCGTGAAGTTCCCGAAGCTTTTTAAAAATATCCTGCAAAGTATGTAAAAAAGCGAGATATCAATCAGCATTGAGGCTATAGAGCTTATAAAAAAAGATAAAATAAAGCGATAAATTCTAAGCGAATCTCTTATAGGTCTGAAATGAGATGAGGCATTTTCTTCTATATAAACCGTGCTTATTTTAACCTCTTTAAATTCAACTCCGGCTCTTTTTAAAGAAAGAAGCATATTTGTTTCGTATTCAAATCTGTCGCCCTTTATTTCCGTAAGTAAAGGCAAAAGATTTCTAGAAAAGGCTCTTAGTCCCGTTTGCGTATCCGAAACGGAAATTCCGCAAAGCGCTTTAAAAACAAAAGAAGTCGTGTTATTGCCGAATTTGCTCCTTTTAGGCACGTCTTTTAAAGAAAAATCACGGCAGCCGAGGATAAGACATCCTTTGTTTTCCCGTGCTGTAAGCGCGCATTTAAGAGTATCCTCCGGGGTATGCTGACCGTCGCCGTCAGCTGTTACGGCGAACTGTATTTCCGGCATATTTTCGAGGATATATTTAAATGCGGTTTTAAGGGCGGCGCCTTTTCCGCGGTTTTCAGAGTGGGTAAGCCTGATTATTTTATCACTTTTTTCGGGGAAATTCTTTTTGTGAATCTCATCGCTCCCGTCGTCCACGATAATTATGTGTGTAAACCCTGCTTTAAGCATTGAATTCACAGTTTTTTTCAACTTTTCGTCGGGATTAAGCGACGGTATTATCAGACAAATATTATCGGGCAAAATTTTTCCTCCGTTTAAAGCTTTTTGAAGAATTCGTCTATAGAGCTGTCACTCTTAAAGTCGATTTCGCAGGGTTGTTTTAAAAGCGACCATCTCTCGCAGCTTTTATGCTCCTGCGAGGGTTTTATGGTTTTTATTTCACTTAAAGACTCGACCTCTAAAATAGAACCGTCGGTATAAGTTTCAAAAGAGCAGTTGTTATCGGGGTAGAATCCATCGGGGTGATTGGTTTCAAAGCTCTTTAAGAAAACTTCGGAATGATTGATATAATAAACATTTCCGCAGTTAAGATCAAATCCGAGCTTAAAGGATTTATTGCTCTTCGGGTCCTGCTTTAAGGTCACATATTTTTTGCCGAAATAAACCCTTTCGTCATTAAGCTCCGAATAGGGCCAAACGGAAATATTTCTGTTTGCAAGCAAGCCTGTATTATTAGTGTTCATAGGAATTATAAGAGTTCCGCCCTGAGAAGAAACGGTGATTCCCCAGATAGAAAATTCCTTTTCGGAAGAGGAAATATTTTTCACCGTCATATTTACGCGCATATTCGCGTCGTTAGAGTCCATAATAACCTCTAATGTAATAGCGATACCTACTTCGCGGTCGGGCTCTTTTGTAAAAACAGCGCCGTTTTCCGTAAGGGAATAAGAAACCTTTTTATCATCGGGCGTATAAGTTTCGGGCCAGGCTTCCGGAGTTATCCATACTCTGTGGCCGCCGAAATTATTCCAAACTCTCCCTTTGCCGAACAATGTTTCATATTTAACGTCAGTCTTTAAAGCGAATTCCTCCGATTTGTCAAAAAGGATATTTTCGCCGTCTTCAAAGCCGAAAAAGATTATTCTCGGGCCTATATCGAGCGTAACATAAGATTTAATTATTCCGTTAGAAAGACTTAAAACTCTTCCATAATTTTTGAAATTTTCAATTTCCTGAATTCTAACCATTTTTTTCTCCTTTGTAAAGTGGTGTTTTATATTCCGATCCGCATAAAAGCGGATTTTTAAAGCTTAGTCCGTAAAGGTCGGCGGCAGTGCATTCGAGATCGAATATCTTTTTTGATCTTTCGTCAAAATTTTTAATATCGGAAATTTTTGAAAGCACCGGGCAATCGTGGCTTTTTAATAAAGGCTCGTTTAATTTACCGATACCGAGAATTCGAAGATAGGGGGGAGGCTTTAGGAAAAAGGAATTATCTATCCCTAAAAAGGCGGAAATAACAAGTCTTCTTAATCTTGCTAAAGGATATCTTTTAGTCTGAAGAAGAGAAAAAAGCTCTTTTAAGCCTGCCGCTTTTTTTAAAGAATTATATAAAAGCCTGTCAAGCCCCTCTGTGATATCGGGAAGAGATTTAAAATATTCTTCATTTTTTGAGCGAAGAACCGCAAGAATAGGTCTTTCTAAGTATCTCGTATCCGAATGCTCTTCGCTTAAAATGAATTTTGCGCTTTTCGGCACTGCACTCTTGGCAACTTCCGCTTTTCCCGATAATATCATTTCCCTTATCTCGGAGCTTGATTTGAATTCGTGATCGGATTTTTTATCGTGGAAAGCGCCTTGCCTTTTAATGCACTCAAATTTAATATCAAAGCCCGCTTTTTTTGCCGCAACGATATATTCCGTGCCTAAATTATCATTCGGATTTTTAAAAATATTTTTATCGGCGCCGAGCGCTACAGCCGCATTTTCTCTTGCATAGGCAAAAGGGATCTTTTTTTTAAGATCTGATTTAACAAGTGAAGAAAATTTATCGGAAATAAGGATATCCGCGCATTTTTCAAGGCTTTTGATATCTCCGCTTTCGCTCCCAAAAGCAATTTTTTCACAGTCAGCCCTGTATAATTGCGTTACGGCGCCGAGGGCAAAATTCTGCGCTGTGGACATCGCCCAGGAAACGGGCAATTCCAAAACCATATCAGCGCCGCTTTCTACAGCCGCGGCAACCCTTTTGAATTTAGGATATAGTGCCGGTTCTCCTCGCTGAACAAAATTGCCGCTCATTACTATAATGGCAGTTTCCGATTTTTCCTTAACACAGTCAAGAAGATATTTATGCCCTTTATGCAGGGGGTTGAATTCCGCAATAATACCCGTTCTTATGAAACTTCACCGCTTTTTGATAAAATACTCTTGAAAAAACAATATAAATATTATATTATTATATATAGTTTATCATACTGTGATACTCTTTTCAACAATTTTTTCGGAGGATGGAATATGAAAATTTTTGTAGTAAATGCGGGAAGCTCTTCGCTTAAATATCAGCTTATTGATATGGAAAACGAGCAGGTTCTTGCCAAAGGACTTTGCGAAAGAATAGGCGTTACGGGAGCGATCTCCCACAAAGCGGCTGACGGCAGAACATACTCTGCCGAAACTCCTATGCCCACCCACAGCGAGGCTTTTGAAGCTGTTGTTTATGCAATGACTAAATCGGAGGCTAAGGTTATTGACTCATTTGATGAGATTTCGGCTATAGGCCACCGTATAGTTCAGGGAGGAGCGATTTTCAAAGGCTCCTGTCTCGTAAACGAAAAGGTTATCGAGCAGATTTCAGAACTCGGAGCTATGGCGCCTCTTCACAATCCGGCGCATGTTCTTGCAATAAAAGCCTGTATCAAAACATTCGGTGATAAAATTCCGCAGGCTGTTGTTTTTGACACCTCTTTTCATCAGACTATGCCTCCTAAAGCTTATATGTATGCTCTTCCCTATGAGTATTATGAAAAATACGGCGTGAGAAAATACGGCGCTCACGGCACTTCCCACCACTATGTTTCCGATCGTGCCGCAGTGCTTGAAAACAAAGATAAAAAGGATCTTAAGATCATCACCTGCCACCTTGGAAACGGCTGCTCTATTACCGCTGTTAAAAACGGCGAGTGTATGGACACTTCAATGGGATTTACTCCGCTTGACGGATTTATGATGGGTACCCGCTCGGGCACACTCGATCCCTCGGCTTTGACCTTTATCGCGGAAAAAGAAAACCTTTCTGCCGCCGATATCAATACTATCTGCAATAAAAAGTCGGGCGTATTCGGAATTTCCGGAGTTTCTAATGATAACAGAGATGTTGCAGCAGAAGCTGAAAAAGGAAATAAGAGAGCGCAGCTTGCTATCGATATGCAGCGCTATCAGATATTAAAATTTGTGGGATCTTATATCGCTGCTATGAACGGGGTAGATGTTATCGCGTTTACCGGAGGAATCGGAGAAAACGATCCCGAGCTTCGCGAATATGTCTGCGAAAATCTTTCGTATATGGGAATTAAGATCGATAAGGATAAAAATAATCTTCGCGGCAGCGAAGTAAAGATCTCAACTGACGACAGCAAGGTAAACGTCTATGTTATTCCGACAAACGAGGAGCTTGCTATCGCACGCGATACTTTAAGACTCATTTCAAAATAATTTAATCGGAGAAAAATTATGAATTGCAAAGAATTAAAAGAAAAAATTTCTTCGGGCGCTTTTGATAATTCTTTTAAAATGCTTTACGGCGATGAAATGCAGGCCCGCATAAGATATGAAAAAGCGGTTTCGGAATTTGAAAATATCTTCGGCGATAAAGATAATTTAAGAATTTTTTCCGCCCCGGGAAGAACGGAGATCGGTGGAAATCATACCGATCATCAGCACGGAGCGGTAATAGCGGCAAGCGTAGACCTTGATGTTATTGCCATTGTAAGCGCAAATTCGGGCAATAATGTCCGTATAAAATCGCAGGGATATCCCGAGGATAATATCGATATCACGGATCTTGAAATAAAGCCCGAAGAAGAGGGAAGAGCAAGCGCGCTTATCAGAGGCGTTATCGCAAAGTTCAAAGAATCGGGCTTTAAGCTTTCGGGTTTTGAAGCTTATACCACTTCAAATGTTTTAAAAGGATCAGGTCTTTCTTCCTCTGCGGCGTTTGAAGTTTTGGTGGCTAATATTGTAAACGGTCTTTATTGCGATAATAAGGTGGACTCTGTTTCTATAGCTAAATTTTCGCAGTTTGCCGAAAATGTTTATTTCGGCAAGCCGAGCGGTCTTCTCGACCAGATGGCAAGCTCGGTCGGAGGATTTACATTTGCTGATTTTAACGATCCTGCCGATCCGAAGATAGAAAAGATAGATTTTGATGTTGATAAAACCGATTATCAGCTCTGCGTTGTCGATACAGGCGGCAATCACGCCGATCTCACACAGGATTATGCCGATATCACAATAGAGTGCAAAGAGATAAGCAACGCGCTCGGAGTGGACTTTTTAAGAGATGCCGACCGCGGAGAATTCTACTCAAAACTTAAAGATCTCCGCAAAGAATGCTCCGACAGAGCAGTTTTAAGAGCTTTTCATTTCTTTAATGAAAACGCGCGCGTTTTTAAAATGAAAGACGCTCTTAAGATCGGTGATTTTGAAGAGTTTTTAAAGCTTGTCGATGAATCGGGCGAGTCTTCATTTAAATATCTTCAAAATTTATTCCCCGTTTCAAATGCAAAAGAGCAGGGATTATCGCTCGCTATTGCTCTTACAAAAGAATTTTTAAACGGCGAGGGAACTGCCCGCGTTCACGGAGGCGGCTTTGCAGGAACTATTCAGTGCTATATTCCGAAAACGAGATTTTCAGAATATAAAAATATGATCGAAAAGGTATTCGGTGAAAATTCCTGTGTTCCGCTGAAAATCAGACCTGTGGGCGGATATGAAATAAAATAAAATAAAAAAAGAAAGTCTTTATGTATTTAAAGACTTTCTTTTTTTACAGCAAACCTTTTTAAATAAGCTGCTCTTTTGTTATAACCTTTAAAATATTATAATCGTTATCGGTAACTATGAAATCGGCGTCAAACCCGGGCTCAATTCTTCCTTTTTTAATTCCTAAATAGTCAGCGGGAGTTTTGGTGGCGGAAGTAAAAGCGTCGTATTCCGAAACACCGAATTCTATCGCTTTTTTCACACAGTCAATTAAAAAAGAGGTGCTTCCCGCTATACTGCCGTTATCAAGAAAGGCTTTTCTGTCTTTAACTGTTATCTTCTGATTTCCGAAATTATATCTTCCGTCTTCATAGCCCGTCGCCGCAAGACTGTCGCTTATAAGTATCACTTTGCCGCTGCCGAACGCTCCGAAAAGAAAGCGCACAAAGGTTTTTGAGTTATGAAATCCGTCGCAGATAAGCTGAACATAGATATTTTCATCCAAAGCCGCGTCTATAACCGATTTATTCCTGTGGTGAGGCTCGGGCATTGCATTAAAGGTGTGAGTGAGGCTGTCCGCTCCGCTTTTTATAGCTTTTAAAGCCTGCTCATAGCTTGCATTTGTGTGCCCTATTGATACTTTCGCTTTGCACTTTTTTATAAATTCTTCGCTGTTTTCAAGCTCGGGAGCAAGCACTGCTATCGCGACGTTTTTAAGCGAATTAAACCAATTTTCATCGGGATCTATAAGATATTCGGGGTTTTGCGCGCCGCATTTTTCCCGGCTTACAAAAGGGCCTTCTATATTATATCCTAAGAAATGAGCGCCGTCTTTAGTATCGGGGATTTCAGCACATATTTTTTCGATAGAAGCTTTGGGCATAGTCATTGTCGTAGGGCAAAAAGAGGTCGTGCCGTGGCTTTTAAGAATTTTTGAGATATATGATGATTTTCCGTCCATAACATCGGCTCCGCCGCAGCCGTGAGTGTGAATATCTATAAGCCCGGGGAAAACCTTGCTGCCGTTCACATCAAGGATATTTTCGCAAACTGTCCTCGGATCATACTCTTCGATAACGCCGTCTTTGCTGTAAATATTAGTAAGTTTCCCGAAAACATTCGCATTTTTAATCAGCAGATCCATAATAAGCCTCCTTGTCGCATATAAGCACGGTATTTCTGTGAGCTTTTAAAATCGTTGCCGGAACTTTTGTGGTTATTTCATTATCAAGCAAATGCTTAACTGCATAATGCTTATCGGCTCCGCTTGCCATTATTATGATACTTCCTGCCGACAGTATCGTTCCAACCCCCATAGTCAGTGCCATTTTCGGAACTTCATCTTCGCTTTTGAAAAATCTCGAATTGGCTTTAATTGTGCTCTTTGTGAGCTCTACGATATGCGTTTTGCATTTAAGGGTTTCGGCAGGCTCGTTAAAGCCGATGTGTCCGTTTCTTCCGATACCTAAAAGCTGAAGATCTATTCCGCCGCTTTTCTCTATAAGCTTTTCAAAGTTTTCGCACTCGACGGAGGGATCTGAGCATTCACCGTCTAAAATATGCGTGTTTTTAAGGTTAATATTTATCTTCGAAAATAGATTTTCATTCATAAACGTATGGTAACTTTGCGGATCGGAGCTTTTTAAAGGATAATATTCATCAAGATTAAATGTGGTGATCTTTGAAAAATCAAGATCGGAGCCGCAAAGCTTTTTATAAAGACCTTTAGGGGTTGATCCTGTGGCAAGGCCTAAAACGCAGTCGGGTTTTAAAAGTATCCGGGCTTTTACTATCGAAGCCCCTTTTTCCGATACCTCTTCATAATTTTCGCACAAAATAACTTTCATTGCTTTTTCTCTGCTTTCTGTTGACTTTTATTTTTTTAATTATATAATAATTATATAGGCTGAAAATGCTTATTTTTTTAACTATTATGCTTTTTTAGAGGTATATATGGCAAAATATGAAATTCATTCGGCTTTTGATCCGAAATATCCCTTTATTTTTCATACTGACGATATTTTTGAGTACAGCTATTCCTATGCAAATTGGCATAAGAATATAGAAATATTATATGTGATTTCAGGTCAAGGTGAGCTTTTGCTTAACTTTGTTCCCTTTAAATTGAGAGCAGACGATATCGCAGTTATAAATTCGAATGCAGTTCACTCTACAAGAACTTCGGAAAAATTAAAATACCATTGCCTTATTATCGATGAAAGCTTTCTTGAATTTTCAGGAATTAAAGGCTCCGATTTTATTTTTGAGAGCATTATAAAAAATGATGAAAATTTGATCGAAAGCTATAAAACCGCCGCTTTACTGCTTTCAAAAAAGAATGAAAATTCGGAATTTGAAAAAAAGCTCGCTGTTTTAAACCTTGTAAATCTGCTTATTAAAAATCATTCGCAAAAAGCGGAAAACACATATATTTATGATCAGGAAGAGTTTTTAAAACCCACGCTTGAGTATATAAAAAAAGAGATGAAATCAAAGATTACTGTTTCATCTCTTGCAAAAAATGTCGGCTATTCCGACTCTTATTTTATTCACACCTTTAAAAAACTTACGGGTTACACCGTAACCGAATTTATAAATATCCAGCGCTGCCTTTTTGCAAGGGAAATGCTTAAAAATAAGCTGTCGGTTGAATACGCGGCAAAAGAAAGCGGGTTTAACAGCGTTTCTTATTTTTCAAGAGCCTATAAAAAAACATTCGGCGATAGCCCTAAAAAGGATAAAAAATAATCTGCGGTAAATTATCTTACCGCAGATGTTTTTTTAAAATTACAGCGATTTTGAATTTACTTCGGAGCAAATTCTTTCCTTAAAGCTTTCAAGTGACATACTTCCGAGGTCGCCGTCGTCGCCCCTCTTGCGGACCGAAACGGTTTTTTCTTCAGCCTCTTTATCGCCTAAAATAAGCATATAAGGAATTTTCTGAAGTCTTGCTTCTCTTATTTTATAGCCTATCTTTTCGTTGCGCTTATCAACTTCCGCCCTCAATCCCAAAGCTTCAAGCTCGGCTTTGATCTTATCCGCATATTCGCAGTGGCGGTCGGCTATAGGAAGAATTTCTACCTGAACGGGAGCAAGCCATACAGGGAAAGCGCCTGCAAAATGCTCGGTGATAACTCCGATAAATCTTTCTATCGATCCGAAAACAACTCTGTGTATCATAACAGGGCAGTGCTTTTCGCCGTCGGCTCCGGTGTATTCAAGATTAAATCTGCCGGGGAGCTGATAGTCAAGCTGAATGGTACCGCACTGCCATGTTCTTCCTAAACTGTCTTTAATATGGAAATCAAGCTTAGGTCCGTAGAAAGCGCCGTCACCCTCGTTTAAAATATAAGTCTTTCCGACACCCGTAATAGCGTCAGCCAAAGCCTTTGTTGCTATTTCCCAGTCTTCTTCCGAGCCGATATGATCTTCAGGCATTGTGGAAAGCTCTATTTCATAGGGAAGACCGAAAAGGCTGTAAACCTCGTCAAAAAGCTTTGCTATTCTTACAACTTCGTCGGTTATCTGCTCAGGTGCAAGCAGGATATGCGCGTCGTCCTGAGTAAAGCAGCGCACTCTGAAAAGTCCGTGCAAAGCGCCTGAAAGCTCGTTTCTGTGCACTTTTCCGAGTTCGCCGTAGCGAAGAGGAAGCTCTTTATAAGAATGAGGCTCAAGCTCATAAACAAGGATACTTCCGGGGCAGTTCATCGGCTTTATTGCAAAATCTTCATCATCGATAACCGTTGTATACATATCATCGTGATAATGGTCCCAATGACCCGAGGTTTCCCAAAGCGAGCGGCGCATTATCTGAGGAGTGGATATTTCAAGATAATCCCATTTTTTATGGACTTCTCTCCAATAGCTTATAAGTGTGTTTCTAAGTACCATTCCCTTAGGCAGGAAGAAAGGCATTCCGGGCGCCTCGTCACGCAGAGCAAAAAGGCCTAATTCTTTTCCGAGCTTTCTGTGATCGCGCTTTTTAGCTTCTTCTATCATAGTGAGGTATTCATCGAGCGCGCTCTGCTTCGGGAAAGCTGTTCCGTAAATCCGGCAGAGCATTTTATTATTTGAGTCGCCGTGCCAATAAGCGCCGGTTGCGGAAGTGAGCTTGAATGCTTTTACAAGCCCTGTGCTCATCAGGTGCGCTCCCGCGCAAAGGTCGGTGAATTCACCCTGAGAATAAAAGCTGATTTCCGCTCCCTCGGGAAGATTTTCGACAAGCTCAACTTTATAAGGCTCATTTTTTTCTTCAAAGAATTTTATCGCGTCAGCCTTTGATTTTGTAAATCTTTCAAGCTTTAAATCTTCTTTTACGATTTTTTTCATTTCTGCTTCGATTTTTTCAAGATCGGCTGTTGTAAAGCTTTCTTCAACATCGAAATCATAATAAAATCCGTCGTCAACCGCAGGACCTATGGTAAGCTTAGCGTCAGGATAAAGTCTTTTAACTGCCTGTGCCATAATATGAGAAGCAGTGTGGCGGAATGTCCACCTGCCGTACTCATCGTCAAAAGTCAGTATTTCAAGCTTATCACCGTCTTTTAACTCTGTTCTTAAATCCTTATTCTCTCCGTTCACTTTTGCGGCACAAGCTTTTTTAGCAAGTCCTGCACTTAGCGCTTTTGCCGCGTCAAAACAGCTTGCGCCATTTTCAAGTGAAATCGAAGATCCGTCTAATAAAACAACATTGATCATTCTTT
This sequence comes from uncultured Oscillospiraceae bacterium, assembly GCA_900547095.1. GTDB lineage: Bacteria > Bacillota > Clostridia > Oscillospirales > Acutalibacteraceae > UBA737. The sequence continues at coordinate 39,826 of URFG01000009.1, forward strand.
TGACCTCCCGAAAATAAAAATGCTTCGCCCCTGAATTTCAGGGACGAAGCAATAGATGATGATATTACTCCGCGGTTCCACCCGCATTCCGCATATTGCGGCACTTTAAATTCCTTTAACGCAGGATTTGTTTCACGGCTGCGTTTTTTACCCGCAGCGCTCAAAGGGCGGTACTTCTTCCGAAAACCGATCGCTTTGCTTTCAGCTTACGCAAAGCTCTCTTTTTATCACGGCTTAATATCGGAATAAGCTTCCTTATCACAGCTTTATTTATATGATACCCTTTAAATATCCCCTTGTCAAGAAAAATAAGCAAAAAAATAAAAAAAAAAATATTTTAACTATTGACTATAAATAAATTTAGAGTTATTATTTTTATATATTGTTTGGAGGGAATGTAAAATGTTTAAGTCGGAATATTTAAACAGGGTATATGCGTCTGTTGAAAAGCGCAGTCCCGGTGAAAAAGAATTTTTGCAGGCGGTCTATGAGGTTCTCGAATCCTTAGAGCCGGTCGTAGAGGCTGATAAAAGCCTCGAGGAAAACGGAGTTTTAGAAAGAATAGTTGAGCCTGAGCGCCAGATCTTCTTCCGCGTTTCGTGGGTGGATGATAACGGTAAGGTACAGGTCAACCGCGGTTACCGCGTTCAGTTCAATTCCGCAATAGGTCCCTATAAAGGCGGAATAAGACTTCATCCGTCGGTAAATGCTTCTGTTATCAAATTCTTAGGCTTTGAGCAGATATTTAAAAACAGCCTTACCGGTCTTCCGATCGGCGGCGGCAAGGGCGGCTCGGATTTCGATCCTAAGGGCAAGTCTGACGGCGAGATTATGCGTTTCTGCCAGAGCTTTATGACGGAGCTTTCTAAACATATCGGCGCTGATACTGATGTTCCTGCAGGAGATATCGGAACAGGTGCAAGAGAGATCGGATTTATGTTCGGTCAGTATAAAAGGCTCAGAAATGAGTACACCGGTGTTTTGACCGGTAAAGGCCTTTCTTACGGCGGCTCTCTCGCCCGCACAGAGGCAACGGGTTACGGCCTTTGCTACTTTGTAGAAGAAATGCTTAAATGTATGAAAAATGATTCATTCAAAGGTAAAACCGCTGTTGTTTCAGGCTCGGGTAACGTTGCGATCTATGCAAATGAAAAGGCAACCGAGCTTGGAGCCAAAGTTGTCGCTATGTCCGATTCAAACGGTTATATCTATGATGAAAATGGTATTGATCTTGCTGTTGTAAAACAGATCAAAGAGGTTGAGCGCGGAAGAATCAAAGAATATGTCAACCGCGTTAAAGGCGCAGAATATCACGAGGGCTGCAAGGGAATCTGGACCGTTAAATGCGATATTGCACTTCCTTGCGCTACACAGAATGAAATTGACGAGGAGTCCGCTAAAGCTCTTATTGCAAACGGTGTAATGGCAGTAGGCGAGGGCGCCAATATGCCTTCAACACCCGAAGCGATCGCAGAATTCCAGAAAGCAGGCATTTTGTTTGCTCCCGCTAAAGCTGCAAATGCAGGCGGTGTTGCTACTTCCGCTCTTGAAATGAGCCAGAACTCTATGCGTTACAGCTGGACATTTGAAGAGGTTGACGCTAAGCTTAAAAACATTATGGTAAATATCTTCCATAACGCTTATAATGCCGCAGAGAAGTACGGTCTTAAGGGTAATCTTGTAGCAGGCGCAAATATTGCAGGCTTTGAGAAGGTTGCAGACGCTATGATAGCTCAGGGCATTGCCTATTAATTATTAAAAAAGGTAAAAACTTAAAAAATTCCGCAGGTGAAATTCACCTGCGGAATTTTTTTAATCATATAAGATCTTCTTTAAAACAGGATATATATTCATTGCCATTCTGTAAAATCCTATATCGGTAGGATGAATTCCTTCTACTGTGGCGCTGCCGTATTCATAACCTGAAAGCAGGCTGTCGCCGTCGATAAAATAAACATTTTTATCGCCATTATCGAGCGCCTTTAAATAGCTTTCCATTATTATTTTGCGCCTTGTTATTCCGTTAGAAATGCAGTGTACCTGAGGCCTTGAAATCATTATATAAGGCAGATCGGGATTTTTCTTTCTGATTATTTCATAAAAAGCATAATGCGTTGCTTTCATATGCTCTACATCGGGTGCATTATGATCATAGTCGCACACGAAAGCGCACATATCAATATCTGAAATATATTCAGCTATTTCTTTTTGACCCATGGCGCTGCCCGAAAATCCAAGGTTAATGTAATCCATATCAAGCATTCTTGAAAGAATATTTATATAGGAGTTTCCCGGTCTTGAAGCAGCCGCGCCCTGCGTTATAGAAGAGCCGTAAAATACGACCGGCTTTTCATTAGAATATTTATCGGGGCTTTCAAGCGAATAGCCGTCTTTTATTCCGATATAAACCTTATTTACTTTTTTATAAGATGGGAAATTAAGAACATAATCGGTAAACTGCCCATTATAACCGCCGAAATAATGGATAGATTCAAAGCTGTGTTTACTATCCACTCCGGGAATATAAGAGCCTTTATAAAAATATCTGCCCTTATTTTCTTTAAAGATATCAAATCCGCTCGATCCCGAGATAGACATATTTGAGGTGACTGTGATATTTCCGTCAAATTCAGCTCTTAATGCGATATAGGGTGAATTGGTTTTAAGCCTTAATCTTACCCCTGCAGGAGCTTTTGAGTTCCAATAAACTCCCTCGCTTATTTTTTCGGAAACAGATTCGGGAAGCCTGATATAATCATTTTGCGATCTTTCGTAAATTCCGTAAAGGTCAAAATGCTCGTAATCAGCGTCAAACCACACAATGTCTTTTTCTTCAAGAGCCGAATCGAAATTCATATTTTTATCAATTTTTTCGATATTCATTTAAAATCCCGCCTTAAATTAATATGCTATGAATATACCACTGTAAATTGTCGCTGTCAAGCTGTTTACATTTTTATTTTAAGCGCTCTCATTGCATTGCAGACTGCTATTACCATTACTCCTACATCGGAGATAGCCGCAAGCCACATAACTCCGGGAATTCTGATTATGGAAAGTATAAGAACAAGGATCTTTATAAAAATGGAAAATACAATATTCTGCATTGCTATTTTTCCTGTTTCTCTTGAAAGTTTTACGCAGGACGAAACCTTTGAAATATTATCGTCCATTATAACGATATCCGCCGCCTCTATCGCCGCGTCGCTTCCGAGACCGCCCATTGCTATACCGACATCGGCTCTCATAAGAACAGGAGCGTCGTTTATTCCGTCGCCTGTAAATACAGTCTTGCCGTTGTGCTTGCTCATTATATCTTCGGTTTTTGTAACCTTATCGGCAGGCATAAGTTCGCTGTAATACTCATCGATTTTAGTCAGAGTCGCAATATTGGCGGCAGTGGCTTCCTTATCGCCTGTCAGCATAACGGTTTTGATTCCGAGTGACTTTAATTTCTTTATCGCCGCCACACTCTCCGGTTTCAAAACATCGGAAATAACAATGTGTCCTGCGTATTCTCCGCCGTTTGCTATGTGAACGACTGTGCCCTCCATATGGCAGGCGTGATATTTTATTCCGTTTTCCGCCATAAGCTTTTCGTTACCGACAAGAAGAATTTTTTTATCTTCCGTAACAGCGCTCATTCCTTTACCGGAAATCTCTTTTACATCGGATATATCGCCCTCAAAGTCAAGCTTTTTGATTTTTGCCGCCGCGATTATCGACTGCGAAATGGGGTGGGAGCTGAATGACTCAACTCTTGCCGCCATCGTCAAAAGTGCGTCTTCGTCTATCTTTTCGGGGTGAATGGCTACTACCTGGAATTTACCCTTTGTAATAGTTCCCGTTTTATCAAACACACAGCATTTTGCTTTCGCAAGATTTTCTATCGAATCGGCGCCTTTTATCAAAATTCCGTTTCTTGAAGCTCCGCCGATAGCGCAGAAATAGGTGAGCGGAACGGATATAACAAGCGCGCAGGGGCAGGAAACAACTAAGAATGAAATAGCGCTGTAAATGTATTTTGCGTAATCACCCGTTATAAGAGAGGGGATTATAGCATAAGCGAACGCGAGAATTACTACGATAGGCGTATATATTTTTGAAAACTTGGTGATAAATCTTTCGGTTTTAGCTTTCTTTTCTGCGGAATGCTCAACAAGATCGAGAATTCTCGCAACCGTTGAATCCTTATATTCACCCTCAACGGTGACTTTAAGTACGGCATTGAGGTTTATTCCGCCGCTGTAAATTCTGTCGCCGGATTTAACTTCCACCGGCACCGATTCGCCTGTGAGCGCGCTGTTATCCACAGAGCTTTCGCCCTCGCTGACTGTTCCGTCAAGCGCAATCTTCTCGCCGGGCTTAATAACAATGGTTTCGCCCGAGCGGACCTCTTTCGGATCGACCGTGGTTATAACACCGTTTCTCTCTACGCTGACGGTTTCCGCTTTAAGATCCATAAGAGCGCCTATTTTCTTGCGCGAATTATCCGAGGCAATATCCTCAAAAAGCTCGCCGATATTGAAAAACAGCATAACGAATACCGCTTCGGGGTATTCGCCGATAATAAACGCGGCGACCGTTGCGATAACCATTAAAAACGCCTCGTCGAAAATCTCGCCGTGGAAAATGTTTTTAAATGCCTCTGTTATAGCCTCGTATCCCGCAACAAGATATGGGATAAGAAAAAGCAGAATTTTGCCGTAAGTCGGCAGGTCGATCAATTTGTTAGTTACGACAGCCGCTAAAAACAAAACTATCGTAAGCGAAATTTTGATAATACTTTCCTTATGTTCTTTCATTTTCATTCCTCCGTAATATGTTCAAGACCCTGACTGATTATGGTTTCGACATGGTCGTCCGCCAGGGAATAAAGGCAGGTTTTACCCTCTCTTCGGTATTTCACAAGCCCTGCGCTTTTTAATAACCGCAGCTGGTGGGAAATGGCTGAAGAGGTCATTTTAAGCACTTGTGCGATATCGTTAACGCAAAGCTCGCCTGAAGAAAGAGCATATAGAATTCGAATTCTCGTGGAATCGCCGAAAAGCCTGTAAAGCTCGGCGAGATCGTAAAGAATATCAATATCGGGAAGATTTTTATTGATATTCTTTACGATCTTTTTATGGTTGTTTTCCATAATAACCTCCTTTTTGCAATATATGAATAATTGTTCAACTGTTAATATTATACCGTATAATTTCCGATTGTCAAGAAAAAAATATCAATAATTTTCCGAATTTTTCTGAAATTCTTTAACGGTCACGCCCGTTTGGTTTTTAAACACCGTATAAAAATAATTCGGATTCTCAAATCCTAATGATAAAGCGGTTTCGTTTCCGCTGTAGCCTTGTTTTAAAAGCTTCATCGCTTTTGAAATTTTAAGCTGATTAAAATATTTTTTTATGCTTATATCGGAATACATAGAAAAAATTCTTTTCAGATTGCTTTTGCTGGTGTGGCATTCTTCCGCGATTTCATCAAGGGTAACAGTCGAGTCGATATTCTTTTTAAGAATATTTATAATTTTTTCGTAAAGCGCCGAGTTTCTGTTTAAAACTGTTTTAACAGAGTTCCTGTTTCCTTTCACATCAAGGATAAACTGCTTAAAAAGCATATCGAGCTTTGTGTGGAGATTATCGGAAACGGGAAAAGGCAGACCGCTTCTTGAAATTATCTTATCGGCAGTGTTTATGAGCTCGGAAAATAGCTCTACTTCTTCGCTTGTTAAAGAAAATGTTTTTTTCTCAAAATATTTTAAAAGTTTACCCGTTGCGCTGAAGCTTATAACCATAAGCCGAAGTCCGTTTTCACCCGCTAAAAATCTGTGGAATTCGAGCGGGCGGTGAAAGATAATATCATTCTTTTTAAGCTCATAAATTCTTTCATCGGCCGTAACCGTCATACTTCCGTTTTTTACGCAGGCGATCTCCCAGAAATTATGAGATTCGCCGGGGAAATAGTAGGCGGTTTCCATATCCTGAATAAAGGCTGTGTAGACGCCGTTTAAATTAAGTTCCGGCAAAACCGGAATTTTCTTCCACATATATATCACCTTGGCTTTTTTTAGAGAAAAATTGTCTTTTTATAGATTTTATTATAATAAATAGTATGCTATATTTCAAGTAGCTTATAAAAAAAGGAGCGCTTTTTATGAAAGATAAACTGAAAATTGCACTAATCGGCCTCGGTCAGCGAGGAATGGGAGTTTTCGAATATGAAATATTAAAGTTGGACGATATTATTATCGCCGGTGTTTGCGACAGCTATGAGGACAGAACAAACGCAGCTGCCGAGCTTACACAAAAAGTAAAAGGCTATACCCCTGTTAAATCGACCGATTACAGAGATATGCTTAATCTTGATATCGACGCGGTAGTTATCACCTGCGCTTGGGAAGACCATATAAGAATAGCCGTTGAAGCGCTTAAAAAGGGAATATATGTAGGCACCGAGGTTGCGGGAGCATTCTCGCTTGACGACTGCTGGAGGCTTGTAAGAGCGAGCGAAGAAAGCGGTACCCCCTGTATGATGCTTGAAAACTGCTGTTACGGAAAAAGGGAGCTTATGCTTTTGAATATGGTAAAAAGCGGATTTTTCGGAAAAGTTGTTCATTGCACGGGTATGTACGGCCATTATCTTGCAGACGAGATATTAAACGGTGTTAAAAACAGACACTACAGACTCAGAAATTATATCGGAAGAAACTGTGAAAATTATCCCACTCACGAGCTTGTGCCGATAGGAAAACTTCTGGATATCAATAACGGAAACAGATTTTTAACTTTAACAAGCGTAGCAAGCGCGTCTTACGGTCTTGAGGCTGTCGTTAAGGATAATGAAGAGTTTAAAGATCTTAAGGATACCAGATTTGCACAGGGCGATGTTGTTACCACAACGATAAAATGCGCTAACGGCGAAACCGTTACCATTACTCTTGACACCACGCTTCCGAGATATTATTCAAGAGGACTTACTGTTCACGGAACAAAGGCTACATATATTGAGGATAATGACAGTCTTTACGAGTATCCTAAGCATAAGCAGTTTACCGATCCGCCGCACAGCAAGGAAATCTGGGGCAATATGGCTGAATATGAAAAGGATTATATCCACCCGCTTTGGGAAGGGAGTTCTTCCGGCGGCGGACACGGCGGAATGGATCCGAGATGCTACAGAGCATTTTTCGACGCCGCAAAAGCAGGGATAAATCCTCCGATCGATGTTTATGATACGGCAACCTATATGGCTGTAAGCGTGCTCAGCGAGCAATCAATAGCTTTAGGCGGAGCGCCCGTATATTTCCCCGATTTTACAAACGGCAGATATTTAAACAGAAAGGATATAGTCGAATATCCCTATATGCTTCATAAGGTTGAGAAAAAATGAAATTAGAAGAAATATTGTCGGAATTCGGGGTAAATGACGCTGAAAGTATTGAAAAATACGGCAGCGGACATATCAACGATACCTATCTTGTAATTACAAAAAGTTCTAAAAGATATATTCTTCAAAGGTGTTGTATGCTCTAAAAGACTTCTTAATCAAGCGGTTGGGAAGTCTCTTAGAACACACAACCTAAAACCGAAGAAAGGAGCGCAAGTTATGAGAAAAAATGAGAAAATCACAGCTCTGTACGAACGACTGAGCCGTGATGACTTTGGCAAAGATGATGACCAACAGCGTGAGAGCAATTCCATATCCAATCAAAAGGCAATGTTGGAGGAGTTCGCCGCACGGCAGGGCTTTACAAACATTGTCCATTTCACGGACGATGGCATTAGTGGTACTTGCTTTGACCGTCCCGGATTTTTAGCAATGATGAAAGAAGTGGAAGCCGGGAATGTGGAGTATTTGTGCATCAAGGACATGAGCCGCATGGGTCGTGACTATCTGAAAGTCGGTCAGATTATGGAAATCCTGCGTCAGCGTGGCGTTCGCCTTATCGCCATCAATGACGGCGTGGACAGTGCCAGAGGGGACGATGATTTTACCCCTTTCCGCAACATTATGAACGAATACTACGCCAGAGACACCAGCCGTAAAATCCGTTCCACTTTCCAGTCCAAAGGCAAGTCCGGCAAGCACCTCACAGGCACGGTCATTTACGGCTATCTTTGGAACGAAGCCAGAGACCAATGGTTGGTTGACCCCGAAGCCGCCGAGGTGGTCAAGCGCATCTTTGCCATGACGATTGACGGCTACGGTCCGTATCAGATCGCCAGCAAGCTGAAAGAAGAAAAAGTCCTCATTCCGTCCGCTTACCTTGCCCGGCACGGCGAGGGCGTGAACAAAAATAAGACCTTCAAAGATGTGTACGGCTGGGGTTCTTCCACCATCTGCAACATTCTTGAAAAGCGTGAATATCTGGGACACACCATCAACTTCAAGACCCGAAAGCACTTCAAGGACAAGAAAAGCCATTATGTCCCGGAGGACGAATGGACAATTTTCGAGAATACCCATGAAGCTATCATTGACCAGCAGACCTTTGACCTTGTGCAGAAAATCCGTGGGAATGTCAGACGCTACCCGGACGGCTGGGGCGAAGCAGCTCCCCTCACAGGCTTGCTTTATTGTGCCGATTGCGGCGGCAAGATGTATGTCCACCGTACCAACAACGGCAAGCGTATTTCTCAATATACCTGTTCCCAATACAGCAAAGTCCCAGTTGGAAAGCTCTGCACGACACAGCACCGTATCAATGAAGATGTGGTACTGTCCCTTGTTTCCGAAATGCTCAAAGCTATTGCCGAGTATGCGAAGCATGACAGAGCCGAGTTTGTCCGAGTGGTGCAGGAAGCGCAGTCCAGCCAGCAGACGGCAGAGGTCAAGAAACAGCGGA
>URFG01000010.1 GCA_900547095.1 uncultured Oscillospiraceae bacterium
GAGCGGAGGGCAACAATGCCGAAACTAAAGCCGTTTCTTCAAAAAAGCATTGTACGCTGACTGTATTGTCTAGTTATACCTAAAAATATTATACCACACATTATTATATAAGTCTACTTTTTTTAATTGAAAAAATTTGTAATCGGTGATATACTTTTATCAGGTGATAATTATGAAATATATGATAGCCTCCGATATTCACGGAAGCGCCCTTTATCTTGAAAAATTACTTAAATGTTATTCAGCCGAAGCGCCTGAAAAGCTTATACTTTTAGGCGATATTTTATATCACGGCCCGAGAAACGACCTGCCTGACGGCTACGCGCCGAAAAAAGTTATTTCTCAGCTTAATCCCATTAAAGAAAGCCTGCTTTGCGTGCGGGGCAACTGCGACTGCGAGGTAGACCAAATGGTGCTCGACTTCCCCATACTTGCGGACTATGCCTATCTTTGCCTGAACGGACTCACTTTATTTGCGACTCACGGGCATATTTTCAATAAGGATAATCTTCCGCCGCTTAAAAAGGGCGATATCCTGCTCCACGGCCACACGCATATACCGGCTTTTGAAAAACTTGCAAACGATAACTATTATATTAACCCGGGCTCTGTTTCTATTCCTAAAGAAAACAGCGAGCGAGGATATATTCTGCTTGACGATAAAGCGTTTATCTTCAAAAACTTAGACGGAAAAATCCTTAACTCTTTCTCTCTTTAAAGCTTTCAAGCGCGCTGCAGATAAAATATTTTGCAAATAGCGACGGATCGAGCGGATCTATATCAAAATCTTCTTTTATCTTTTTTATTCTGTACTGCACGGTGTTTCTGTGAGTAAAAAGCATTTCGCCCGTCTTATTAAGCGAGCGGCCGCAGATAAAATAGGTGTAAAGAGTAAGGCACAGCTTAGAGCCCGTCGCAGCGTCATAGTTGCTTAGCACCCTTATTTTATCGTCTTTAAATCCAATTTCATCATTTATTCTTTTAAATAATACCATCAAAGAGCAATCGGAATAAAACTCGAAAAAGGCGGGTTTATTCCGATTTTTTAAATACTCAAAAGCTATATTTACCGATTCGTAATCTCTCTTAAGATCATAAAGATCTTCAAGCTTGTCCGATATCACGGCGGAAGCGGAATTCCTTTTTGCTATTGCTTTAAGCTCTCCTATATCGTGATCCTTATGCAAAAAAGCGATTATGCCGTCTTTATGTTTTAAAGAGAGTGAGGCGTGAAAATTATCGGAAATTTCGGCTCTTAAAAAGTTAAGAGAATTCTGATCGCCGTCGGTTTTTAAAAGAGCGAATCTTTCGGGAGAAAAGTTTGAAAGAAAGGTGCCCGAAGTCCTTAATCTAAAGGTATCCTTATCTTCAAATCTGCCTGAAATCAGGTCTAAAAGGATTTCTTCCGCACAGTCGCCGGGAGCTCCGAAAGACTGCTTTTCCGAGTAAAACTGCTTTGAAATCAGGCTGTCGGCAAAAATTATGTTTTCGCTGTCCGAAGATTTTTTCGGCTTTTTTATATATACCGCATAGCCTATTTCCGCATTTTCAAATATCAGCTTGTCGGCTATATAGGTTTCGGCGCCGTCGGTCACCGTAATAAATTTAGCCTCATTCACTATTTTTTCACATAAAAAATCGGGGAGCTTGCTGTGAGAAACGGTTTTGAGGTAGACCTCGCTGTCAACTCCTATCGGGGCAAACCCCGATACGACATTAAACCCGTTATCCGCGACAATAACAGGGCAATTAAGGCTCAGGCTTACCGCCTCGGTAAGTTTGTCTAGCGAATTTGTCTGTAAAAATAAATTAAGCAGTTCTTCTTTTATCATATTATCCCTCACTTTGTGCTGACAGCACATAGATTTACGAATTTATTATACAGCAAACACATTGCCGCGTCAACGGTTTGTGCTATAATATAGTCGTAAACAAAAAGAGGACCGCAAGAGCGGACCTAGGGTTTACAAAAAACAAATTATCAGTTCGGAGGTATTTATATGTTTGAACTTAGACCTTATTCACGCAAAAACAATTCTCTTTACAATCCTTTCAAGGAAATGGATGAACTTGAAAACAGTTTCTTCGGTTCGCCTTTTGGATTTTTCTCAAATGCGATCGACGAATTCAAGACCGATATCAAAGACGAGGGCGATCATTATGAGCTTATAGCCGATCTGCCCGGCTTTGATAAAAAAGATATCAAGCTTGATATCTCGGATGATACGCTTACCGTTTCGGCGCAGCGCCATTCGGAGCACGAGGAAAAGGACAAAAAAGGTAAGTATATCCGCTGCGAGCGTTCCTACGGAAATTACTCAAGAAGCTTTGATCTTTCGGGCGTCAAGGCAGACGCAGTCACCGCGAAATATGAAAACGGCGTATTAAAACTTACAATGCCGAAAAAGACCGAAACAAAGCCCTCTTCCCGCAGGCTTGAGATCGAATAATAAAAGTTTTTAATTCAGCCTCCCTCGGCAGAAAAAGGCAGGATTTGTACTAAAGTAATAGGGCTCCCGATTTTTCGGGAGCCCTTGATTTATAATAAAAATTTTATTCCAAACCTTTTCCGCAGCAGCGCTTATACTTTTTACCCGAGCCGCAGGGGCAGAGCGCGTTTTTGCTTACAGCGCCTTTACCTCTGACCGTTGCGGGAGAGCCGGTTTCGGTTTCCTCGGCGACCTTTTCGCGCTTGACATCCTCCTCACGGCGGATCTCGACGGTAAGTGTAAGCTTTGCGGTCTGCTCTCTTATCGCGTCGCGCATAGCGGAGAACATATCGTAGCTTTCGTTTCTGTAAGCTACTACGGGATCGTGCTGACCGTAAGCTCTAAGACCGATACCCTGTCTTAACTGATCCATATTATCGATATGATCCATCCAGTTTGTATCAACGCAGCGAAGAAGAATCACTCTTTCCATTTCTCTTGTTATCTCGCTGCCGAAGCGCTCTTCTCTGAGATCATATTTTTCGTGAGCGATCTGCTTTAATTTCTTGCTTACATCCTCTTTTTCAACACCTGCGATATTCCCTTTCAAAAATTCAAGATCGGAATCAGCCGCTACCCAGCCTGTGAAGTACTCTTTAAGACCCTTAATATCCCAATTTTCTTTTACGGGATCGGAGAGATAGATAGAAACATAGGAATCGATAGTTTCATCTATCATACTGAGAATGCTGTCTTTTAAGTTCTCGCCGTCAAGCACCTTATTGCGCTGCTCATAAATAAGCTCTCTTTGCTTATTCATAACATCGTCATACTCTAAAACGTGCTTTCTTGCGGCGAAGTTCATTCCCTCTTTTTTGCGCTGAGCGCTTTCAATAGTTCTCGATAAGAGCTTGCTTTCAAGGGGAGTATCTTCTTCGACCTTTAAGGTGTCCATCATCTGTGAGATACGCTCGCCGCCATAGAGCCTCATAAGGTCGTCTTCAAGAGATATATAAAATCTTGTGGATCCCGGATCGCCCTGACGGCCCGCACGGCCTCTTAACTGGTTATCGATTCGTCTTGAATCGTGGCGCTCGGTGCCTAAAATAAAGAGTCCGCCCGCATTTCTTACCTTATCCGCCTCGGGGGCGATTTCGGCTTTGAATTCGTCATAATAAGCTTTAAATTTCGCTCTTGCGTCAATAATTTCCTTATCCTCGGTATCGGCAAAGCCTGTAGCCTCGGCGATAAGCTCCTCGGAAATTCCGTCGTGACGGAGTGCGTTTTTCGCTAAATACTCTGCGTTGCCGCCGAGCATAATATCGGTTCCGCGGCCAGCCATATTGGTGGCTATCGTGACCGCTCCGGGCATACCTGCCTGCGCGATTATCTCCGCTTCTTTTTCGTGGTGCTTAGCGTTTAACACGTTATGCTTAATACCTCTTGACTTAAGCATTTTAGATAAAAGCTCGGATTTTTCGATAGTGATAGTTCCGACCAATACCGGCTGATCTTTTTCGTGGCAGGCGATTATCTGATCTATGACCGCATTGAATTTAGCCTTTTCTGTTTTATAAACCGAATCGTTAAGATCGATTCTTGCGAGCGGCTTATTGGTGGGTATCTCTACGACATCAAGCCTATAGATCTCTCTGAATTCCGCCTCTTCCGTCATAGCGGTACCCGTCATTCCGGAAAGCTTTGAATAGAGCCTGAAGAAGTTCTGGAAAGTGATAGTTGCGAGAGTTTTCGATTCGCTCGCTATCTTTACGCCCTCTTTTGCCTCTATCGCCTGATGAAGTCCCTCGTTATATCTTCTGCCGAACATAAGGCGGCCGGTGAACTCATCGACTATAATTACCTCGCCGTCTTTAACGACATAGTCGATATCCCTCTGCATTACGCCGTAAGCCTTGATCGCCTGATTGATATGGTGGGCGATCTTTATATTTTCCGTATCGTTAAGGTTTGAAACAGAGAAATATTCCTCGGCTTTTTTAACGCCCTGCGGAGTGAGGGTTGCGGTGCGCGCCTTTTCGTCGACGACATAATCGCCGCCATAACCCGCCTCTTCGTCGGTTTCCTTATCGTCCATTTCCTTTACTTTTACCATTTTCATACTTCTTGCAAGCGAATTGGCTTTAAGGTAAAGGTCGCTCGATTTATCGCCCTGGCCTGAAATTATAAGCGGGGTTCTCGCCTCGTCGATAAGGATAGAGTCCACCTCGTCGACTATAGCGAAATTATGGCCTCTTTGCACCTTTTGCTCTTTGTAAATTACCATATTATCACGCAGGTAATCAAAACCGAGCTCATTATTGGTGCAGTAGGTTATATCGGCGTCGTAAGCCGCTTTTTTCTCATCGTGATCCATTCCGTGAATTATAAGTCCCACGGAAAGACCTAAAAATCTGTAAAGCTTGCCCATCCATTCGGAGTCGCGCTTTGCAAGATAATCGTTTACCGTTACGATATGCACTCCCTTGCCCGTCAAAGCGTTTAAGTATGCGGGGAGGGTAGCTACAAGGGTTTTACCTTCGCCTGTTTTCATCTCGCTTATTCTTCCCTGATGAAGAATAATTCCGCCGATTATCTGCACGGGAAAGTGGCGCATAGAAAGCACCCTGTCCGCCGCCTCGCGGCATACGGCAAATGCCTCGGGCAGAATATCGTCGAGCGTTTCACCGCTTGAAATTCTGTCTTTAAACTCATTTGTTTTGGCTTTCAGCTCCGAGTCCGAAAGCTTCTTATACTCGTCTTCAAGGGATAGCACCTTTGAAAGAAGAGGCTTTATCCTTTTTACTTCTTTTTCGCTGTAATTGCCGAAAATCTTGTCAAGAAGTCCCATAAAATTGCTCCTTTATTTTAAATAAAAATCATTGTTTGTTTTTTTAAGACCGGAGGAATAAAGAATTTCCCCGCTTCGCTTGATTATTACCGCCTGCGCGCCGGCTGTGCCTTCAATAAGCTTTAAGCCGTCTTCACTGCCCGAAAGCACAATGCAGGTGGATAGGATATCCGCGTCAAGCGAAGAGGAGGATATCACCGTTGCCGAAGAAACATCGGTATCGGCAGGGTATCCGGTTTTCGGATCGATGATGTGGTGATAAATTTCGCCCGAGCTTTCGAAATACCTTTCGTAAATCCCCGAAGTAACGACGCTTTTATCTTTCACGGTTATATACCCCGAATATTCGCTCTCGCTAAACGGTTTTTTTATCGCAATGCGGCTTTTTTCGCCCATTGATACTATATTTCCGCCAAGATTTAAAACCGCGTTTTTAACTCCCTTGCTTTTAAGGTACTGCGCGGTTTTATCCGCTATATAGCCTTTTGCGGCGGCGCCGAGGTCGATATTTGCCCCGTTTAAATTGATTTTCCCGTCGCTTTCTTCTATCGACTCGTAGCCCACTCTTCTTAAAGCCTCGCTTATTTCGTCTTTTGACGGAACGGTTTTTAATTTAAAATCCCACAGCCTTGTAAGCGGTCTTACGGTGATATCAAATTTTCCGCCCGTTATTTCGCTGTAGTGAACACAGCGGCCGATAAGCTCATAAGAATCATTATTTACCTCTGTAAATTCCCCTGAGGAGCGGTTAAGCTTTGAAACATCGCTGTTTTCTACAGTTACGCTAAAAAGCTTCTCATAATCCGAGATCTTTTCAAAAGCTTGATTTATTAACTCTTGCGGGCAGTCTGCACTTATTGTGACTACCGTGTCGAGCAGAAATCTCGTTTCGCTTGTCTGCCCCGCTTTTGAGCATCCGCACAGCGTAATGAGAAATAAAACCGTAAACACACGAGAAAAATTTTTCATAAAATCAATTATACAATATCTTTCTTTTTTTGTAAAGATGTGTTATTATATTTTATATTATATAAAGGCAGTATAAAGCTATGTTTAAAAAAAGAGATCTGATAATTTATTTTTTTATTCTTCTCTTAACTGCAGGCTCGATTTTTGCGGCTTTCAGCCGAAAGAGCGGAAGCTATGTTGAGATTCGTGAAAACAACCACGAAATCATAAAAGCCGATTTAAATAAGGACAGGAAAATTCTGCTTTCAAAAAACACGGTTATAATAAAAAATAAACAGGTTTATATGTCTTATGCGGACTGCCCCGATAAAATATGTAAGGCTAAGGGGAAAATTTCTAAAAAAGGGGAAAGCATAATATGCCTGCCAAACAGGGTTTCGGTGGAAATAAAATAGATGCAAAGCGCTTATGCCTGCTTTCCTCGCTTTGCGTGCTGAGCCTCGGGCTTTCATATCTTGAAACTTTGCTTCCCACCGCGTTTATCGCTCCGGGAATAAAGCTCGGCCTTGCAAATGCGGCGGCGGTGGTGCTGATATATAAAAAAGATTTTAATGGCGCAGTTATGATAAGCGCGGTTAGGATAATTTTAAACTCCTTGCTTTTTTCGGGCGCATTTT
Organism: uncultured Oscillospiraceae bacterium; assembly: GCA_900547095.1. Classification (GTDB taxonomy): domain Bacteria; phylum Bacillota; class Clostridia; order Oscillospirales; family Acutalibacteraceae; genus UBA737. Next base: position 6,864 of record URFG01000010.1, read on the forward strand.
CCGCGGTTTTTTCGCTTGCGGGAGCGGCTGTATCACTGATTCTTTGTTATATTTTAGCAAAAAGCGGAAAATTTTCCGTCGTCGCAGTGTCGGCGGCAGGGGGAGCGGTGCACAACCTCGCGCAGGCGGCGGTGGCTTTATTCACGGTGGGTAAAGCGGTCATTTATTATCTGCCGGCGCTGATAATCGCAGGTGCAGTGAGCGGAGCTGTTATAGGCGCGCTTTGTTATCTGATTTTAAAAAAAATAAAGACAAACCGATAAAAATGGTGTATAATAAAGAAATAACGACAGGAGTTGATTAAAATGTGCGGTTTTGCAGGCTTCACAAATAATATAAAAGATGACGGTTCGGTGCTTAAACTTATGATGAACCGCATTATCCACCGCGGACCTGACAGCGACGGTGTTTATCTTGACGATAATATAGCTTTAGGTTTCCGCCGCCTTTCGATAATCGATCTGTCAGAGGGCGATCAGCCGATGTTTAACGAGGATAAGAGCCTCGTGCTTGTTTTTAACGGTGAGATTTATAACTATAAGGATTTAAGAGCCGAGCTTTTAGACGCAGGCCATAAATTCAGCAACAATTCCGACAGCGAGGTCCTGCTCCACGGTTACGAGCAGTGGGGTGAAGATCTTGTTAAAAAGCTCAGGGGAATGTATGCGTTTGTAATTTTTGATAAGAAGGACAACTCTGTTTTCGGAGCGAGGGATATTTTCGGAATAAAGCCTTTTTATTATACTTTTATGAACGGCAGCTTTATTTTCGGCTCGGAGATAAAATCTTTCCTCGATCACCCCGACTTTAAAAAGGAGCTAAACGAAGAAGCGCTCGGCCACTTCTTATCTTTCCAATATTCCCCCACGGAGGAAACTTTCTTTAAAAATGTTTATAAGCTTCCGCCCGCGCACTGTTTTACTTATAAAAACGGGAAATTTGAAAAGACAAGATACTTCCGCCCAGAATTTTCCCCTGAAAACGGAGTGCTTGAATATTTTGCCGACAGGGCTGACGAGGCTGTAAGAGAGTCGGTAAAAGCGCATAAGATAGCCGATGTTGAAGTAGGCTCGTTTTTATCGAGCGGAATAGACTCTTCATATATCGCCGAGGCGGCTGATGTGGACAAGACCTTTACCGTGGGCTTTGAAAGTCCCGACGGCGACAGGTACAACGAAATCCACTATGCCAAGGAATTTGCAAAAACCATAAATGTTGAAAATATTTCAAAGGTAATCACTCCCGATGAATATTGGGATTCGTTTTCAAATATTCAGTATCATATGGACGAGCCTTTGGCGGACCCCGCCGCTATCGCGCTTTATTTCGTAAGCAAGCTCGCAAGCAAGTATGTAAAGGTCGTTATGTCGGGCGAGGGAGCAGACGAGCTTTTCGGCGGCTATAAAATTTATCAGGAGCCTATCACTCTCACGGCTTATGATTCGCTGCCTTTTTGTATCCGCAGGGCGATAAGCAAAATTTGCGAACATTTGCCTAAAGTGCACGGAATAAACTATCTTATCCGCCGAGGCAAAACTATCGAGGAAAGATTTATCGGAAACGCTTATATTTTCACCAAAAAAGAGCGCGACCGCCTTTTAAAGAGCGAAAAAGCCAAAAAGGCGGCGGAGCCGAAAGTGCTTTGCGATAAGTTCTACAGCGAAGTAAAGAATAAAGACGATATCACGAAAATGCAGTATCTTGATATCAATATGTGGCTTATGGGCGATATTTTGCTCAAAGCCGATAAAACAAGTATGGCAAACTCTTTGGAGCTGCGCGTTCCGTTCCTTGATAAAAAGGTTTTGGAGCTTGCTTCCACCATTCCGCTTGACTGCAGAGTAAATACCAAAACCACAAAGCTTGCCCTGCGCAAGGCGGCTGAAAAAACTCTGCCTAAGCGCACCGCCGATAAAGATAAGCTCGGTTTCCCCGTGCCGATAAGAGTATGGCTTAAAGAGGAAAAGTATTATAACAGAGTGCGGGACGCATTTTTATCCGAAAATGCTCAGAAATTTTTCGATACCAAAAAGCTTATAAAAATGCTTGACGACCATAAGGCAGATAAAGCGGACTTAAGCCGCAAGATATGGACTGTTTACACTTTCCTTGTCTGGTATAAAGAATTCTTCGGCGAAAGCGAAAGGGCATAAGAGATGTACGAAACGCTCTCGGAATTCTATGACGAGCTCACCTTTGACGCCGAGTATGACAAGCGGACCGAGTATATTTTAAAGCTTTTTGAAAAGTTCGGCTCCGCTCCAAAGTCGATTATCGATCTTGCCTGCGGAACAGGGAGCTTTTCAAGAAGATTTGCAGACCGTGGAATTAAAACTGTCGGGGTGGACTGCTCCCCCGAAATGCTGACAACAGCCGAAAGCAAAAATCACGGCGAGGTTTTTTATGTCTGCCAAAAGGCGGAAAATCTTGCTCTGCTTGAAAAAGCGGAGGGCGCCGTGTGCCTGCTTGACGGACTTAATCATATCACCGATTACAGTAAGCTTAAAAAAGCTTTTAAAAGGCTTTCGCTTAATTTAAAGCCGCATTCGCTTTTTATATTTGATATGAATACTCTTTATAAGCACAAAACGGTGCTGGGTAACAACACTATAGTTAAGGAAACGCAGGATACTTTTCTTGTATGGCAAAATTGCCTGAGAAAAGATAATAAAACCGTGGATATCTATCTCGATATTTTTAAAAAATCGGGAGAAGATAAGTACATAAGATACTGCGATACCGTTACCGAAAAGGCTTATACAAACGAAGAAATAATCTCCGCTTTAAGCGAGGCGGGTTTTAAGTTTAAAAGGGTTTACGGCGAGTTTACTTATAGAAAGCCTAAAGAAAACTGCCAGCGTGCGGTGTTTATCGCCGAAAAGATCTGAAAGGAATTTTAAAATGGGAAAGCTTATCCGTGCGATAACTTCCGACGGCTGCGTTACCGCTATCGCGGTGGACAGCACGGATATCGTGGCAAAAGCCGAAAATCTTCATAAAACCTCCGCCGTTATGACGGCGGCTTTGGGGCGGCTGCTCACCGCCGCGTCGCTTATGGGCGATATGCTTAAAAACAAAGAGGACTCTCTTACCCTTAAAATCGACGGTAAGGGTCCCGCGGGATCGCTTATTGCGGTATCGGATTATAAGGGAAATGTCAGAGGATACGCAGTAAATCCGAGGGTGGAAATTCCGCTTAAGGAAAACGGCAAGCTTGATGTTTCGGGTGCGGTCGGGAAAGACGGCGTGCTTTATGTCATAAAGGATTTAGGGCTTAAAGAGCCTTATAACGGCTATGTGCCGATAGCGAGCGGCGAGATTGCCGAGGATATCGCGGCTTATTATGCCGTGAGCGAGCAGATCCCCACGGTGTGCGCGCTCGGCGTGCTTGTAAATCCCGATCTCACAGTCAGAAAAGCGGGAGGGTATATTATTCAGCTTTTGCCTGCCGCCCACGGCGATGAGGAAATTATTTCAAAACTTGAAAACAATGTCCGTAAAATTAAGCCGATAAGCGAGCTCTTAAACGAGGGAAAAAGCATTGAAGAGATAGTAAAAGCCGTGCTCGATGGGTTTGAAACCGAAATTCTCGATTCTTCTGATTCTAAGTATCTTTGCACCTGTTCAAGGGAAAGATTTAAAAGGGCGCTTAAATCGCTCGGAAAGGTCCAGCTTGAAGAATTCGCCGAAAATCCCGAGGATATCGAAATCAGGTGCGAATTCTGCAATAAAACTTATGATTTTAAAAATGAGGAAATAAAAGATATCATAAATTCGCTTTAAATATAATAAAATGTAAAAAAATGCTTGACAAATATTTCGCTTTATGGTAATATTATGTTCGTCGCCGATAAGTTTGCATAGCAAATCAGCGAAGATGTGGGAGCATAGCTCAGCTGGGAGAGCATCTGCCTTACAAGCAGAGGGTCATAGGTTCGAGCCCTATTGTTCCCACCATTTTTGGCCTGGTAGTTCAGCTGGTTAGAACGCTAGCCTGTCACGCTAGAGGTCGTGGGTTCGATCCCCATCCAGGTCGCCATTTGCCTCTGTAGCTCAGTCGGTAGAGCAGGGGACTGAAAATCCCCGTGTCGTTGGTTCGATTCCGACCGGAGGCACCATTTAGTATGCGGATTTAGCTCATCTGGTAGAGCGCAACCTTGCCAAGGTTGAGGTAGCGAGTTCGAGCCTCGTAATCCGCTCCATAGGGCGCTTAATTCCTTTAAGCGCCCTAATTTTAAGGAATAAAACATTCGGCACCATGGCCAAGCGGTAAGGCAGGGGCCTGCAAAGCCCTTATCCCCAGTTCGATTCTGGGTGGTGCCTCCAAAGCAAAAATCCTATCACACTATGTGGTAGGATTTTTGCTTTGTATTATTAATTATTAATTATTCATTCTTAAGTTTTAAGTATTCATTAATTCCTGTGATAGAATTTTTTAAATGAATAATGAATACTTAAAACTTAAAAATGAATAAATATTTTAATCAATAAATTTTTAGAATTTGCAGCAGAAATATTAAAGCTTTGCAAATTCCCTGAAGAAACAAAAAAGGAACGGATTATTTCTAAACAAATAATCCGAAGCGGAACTTCTATCGGCGCTAATATAAACGAATCTCAATTCGGTAACAGCAAATCGGACTTTATAGCAAAACTGCATATTTCATTGAAAGAAACTGCTGAAACGGAATATTGCCTTAGACTTTTATATAAGTCAGACTATATTGACGAAAAACTCTTTAATTCTTTATTATCCGATTGCCTTGAATTAAAAAGAATTTTGATCTCTTCCATTAACACGGCCAAAAGTAAGAACAATTAATGCAAAAATCCTATCACATTTTGTGGTAGGATTTTCGCTTTGTATTATTAATTTTTCAGTATTCATTCTTAAGTATTCATTAATTCCTGTGATAGGATTTTTTAAATGAATAATTAATTTAAATTTTTCTCTCATCTATATACTGCATAATATCTTCTACATTGCAATTTAAAATCCTGCAAAAGATCTCTATTGTGTGCGTGCTGACGCTTTCGTTTCGCTTTAATCTCGAAATTTGTGCAGGACTTATATTATACTTTTTTATAAGAGTATATTGTGTAATATTCTTTTCTTTCATTGTTTGCCACAGTCTGTCATAGGAAATCATATTTTAAATCCTCCCCTATTGACATATTAACCGAATACGGTATATAATAATATTAACCAATATCGGTTATTATTATTTATATAAATTATCAGGGGGAAAAATATGTTTGAAAATGTAGGAAGAAAAATCAAAATGCTTGCAAAAATTATGTGCGGAATGGGAATGGGTCTTTCACTCATTCTTGCGTTAGTTGCAATAATGTATACTGAACGTTTTTTCCCGGGAACATCTATAATCTGGGGCTTTTTGGTTTTACTTATAGGCTCGCTTGTTTCGTGGATATCCTCACTTTTTATGTATGGTTTTGGTGAATTGATCGAAACAAACTACATAATCGCAGAAACAAACACAACTATTGCCTACAAGATTCAAAACAAGTAACCTTTAACGATTTTTATTACATTTAGAAAAAGTTGAAATTACTACATTCCCGAGCCGCGGGAAATAATTTCGCTCCAGATTATCGGATCGACCGCTCCGCTCGGCTCTCTTCCGAGCTGTGCCTGCAAAACGGCGACCGCCGAAACCGTGGCGTCGTCGAAAACTCCGTTTACCGTTACTTTCGGCACTGCGGGATCGATTAAAGCTATATTGTTTATATTTTCCTGGATAAGTTTTACATCTTCGCCGGTATCGCCGAACGAGAGCGCTTTTCCGGGATAAACTCTGCCGAGCAACGTCTGATAGTCCTTCGGCAGGTCAGCTACAATTCTGTTATACACCTCGGTCAGCTTGTTGAATGTTGCCCTGCCGACAATGCCGTCGGGATTTAAGCCGTATGTCTGCTGAAAAGCTCTGACGGCGTTTTCCGTCTGCTCGTCATAAACTCCCGTAAGAGGAATAAAATCGATATTGTCAAAAAAAAAGGAAATAAAGCTTAAATAATACTGCACTGTCCTTACCGCCTCGGCTACCGTGCCCGGGATGAGTGTACGCGGATAAATTCTTGCCGCCTCGCTTATCGTAAGCCCCTCGCTTGTAAGCTCGCTTAACTTCTTTACCCCTGCATAGACCTCTTTTATTTTATACCAGGTCGATTTTCCTACAATGCCGTCGGGAGTCAAGTTAAAAATACGCTGAAAAGCCTTTACCGCCTCTTCCGTTGCGGCGTCAAAAGCCGCGTTCATATAAGGAATTTCGGGTATTGCAGGGTAATTTTTCCCTATGCGGTTTAATTGCAGTTTTATTCTGTAGACCTCTTCTAAAAAATCGCCCCTTTTAAGCGGAGTGCCGGGATAAGAGGGAATATTATCGTCAACGGGAGCGTCGGTAATTATATTTATATCGTCGCCGTAATAGTGTTTTAAAATATCCAGGTAGGAATATCCGTTGTTCGCAAGCTCCACGCTCCCCCACTGCGAAAGACCGCTGCACTGCGTGCGCACGCCGTCGCAGAACTGCGCGAAAAGCGGCTCGATATTGCCGTTTCTTACGATATAATTATTGAAAATATCGTCTACAAGCATACTGATATTTAAAAAAGTTTCTCCGTTTTTTGTAAACGCGTGGTCGTACTGCGTGGTGCTTGTTATATCGAAATCGTAACCGCGGCTGCGGTAATATTCGGTATAAATACGGTTTAAGGTATAAGATATCTGCGCTAAAATATTGGCTCGCAGTGCCGCCTCGGGCCAGGTGGGATAGATTTCGGAGGACGCGACATTTTTTATATATTCGTTAAACGGCACCGTGATATTTTCCGCCGCGCTCCCCGGCGCACCCATATGTACAGTAATAGTCGTCGGTATTACAGGCAGATCCACATTCACACCTCCCTTTTGACAAGATCGACAGGAAGTATCGTTTCAATTCCGTTATAGATCTGAACAGTTCTATCGTCTGCAGGGACAAAGCCGGGGTGAAAGACCGATACATAATAAGTCGTATCAAAATCATCTTTTGTGGCATAATCCTGCGTATGCATTAGCCCCGGTGCCGGGAGCAGAATATCCTGCACAATGCCCGAATTATCGGTCACGCCGTTATAAAGCTCGGTGACAACACCGTTTCTTTTTGATTTCATGCTGACGCTCGCATTTGAAACAGGCAGCGAGCCGTAGGCATAAGTCACCTGCACTTTAAGCTTGCCGTTGCCGTTTAATATTTCGGGTTCTTCGGGTCTTATTGCGGGAGCGTCTGTTTTAACAGCTCTCTTTGAATAATTTTTTGCCTGCGCGGCATAAAATTCGAGAGTGCTTTTATCAATGCCGTTTTCCATAAAAAAATCACCTCTTACCATTTTATTCAAAATAGTAAAGGAGGTGAAAATCAGATTGACATAGACAATACTATCAGTGTATAATACTTCTCATAGTGGAAAATTTGTCCGATATGTAGGTGTAAAAAATGACAAAGCAGGATTTTTTAAAGCAGTATAAAGATTTGTCTTTTCGGGATAAAGACCTTTTGTCGAGGGCGTATGATACTCTGGAAGTTAACACTATGAGAGAAAAAGGGCTTCCCTGGGGCGATATGCCGTGTATTACGCCGTGGCAGCGCAAAGGAAGGGGAATCTGGAATTGGGATTCGGCTTTTCACGCTATGGCTGTCAGCCGTTACGATACAGACCTTGCGAAAAGCTGTTTAGAGGCTTTTTGCAAGTTTCAGCTTGAAAACGGAATGTTTCCCGATGTTATATATGCAAACGGAAAAATTGCTGCCGATCTGACAAAACCTCCTGTGATGGCATGGGCAACCGAGCTTGTTTATAAAAGGTGCGGCGACCGCGAATTTCTTAAAAGAATGTATAATCGATTGGTGAAAAACGAGCGGTTTTGGCGAGAAGAGCGGCAATATGACGGACTGTTCTTTTTCTGCGCTCAAAACAGTTCGGAAAAGGACAATTATCTTAAAGCCCGTTATGAATCTGGCTGGGATAATTCGCCGCGCTATGATACTCCGATAGTAGATCTTTGGGCTATCGATCTTAATTGTTATATGGTGCAAAGCTACCGCGCTCTTGCGGATATTTCGGATATTTTAGGCTTAAATGATTCCGATAAGTGGCGTTCACGCGGGAACGAGGTTGCAAGACTTATAAACGAGCGGATGTTTGATGAAGAAAGAGGCGTATACGCGGATACGGATAAATTCACAGGCAAGCAAATAAAAACTTTATCTCCCGCTTCATTTATGCCTTTATATATTGGAATTTCTTCTGAAAGCAGAGCTGAATCTATGGAAAAGATAGCTTCAGATCCTGAAAAATTCTTCCCTTATATGCCGTCTGTAACTTATGACGATCCTGCCTATTGCACCGATTATTGGAGAGGCCCTGTTTGGCTGAATGTTGCATATTTTGCGGCTAAAGGGTTGAAAAATTACGGATTCGATAAAACCGCAGACGCTATTAAAGAAGCAATTTTGAATATGTGCGATAATATTCGCGACGGAATTTATGAAAACTACGATTCAAAATCATTGAAAGGTCTTTGCTGGAATAATTTCAGTTGGAGCGCCGCTTTTATTATGGAATTCATTTTAAATTGGTAAAACGGGCATTTTAAATGAGCCGACAGAAAGCTCGTTAAAGAGTGAAACTTAAGTAATAAAACCTCCCGACCGCGTTAGCGGTCGGGAGGTTTGTCCGATTGTATTGTCTAAGTATTTAAATACACAAAATTTAATCGCCGAATTTGGCTTTTATCTGTTCGTTGACAATAGCGTGCATTACAGGAATAACTTTCAAATCCTCTTCTTTTATGCTTATTTCCGCAATGTCATCTCTTTCGCCGCACTGAGGAAAATTGACAAGCCATGTTCCGTTTGAATTGTCATCTAGGCATATCCAACCCTGCATTCCTTTGTGAACTCCGTCTTTAACATACTTTTCTTTTTCAACAATTACTTCTACACAATCCATTTCTTTCATATCATTTACCTCCGTAAGGTGTATTTAATTTAATTTTTCCATATTACTTATTACTTTCCAAAGCCGTAAAGGCTTTTTTAGTGAAGAGTGAAAAGTGAAAAGTTAAAGCCCCAAAGGCTTTTGCCTTTAGGGCTTTGGTCGAGGTGACAGGACTTGAACCTGCGGCCTCTGCGTCCCGAACGCAGCGCTCTACCAAACTGAGCCACACCTCGATAAATTAATTAAGTTTTCTTAATTTAAAAAGCTTTAAAAAACCTTTTCGCGCTGCTCGCAGCTTACTCTTGCGGTGCCCGAAAATTTTTTTACCTTGGAGCGGTAAAAATTTTCGACCGCTGCGCCTTTTCGTTTTCCCTGCATCTGCCTTAGGGCAGCGGTCAAACTCAAAGCTACCAAACTGAGCCACACCTCGAAATAAAAAATTAAATTTTTACCAGCCATATAATTATAGCTAATTTTGTTTTAAAAGTCAATATCTTTTTTAAAGGGCGGTAAAATCGGGGTGAAATTTAAATTTCTTCTTTTTTTTCTTATTACTCTCTGTTATAATAAATATATATAATATTATCGGAGGAAAAAATGGAAGAATTAAGAAGCAAAAAAGGCTTTATCTGCGATATGGACGGAGTTATATATCACGGCAACCGTCTGCTTGACGGAGTAAAGGAATTTGTAGAGTGGCTTTACAGAGAAAATAAGCAGTTTCTTTTTTTAACAAACGCAAGCCAGCGCTCGCCCAGGGAGCTTAAGCAAAAGCTTATGAGAATGGGGCTTGAAGTAGGCGAGGAGCATTTTTATACAAGCGCGCTTGCCACGGCGAAGTTTTTAAAAAGCCAGGCGCCCGGCTGCAGTGCATACGTAATAGGTGATCACGGACTTTATAACGCGCTTTATGACGCGGGTATCACCATAAACGAGGTCGATCCCGACTTTGTGGTCGTCGGCGAAACGGAAGACTATTGCTACGACCACATTATGAAAGCGATGAACTTTGTAAACAAAGGAGCAAGACTGATAGCTACCAACAGCGATATCACAGGCCCTGTGGAAAACGGAATTGCGCCTGCCTGCAGGGCGTTTGTCGCTCCTATAGAGGCAACCACGGGAAAGACCGCCTATTATGTCGGCAAGCCTAACCCTCTTATGATGAGAACGGGACTTAAAATGCTCGGCGTTCACTCTTCAGAGGCTGTGATGATAGGCGACAGAATGGATACCGACATAGTCGCGGGGATCGAAAGCGGACTTGATACCGCTTTAGTACTTACAGGCGTTTCCACTAAAGAAACGGTAAACAGCTTCCCTTACAGACCGCGCCTTATTATAAACGGTGTCGGCGATATTCCAACAAAATAAGGAAAAATTAAAATGCAGAAAATATTTTTTATGGTAACAGGCTTTTTAAAAGCACATTTAAAAGCAACCATCGCGTCGTCGTCAGCCGTTTTGGTGCTTGCCGGCGCTCTAACCGGCACGATAATATTAAGCGGCAAAAAAGACAAATTAAAAAACACCAAGCCTGCGGTCAAGACGGTTTCGAGTATGGAAAGCTCATCTTCAGATACTTCTTCCGAAGAAGTTGCGAGTGAGCCCGAGCCTATTGCCAAACAGGCTCCGGGCACTGTGCTTAAAAGCAATAAATACAAATACAGCGCTAAAGAGGATCCTCTTAAAAACAACAACGCCGCTCTTAAAACCGAGCCCGAACCCGAGCCTGTGGATTTTAAGGTGACAAAGGTTATTGACGACGGCTCGAAATACGAAACAAAAGATATAGACGCGGTTACGGTAAAAGAGGTCTGCCCTGCTTACGCAGATGCTCAAAGGCCCGAGCTTATCGCTTTCTCGGCTCAGCCCGAAAAAGAATATGAACTACTTGAAAAACTTCAGATAAAGTCGGAAATTTCCAATACGGAAGTATCTGAAGAAGTTACATCTTCAGAGGAAGAAAAACCGGAAGAAGTTAAAGAATATTACAAGATAAAATACGATCCCGAATTTGATGATACAAACGAAGACGAAAACGCAAAGCCGATAGTCGGGTTTATCGATAAAGAGTTTGTAAAAGAAGAAAAGAAAATTGAGAGGAAAACGGTTATAAAAACACAGCTTCCCGACGGCAGGTATTTTAAGGAAGGATTTAACACCGTTGACGGCAAAACCTACTTTATGTCAAACGGAAAACTTCTTACAGGCTATGCCGAAATAAACGGCCTTAGGTACCACTTTGACGAAGTGACCGGAGTTAAGGACTGCGAAGTGGGAATTGACGTATCCGTTTACCAGAAGAAGATAGATTGGGCAAAAGTGAAGGCGGCAGGAATTGATTTTGCCATTATAAGGCTCGGATTCAGAGGCTATGAAACGGGAAATATCAAGCTTGACGCTAATTTTGAGCAAAACCTTAAAGGCGCGCAAAAAAGAGGAATAAAATGCGGAGTTTATTTTTATTCCGTGGCGTTAAATCAGGCGGAGGCTGCAGAAGAAGCAGACTTTGTTTTAAATGCGCTCGCCGGCAGAAGTCTTGAGCTTCCCGCGTATATTGATATCGAGCATAAGGACAACAGGGTAGCTTCGCTTTCCAAAACGCAGAGAACGGATAATGCCGTGGCATTTATGAACACTATAGCAAACGGCGGCTATACACCCGGAATTTATACCTATATCAATTATTATAACAATTACCTTGAAAGTGAAAGAATAAAAAACAATAATCTCTGGATAGCCTATTACACCGAAAATGTCAGAACAAAAAGGCTTGATAATGTGCCTTATATTATCTGGCAATACTCTTCTTCGGGCTCGGTTTCAGGCATAAGCGGAAGAGTCGATATAAATATCAAATTCAAAAAATAATTTTTAAGGGAGAATTTATTTTGGAGATAAATAAAACTATCGGTCTTATAAGAGAAAATGTTAAAAAAGCGATAATCGGCAAAGACGAGATAATAGACCTTATGCTGATGGTGCTGATATCCTCGGGCCACGTGCTTATAGAGGATGTTCCGGGGCTCGGAAAAACCACGCTTGTTTCGGCGCTTGCAAAGTCGCTCGGGTGCTCTTTTCAGAGAATTCAGTTTACCCCCGATGTTTTGCCGAGCGATATCACGGGATTTAATATGTTCGATATCAAAACAGGCGAAAAAACTTTCCATAAAGGAAGCGCTTTTAATCAGATAATCTTAGCTGACGAGATAAACCGCGCGAGCCCTAAAACGCAGTCTGCTCTCTTAGAGGCAATGCAGGAAAAGCAGGTCACCGTGGATCTTAAAACCTATGCTCTGCCTGCTCCCTTTATAGTTATGGCAACTCAAAACCCCGTTGAAATGGCGGGAACTTATCCTCTGCCCGAGGCACAGATAGACCGTTTTCTTATGAAGATAAGCTTAGGCTATCCGTCTAAAGAGGCGGAAAAAGAAATACTTAAAATGAAAAAAAGCCCGGCTGTTTCATCGGAAATCACGCAGGTTGCGGATACTTCCGATCTTTTAGAGCTGCAAAAAGCGGCAAGCGAAGTTAAAATCGACGACAGTCTTATGGAATATATAATTTCTTTGGTTGAGGCTACGAGGAATTTTGACGGCGTTTTATCAGGGTGCAGTCCCAGAGCGTCTATAGCGCTTATGCAGGCAAGCTGTGCTAAGGCGCTGATAGAGGGAAGAAATTATGTTGTTCCCGATGATATCAAGTTTTTAGCACCCTATGTGCTTACTCACAGGATTATTTTAAAGAGCCGCTTCGGCGCCGGCGGACTTACCGCGCAAAAGGTTATAGAAGAAATTTTAAAGACTGTTAAAATTCCGAAAAATTGAATGCACGGGGAGAGTTAATAAATGTCATTTAAAGCGGCAGGTTTTGCGGCGGCATTTGCCTTTTCACTTTTCCTCGGATTAGGTACGGGGCTAAGAGAATTCTTTATAATTTCCGCGGCTTTCGGAGCTGTTTTGGGATTTTGCCTTATCTCGGCGCTTTTATCCGCAGCGCTTATAAAGCCATCATTTCATCTTAAAACAGATATAGTTTCAAGACTTGAAGATGGGAGTATGAAAGTTACTTTAAAAGGCGCGGCGGTGCTTCCGTCGGTCGTGAGAATTGAGATAAGCGACGCGGCAAGGGATTTAAAATCGGGAAAGCTCAATGATAATTCCGTTTTTTTAAATATAGGAAAAATAAATAAAAGCTTTGATTTTAAAATTAAGTGTCCGCACTGCGGAAAGCTTATCTGCGGAGTTAAAAAAATTTATGCCGAGGATATTTTCGGCTTGTTTTTCATACCCTTTTTCTTTAAAGGCGAAGAGCCTGAAAAAATCAAGGAAATAAGAGTGCTGCCCATATCCTATTCGCCTGAAATCGGCGGCGGGAAGCTTGATCCTATAGAGGGCAACATGCAAATGTCCGTAAAATCGGGTTTTTCAGGCGAAACGCCCGACGATATAAGGGACTATCACCCCGGCGATCCGATAAAGAGGATAAATTGGAAGCTTTCAGCTAAATTTAAACGCCTGTTCATAAGAATTTACGAGGATAAGGAAGATCCGAAAGTTTTTGTTCTGCTTGACGGCGCCATGCTTAAAAAAGATCCCGTGATCTCCGATATAGCGCTTGAAACGGCGCTCACCTTAGCCGGTAACTTCGGCGGAAAGAAAAAAAACTTCACATTTTCCGCCTGCAGGCTTAGCTCACAGGATTTGGATTTCACGGTTGAAAACAGCGAGGATCTTTTGAAATTTCCTTTCCTTCTCACCGATTTAGAGGGCAAAGAGGAGAGCAGCGCTTATGATATCCCCTATTCGGCAGCAAACGGGGTCTTCGAAAAGAATGCTGATCTTTATATAATTTCGGATAATATTTCGAAAAAATCATTAAAAAGAATTTCAAAAATGATAAATAACGGCGTAAGGGTAAGCTTTATAATACCCTTTAAAAAGGATATTCCCGAGTTTCTTTCGGAAGAAACAGGCTCGGGATTTTGCGCCGCATATATTTCCGATTGCAGTCAGATACTTGAAAAGGTGGGTGGACTTATTTGCTGAAAACAAGGAAAAGGTCGTTTTCTCCCTCCTCCGCCCAAAGAGTATGCGACGGTATTTTTGATTATTTATCCTGCGTTTTACTATCTCTCGGCGTGCTTTTCGTGCTTAATTCGCAGTTTCCGATAAGAATGTCGGTTCCGTTTATATTAAGCTCGGTGCCGGTGTTTTTGGCGGTTATGTTTCTTATCACTGTAAAGCCGATAATTTTTGCGGCGACAACGGGTGCGATAATAATATTTATATCCCTTTATATCACGTTAGCCTTAAAATGGAGCGTATTTTTCCGCAATGTTTCGGGAATTATCGGCTGGTGGTTCGGCGGAATGGACCCCGACGGCGAATTTTATTCCGTAAAAGGGTTTGACGCGGTATTTTTCACTGTGACATTAGGAATAGCGCTTATAGCTTTTATAACCGTCAAAGTTATAAAAAAATCAGCGGTGCCGACTTTTATTTTCGGTCTGTCCACCGTGCTTTTGTGCGTTTTGAGCGACCGCAAAAGCTGTAATGTTTCGCTTCTCTTTTATCTTGCCGGTTCTCTTTCTCTTATATGCCGCGATCACTTTTCGGGAAAAAGCATTTTATCTTCAAGAAATAAAAGAAAAGTTTTGGGCTCGCAGGTCTTATTTTGCGCGGTGAGCCTTATCTTAAGCTTTGCAATAGCGCTGTCGGCTGTGTGGGGAATGCCTGAAAATATGCTTCGCCACCACAAAAGAAAAGCCGCCGATAAGGTTGCCGATTTTCAGAGCGAAACGGGAATTTACACAGCACCCCAAAAGGAATTTAAAACAGCCACTCTGCACGAGCTGGGTCTTTCCCCCGATGAAAGCAGAATAGGCGGAAATTTAGAGCCTGCGGAGGATTATACTATAGCCGAGGTCAGCACGGATACCGACCGCCCGATTTTGTTTAAAACCGCCGTTTTTGATGAGTTCAACGGTTCAAAATGGACTTCGGGCGAAAGCAGAGCCTACAGGATAGACGGAAAATATAAAAACAAATCCGAAAATTATTTTTATTCAAAGGCTTTTAAAGAAAATAAATCCGGCTTTGAGTTTAAAACTCATAATATGAAAGTAAAGCTCCTATCCCCTCAAAAGGGACTTTATACTGCCGACAAGGCGGAAAATTTCAAGGAGCTTACAAAAACCGAAAACCCCCTGCTTTTTAACGAGTATTCCGAAATATTCAGCTTTTTCGGGGAGAACGAAGGGTATGAGTATTCCTTTGATACGAGAATTTTTCCCTCCGCCGAGTGCGGAAATGTCGGAAAGGAAAGCATTGATCTTATAAATTCGGTAAGTAACGGGTATGACGATAAGCTTTACACCGATGATTTTGTAAGGCGGTATACAAAGCTTCCTAAATATTGGTCGAAAACCCTGCTTGAATATGCGCTCACGGTTAAAAACGAGGGACTGTCAAATTACGAAACGGTGCTTAATTTCTGCGCTCTTTTATCCCCTTATAATGATTTTGCATATTCCGAAAGTCCCGGGGATATCAAAGAAAGTATTTCGCCCTGCGATCAGATACTTATTAACAAAAGCGGTTACAGCACCCTTTATGCCACGGCGCTTTGCCTGATGGCAAGAGCCTGCAATATTCCCTCGCGCCTTGCGGCAGGATATAAATCCACACCCATAGGCTGCGGAAACCACGCTCTTGAAAGCAGGGGGAGATATGCCTGGGCGGAATGCTATTTTAAAGGTATAGGCTGGATATCGTTCGATCCGTTTGCAGGTGCGGATACTGCGAGCGGAAAAACCAATATCGGCTTTAAAAGGCTCGATTCTCAGCAGATAAAAGAGGCGGAAAAAAGCTATACCGAATTTCTTGTTTCCGATACCCTGCCCGACGAAAATAATAACGGCAATAAAAAAATATCGCTTTTAAGCTTTCTTGTTATTTCGCTTAGCAGTCTTATATTATTCATAGCATTTATAGTGCTTTTAAAATTTTATCTTGCAAAAAGATTTTTCGATGAGAAAAGAATAGAAAAAAGATATTCTTCAAATTCCGCAAAAGCCGTGTTTTATATTTCTGATATAAAAACTATGCTTGAAATTCTGATAAATAAGAAAAATAATGCTCTCACCCTTTCGGAGATGAGCTGTCTTGCGGGAAACGAGGAATTAAAAGAACTCTGCGCCCCCGCGGCACAAATTTTCGATTCCGTGATTTACGGCGGAATAGAGCCTCAAAATTCCGATATAGAAAAAATAAAAGAAATAAGAGCGCAGCTTGAAAAAAGGCTTAAATCAAAATTTGGCGGCGCGCAGTATTTTAAAGAAAGAATTCTTTTTAGCAATTTATCCTGCAAAAAAGCCGATAATATTGAAAAAAGCAACAAAAAGTGATAGAATATTGAATTAAAAAGGAGGTCTTTTCTATGCCTGAAAAAACAATAGCCGCAATTTCCACCCCAAAGGGCCGCGGAGGAATAGCTGTTATAAGAATTTCGGGAGAAAAGGCTCTTGAAATTGCCGATAAATGCTTTTTATCTTTTTCGGAAAAAAAGCTTGCGGATCAAAAGGGTTACACCGCGCTTTACGGAAAGGTGACAGACGCTGAAAACGAAGAGATAGACGAGGCTGTCGCCCTCGTTTTCAGAGCGCCGCACAGCTTTACCGGGGAAAACACGGTCGAGCTTTCGGTGCACGGCGGAATGCTGAGCGCTGAGGAAACTTTAAAAAGAACGCTTGAATGCGGAGCCGTGTTGGCAATGCCGGGCGAATTTTCTAAAAGAGCTTTTTTAAACGGGAAAATGGACCTTGCCCAGGCGGAAAGTATAGCGGCGCTTATAAATGCCGAAACAAAACAGGCTTTAAGGCAGTCGATATCCGTTAAAACAGGCGGTATTTCGAAAGAGATAGAAAAAATAACCGATAAGCTGCTGGAAACCGCCGCCTGCTTCGCGGCTTATTCCGATTTTCCCGACGAGGATATAGAGCAGTTAAGGCCCGAAAATTTCATCTCGCTTTTAAATGACGCTAAATCGGAGCTTTCAAAGCTTTTAAACGGCTTTGAAAACGGCAGGATAATAAGAGAGGGAATAGACTGCGCGATAGTCGGCAAGCCGAATGTCGGAAAATCCACTCTTATGAATATGCTGTCGCGCACCGAGCGGTCGATAGTCACGGATATTGCAGGCACCACGCGCGATATCGTGGAGGATAGGATAAATTTAAACGGAATTGTTTTAAATCTCGCCGATACTGCGGGAATAAGGGAAACCGATGACGAGGTGGAAAAGGTCGGCGTTATAAAAGCGAAGCAAAAAAAGGAAACGGCGGCTTTGGTGCTTGCCGTGTTCGACTCTTCAACCGCTTTAGACGGCGACGATATTTCGCTTTTATCCTCGCTTGATCCCGAAAACACCGTGATAGTTTTAAATAAGTCGGATCTAGGAAACAAGCTTGAAATTAAGGATTTTGAGGGCTTTTCCTGCGTGCTTATAAGCGCGCAGAAAAACGAGGGCGCAGATAAGCTTAAAAAAGCGATAGAAGAGATATTAAATATTAATGAGTCCGATCTTTCGGGCGCGGCGCTTATCACTGTGCGGCAAAAGGACTGCGCAAAAAGAGCGCTTAATGCTGTAAACGAGGCGATAACAGCCTTTAACGGCGGCGTTACTTTAGACGCAGTTGCTGTGATTATAGACGACGCCGTTTCGGCTCTTTTGGAGCTTACGGGCAAACGCGTTACAAACGAGGTAGCAGACGAAGTATTTAAAAGATTTTGTATAGGAAAGTAAAGGTTTAAAAAAGAAATGATACCCGAATATAAAGCCGGAAGTTATGATGTAGGAATAATAGGGGGCGGCCACGCAGGAATAGAGGCAGCTCTTGCCGCCGCAAGGCTTGGAGTCAACTCAATTATGTTTACTATCACTCTCGATTGGATAGGAAATATGCCCTGCAACCCCTCGATAGGAGGAACGGCTAAAGGCAATCTTGTAAGGGAGCTTGACGCTTTAGGCGGCGAAATGGGAATTGCCGCCGATATAAACACTCTTCAAAGCAGAATGCTAAACCGCGGCAAAGGCCCCGCTATGCACAGCCTGCGCGCGCAGATTGACAGGCGCAATTATTCGGGATATATGAAGCACACCGTGGAATTGCAGGAAAATCTCGAAGTCAAGCAGGCAAAGATAGTAAAGGTCGAAAAAAGAGATGACGGGCTCTGGCATGCCGTAACGGAGCTGGGAGCCGATTTCGCCTGCAAAACGCTGATTCTTGCAACAGGCACATTCTTAGGCGGAAAAGTATTTGTCGGAGAAGTGAATTATGAAAGCGGACCCGACGGTGCCGCCGCGGCCACGGAGCTTTCGCAGTCGCTTAAAAAATTAGGGCTTTCTCTTCGCAGGTTTAAAACAGGCACGCCCGCAAGAGTTTTAAAGCAGAGCATTGATTTTTCGGAACTTGAGGTTCAGCCGGGCGACGAGGAAACGGAGCCTTTCAGCTTTAAAACAAAAAAGGCACCCGAAAACAAGGTGCTTTGTCATATAACATATACAAATTCAAAAACAGAGGAAATAATAAGAAAAAATCTTCACCGCTCGCCGCTTTATTCGGGAGTTATCGAGGGCGTCGGCCCGAGATACTGCCCGAGTATAGAAGATAAAATAGTCAGGTTTGCGGATAAAAAGCGCCACCAGCTCTTTATAGAGCCGTGCGGAGAAAACACAGAGGAAATGTATCTTCAGGGAATGAGCTCTTCACTGCCCGAAGAAGTGCAGATAGAGTTTTACCGCACTATAAAAGGTCTTGAAAATGTGAGCGTGATGAGAAACGCCTACGCTATCGAATACGACTGCGTCGATCCTCAGACTCTAAAGCCCTCGCTTGAAATAAAGGGTTTTGACGGTCTTTTCGGCGCCGGTCAGTTCAACGGCTCTTCGGGGTATGAGGAGGCGGCTGTTCAAGGTTTTATCGCAGGGGTAAACGCGGCAAAAAAGGTAAAAGGCGAGGAGCCGCTGATACTTTCAAGATCCTCTTCTTATATCGGCACTTTGATAGACGATCTTGTAACCAAAGGCTGTTCCGATCCTTACAGAATGATGACTTCGAGATCAGAATACAGGCTTATTCTCCGCCACGATAACGCCGATGAGCGCTTAATGCCCATAGGTCATAAGTTAGGCCTTATAAGCGAGGAAGAATATTCGGAATTTTTATTAAGAAAAGATAAAAAGGAAAAAGAAATAAAAAGAATGAAGTCAGTATTTATTGCTCCCGGAGAGGAAATAAATAAGGTTTTAGAAGAGGCCGGTACCGCTCCTTTAAAAACAGGAACGCGATTATCCGATCTTATTAAAAGACCGCAGTTAAGCTATGAAATGCTGAGGCCTTTCGATAAAACCGCGGATTGCGAAAAGGAAATATCTTTAAAGGCAGAAATAGAGATAAAATATGAGGGCTATATTTCAAGGCAGAATGCTGCTGTCAAAGAGGCTCAAAGACTTGAAAACACTATTATTCCCGAGGATATCGATTATTCCGCCGTGTATGGGCTGAGAATAGAAGCAAGGGAAAAGCTTGAAAAAATAAGACCTTTTAATATCGGTATGGCTTCAAGAATATCGGGAGTGAGCCCTGCGGATATTTCCGTATTGCTTATTCATCTTAAGGCGGGCGAAAAATGAGCGGATATTTTGAAAATCTAAAAAATCTTTGCGAGGAAAACGATATTTATTTAGATGCTTTGGCAAAAGAGCGGTTTGAAACCTATAAATCTATGCTGACAGAAGCAAATAAATCCGTTAATCTCACCGCTATCACCGAGCCCGGTGAAATTTATATCAAGCATTTTTTTGACAGCTTGTTATTCTTTAAAGCGGCAAAGGTAAAGGAAAACGCAAAAATAATAGACGTAGGTACAGGCGCAGGCTTTCCCGGCCTTGTTCTTAAAATCGCAAGACCCGATATAAAACTGACTTTGCTTGACGGGCTTAATAAAAGACTTATTTTTTTAGAAAATGTTTTGCTGAAATTAGGTCTTGAAGCCGAAATCAGGCATATGCGCGCGGAAGAGGGCGGAAAAGATAAAAAATTAAGGGAAAGCTTTGATTTTGCCACGGCAAGAGCTGTTAAAAATCTGCCGGTGCTTTGCGAATACTGCTTGCCCTATGTAAAGCTATGCGGAAATTTTATTGCGCTTAAAGGAGCGGGCGGAGAGGAAGAGCTCGAAATTGCGGCTAATGCGATAAAAATGCTCGGGGGCAAAACAGAGTCGGTTTTGCGCGAAAATTTGCCCGGCGGAGATAAAAGAGTGATAATAAATATAAAAAAGATATCGCAAACTTCGCCGAAATTCCCCAGAGATAACGCCAAAATCTCAAAAAAACCTCTTTAAATTGTCGAAAAATCATAAAACGCGTCGGATTTTCCCGACGCGTTTTTCTTTACTTTTTTTAAATTCGGTGCCATAATTTAATCACGGAAATAAAACAGCAAGGGAGGACAAGCGGTATTATGCACACAATAGCGGATAAAAAGCTTTTAATGCTTAAGCCCTCGCAGATAATCGCAAATCCCGATCAGCCGAGAAAGATATTTGACGACGGCAAGCTCTCTGCTTTAAAAGAGAGTATCGCGAAAAACGGAATTATCGAACCTTTGCTTGTAAGGCGCACAGCTTATAATAAGTATGAGCTGATAGCCGGCGAAAGAAGACTTCGCGCCGCAATTCTCGCAGGGGTGAGGAGAGTGCCCTGCGTGCTTCACAGCACCGACAGGGTGACTGCGGGAATTTACGCAGTTACGGAAAATCTTCAGCGCTGCGATCTTAATTTCTTTGAAGAGGCGGCGGCAATAGAGAGCCTTATAAACCTATCCGGCAGATCCCAGGCGCAGATAGCGCAGTCGCTTGGTATCGCGCAGTCCTCGCTTTCAAATAAGCTTAGGCTTTTAAAGCTCGATGATAATTTAAAAAAGACTATCAATGAATATAAACTTTCCGAGCGGCACGCGAGAGCGCTTTTAGCCATTCCCTCGGAGGATAGACCCGAGCTTTTAAGAGAGATAATAAGCGAGGGCTTGAATGTCCGCCAGACTACCGAGCGGATAAGCGAAATACTTGCTAAAAATGATACGAGCAATATAAATTACGAGCCTGTAAAGCCGCCTGTCAGAAAAACAGCTATCGGCGATGAAAAGATATTCCGCAACAGCTTGAATAAGCTTGTCGGATTTCTGCAGAGCTCGGGAGTTGACGCAAAGACAAGACGGACCGAAAACGATAAATATATAGAATACAAGGTCCGCATTCCGAAAGCTGAAAAGAAATCGGAATATACCCAGTTAAAAATCTGCTGACCGCGCCTTTTATCCCCTTGGGCGCCGCGGCGATTTTTATAAAGACCCGATAACCCTTTTATAAAAAAACGGTTTCGTGTCTGCCATATTCATCCCCATACAGTGACCGCCCGGAAGTATACTTCCGGGCGGTCACTGTATTTAGATATTAGATGTTAGACATTAGATAAACCCTGCCTCCCGACTTCGAGGGAGCCGTTTAATATAAAAGTTATTTTACTGTTTTAAACCTTTTCCTTATAAGTAAGCTTTAACAGCACAGGGGTTATGAGCGCGCAGACAACGACCGTCAGCACTATCGCAGGCAGGAGCTTTTCATCGATAAATCCGGAACTTAATCCCTTTTGAGCGACCATTAGTGCTACTTCGCCTCTTGCCACCATTCCGACTCCCACTCTTAAAGAGTCCTTATTATTCATTCTGCAAAGCCTTGACGCCGCGCCGCAGCCGATTATCTTTGAAACGACAGCGCAGGCTGTTAGCACCAGCGCAAAGAGCAGAACATCGCTTGTTATCTCTCTTAAATTCGTTTTAAGTCCGATACTTGCAAAAAACACGGGCGAGAAGAAAAGATAAGAGGCAACATTTATTTTCTTCGCAACATACGGGCGCATATCGGTGAGGTTGCAGAGTATCACGCCCGCAAAATAAGCGCCGGTGATATCGGCAACTCCGAAGAATTTTTCCGCGCAAAACGCCATAATAAGGCAAAATGCAAGCGCCCAGACAGCAATTCTTCTGTGATGGGAATGATTTATAGAAAGCTTTTTAAAAAGATTATATACAATAAATCCTACGGCAAAAGTGAACACGAAGAAAAGTAAAATTTTGACTATTACTTTTAAAGGGCTCTCGCTCGATCCGCCGAGGCCTGAAAGCACGCTTAAAACAACTATTCCTATAATATCGTCGATAATAGCGGCGGATAACAGCGCCGTGCCGACCTTGCTTTTGAGCTTGCCCATTTCGTTTAATGTTTCCACGGTTATGCTCACCGAGGTTGCCGCGAAAACCACTCCTATAAAGGCGGCTTTCATCATAGTTTCAAACTTAAAATTATGCCCGAAAAACAAAAGATAAGCTCCCCCGCACATAATTATCGGAACAAGAACTCCCAGTGAGGCTATAAGGCAGGCAGCAGGGCCTGTCTTTTTAAGCTCTTCAATATCGGTATCTATACCGGCTAAGAACATAAGCATTATAACGCCTATTTCGGATATTTTTATAAGAAAATCATTCTGATCGATAAATCCCAAAACGCTCGGCCCTAAAATAACGCCTGCCATCAGCGCACCTACCACCTGCGGCAGGTGAACTTTAGCGGTTAAAATTCCGAAAAGCTTTGTAAAAAGCAGGATGAGCGCCAAAAACAATAAAAACTGATATTTTTCCATAAAAATCCCCTTAAAAAAGCGGCGCTTGCAAAGGCAAGTGCCGCTCGTCTTTGAGTATATTATAACTCAAACTCTGAAAAATTCAACTGTTTTTTTGCTTAATTTCAGGAAGTCCCGCCACAGAAGAAAGCAGAGATAAAATTCCCGAAACCGCCGAAGCGCTCAAAACGAGTTTCCAATTTATCTCGCATATCATTGCGGAAGTGCCAATAGTGGCGATCGCTGTCTGAGCGACTGTCTTCACGGCTCTTACAGCCGCCGCTTTAAACCAATTTAAAAATCCGTTTTTCATTTTTAACCTCCTAATAACTCGTTTACTCTTTTTTGCACGGCATTGTAATCATAGCCTGCGTTTGTTAAACGGTTTTTCCTGTCCTGACCGTTACCCCAGAGTCCTTTTATAACTTCGTGAGCTATTTCGTCGGTGGATTTAAGAGCGGGGGCAGGTTTAGCCGCGCCCAAAAGCTCGTCTACCCTTGCCTGCACCGCGTTATAATCGTATCCTGCGGCTGTGAGGCGGTCGGCTCTTTCCCTGCCGTTGCCCCAGTCGCCTCTGATTACCTCTTTTGCAAGCTCGTCTACCGATTTATCCGCGGTTTTAACAGGTGCGCTTGCAGGCTTTGCTATCGGCAGATCGGCATTTAAAAACGGCGTGGGATCGATTCTTGCTCCGCCTTTAAATACCTCAAAATGAAGATGTGCGCCGTAAGCGTTTCCCGAATCTCCCATATATCCTATGATCTGACCCTGCGTTACACGGTCGGATAAATTTACATCTACCTTAGATAAATGCGCGTAAAGTGTGAAATAACCGTCACCGTGGTCTATTTTTACGCAGTTGCCGTAAGAAGCGTTGCCCTTAGAGCCCTTAGCATTTTTATGGCCTTTCTGGCAGAAAACTACCTTTCCTGCCGAATGAGCGGTGATGTTATCTGTGAGCGACGGCGCCTTTACAAGATCAACCGCCGTGTGAGCCGATGAAAAGCCCTGTGTTATCCTCGGCTCGCCTGATTTTAATACTCTTGACATTTTTATTACCTCCTTTCAATACATTCTATGCCTGAGCGTCTTTATCTTCTATTGCAGTCTGAATTTCAAAAAGATCGCTTTCTGTGAGCACTCCTTTTTCGTTCCACGAGGCGGCATTTAAGATTATCTTATAATCTTCCATTTTGCCGACTGCCTTTAAAAATCCCTGTTTTATAAATTCTCTTAAGCTGAACATTAAATATTACCTCCCAGTGCGATTATCGCGTTTGTAAGTTTTTCTTCAAGATTTTTAATCACTTTGTTTGCGTCTTTGTTGTATGTGACGTCTACCACGGCGCGGTCGTTATTGACCGTTAATTCCGTTTTAGGATATTTGCTTTTTATAACCTCGCTTACAGTACCGTCTGAAAGCGGTGTGTAATTTGTATTGAATGTGCCGTCGGAATTCTTAACATTGAGCGTGACTCCGCTTAAGTCAGAAAGATACGGAACATACTCTACCGGACTTTCAGCCTTTACAAACATAGGCCTGAATACTACATTATCAAGCACCGCGTTTGCCCTGACGGTAATTCCTATATAAAGCCTTACTCCGTCTTCTGTTAAATCCACTGCTAGCGGTCCGCCGTCGGAAGAAGCGGAGGAGTCATCGTAAACATTTTTATATTTGAAGTAATAATCCGTGTTATTGATCTTACAGGCTGAAATGTTGAGTCCGTAGGTCGTATAGGATCCTCCTGT
Organism: uncultured Oscillospiraceae bacterium; assembly: GCA_900547095.1. GTDB lineage: Bacteria > Bacillota > Clostridia > Oscillospirales > Acutalibacteraceae > UBA737. The sequence goes on from URFG01000010.1 coordinate 31,359, forward strand.
TACACCATAAACAAGATATCTTCCTTTGCTTACATCAAGTAAGGTGGATTGAGATATCGCGGGTATCTGGAATGCGGAATTTGATGTGTTCGTTCCGTTTGCGGTAACCGAACCGTCGGAGTTTACGGTAAATGTAATTCCGTTTAAAACAAACGGGTTTTCGGTGTAGGTCGTCTGAAAATAATAAGGAAAAGGAATTAAGTTTTTGCTCTTTACTTTTACCGATAAATTATGCTCAAGCGGTGAGATATCGTCAAGTATTGCGGTCTTTGAGCATTTATTTCCCTTAAATGCGTTAGCACAAAGCGTGTTCATCGTATCGGCCGTTAAATCGCCGGTATCTCCCTTTTCGCCCTTGTCGCCTTTATCACCTTTATCGCCTTTTTCACCCTGAATTCCCTGCAGTCCGCGGTCGCCTTTTTCTCCTTTTAATTCCGCTTTCTGTTCTTCTGTCAGATCAGAATAGGTAAAGGGATCTCCTTTATCGCCCTTATCTCCTTTGCTTCCCGTTTCACCTTTGTCGCCTTTAAGTGAGGAAAGCTGATCTGAGGTAAAATCGGAATAGGTGAAAGCGTCGCCTTTTTCACCTTTATCGCCTTTATCACCCTTGTCGCCCTTATCGCCTTTGAATGCTCCGTTTTGAGCGTCAGTTCTTAATGCTTCGCTAACAGCCTTGTTTTCCTGCATTATAGATACTATCTGCTCGTAAATGTCGTCAGTAGGAGTCTGCGGCGAAGAGGCGTCTTCCTCGTATCCGCTTTTGATAACGGGTATAAAGCATTCGGTCGTGGTAATTCGGGAGCCGTCAAGTATCCCATATACCGAAACCGAAAATCCGAGGTCATATATGACCTCGAACGGTACAGTACAGCTGTCGCCGTTCAGCACCACGGAAACTGTTTTTGAGTTGGATCTGTTTTTAAAGATCACCGTTTTTGTGTAACCGTTCCATTCCTGCGTAAAAGAAAAGTCTATGGTCAGGAAGTTTTTGCTGTCCGAAGCGACCGTTCTATAAGCGGCGCTCAGCTCCTGCCCTTTAACTTCGGCTTTTATCATAATTTTTTCTCCTTTCATCGTTTCTGCAACCCGAAAAAAATTATAACAGCCTAAACTGCGACATTCACCGACAAGAATTAAATTTCTAAATGGCTCCTCATCAAATGGAGCCTTAAAATCAAAAAAGGAGCAGAAAATCTGCTCCTTTTTCTTATGATTTGAAATTCCGATTATTTACTTAATTTTTCATCAATAGCTTTGGCGGCTTTTTTGCCTGCGCCCATTGCTAAAATTACTGTTGCGGCGCCTGTTACAGCGTCGCCCCCGGCATAAACGTTTTCTTTAGAGGTCATCATATTTTCGTCTACAACAAGGCAGCCTCTGCGGTTGGTTTCAAGGCCTTTTGTAGTAGAGCGGATAAGGGGGTTAGGCGAAGTTCCTATCGCCATTATAACCGCGTCAACATCGATCACGAATTCACTGCCCTCTATTTTTTCGGGACTTCTTCTTCCCGACGCGTCAGGCTCGCCGAGCTCCATTTTCACGCACTCGATACCGCTTACCGCGCAGTTTTCATCCTCGATAATTCTCACGGGATTTGTGAGAAGTTTAAATTCGATCTGCTCTTCCTTCGCGTGCTCGACCTCTTCGCGCCTTGCGGGCATTTCATCCTCGGAGCGGCGGTAAATTATGTAAACATTTTCAGCGCCGAGCCTTTTTGCGCACCTTGCGGCGTCCATTGCGACATTTCCTCCGCCGATTACCGCAACGCTCTTCGACCTTTTAATAGGTGTATCAAATTCATCCTTATAAGCTTTCATAAGGTTTATGCGGGTTAAGAACTCATTTGCGGAGTAAACTCCTACTGCGCCCTCACCCTCTATTCCCATAAATCTCGGAAGACCTGCGCCCGAGCCGATAAACACCGCCTCAAAGCCCATATCCATAATTTCATCAACGGATAATACCTTGCCGATAACCATATCCGTCATAATTTTCACGCCGAGCTTTTTAAGACCGTCTATTTCGCGTGCAACTATTGACTTAGGAAGTCTGAATTCGGGGATACCGTACACCAAAACTCCGCCTGCGGTGTGGAAAGCTTCAAAAACCGTGACATCATAACCGCGCTTTGCAAGATCACCCGCACAGGTAAGTCCCGAGGGGCCGGCACCTATTACCGCGACCTTTTTACCGTTTTTCTTAATATCAGGAACTTCGCTTTCGCAGTTATTCATATAATAATCGGCGGCAAACCTTTCAAGTCTGCCTATTCCGACGCTTTCGCCTTTAATCCCTCTTACGCATTTGCCCTCGCACTGATTCTCCTGCGGGCATACCCTTCCGCAGACAGCCGGAAGAGAAGAGGTTTCGGAAATAATATCATAAGCCGCTTTAAAATCGCCCTCTGCTATTTTCTTTATAAAATCGGGAATTCTGACATTTACGGGGCAGCCCGAAACGCAGGGCATATTTTTGCAGTGAAGACATCTTGCCGCCTCGCCTTTTGCCATTTCCTCGGTATATCCGAGCGCGACCTCTTCAAAATTCTTATTTCTTACAAGAGGATCGAGGTGCGGCATTGCCGTTTTTTTAGGTGACATATCAGCCATTGTTGTTTACCCCCAGTCTGCAGGCGTGTGCCTCTTCTTCTCTATAAAATCCGTTTCTTCTCATAAGCTCGTCAAAATCGACCTTATGGCCGTCAAAATCGGGACCGTCAACACAGGCAAACTTAGTTTCTCCGCCGACGGTAACTCTGCAGCCGCCGCACATTCCGGTACCGTCGATCATGATCGGGTTAAGGCTTACAAGAGTTTTAACGCCGAAAGGCTCGGTCGTTTTAGCAACAAATTTCATCATAGGAACAGGGCCTATGGCAATTACAAGGTCATAGGTGTCTTTTTCGAGAAGTCTTTTAAGCACGTCGGTAACAAAGCCTTTTTCGCCGTAAGTTCCGTCGTCGGTAGTGATATAGAGGTTATCGCTTACCTTTTTCATTTCGTCTTCAAGAATAACTATATCTTTACTGCGAAAGCCTGCTATAACCTCGGTTTTTACTCCCATATTATGAAGTGCCTTAGCCTGCGGATAAGCAATCGCACAGCCTACTCCTCCTCCTATTACTATGGCTTTTTTCGGGTTACCGAACTCTGTGGGACATCCCAGCGGACCTACAACATCTTCAATACTATCCCCGGCATTTAAAGCGACAAGCTTTTTAGTTGTAAACCCTATCGCCTGGACTACTATTGTGACTGTGCCCTGCTCCCTGTCAAAATCGGAAACAGTGAGCGGAATACGCTCGCCCAAATCATCGATCCTTACTATGACGAACTGTCCGGGCATAACCTTTTTTGCTATAAACGGCGCTTCTATTTTAAGCCTGGTGACGGCGCTGCTCAAAACATTTTTTTCGATAATTTTAAACATAATCAAACCTCTTTTACAGCGTAAATTAATTCCTGCGTTTTATTGGTCTTTTCCCAGGTAAAATCGGGATCGGATTTGCCGAAGTGACCGTAATTGCAGGTTTTGCGGTAGATAGGTCTTAAAAGATCAAGCTTATCTATAATAGCCGCAGGGCGCAGATCGAAAACTTCTTTTACGGCGTTTGCAATCGCGGTATCGCTGAATTTGCCTGTGCCGAACGTGTTAACATTTATACTAACGGGGCTTGCGACGCCTATCGCATAGGCAATTTGAATCTCGCACTTATCCGCGAGGCGGCAGGCTACTATATTTTTAGCCACATACCTTGCGGCATAAGCCGCACTTCTGTCTACCTTTGTGGGGTCTTTGCCGGAAAAAGCTCCGCCGCCGTGGCGCGCCATTCCGCCGTAGGTATCCACGATTATTTTTCTGCCCGTAAGCCCGGTGTCGCCGTGAGGGCCGCCGATAACGAACCTGCCGGTGGGGTTGATGAATATTTTTGTATCCTTATCTATCATATTCTGAGGTATTTCAGGCAAAATCACTTTGCTCAAAATATCATTTTTCAAAGTATCAAGGCTCACATCCGCTTTATGCTGGGCGGAAACTACGACCGCCTCTATCCTTTTCGGAATATTATCCTCGTACTCAACTGTGACCTGAGTTTTACCGTCGGGATAAAGATAATCTATCTCGCCCGATTTCCTGACTAAGGAAAGCTTATAAGAAAGCTTTTGTGCAAGGTAGGCGGGCATAGGCATAAAGTTATCCGTTTCGTTGCAGGCATAGCCGAACATCATTCCCTGATCCCCTGCGCCGCGGAGGTCGTAATGATCATCGCCGCTTTGTTTATATTCAAGCGAATTATCAACTCCGAGCGCGATATCCGCGGACTGCTTATCGATATTTACTATAACCTTGCATTTTTCCCCGTCAAGCCCCGATTCCTCGCTTATATAGCCGACATCCTTTGCGACATCTCTCGCTATCTTCTCGATATCGGGCATATAATTTGATGTGATCTCGCCCATAATATTTATTATTCCGGTGGTGCAGAAAGTTTCGCAGGCTACGCGCGCGAATTTATCGTGTTTAAGAATTTCGTCAAGCACAGCGTCACTTATTTGATCGCACAGCTTATCGGGGTGCCCCTCTGTGACCGATTCAGATGTAAAAAGCATTTTTGCCATATTTTTATCTCCTTTTTTTGCGATAAAAAAACCGCTCAACGAAGCGGTTTTAATATAAACCTCATCTTTCGGATAAACCGCAGGATTTGGCACCTTGATAAAATTTATCAGGTTGCCGGGCTTCACAGGGCCTGTTCCCTCCGCCGCTCTTGATAAGCAATATTTAATTTCATTACTATTTTAACATATAAAAAGAAATTGTCAACCACTTTTTCGAAGCAGAGGAGTAATTTTCTTATAAACCGCAAAGCAAACGGCCGAATCGATAATTCCTTTTAAAAGAGTAAAGGGTAAATTAAATATAATAAGTGATTTTAAAAGCGTGTCGCTTGCGGGAAGAATTGCCTTATATGCCGCAACAATAGCTTCTTTCGGCATACCGAAGATCACCGTGTAAGCCGGGTAAACAAGGAAATAATTGGTGACCACACTTAAAACCGCCATTGCCGCCGCTCCCGATACCGCAGCGATAAGAGCACCCTTTCTTGTGTGATACTTTTTATATACTATTCCGCAAACAAGGGAGAAAACCGCTCCCAAAATAAAATTCGAAAGCTCTCCCACTCCCGAAGAGGTGGTTACGAATAAATGGAGCAGATTTTTAATAAGGCATACTCCCACTCCGCTTAAAGGCCCGAAGCAAAATGAGGCGATAAGCGCCGGCAGCTCCGAAAAATCGAATTTGATAAACGAGGGGATAAGCATAGGCAATGGAAATTCGAGCAGCATAAGCACAAATCCCACGGCGCCGAGTATCGCTGTTACGCAAATGTTTCTTACTTTGATTTTCATAAATAATTCTCCTTTATCGGAGCGCAAAAAAGCCCCGCAAAAATATTTACGGGGCAAAAAAGCATTAAACCTGTTTTTTCTTCTATCATCCGGACTTTAACCGTCGGTATCGGAATTTCACCGATTCAGCATTCATGCTCGCGGACTTTGACCGCCGGTGGGGAATTGCGCCCCGCCCCGAAGAATTTATTATATTATATTGTTAAATTTCAAATTTGTCAAGAGCATTCCGCTTTTTCAAGCTGTCTTTTGAGTTTATCGATAATTCTTTTTTCCAGGCGGGAAATATAAGACTGCGAAATTCCGAGGATATCGGCGACCTGCTTTTGAGTGTATTCGTTATATCCGTTCATTCCGAATCTCATTTCCATTATCTGCCTTTCCCTCGCAGGAAGACCGCAAACAAACTTTTTTATCATCACCCTTTCATCTTCGCTTTCAATACCTCTTCCCACCTCGTCGGGATCGCTGCCGAGAATATCGGAAAGCAAAAGCTCGTTTCCGCTCTGGTCGGTATTTAATGGCTCGTCTATAGAAATCTCGTTTTTAAGCGAGGAGGTTTTTCTAAGATACATAAGTATCTCGTTTTCAATACAGCGCGAGGCATAGGTAGCAAGCTTTATATTGCGGTCGGGACAAAAGGTATTGACGGCTTTTATAAGTCCTATCGTTCCGATAGAAATAAGATCTTCTATATTCGAGCCTGTATCGAATTTTTTTGCTATATACACCACAAGCCTTAGATTATGCACTATCAGCTTATCATTTCTCTCGGGGGAATTGCTTAAAAGCAGTTCTCTTTCCTCTTCGGGAGTGAGCGGCTCGGGGAGATTTTGAGGGCCGTTTATATAATACGAGGGAGAAATAAGCCTTAATTTTATCAAAATTTTAAATATCAGTTTTTTTATCATTTTTATTCCTCCGTTTAACAAACCGATTTAGGACTTATTATGGCGCCGTGATCCTTTACAGGCGTTTTTGATACCGCAAGAACGGGGTTTACAAGCTCTTTTGCTTCGTTTCCAAAATTCACTGTTGCTTTATCACAGCGATAGCCGTCTAAAAGCTTTGTTCCCGATACCGTGTATGACGGCACCGCGCGATAACGCGTCGAAAGCTTGCTTTTATCTTCAATATCGCCGAAAAGATTTTCGGCAACTGTCTTATCCACTATCACGATATCGCTCAGTCCCATAATATCGGATATGGCGTTGCCGCTGTCGATAAGAGCGGTGGTTTTAAGCGTTTTTCCCGAATTTTCAAAGCTTATTTCGGCAACGAAGTCCCTTTTAAATTTCTCTGCGAAAATTTTCTCAAAAAGTGCGACTGATAAATATCCTATCGCACTTGAAATTATCAGCACCGCAGGAGATATACCAAAATAGACTATCATTGAAGAATAAGCCATATTTTTCGGCGTGAAAAGCGAATATACTGCCGCCATTGCCCCTGCAAACAAAAAGGTCACGCAAAACAGCACGCATAAGTTTTTTAAAAATTTCTTTTTGCTATCGGCCTTAAAAGCAATCAGGGTCATAAGCACGCTTACAAGCAGTTTATAAGCAATATCCAAAAATTTATAAGGCACATTTAAAAATATGTAAAGCGAGGAAATTCCTCCAAGTGCCGCCGCTAATATCACTCTTATCGGCTTTACCGCAGATTTCGCTATTCTTCCCGCCGCGCGGATAAGAAAATAATCTATTAAGGTGTTTAAAAATACAAGGATATCCGCGTAGATCACCATAACTCTCATCTCCGATAAAATTATACAACTTTATTTATAAAAATTATGTCGCAACAAAGGAGCGAAAAAAAATTGATTTTATTTTTCTTTTCTTTTATAATTAAGCTGTAAAGGGGCGGATAATTTTGAGTGAAGAACTGAAAAATTTAGAAACCGAAAAGCTTGCGGTGCAAAAATCTCCGCCGCACAAAGCGCCGTGCTCGGAGAAATGGCGGCGATAAGGCGCAATCAGGAATTTGCGCAGACAGTGATGATAAACACGGTTGAAGACGCCAGGCGAAACGGTGTAAAATTCCGGTTCGATTAAAATATTTCCGGCTTAAAAATTTTAAGCCGGAAATAATTTTTTATAAAAACATATTGACATTGAGGGTTTTTGGTGATACTATATACATAGTAAGTTTATATGTTATAAAGGAGCGATACCTATGTATATTTATGCCGATAACGCGGCGACCACCAAAATGAGCAAAACTGCGATAAAAGCTATGCAGCCCTATTTTGAAGATATCTATGCAAACCCGTCTTCTCTGCACTCTCCCGGTCAGAAAGCGGCGGAAGAGCTTTTAAAATTCCGCGAGCAGATAGCAGGCCTTATAAATGCCGAGCCTAATGAAATTTATTTTACTTCGGGCGGCAGCGAGGCTGATAACCAGGCGATATTGAGTGCCGCGGCGGCAGGAAAGAAAAAGGGCAAAACTCATATCGTTTCCACCGCTTTTGAGCACCACGCAGTGCTTCACACCCTTAAAAAACTTGAAAAAGAGGGTTTTGAAGTAACCTATCTTGATGTGCATAATATAGGAAATATCACAGCCGAAGAAGTTAAAAATGCGATAAAGGATACAACTTGTCTTGTCACGGTGATGTATGCCAATAATGAAATCGGCTCTGTTTTGCCGATAAGCGAGATAGGCAGGGTCTGTGCCGAAAAGGGCGTAACATTCCATACCGACGCTGTACAGGCGGCAGGGCATTTAAAAATCGATGTAAAAGAGCAGAATATCGGTATGCTCTCGGTTTCGGCGCATAAATTCCACGGCCCTAAAGGAATAGGATTTTTATTTGTTAAAAGAGGAATTCCGCTTTATAATCTTATCGAGGGCGGCGCGCAGGAAAGAGGAAAGCGCGCAGGCACCGAAAATCTCGCAGGAATTGCCGGAATGGCGGCAGCTTTGAGTGAGGCTGTGAAAAATATCGATAAAAGCACCGAAATTCTTGTAAAAAAGAGGGACAGGCTTATATCCGGCTTATCCGGGATCGAGCACAGCGTTTTAAACGGCGATCCTGTAAACCGGCTTCCCTCAAACGTCAGCTTTTGTTTCGAGGGAATAGAGGGCGAAAGCCTGCTTTTAATGTTAGACGAAAAGGGCATTGCCGCATCCTCCGGCTCCGCCTGCACCTCTGGCTCATTAGATCCGAGCCATGTGCTTTTGAGTATCGGAAGACCTCACGAGATAGCGCACGGCTCTTTAAGACTCTCTATCTGCGAAGATATAACCGACAGCGAAATTGAATATATCATCACCTCGGTCAAAGAGGTTGTAACATATCTTAGGGATATGTCCCCCTTGTGGCGCGACAAGATCGAGGGGAAAAAGAATTTTGTATTATAAAGGAGATAAAAGATTATGGCTTTATACAGTGATAAGGTAATGGACCATTTCAAAAACCCGAGAAATGTGGGAGTTATTGAGAACGCCGACGGCGTCGGAGAAGTAGGCAACGCAAAATGCGGAGATATAATGAAAATATATCTTAAGATCAAAGACGAAAAGATAGAGGATGTTAAATTCGAAACATTCGGCTGCGGCTCTGCGATAGCCTCAAGCTCTATGGCTACCGAAATGATAAAAGGCAAACCGGTAAGCGAGGCTTTAAAGCTTTCTAATAAAGCGGTTGCCGAGGCGCTCGACGGACTGCCCGCTTATAAAATGCACTGTTCCGTTTTGGCGGAAGAGGCAATAAAAGCGGCGGTAAAGGATTATTACGATAAAAACGGAATTTCTTATGATAAAAAAGATTTCCCCGACTGCGCGACGTGTTCGCACTGCCATATTTAAAACTTAAATATAAATATTTTTTAAGGAGCAGAAAATCTGCTCCTTTTTATATTTAAGGCTCCCTCTTCAGAGGGAGCCTTGGATTGTGCTTATCTTTTGGGATAAGGCAGATCGGGCAAACCTAAAATATAATCTGCCGATACATTATAAAATTTGCAAAGAGTTATTAAATGCTCTATCGGTAAAGCTCTTTTACCGCATTCGTAATTTGAATACTGTTGCTGTTTCATATTCAGAACTTTTGCGATATCTTCCTGCTTTAAATCTTTATCTTCTCTCAAATCTCTTAAAATTTCATTGTAAATTTTCACAATTTTTTCTTCCTTTTTTGTGATTTTTTACAATTTTATCATACAATCAAATGTTTGTGTTGACTTTACAAACGAATGGTTGTATAATGAGATTAAACAAAAAGCCTTTTCGTCAGAGGGCGCCTTGGATTGTGCTTATCTTTTGGGATAAGGCAGATCAGGCAAGCCTAAAATATAATCTGCCGAAACATTATAATATTTGCAAAGAGTTATTAAATGCTCTATCGGTAAAGCTCTTTTACCGTTTTCATACTGTGAATAATAACTTTGCGTTGTTTTAAGAATTTCTGCAATATCTTTTTGATAAAGGTCTTTATCTTCTCTTAAATCTCTTAATATTTGTGCGTAACCCAACTTTTTCAAATCCCTTCATTGGTTTTTTAAAAAAGTTTATCATAGTTCATAAATTAACTGTTGACAACAGTTCAGAAGTGATATATAATAGATTAAGATAAAAAGCCCTCTCGTTAGAGAAAGGCATGGATTATCACTTCTTACCTTTTCGGATAAGGCAGATCGGGCAAACCTAAAATATAGTCTGCAGAAACATTATAATATTTGCAAAGTAATGCAAGTCTTTCAATAGGCAATGGATGAATACCTCTTTCATATTTGCCATAATAACTCTTATCTATATTTAAATATTTTGCAACATCTGCTTGTTCAAGATCGTGATCTTCGCGCAATTCTCTTAATATTTCATAATACCTTTTCATAGGAAATTAATCTCCTTTGCATAATTTTAAAAAATTATAGCACGAAAAATAAATTTTCCCTTGACAAGGGACACATATATCCTTTATAATATAAAAAGCTTCCCTCTTTCGAAGAAAGCGGCAATATGTAGCAATACTTTTGATTACAAATTATATTATGTTCTAAAATATCTTTTGTATTCAAAAGCGGCTTTCCTTTTTCGGGAAAGCCGCATAAACATCTATTTTATTTCCTGTTCGAGGTTATTAAAAACATCCGCCGCAAAAAATTCGGTCACGGTTATTTCAAGACCGTCGCAAAGCTTTTTGATCGTGGAAACGGTGGTGCTGTTATTTCTTCCGCTCATAATATTATTTACGGTGGACTGCGTCACACCGCTTATATTGCAAAGTTTATTTACTGAAATTCCCTGTTTGGCGCAAAGTTCAAGTATCCGAAGTCTTACAGCCTCGCCTATATTCATTGCTTCACCTCACAAGGTTTGTATTGCTTTATTTTAATTCTAACTATAATGAGTTAAAAAGCTTACCCCAAAAGAGTTGACAAACAGGATTTTGCGCGTTAAAATAAACTCAAAAGAGTTACTTTTAGGAGGTTTTATTATCAAAGTAGCAGTCATAGGTTCAAGAAACCTTACCGTGCGAAATTTAAAAAATTATCTGCCGGGCGAAGTCACTGAAATAGTATCGGGAGGAGCGAGGGGAATAGATACCTGTGCGAGGAACTATGCTTTTGAGAATAATTTAAAGCTTAAAGAATTTCTTCCCGAATATGATATTTACGGCAGGTGCGCTCCGCTGAAGAGAAACATACAGATCATAGACTATGCGGATTTAGTGCTGGCTTTTTGGGACGGCGACTCGCACGGGACAAAATATGTGATAGATCAGTGCAAAAAGCGCGGAAAAGAAGTTAAAGTATTTATAAAAAAATAAAATTATTACGCAGTCAAAGCAAATTCCTTGTTTTGACTGCGTTTTACTTTAATAATTTTTAGCTTTGATTTCAAAATATGCCTGTTTTTTACCGCAAACGGGGCAGACTTTAGGAGCCGTAGTCGCCACGGCGACATGGCCGCAGTTGCGGCACTCCCAGATTTTAATACTGCCTCTTTCAAAGACCTCGCCGTTTTTCATATTTTTAATAAGCTTTCTGTATCTCTGCTCATGTTCCTTTTCGATAGCGCCTATCATTCGGAATTTTTCGGCAAGTGCGGTAAATCCCTCTTCCTCGGCGTCGGCAGCGTAACTTTCATACATATCGCTCCACTCGAAATGCTCGCCCTTAGCGGCGCTTTCAAGATTTTTTTCAGTATTTGAGCCTATTCCGCCCAGCTCTTTAAACCATATCTCGGCGTGTTCCTTTTCGTTTTCGGCGGTAATTCTGAATATTTCCGCGATCTGCTCATAGCCGTCCTTTTTAGCGGCGGCGCTGAAGAAATAATACTTATTTCTTGCCTCGCTTTCAGCGGAAAAAGCGTCGCGGAGGTTTTGTTCGGTTTTAGTTCCTGTATATTTATTCACAAAAATCACCCTTTCAGGATTATAATTCCCAAAAGGTGCCTTATATATGTAAAAAAGGTGCTTTTACTTTTTAAGTAAAAGCACCGAAAAATAATTACTTAAGCAGGCTGCGATAAAGCTCTTTGATATCTTCCACGGAAGTTTCTCTCGGATTTCCGGGGCGGCAGGCATCTGCATAAGCATCTTTTGCCAGGTTTTCGATATCCTCTTCTTTAACTATGCCTTTAAGGGTTGTCGGAATTCCGACATCCTCTGAGAGCTTTCTTACTGCGTCAACAGCGGCTTTTCTGTACTCTTCCTGAGTCATATTTTCCGTGCCCTCAACGCCCATAGCTTTAGCTATATCACGGTATTTTGTTCCTGTGCACTCGGCATTGTAAGCCATAACGGTCGGCAAAAGAATTGCGCAGGCTTTACCGTGCGGAGTATCATAATAAGCCGAAAGTGTGTGAGCCATAGAGTGATCTACGCCGAGGCCGACATTAGAAAATCCCATTCCTGCTACATACTGACCGAGAGCCATGCCCTCTCTGCCCTCTTTTTCATTCTTAACAGCGCCTCTTAAGCTTCTTGCGATTATCTCGATAGCCTTGATGTGGAACATATCGGAGAGTTCCCAAGCGCCTTTAGTGATATAGCCCTCGATCGCGTGGGTGAGCGCGTCCATACCTGTTGCGGCGGTGAGTGCTGCCGGCATAGAATTCATCATATCGGGGTCAACAACTGCTACGACCGGGATATCGTGCGCGTCAACGCAAACGAATTTACGCTTTTTCTCGGTATCGGTTATAACATAGTTGATAGTAACTTCAGCGGCAGTACCCGCAGTAGTCGGAACGGCGATTATCGGAACACAGGGATTTTTGGTCGGTGCAACGCCCTCAAGAGAGCGAACATCGGAAAATTCAGGATTAGTAACGATAATTCCGATAGCTTTGGAGGTATCCATTGAAGATCCGCCGCCGATTGCAACTATACAGTCGGCTCCGCTTTCCTTGAAAGCTTTAACGCCGTGCTGTACATTTTCAATAGTCGGGTTTGCTTTGATATCTGAATATAAGGTGTAAGGAATAGAGGCCTTATCAAGCAGATCGGTAACTTTGGCGCTTACGCCGAACTTTACAAGTCCCGGATCGCTTGCAACAAAAGCTTTTTTAAAGCCGCGGTTTTTAATTTCGTCAACAACGGCATTTACGGCTCCCGAGCCGTGATAAGAGGTTTCATTAAGAATAAATCTGTTCATAAAATCACCTTTTTTATTAAAATTCATCCGATTCTTGTTCGGATTATGTCTTTATAGTACCATTTATTTATTAAAAATTCAATTAAAAATTATGAACAAACTAAAAAAAGTATATTTTTTTCACCTTTTTTACTAAAAGATATAAAAAGCACCTCACAAAATCTGTGAAGTGCTTAAAATCTCGTTATTTTATTCACACCCTGAAAACTGAACAAGTAATGGAGGAACGAAAAGTAGGTCAAGCCCTCGGTCTATTAGTACCGCCTGGCACACACATCGCTGCGCTTACACCTGCGGCCTATCAACCCGGTAGTCTACCGGGGACCTTACTAGCTTATGCTATGGGAAATCTAATCTTGAGGTTGGCTTCATGCTTAGATGCTTTCAGCGTTTATCCAATCCGCACTTAGCTGCCCAGCTATGCCCTTGGCAGAACAACTGGTGCACCAGAGGTGCGTCCATCCCGGTCCTCTCGTACTAGGGACAGCTCCTTTCAAATATCCTGCGCCCACGACAGATAGGGACCGAACTGTCTCACGACGTTCTGA
>URFG01000011.1 GCA_900547095.1 uncultured Oscillospiraceae bacterium
CAATATCCGGCAGTTCGTTGTTCCAAGCAGATCCAGCCCTGCATTCCCTTGTGGACTCCGTCTTCAACATACTCTTCTTTTTCAACAATAACTTCTACACAATCCATCATTTTCATTTTATTTACCTCCTAATGGTGTTGTTAACTGAATATGTCCGTTTGGGTATACCATCCAACCCGTAATAAAAGAAACATTTTCAGTTTTGTCTTTTCTTGGAATTTCAATTCTAATACTAATCCGTTGCCCGTCTTTATTCAATTTTCCTAACTCATAATTTCCCGAAACATATTTTTCTAATCCCTTGTTTTTCAATTTCTGATTTCAGATATTCAGAGTCTTCAACCGAATAGCCCCATGACTTAAATAGTTTATCCTTACCATGCCCATATTCACCCTTGGTATCAAATAGATACGGATCGAATTTACCATAAGCACTATTGGAAGAACATTTTGTTAATACATCATTATATGGAATATCCTCCAGGATACAATGACAAAACGGATGATGCGGATGTTTAGGGGTTTTATTCGTATCAAACCAACATTCGTGAAGCATTAGACATTCCTCGCAATGATTTTCACTCAAATTGCGATGTATCCATTTGTTCCATTTTGGTGCTGCGGGCGCTTTCTCACCCCACACTCCGGCAGAAAACAATTCATTAAAAAAGCTCATTTTTTATAATACTCCTTTCTTTTTAGCTTTTCAAGAGTATTATAAATAAAACAAAAACGACATTCACCGACATCTTTTTAAAAAGATCGAATTTTTCAGCTGTGTATGCAGATCCGCACATATTACTTATTACTTACCAAAAATCCCGTTATGGATTCTATTTTTAAGTAAGAGTGAGGAGGTAAGAAGTAATAAGTAAAAATCCATTCACTAAAGTGAATGGATTTTTGGCCTGCCCGAAGGGATTCGAACCCCCGTTCTTCAGAATCGGAATCTGTTGCGTTATCCAGCTGCGCCACGGGCAGATATTTTGCGGACTGTTTAAAAAAACAGTCCGCTTTTTTTTAATTATTATATCCGTTAGGATTATTCTTTTGCCAGCGCCAGGTATCCTCGCACATTTCTTCAATTCCAAGCTCTGCTTTCCAGCCGAGAAGCTTTTCGGCTTTTGAAGAATCCGCATATACTTCATCGGGATCGCCGGGGCGGCGCGGATCGATAACATAAGGAATTTCAACGCCTGTTGCTTTAACAAACGCATCGCGCAGCTGAAGCACGCTGACGCCGTTGCCTGTTCCGAGGTTTATCGCCTCACAGCCTTTATTATTAAGCGCCCAGTCAATAGCCTTAACATGGCCTTTTGCTAAATCTACTACATGGATATAGTCGCGCACTCCCGTTCCGTCAACAGTATTATAATCGTTACCGAAAACATGGAGCTTTTCAAGCTTTCCTACTGCGACCTGTGAGATATAAGGCATAAGATTATTAGGAATTCCTTTAGGATCTTCACCTATCAGACCGCTCTTATGCGCGCCGATAGGATTGAAATAGCGAAGAAGCGCTATCGACCAATCTTTATCCGCAACATAAAGGTCCTTAAGAATTTCTTCTATAAAGAGCTTTGTTCTGCCGTAAGGGTTAATGGCACCTGTGGGCATACCCTCTTTAAGAGGCATAGTTTTTGCAACGCCGTAAACAGTTGCCGAAGAAGAAAATACTATTTTTTTAACATTGAATTCAGTCATAACCTCAATAAGGGAAATAGTGCTTTCAAGGTTATTCTGATAATATCTTATAGGCTCTCTTACCGATTCTCCGACGGCTTTAAGACCTGCGAAGTGGATGACCGCCTCAATATTTTCCTCTTTGAAAATTTTGCGCAGAGCAGATTTATCGCAGACATCATTTTCATAAAATCTGACCTTTTTGCCTGTGATCTTTTCCACTCTTTCAAGAGAAACGCTTGAGCTGTTATCCAAGTTATCGATAACAACAACATCTTTTCCTGCATTCAGCATTTCTATGCAGGTGTGGCTGCCGATAAAGCCGGCGCCTCCGGTAATTAAAATTGCCATTTAAAATCAACTCCTGACATAATAATTATACATCTGAAAAAGTTGATGTCAAGAATTTTATACAGCGATTTCTTCTTTTTCCTCGTCGAGTTTTTCTTCGCCTTCCGCCTGCAGCTCAGGATCATAAGAGAGCATAGGAGTGGCGGCTTTGCCCTTTAAAATTCTTTTTAAATAATTCTTTGTGATCTTTGCGACCAACGGGCTTAAAGCAAGCACACCTATAAGGTTAGGCATCATCATAAGACCGTTAAAAGTATCGGAAATATCCCAGGCAAGGGAAGAAGTCATAAGAGCGCCGGATATGATCATAAGAACGAATATTACTTTATAAACCTTTTTGCCTTTTGTACCGAATAAGTATTCAACAGCTTTTGAGCCGTAATGCGACCAGCCGAGAACGGTGGTGAAAGCAAAAAGGAACATAGCGACCGCTATAAATCTTTCGCCGATATTTGCAAAAGAAAATGTCTGATTAAAAGCTTTTGCAACTAAAGTTGCATCTGAATACATAGCTTCACCTGTAGAGAGATCGTAAACTCCGGAGGTAAGTATTACAAGCGCCGTCATAGTGCAGACTACTATTGTATCTGCAAATACTTCGAATATACCCCACATTCCCTGAACTACGGGCTCGCGGACATTAGAGTTTGAGTGAACCATAACAGAAGAGCCGAGGCCTGCCTCATTTGAAAACACTCCTCTTTTAAAGCCCTGCGTTACGACCACGCTTATAAGGTAACCTATCGTTCCGCCGGCAGCCGCTACGGGTTTAAACGCGGTTTTGAAAATAGCGCCGAAGGCGGGGAGAATATGCTCATAATTTGTACCGATAACAGTAAGACTTCCGAGAACGAACATTATTACCATAAAGGGAACTATTTTCTCGGCAAACGCGGCAATTCTTTTAAGTCCTCCGAGGATTATAAGCGCCGCAAGAGCCATAATAACCAGGCCGATAACAACATTATAAAGGGTGATATCGCCGTAAAGCACCTTGTTTGAGAGTAATTTTATATCAAATGCGGAAACCACATTTGCGACGATTTTATTTACCTGCCCCATATTTCCTATACCGAAAGAGGCGATAATAGTAAACACGGAGAAAACGGCGGCAAGAACCGCTCCTAATTTTTTGCAGTGCTTTTTAGAGCCTAAGCCGTCTTTTAAGTAATACATTGCTCCGCCGGACCATTCGCCGTCGGAATTTCTTCTGCGGTAGAAAATACCGAGAACATTTTCAGAATAGTTTGTCATCATCCCGAAAAACGCCGCTATCCACATCCAGAATATTGCTCCCGCGCCGCCTATGACTATAGCCGCGGCAACGCCTGCGATATTACCTGTTCCGATAGTTGCCGCAAGTGCGGTGCAGAGCGCCTGAAAAGGCGATATCGAGCCGCTTTCTTTGCTGTGGCCGATTACTTTTTTGTTAAACAGGCTTCCTATAGTGTTTTTCCACCAGTGCTTAAGGTGCGAAACCTGAAAGAATTTTGTCAGCACAGTCATAAGAATTCCGGTGAATATCAGAATAACTATACCGATCTTTACCCAAACAAACGAGTTTATCTTATCGTTTATTTCGGTAAGTTTTTGCAGAAAATTTTCCATATTTTTTCTCTCCTCATACATAAAATTATAAAAAAGCGAAATGCCGAAAAATTATAAAACGGCACTTCGCTTTTGAAAACAATTAATATTTCTCACTTCGTCCGTTTGCCTGAGAGATTAAAGCATAATTTGCCTCTTGCCCCTTCGGCACCCACCTCATTGCGGGATTCTCCAAAGTTCCATCCGCTCACAGTCGTTTTTTAAAAACTTCTGCAAGTTTCCTATAGATTTATATTATTCAGTTGTGGTTTTAATTCCGATCGCAAGATCATCAAGCTGAGCTTTATCCACCGTTGCAGGCGCACCGGACATAAGCTCGCTTGAATTTGCAACTTTCGGGAAAGCTATAACATCTCTTAGAGAGTCACTGTCCGACATTATCATACAGAGCCTGTCAAGACCTATGCCCATTCCTGCGTGCGGAGGAGCTCCGAATTTGAAGGCGCCTATTAAAAATCCGAATTTCTGATAGGCTTCCTCATCGGAAAGACCTAAAGCATTGAACATATGCTTTTGAAGATCGGGATCCGTTATTCTAACAGAACCGCTTGAAAGCTCCGTTCCGTTAAGCACAAGATCATAAGCATTAGCATATACCTTTTCGGGCTCTTTGTCAAGATATTTTATACATTCGTCAAGCGGAGCGGTGAAAGGGTGATGCATAGCGTCCCAATTTCCGGTTTCCTCATTGTATTCGAAAAACGGGAATTCGGTTATCCAAAGGAAGTTATATTTGTTTTCGGGAATTATTCCGAGTCTTTTTGCAACCGTGAGCCTTAAAGCGCCTAAAACGGGCAAAGTAACATTCTTTTTATCAGCGACTATGAATACAACATCGCCTTTTTTGGCATTAGTTCTTTCAAGTATCGCGTCAAATTCTTCCGGCTTTAGGAATTTTGCGAATGAAGAGGTGGGAGCCTCATCGTTCCACCTGATAAACGCAAGACCTTTAGCTCCTATGCCTTTAGCCTCTTCGGTGAGCTTGTCTATCTCTTTTCTTGTATATGTACCGGCGGCATTTTCGGCGGTTATAGCTCTTACAGTTCCGCCGTTTTTAACAGCTTCGGAAAATACCGAAAATCCGCAGCCCTTTACAATATCCGAAATATCCTTTATTTTCATTTCAAATCTTGTATCGGGCTTATCGGAGCCGTAATCATTCATCGCGTCTACATATTTCATTCTCTTAATGGGAGTTTCTATCTCGACGCCTAATATTTCTTTAAACAGCCTTTTAACATAACCCTCTGCTATCTTAAAGACATCATCTCTTTCTACGAAAGACATTTCAAGGTCTATCTGGGTAAATTCGGGCTGTCTGTCGGCTCTTAAATCCTCGTCGCGGTAGCAGCGGGCAAGCTGCATATATCTGTCAAATCCCGAAACCATAAGCAGCTGCTTATACATCTGCGGCGACTGCGGAAGCGCGAAAAAGCTTCCTTTATGCACTCTTGACGGAACAAGATAATCTCTTGCGCCCTCGGGAGTGGATTTTATAAGAGTGGGAGTTTCTATCTCTAAAAATCCGTTTTCATCAAAATAATCTCTTGTGACCTTTGTGATACGGTGGCGCATCATTATATTTTTCTGCAAAGGAGCACGTCTTAAATCGAGATATCTGTATTTAAGTCTTAATTCCTCGTTAGCGTTACTGTCGGCTAAAATTTCGAAAGGCGGAGTTTGTGCCTCGCCGAGGATTTTAAGAATATCGGCTTCTATTTCAATTTCGCCGGTGGGAATATCTTTATTCACAGAAGAGCGCATTCTCACTTTGCCGTGAGCCATTATAACAAATTCGCTTTTTAAAAGCGCGGCTTTTTCGAATACCGAGCGGTCGGTAGAATCGTCAAAAGCTATCTGAACAATGCCCGTTCTGTCACGCAAGTCCACAAAAATAAGACTTCCGAGATCGCGGACTCTCTGCACCCAGCCGCAAACGACGGTTTCTTTTCCGATATCGGCACTGCTCAGCGTTCCGCACATATGAGTCCGCTTCATACCGTCAAGTCTGTCAAGTTTCATTAAAATGCACCTTCTATTGAATTTTCGAGATTTAAAAGAGCCTGCTTATTCTTTATTTCAAGCAGTTCGTTTGAAATATTGCTGAGAGTAACCTCTGAAAGTTCCCCTGTCAGCATATTTTTAATTATTGCCTTATCTGCCGAAAGCTCGTTTTCACCTATTACGGTGCTGTAAAGAGCACCTGATTTATCGGCGTATTTCATCTGGGCTTTAAGCCCTTTTTCGGAAATATCGGTCAGTGCAGAAAATCCTTTTTTTCTAAGTTCGGAGCAAAGCTGTGCTGCTTTAAGCCGCGCGCTTTCTCCCATACTTCCGATATATATATCAAACTTCTTTTCTTCGGGGAAAGGAACTGCGTTGTTTTCAAGAAGAAGCATAAGTCTTTCAATTCCTATGGCAAATCCGAGAGCGGGGATATCCTGACCGCCCATTTTTGAAACAAGCCCGTCGTACCTTCCGCCTCCGCAAACAGTTGATTGAGCGCCGATATCTCCGGAGATGAATTCAAACACGGTCTTAGAGTAATAATCAAGACCTCTTACAATATTCGGATTGACTTTAAAGTCAAGACCGATAGCGTCAAGATAGCTTTTAACACCCTCAAAATGCGTTTTGCAGTCCTCGCAGAGATAATCGGTAACTTTAGGAGCATTAAGCGCAAGCTTTGAGCAAAAAGGCGACTTGCAGTCAAGAATTCTCATAGGATTTCTTTCAAGTCTTTCCTTGCAGGTATCGCAAAGCTGATCAATATTTGCATAAAAATAATCTTTTAATGCTTTTTGATATTCTTTTCTGCACTCGGGGCAGCCTATGGAATTAATTTCGAGCCTTAGATTATTTACGCCTAAATTTTTAAGCACTCTGCTTGCAAGGGAAATTATTTCCGCGTCGGCAGCAGGAGAGGCGGCGCCGAAGCACTCAACTCCGAATTGGTGGAATTCTCTCATTCTTCCTGCCTGCGGCTTTTCATATCTGTAACAGCCGCCGATATAGCAGACCTTTTGCGGAAGAATACCGCTTAAAAGGCCGTGCTCTATCATACTTCTTACAGTTCCCGCAGTAAGCTCGGGGCGAAGAGTTAAAGATCTTCCGCCTTTATCGGAAAATGTGTACATTTCCTTTTGAACGACGTCTGTGGTTTCCCCGACATTACGGCTGAAAACCTCGGTATGCTCAAAAACAGGTACTCTTATTTCTTTGAAACCGAAATTAAAGGCGGTTTCAAGCATTACCTTTTCAATATACTGATATTTATAAACTCGGTAGGGCAGGATATCCGCCGTTCCTTTTATTGCGTGATTTATTTCAGACATTTTTTACTCCGTGATTATGATTTCTTTACTATTTCGCGCCAATCGAGATCTCCGCGCTCAAGACCGTGTATCAAAACCTCGGCGGTTGCGATATTTGTTGCAAAAGGAATGTTATGAACATCGCAAAGCCTCAAAAGCGAGCTTTCATCGGGCTCGCCGGGATTCGGGTTTAAAGGATCTCTGAAATAAAGCAGCATATCTATCTCATTGCAGCCTATTCTTGAAGCGATCTGCTGTGAGCCGCCCTGAGATCCGCCTAAAAATTTCACTATGTTAAGGCCTGTTGCTTCGCAGACAATTTTTCCTGTCGTACCCGTTGCGATAAGGTTATGTCTTGAAAGAATACCGCAATAGGCTATGCAAAACTGTACCATTAATTCTTTTTTTGCGTCGTGTGCTATCAGTGCAATCGTCATAAAATACTCTCCTTTTTAAATACTCCTCGGCAAAGAATAAGCTTTGCCGCATATTCTTCCGGAAATCCTCAAGAATGCTTTTCCGGACTTTTTCCTTAAATTTATTTTGTGCCTAACCGAAAGCAGGCTTAAAAGCGGATCGTACGGAACGATACCTATAAGTCTTAATCCCGACTCGTCAATGATCTCATCGATATTTTTAAATCCTGTTTTTAAAAAGGATTTTTTATCGAATTTATTTATAATTATCCTCGGCTCATGATCGGTTTTAGGGAGCCTGTCCGCTGTAAGGCGCGCATCTCTTACGGAAACGGCGTCAGGATTGCAGACTGTCAAAAACAATGCGTCATTCCCCAAAGCGCCGTAGAGCGAGAAGTCCGTTCCTGCAGGGAAATCAAATATCACCGCGTCAAACTCGGATTTTAACTGCGTTGAAAGATTTTCAAGCTTACTAAAATCCAGCTCTTTAGCTTCCAAAGAAGAGGGGATAATAAAGAGGTCTTCAAATCCCGGCGCTTTGTAAAGCGCGCGGCCAAGATCTACTGCTTCTTCAATATCGGAAATATCATATACTATTTCGTTTTCAAGACCGAATAAAAGGTCCTGGCATCTCATTCCGAAATCCATATCGGCAATAACCGTTTTAAATCCCGACTTTTCAAATGCCGCCGCAAGCCCTGCGGCAACCGTAGATTTTCCCGTGCCGCCTTTGCCGGAAGTTATCCCTAAGCAGATCCCCATAAATTCACCCCGTATCTGATAATTTTACCATAAAACCCGTTATCTGTCAACTCAAAACGACATACGGCGAGGCAGGCGCCGAAGCGTTGCCGGAGGCATAAAAATAGGCGTCAAGAAGCGATCTTACAATGGAGCCTGCGGCAGATCCCGAATTTCCGTGCTCTAATATAACCGAAATTGCGATTTCGGGGTTATCATAAGGCGCAAAAAGGATATATGTACTGTGATCGGCACCGTTGTTATTCTGCGAAGTACCTGTTTTGCCGCCTAATTTTATAGGATAGTCGCCGAGCGCTGTTCTTCCCGTACCGTCGATCGTAACCGAAAGCATACCGATCTTTACCGCCTCAAGATTTTTTTTGATTATCTCCACGGTATTTACAGCCTCCGGTTTGCATTCATCAAAAGTTTCCGACATATCGTAGGACATTATTTTGTCTATCAAAGTGGCTTTATAATGCGTGCCGCCGTTAGATAAAGTCGCAACATAATTGCATAACTGCAAAGGGGTAAACGCATTAAGCTGACCTATCGATATCTGCAGGGTATCTCCTCCGAAACCGTTGGTTTTAGGCTCGTTTAAAAGTCCCTTTGAGTCGTCTACCTCAACTCCCGTTTTAACTCCGAGGCCGAACTGCTTAAAATAATCGGTAAGAGTAAGAGCGCCGACTCTGCGGCCGAGCTCAAAGAAGAAATAGTTACAGCTTTTTGAAAGCGCGCTTGTAAGATTCATATTTCCGTGATAATGAAGACATTTCGGCTTATAATCCGCAAAATAATCGTAGGTCATAACGCATTTTATAGTTTCACCCTGCGTGTAAAGATTATTTTGCAGCGCCGCCACCGCCACAGCCGGCTTTATAGTAGAACCTATAGGATAAACACCTTTAAAAGCTCTGTTTGTCATAGGCTTAGCCGGATCTTTTAAAAGAGAATTGATATTTTCGCCGAGTGTTGCGGAATCGTATGTCGGGTAGTTTGCCGCGCATATCACCCTGCCCGAGCTTATATCCATCATAACCGCGCTCCCCGCAACGCAGGTGCCGCCCTGGCTTTTAAGCTCTTTTACTGTTTCTTCAAGCTTGTTTTGTGCCGTTCTTTGAATGGTTTTATCAAGGGTGAGCATAATGGTTTTGCCGGCAACGGGAGCTTTTGTGACTTCGCTTTTAATAATGTTGCCCGAGGCGTCGATATAATAAGTAAGCTGACCGTCAGTTCCTCTTAAATATTTTTCGGCGTAGTATTCAATCCCGCTCGTGCCGACTTTATCATTATAGCTATAGCCTTTAGCCTTATAGTTTTCTCCCTTTTCGGGATCGTCCCAATCCTGTTCATAAATAGGACCGACAGAGCCTATGAGGTTTACCGCAAGCGAGGTATCCGTGTATTCCCTGAAAGGAACCACTTCCACTGTGACTCCGCTAAGCATAAATCCCGATTCGCTTACCACTCTCATTATATCCGCCGAAACATCTTCTGCAAAATTATAAGGATAGGATATTGAAAAATCGGCTATATCCATACTGTATCTTACGCCCATTATAGTCCTCTGCTCATCGGAAGAATATTTTTTAAGATCATATTTTTCCACAAGCCTGTCAAAGCAGTTTTCAGCTGTTGCGTAATGAGCAAGCTTTAAAAGCTTTATAAGCTTATCGGTCTTTTCGCCCTCTTTAAAATTATAAGGAGCGGAAGTTTCGAGCGGAAGCTCATCGTTCCACTCGGTATTTTTAGAAGAGAGGAGCGCGCAAAGAGAAAGGATAACATCATTAAGATTATCCTTTGTGTAAGCTTTATTAAAAACTATATTATAGCCATCTCGGTTTACAGCTATTTTTCTTCCGTATCTGTCAAGAATTTCTCCTCTGGGCGCTTTTATAACGGCTGTTCTCACAGAAGTACTGCCGGAGGCCGAGGAATATTTATCCGCGTTTATAACCTGCAGGGAATAAAGCCTTGCGGAATAAAAAATAAGGATCACAACCATTATTATCGCAAGAACGGAAATATTTGTTTGCTTATCGTTTTTAAAGGGCATTTGATCACCTTTTTAATTAGTCAGATATTTTTTATAAAGCATTCTTTCAAAATAATAAAAAGGAACGATAAAAACCGCCGTGTAGATCGCGGAGGGAAAACCTATTCTGAAAAGATAATAGGAGATATTTTCGCTGCCGCTGTTAAAGCAATGGAAAAACAGCCAGTTAAGCAGGAAATAAAATATATTTCCCGATACTCCGAGCGCTAAAGCCGAAAATATATTATTATTGAAAGTATAGTGCATTAAAACAGAAACCGCCAAAGCTATCAAAAACAGGCAAACGGTATTGAAAACCGAAGACTGCGCCGATACGCTGTCCGCAAAAAAACCTAAAACAAGCCCTGAAAATGCCGCCGACGTTTCGGAAGAAAACATTGAAACGGCAATTAAAAGCGAAATATAAGGTATAGGTTCTGCAAGAGCTATTTTAAAAGAGATATTTCCGCTGAAATGAAAAAGCATAAGAATAAAAAATATCAAAAAATTAATAAGGAAGTACCTAAAGGTATTTTTCTTTTTTATATTCATTATTTTTTGCCTTTCGAGGCCGGATTTATTCCGCCCTGACCGTCAAAGGAGGTTATAATCATAACAGTTCGTATCTCCGAGATATCTACAAATGGTTTTATATCCGCATAGATAGAAGTGTTGTATTCGTCGCTGTTTATCGATTCAATAGAGCCTATCAAAAGCCCCGAAGGGAAAATTCCCTCGCCCGAAGTGGTTATCCAGTCGCCCACGGCTACGCTGCTTGACCTTGAAAGATTATTCATTCTGCAAAGCTTGTCAGAAGCTATATCTATGTTTCCCCGCACAACTCCCGAATCGCGCGTTCTTATATCCATAACGCCTACTGTGACCTCTGGGGATATAACCGTCGAAACTTTGGAGGTGGTAAGTCCCACTTCGCTTATATAGCCTACAACACCTGCGTCAGTGATCACCGGATCATACTTTGAAACCCCGGATAAAGAGCCCTTATTTATGGTAAATCCGCCGTAAGGATCCTCTTTGTCCCTTGCTATAAGAGAAGCGCCGGTAAATCCATAATCGGGGTGAGCGTCTTTAATAGAAAGGTAATTTTTATAAAATTCGTTTTGTGATTTAAGGTCCTCGTAATCTGCGACCTTTTTTCTTAAATCGTTAATCTCGGAATTAAGCTCTGCGTTTTCAAGCATAATTTTATTACCGTCGCTGTATTTTTTCCCGATATCCGAAAAAAAGTCCGAAATAATGGTCGCCGTTTTTCTGAAAGGCGCGGCAATAGTGCCCGCAATATCCGCCTGCGGAGCCATTTTTTCGCCTATTATTGCGAAAAATCCCGTTGCCAGCACTACGCATAAAAAGACGCTTAAAATTATTTTAAATTGTCTGCTGCGAAAGAAAAAACGCATTTATTATTCTCCTTATCAGCGGAATCTTTTTCCTCTGCGAAATGTATAATTTCTGAAGCTTTTATCGTCTTCAAGCCTTTTGGCGGTGCCGAGAACCACGCAATCGAGCGGATTTGCGGCAACGGTCACGGGTATTTCCGTTTCTTCCGCTATAAGCTCTGCAAGTCCTCTTAAAAGCGCTCCGCCGCCGGTTAGAGTAATGCCCGTGTCTATTATATCCGCGGAAAGCTCAGGCGGAGTTTTTTCAAGGGTGGTACGGATAGTTTCGATTATCTGGGAGATAGGATCCGCCATAGCTTCTCTTACTTCTTCGGAAGAAATAAAGATATTTTTAGGCAAACCGTCAATTAAGTTTCTTCCCTTAATTTCAAGAGATCTTTCGTCGTCATAAGGCTTCGCGGAGCCTATTGCTATCTTTATCTGCTCTGCGGTGCGCTCGCCTATAAGAAGATTGTGCTTTTTTCTGATATAAGCGATGATAGCCTCGTCAAGATCGTCGCCACCGACTCTTAGCGACTGCGCCGTAACGATATCTCCGAGAGAGATCACAGCCACTTCGCTTGTTCCTCCTCCGATATCGCATACCATACAGCCTGTCGCGTCGGAAACATTAAGCCCTGCGCCGACTGCCGCCGCCATAGGTTCTTCGAGAAGATCTATATCCGTAGCTCCTGCCTGCTTTGCCGCGTCATATACTGCTCTGCTTTCAACTTCGGTAACGCCAGTAGGAATGCATACCACCATTCTTACTCTTGAAAAGAACGAGCCCTTTAAAGCTTGTCTTATAAATCTTTTAAGCATTGCCGCGGTTACATCGAAGTCTGCGATAACACCATCTTTAAGCGGTCTTACTGCAACTATAGAGCCGGGTGTTCTTCCAATCATTTCTTTTGCCTGCGTGCCTACCGCGCGCACGGCGTCGCTTCGCATATCGTATGCTACTACCGACGGCTCCCTCATTATTATTCCTTTGCCTTTAACGCATACTAATGTATTTGCAGTGCCAAGGTCGACACCGATATCTCTTGTAAACATATATAGATCTCCCGTTTTAATTTATTAATGGTTTTCTTCCGATTTGGGTACGACAAAGCTTAAAGCATTATGGATATTTTCAATATTTAAGGGATCGGCACACTCTGCAAACTCACCGTCAAGAGTCCAGTTGGTATGCTCCGCTTCTTTCACGGTAAGCTTATCGGTGTGGAAGAATTCAATGCCTTTTTTATTAAGGTCTTTTCTTAAAATTCCGTCGATTATTGTCTGTAATTCTATAATATTTTTCGGTTTTCTTACTAACAGGACTTCAAACAATCCATCGTTTAAGTTTACTATCGTTTCATCGAATTTTACTATTCCTCCGACGGACATCGAGTTAGAAACCGCTCCGAAAAGGAAATCGCCCTCAATAGTTTCCTTATCCGTTTCTAATACCATATGGATAGGCTTTATATTTCCGAGGCTCTTTATT
This sequence comes from uncultured Oscillospiraceae bacterium, assembly GCA_900547095.1. Taxonomy (GTDB): domain Bacteria; phylum Bacillota; class Clostridia; order Oscillospirales; family Acutalibacteraceae; genus UBA737. The sequence continues at coordinate 13,041 of URFG01000011.1, forward strand.
CCCTCAAAGAAGTAAGCCGCCTGTCCCAAAACATTTTTTATCTCCTGCGGAGCGGAATAAGATGCTTCCGTGAAAGCTCCGAAAGAGGCGGTATAAGAGAAGTACTTATCGCCGAATTTTCCTATATCAAGAGTGATGGTTTTGCCTGTTACGATATCCTCCGCCGCGGTTTTTATATCTCTTGATATTTTAAGTCCCGAGGACCATTCGTTAAGAGTGCCCGAGGGGATATATCCTAGTTTGCAATGGATATCAGCATTCATCATTCCGGTTATAACTTCGTTTAAAGTGCCGTCGCCACCGCAAACGACTATTAAATCAAAATCGCCGTCTTTTAAGGTTTCTATCTTTTTTGTAGCGTCAGCCCGCTTGGCGGTCGGATACACGCTTAAATGGTATCCCGCCGCGGAAAAAATTTCAGTTACCGATAAAAGCTCTGATTTCATTTTTGCTTTTCCGGATTTAGGATTTACAATAAGAAGCATTTGTTTTTCGCTCATATTAAAAACCTCGTTTCATCTGTAATCTATAGGTAAGGTCGCAAGTGCGTTTAAATCAAGCCTCGCTTTATTTCCGCTTTTAAATTCATAGTAACCCTGAACTCCCACCATTGCCGCATTATCGCCGCAGTATTTAAGGTCGGGGAAGTAAATATCAAGCTTTCTTTTTTTGCATTCTTCTTTAAATCTCGCTCTTAATTCGCTGTTGGCCGAAACTCCTCCTGCAATAACGATTTTTTCGGCTTCGGTCGATTTTGTCGCAAGTAAAGTTTTATCTATCAGAATATCGCAAACCTTTTTCCGCACGGTTGCCGCAATCACAGGCACATCGATCTCTTTGCCCTTTTGCTCTGCATTATGCACAAGGTTTACAACAGCTGTTTTAAGTCCCGAAAAGCTGAAGTCGAATTCCTTTTCTGTTTTAGGGTAGGGAAGATGATATTTTCTTTCATCGGCAACAGTCGCCGTTTTATCGAGATTTACTCCTCCCGGATAATCAAGCCCTAAGCATCTGGCGGCTTTATCGAGGCATTCGCCTGCGGCGTCATCGGTAGTGCCGCCGAGCGGGATAAATTTCGTATAATCTTCTACCTTTGTAAGAATAGTGTTGCCTCCCGAAACAGTCAAGCATAAAAATGGGGGCTTTAAATTTTCGTTAGTTATGTAGTTTGCCGCAATGTGAGATCTTAAGTGATGCACGGGGATAAGCGGAACTCCCAACGAATAGCTTAATCCCTTTGCAAAATTCACTCCCACAAGCAAAGCGCCGATAAGCCCCGGTGCAAATGTCACAGCCACGGCGTCAATATCCTTATATGTTATTCCGGCGCGGTTTAAAGCCTCTCTTACCACCGCGCTGATATTTTCTATATGTCGTCTTGAAGCAATTTCAGGGACAACTCCGCCGTAAAGTTTATGCTCTTCAATCTGCGTTGAAACAACGTTTGAAAGGACTTTCCTTTCCTTTGTTACAGCCGCGGAGGTTTCATCACAGGATGATTCAATACTAAGAATTAACATTAAAAATTAAACCTTCTCGTCATTATTATAGCGTCTTCTTTAGGTAAATCGTAGAAATTTTTTCTTTTTCCCTCGATTTTGAATCCGAATTTTTCATAAAGCGAAATAGCTTTATCATTTGAAGCCCGCACTTCCAAAGTCAAAAATTCAAGCTTTTCATCAAAAGCTTTTTTTATTGCTCTGTTTAAAAGCAGAGCCGCGCAATTTTGCTTTCTGAATTTTTCTTTCACGGCAAGTGTGAAAATGCACCCCTCTTTTAAAACGGTGCTTATTCCTATATGCCCTGCAAATTCCGAGTCTTCCTCGGCTTTAAAAAATTCACTGTTATGCTCTAATGAGTCTATAACGGATTTTTCTTTAAGCGGTCTTGAAAATATATCTTTTTCGCAAATTTCGATATTTAAAGCGTCGTTTTCTTTAGCGGATGAAATTTTAAAAGGTGCGAAAAATCCGCTGAAAAGAAGCTTATCGATAGCCTCGTTTATCTCTTTTGCGCAGCGATCATAAGTTTCCTGCGTTTTGCCGAAAGGATCGGAAATGCCATTACTTAAAACTATAACATTTTCTTTTTTTGCGCCCGCTTCGAGCAGAGCCTGCATATGAGAAAAAGTCATACAAATTAATTTGTCGGCTTTAAGATCGTCATAAGTAACTAAGCTTGAATTCGATTTAGTGATTTTCGCTCCGAGTTTTAAAACGGCGCTTTTCGCTTTTTCACAAACGGGCTCGCAGAATGCGCTGAGCCCTGCGCTTGAAATTTCAAGTCCGCTTAAATTTTTAGATTTCAGCAATGCTTCCGCCATAGGCGAGCGGCAGGTGTTGCCCGTGCATATGAAAACGACTTTCATTTAAAACTTAACCTCGGAATCAGGCTTTACTGAAACATTTTTGCCGTCAATTTCAAAAAACAGCTCGGTTTCAGTCGGGTTTTTAATGCAGTTATCTGTGATTTCGGCATTTCTCAGCGCCGAGATGTAATCGCAAATTTCAATATTTGTTGCATACCATATTCCGTCTATTCCCGATAGCTTTTTAAAAATTTCGTTTTCCACAACCTGCCATCTGTGCTTTTCATCGCACCATCTCTCTCTGTTGCACGCAAGCCTGCTCATTTCAAAGCTGTGGCCCCAGATATAAAACAGGGCAAGTTCTTTATCTGTATTTAAAAAAACGTCTGTAAGATGTTTTTTCTGACTGTCCGCACAGAATGAAAAATGCGCCGTCGGACTCCATTTAAGAAAATCTTCGGGTAAAGAAAAATCGAAAGTGCTTGATACTGTTCTGTTATAGGCAATGCCGTATTTTTTCAGCGCATTTAAAAATTTATCGGGGCAGTCGCCGAAAGGCGCCGCGCACCCTCTTATTTTATAACCCGCAATTTCTTCCAAATTCTTTATATCTTCCATTATTTCCCTGTCGCAGGTTTCCTCATCTGCGTCGGATGGCTTAAAATGCGTAAGAGAATGGGTGGCTATCTCGTGGTTTGAGAAAAACTGCCTTACTTCGTCGGAATTTTCCCAATAGCTTGAATTTCCGTCGGTTATAGCAAAAGAAGGGTTGTTGCATTTTAAGGAACTTATATTAAATGTCGCCTTAAATCCGTACTTATTAAAAAGAAATAAAAGTCTTGTATCCTCACTTGCTCCGTCGTCGAAACTGAATGTTACAGCCTTTTTATTAAAATCTTTATAAAGTTTCTTTATCATTTTATCCTTTTGCCTCCAACCAATTTTTTCCGCTGTGGGCTTCGCTTTTAAGCTCCACCTTAAGTTTTGCGGCAGATCTCATTTCGCGTTCTAATATTTCGCAGACCTTTTTTGCGTCTTCCGCCTTTGCTTCCACTATCAATTCGTCGTGTACCTGCAAAATAAGTTTGGCGCTCGGAACTTCCTTTTTAAGAGTTTCAAAAACCCTTATCATAGCGATCTTTATTATGTCTGCCGCCGTGCCCTGAATAGGCGCGTTTCTTGCGACTCTTTCGCCGAAAGCTTTTATATTCCGATTTGATGAAGAAAGCTCGGGGAGATATCTTCTTCTGCCGAAAAGAGTGGTAACATATCCGTTTTTTTCCGCCTCTTTTATAGCGTTTTCCATATAATCGGAAACTCCCTTGTAGGTTTCAAGATAATTTTTTATATACCTGTCCGCCTCTGCGCGTGTTACTCCGATGTCCTTTGCAAGAGAGAAAGCGCCGATACCGTAAACAATTCCGAAATTCACGGCTTTTGCCCTGCTTCTCATAATCGGCAAGACCATACTCTTCGGAATATTGAAAACCTCCGAGGCAGTCGCGGTGTGAATATCTTCATCGGAATTGAAAGCTTCTATCATAGCCTTATCGTCAGCCATATCCGCAAGAACTCTTAATTCTATCTGTGAATAGTCCGCATCGCAAAGCACATATCCGTCCTTAGCAATAAAATATTTTCTTAATTTTCTGCCCTCTTCGGTTTTAACCGGAATATTCTGCAAATTCGGCTCAAGCGAGCTTATTCTGCCTGTCCGCGTTTCGGTCTGATTAAAAGTCGTGTGAATTCTTCCGTCTTGTGCCACAGCGTTTAAAAGTCCGTCGCAATAGGTAGATTTAAGCTTTGTAAGTCTGCGGTAGACAAGAATTTCTTTTACTATCGGATAGTCATATTTTAAAGATTCAAGCACATCGGCAGATGTGCTGTATCCGCTTTTTGTCTTTTTCTTCGAGGGAAGCAAAAGCTTTTCAAAAAGAATTTCTCCTAATTGCTTAGGCGAGTTGATATTGAATTCGCAGCCTGAAAGCGAGAATATTTCCTTTTTAAGCTCTGCTATTTTTATATCAAGCTCTTTGCCCTCTGCTTTAAGACCTTCGCTGTCTACCAAAAATCCGGTTTTCTCCATTTCAGCGAGTACTCTTGAAAGAGGAATTTCTATTTCCTTTAAAAGTTTTATTTCGTTGCTTTCTTCAAGCTTTTTGGTTAAAATATCGTTCACCGCATTTAATATAGCAGCGGATTTTAAAGCGTCGCTTTGCTCATCGCCTTTTAGAATTATTTCGTCTAAAGAAAAAATTTCGCTTAAATGGGAAAGCGAATAGTTGTTTGAAGAGGGATTGAATAAATAAGCGGCAAGAGAGGTATCAAAGCTGATATTTTCAACTTCCGAAAAAGCTTTATACACCGATTTTGAATCATATACTCTTTTTTTGATATTCGCATTTTTAAGAATTTCTGCTGCTTCTTCCTTTTTCAGTAAAAACACTTTGCCGTCATTGCAGGCGGCGAATTCCTCGCCAATTATAAGATCGAACTCGCCTTTTAAAGCAGAGGAGTATTTAATAACCGAATATTCTTTTTTTATCTCTTCAGGCGAATTTGATTTCGGTTTTATTCCCATTTTGCTCATAAGCGTGAAAAATTCAAGATCCGTCATCAAAACGCTTAAATGCTCTTTGTCGCACGGCCTTATTTTATAGGAATTGAAATCGGTATCGATAGGTGCATTGCGGTCGATAGTGCCTAAAAAGAGGCTTAAATATGCGCTGTCTTTTCCTGCTTCAAGCTTTGCTTTAATTCCGGGCTTAATATCAAGAGAATCTAAATTTTCATAGATATTATCAATGCTGTGGTATTTTGAAATAAGGTCGGTGGCGGTTTTTTCGCCTATGCCGGCAACGCCCTTTATATTGTCGGAGCTGTCGCCCATAAGCGCTTTAAGGTCGATAAGCTCGCTCGGGATAAGCCCGTATTTAGCTTTAACCTCTTTTGGTGTGTATACCGTTACCTCGGTTTTCCCCATACGCGTAGTTGCAAGCAAAACATTCGTTTTATCCGAAACAAGCTGCAGAGAATCACGGTCGCCTGTTGCTATAACGCATTCGTTTTCGTTTTTTTCGGCGGCGAGGGAAAGGGTGCCCAAAATATCGTCAGCCTCATATCTTTCGCACTCAATGCAGGAATATCCTGCGGCATTAAGCCATTCTTTCACTATCGGGAACTGATCTTTGAGCTCTTCGGGCATAGCATGTCGGCCCGCCTTGTATTCGGCATATTTTTCGTGTCTGAAAGTCGGCTTTTTAAGATCGAAAGCCACGGCGACCCCGTCGGGAGAAACCGTGTCTATAAGCTTATTTAAAATATTTATAAAACCGAAGACTGCGTTCGTGTATTTCCCGTCTTTGGTTGAAAGAAGTTTTATTCCGTAAAAAGCGCGGTTAATAAGGCTGTTTCCGTCAATCGCCAAAAGCTTCAAAATAGCAACTCCTATATAAAAAACTATATAATAAAAAATTATATATATAATATTACCACTATTTTATCAATTTGTCACTACTAATTTTTAAAATTTGACAACTTGAAAGCTATAATGTATAATCTAAAAGTTATGAAAATAGGAAAAATCGAAATAAAAAATTATTGTGCTCTCGCTCCTATGGCAGGCGTTGCGGACAGGGCAATGAGAGAAATATGCGTCCGTTTCGGCGCGGCTTTTACTGTCGGCGAGCTTACGAGCGCTAAAGGAATATCCCTCGGCGATAAAAAATCAAAAGAGCTTATTTCCGCTGATAAAAACGGCGTTCCTTTTGCCTCTCAGATTTTCGGCAGCGATCCTGAAATTATGGCGCAGGCGGCAAGATTCGCCGAGCAGCAGGGACCTGACTTTATAGATATAAATATGGGCTGCCCTGCTCCAAAAGTGGCGGGAAACGGCGGCGGGAGCGCATTAATGGCGGAGCCCGAAAAAGCGGCGGAAATTGTAAACCGGGTAGTAAACGCGGTAAAGATCCCCGTAACTGTGAAAATGCGCACGGGAATCGATTTTGAGCATATCACCGCTCCGAAATTAGCCGTTTTATGCGAGCAGGCAGGAGCCTCGGCGATCACTGTTCACGGAAGAACGCGCGCGCAGATGTATGCTCCGCCTGTTGACAGAGAAACGATAAAAAAGGTAAAAGAATCGGTCAATATCCCGGTTATAGCAAACGGCGATATAACCGACGGAAAGTCGGCAAAAGATATGCTTTCTTTTACAAAATGCGATTTTTTAATGGTCGGCAGAGCGGCAAGAGGAAATCCTTTTATTTTTGAGGAAATAAACTCGGCTTTTGAGGGAAAGAGTTATACTCCTCCCACGCTTGAATTTCGGCTTAAAGTTTGCCTTGAGCAGATCAGACTTATGGAAAAATATAAGGACCCTCATATTGCGGTGCTTGAATCGAGAAAGCATTTGGCGTGGTATATTTCCGGTATCAGGGGCGCCGCGGCGCTAAGGCGGGAATGCGGCGAAGTAAGCTCTTTTAAAGACGCAAAAAGGATATGCGAAAAAGCACTTGAACAAAACGCATTGTTATGATAGAATAATAAGGCTTGAAAGAAGGAATAGAATATGTCAGGACATTCAAAATGGAATAATATCAAAAGAAAAAAGGAAAAGACAGACGCCGCCAAAGCGAAAATATTTACCAAAATCGGTAAAGAAATATCTGTTATAGTAAAGCAGGGCGGCCCTAATATGAATGAAAACAGTCGCCTTAAAGACGCTGTCGCTAAGGCTAAAGCCGCCAATGTGCCTAATGATAACATCGAAAGAATTATTAAAAAAGCCGCAGGAGAGCAGGGCGGAAGCGAATATGAAGAGCTTATTTATGAGGGTTACGGTCCTAGCGGAGTTGCAGTCGTAGTAGAAGCGCTCACGGATAACCGCAACCGCACAGCCGGCGATGTAAGGCATTACTTCGATAAATGCGGAGGAAATTTAGGTCAGAGCGGCTCTGTTATGTTTATGTTCGAGAGAAAAGGCATAATCGAAATCGAGGGCGAGGGCCACGATGAAGACGAGGTTATGGAAGCGGCTTTGGAAGCAGGCGCCGAGGATTTTGAGTTTGACGGCGATGTTTTCGAAATCTCTACGGATCCGAACGATCTTGGAAAAGTGAGAGACGCTTTGGAGGAAAAAGGATTCTCATTCCTTTCAGCCGAGGTGCAGTATATCCCCACTACTATGACTTCTATCGACGATCAGGAGTCAAGAGATAAAATGGAAAAGCTTATAGATATGTTAGAGGAAAATGATGATGTTCAGGCAATCTGGCATAACTGGGAAATGCCTGAAGAATAGAGGCTTTTCGGCTCCTTATGTTTTAAAAAATAACATAATAAATAATATATAATTAACATAAAAAATGGTTCGGAGATTTTATTTTTCCGGATCATTTTTTGTTATATTCGGGACTTGCCCCTCATAGTCTTTAGTACAAGCCCGAAAGGAAGAGGCAAAATGAAAGAAGACTATGAAAAAATCCTGCAGAAATTACCCGATAGGATATCCGCGGCGCTTAAAAAATGCAGTCTTTTTTTAAGCGCCGCGGAGGAAATAAGACTCAGGGAAAATTGCTCTCTTGCTTTAACTATAGGAACAAATACTTTCTTTATTAACGAAGACGGCGGTGCCTCCCGTTTTTCTTCGCAAAATTGTCTTAAAGTAAGCAAAGAAGAAATCGAAAATTCTTATTATATGCTTTGCGGAAATTCCGTTTTTTCCCACGATTCGGAGGCAAAAAGGGGCTTTATCACTCTTGACGGCGGCCACCGCGTGGGAATCGGCGGAACTTTTCTTGAAAACGGCGACGTTGCCGAGATCACCTCTCTTAATATCAGAATAGCAAAAGAAATAGAAAATGCATCTATAGATATACCTGAAGAGGTGCTTTTATCGGGATTGCTTGTTGCGGGTCCTCCCGGCAGCGGGAAGACCACATTTTTAAAAGACACCGCAAAAAGACTTTCGTGCGGCAAAAATTCAAAAAGAGTAACGGTCATCGATTCAAGAAACGAGCTTTGCAGAATCGGCGGTAAAGCCGGAGAAAACTGCGATATTTTAAGAATTGCGGATAAGGCAAAGGGCATTGAAATGGCAATAAGAACTCTTTATCCGCAGGTTGTGATATTTGATGAAATAGGAAATCTCTGTCAGGCGCGGTCGGTAAGAGAATGCTTTAATTGCGGAGTAAGTGTTATAACAAGCGTTCACGCAGGAGATATTGAGGACTTGAAATCAAGAAAAACCGTAAAAGAACTGATAATTTCCGGGGCGATCAAAAATATAGTGCTTTTAAGTGCCGGGCATATAAAAAAACCGCTTTTAATATCCGCAAAGGAAGTGTGATCTGTGGCTTTAAAAATTATAGGCTGTCTTTTGATATTTTCTTCCTGCGCTCTTTGCGGAATTTCGGTATCGGGGAAATTCTATAAAAGAAAAAAGGTTTTAAATGAGATCTCCATAGGATTTGATAAAGCCGCGTGCAGGCTTAAAAGAGGCGGCGCCGACCGAAAAAGGATAATTGAAGAAAGCTTTAAAGAGCTTAGCTTTACTGATAAAAACGGGGAAATTTCAATTTCGCAGGCAGGAATAAACCTTGATGATAAAAAAATTCTTGATTCTTATTTTTCGGCTTTCGGAAAAGAAAACACCGAAAAAGAGCTTAAAAATCTTGAACTTACCGCTTCTCTTATAAAAATTCAGTATGAATCTGCCGTAAAAGAGGCGGAGAAAAACGCTTCTTTGTTTAAAACGCTCGGATTCTGCGCAGGGCTTTTGCTTTGTATATTATTCATCTGAAAGGAAAAAAGCAATGGATGTTGATTTTATTTTTAAAATTGCGGCAATCGGAATAATAGTCACGGTTTTACATCAGCTGCTTGTGAGATCGGGAAGAGAAGAGCAGGCAATGCTCACCACTCTTGCGGGACTTGTAGTTGTTTTAATGATGATAGTGGGAGCAATAGCGGATCTTTTTTCCGAGATAAAAGGGCTGTTCGGACTGTGAGCGCTTATTTTTTAAAGGTAACGGCTGTGGTTATCGTAACTCTTATCTGCACCGTTTTTCTTAAAAGCTACAGACCGGAGCTTTCTTTGGCTGTGGCAATTTCAGGCTCAGTGATTGCCGTGATTATGATTTTAAACGGCTTTAAACCTTATGTTGACGATATAAAGAATCTGTTTTTTAAGACTTCTTTTGAACCGGAGCTTTTAAAAACCGTCTTAAAAGCCGTGGGGATATCGTATATTTCAGCTTTTGCCGCCGATACCTGCCGTGACTGCGGACAAACAGCCTTAGCCCTTAAAGCCGAGCTTGCGGGGAAATGCGCTGTTTTTGCGCTCTGCGTTCCGATGATAATAATGCTCCTTAAAACCGCGCTGGAGGTTGGAAAGGGATGAAAAAAATAATATTTTCGGCAGTAGTTTTTCTGGTACTTCTCTTTTGGCCGGGAATTACGGCTTTTGCCGAAACGGAAAAAGATGAAAATTATGATATTTTTAATACCGAGGAACTTGAAAATTCTTTAAGCGAGGAAACAAAAAAATATCTTGATGATTTTTCTTTAAAGCTTGAAAACGGAAAATTTTCCTCTTCTCTTACTCCTAAGCAATTTATCTTACATATCACAGATTTTTTAAAAGAAGGCATAAAAGACCCGCTTAAAATATTTTTTTTGATATCGGGAATAATTCTTGCCGTCGCCGCGGCAGACGCTTTTAAAAAAAGCGGCGATCAGATTGCGGCGGCGGTGCTTGCGGGTACTCTTGCGATTGCGGCGGCAGGAATAGGTGATGTTATGTCCGCCGCGTCTGCGGCGGTGTCGGCGATAAAAGCGGTTTCGGAATTTATGTTTGCATTTATTCCTGTTTTCACGGCTATTGTCGCAGTTTCGGGGAAAACCGCCACTTCCGCCGCCTCGGGCGCTCTGCTGCTTGGCGCCACACAGGCTGTCAGCGCCGCCTGCACCTATCTTATATTGCCTATAATCAGCGGCTTTTCTGCACTCTTTATAAGCAGTTCTTTTTCTCCGCTTACGGAAAGATCAAGCCTGCCCGTAATTTTAAAAAAGGCGGCGCTTTGGATACTTTCTCTTGTATCCACGCTTTTTTTGGGAATTTTAGGAATTCAGACCGTTATCAGCTCCGCTTCGGATACCGTGGGGCTTAAAACCGCTAAATTTATAGTCGGCACATGCGTTCCGGTTGCAGGTCCTGCGCTTGCGGAGGCGGCGTCAACAGTTGCGGCTTCGGTTTCGCTTGTGAGGTCGTCTGTAGGAGCGTACGCGATAGCGGCGCTGGTTTTCACAATTTTACCCGTGCTTTTGCAGGTAGCAATGCTCAGAGGCTGTTTTTTACTCAGTATCGCAGTTAGCGAAACATTTGCGCTCCCTAAAATGACATCTCTTTTAAAGGCGATAGATTCGGTCTTATCGGTCCTATTTGCTATTTTACTTCTTATATCCGGACTTTTTGTTATAGCCTTGGGAATTGTTGTGAATGCGGGGAAGAGTGTATGAATGCGTTTAAAGGTTTTATTATGTCCGTTTGCACGCTGTTTTGCGTTTTGGGAGGGCTTTTCATTTTAAGCCCAAAGGGGAAATTCGAAAAGCCCGTGAGATATGTTTTTGCACTTGTGTTATTGATTTGCACGGTAAGCTCGGCGCTGCAATTTATGAAAACCGATTTCAGCTTTTCTTTTGACAGCTTTACTCAAGCGGATACTTCCGATATTTCCGTTTACACCGCAAAAAAAGTCTATGAAACGGCGCTCGAAAACGAGGGAATAAATTTTGAAAAAATTTCCCTTATTACGGATAAACTTGAAAACGGCAGCATAAATATTACTAAGATTATTATTTTGTCCGATGATGATCCAGAGAAAATAAAAGAAATCGTATCGCCCGGCGGCGATATAGAGGTGGAAATAAGAAGTGAATGAGAAACTTAAAAAAATAACCGAAAAGATAAAAAATCCGAAAATTCTTATAATTGTCGGGGTTATCGGAATAGGGCTTATTTTTCTTTCCTCATTAATTCCGAAAACGCAGGAAAAAAAGGATACCGATTCTTCCCGGTCCGTTAGCGCAAAGGATTATAAGGATGAGCTTGAAAGGAGCCTCAAAGTTTTAGTAAGCGGAATTTCGGGAGATCCTGATCCCACGGTTATCGTTACGCTTGAATCGGGAGTAAGGTATTCTTATGCGGATTCCGAGAAAAGCGATCAGTCCTCTTCGGAGGGAAAGGATAAAGGAGGAGAAGAAAAAAAGAGCGTCAGCAGATCTTATGTGATAGTAAAATCGGCAGACGGCTCGGAGGGTCCGCTGCTTGTGTCAGAGCTTATGCCGCAGATAAGGGGAGTGGCCGTTATCTGCGAGGGCGGGTATGACGAAACCGTGAGCGAGGAAATAAATAACGCCGTAACAGCGGCGCTAAATATAACATCAAAACGCGTATATATTTCAGGAGGTAACACAAAATGAAAAAATTCAAGATTTTTACTAAAGGTCAGGCTTTGCTGGTGGTTATGGTGCTGGCTTTGGGAGCGGCGGTATGGCTTAATATGAAATTCACTTCAAAAGAAAAATATCTCGGCGAGGCTTCTTATGTTTCGGGTTCCTCGTCTTCAAAAACAGTTGCCACTGCCGCAAAGGCGAATCAGAAGTCCTCTTCAGATTCTCAAGGCTCTTCCGATTATTTCTCCGCTGCAAAGAAAAACAGGGAAACAGCTCTTAAAAAAGCGCAGAATTCGGTTGAAGAAATGCTCGATTCCGATAAGCTCACCGAGGCCGATAAACAACAGGCGGTAAAGATAGCGGGCGAAATAGCCAAAAGAATAGAGCGAGAAAATAATATAGAAACCCTGCTTAAAGCAAAGGGCTTTGAAAAATGCGTGGCGGTTATGAGCGAAGATTCGATTTCCGTTGTTGTAAGCTCGCAGGGGCTTACCACCGCGCAGACAATGCAGATCCAGGATATTATCACTTCTCAGACCGATATCGGACTTTCCAACATAAAAATAATTACTTCAAAATAGTTGTGATTTTAAGAAAGATGTGCTATAATGATAAAAAATCACCGAAATCGTTTATTTTGGGAAAGATATTTTTATTAAAATAAATCGGAGGTTAAACCTATGCAGGATTATAAAACCGAGCTTTCGGTAAGCACAGAAGTTCTTGAAAAAATGGCACAGATCGCGGCTATGGAAGTTGAGGGCGTTGTAGAGCTCAGCAAAAAAGCTATCGATCTTAAAGACGCTATAAAGACAAAAAGCGCCTTTAAAGGTGTTAAAGCGGAGATAATCAACGGTGCCGTTCATATCACCGTTTATATCAATGTCGAAGAAAACGCGGCAGTTAAAACCGTTGCCGAAAATGTCCAGAAAAATGTTAAGGACAAAATTCAGACTATGACGGGCACTGCGGTTACAGGCGTTAATGTTATTGTCGCAGATGTAAGCCTTAAAGAGGAAAAGGACAGCACGAAAGATTAGACAATACAATCGGACAAATTTTCCGCTATGAGAAGTTTTGTACCCTGATTGTATTGTCTAAGCTTCCTGAATTTTTAAATTAAAGCGCGGAAAATTTCCGCGCTTTTTTCTTGCCTAAATAAACAATAAGTAGTATAATAAATATTAAACATTTATTATTTATTCATATTTTCTTTAATAATTTCTGTTAAAATATGTTTAAAATTCATCTTGGAGGAATGGCAATGATAGAAGTAAGCGGCCTCAGCAAAAGATACGGCAGCTTTCTCGCGGTCGATGATGTAAACTTTTCGATCGACAAAGGAGAGATAGTCGGATTTTTGGGACCTAACGGCGCCGGAAAATCCACAATTATGAATATCATAACCGGTTATTTATCCTTAACCCGCGGAAAAGTCACGGTTGACGGTTTTGATATAGTAGAGCAGCCTGAGCAGGCTAAAAGGAGAATAGGATATCTTCCCGAAATTCCTCCGCTTTATCTCGATATGAAAGTAAGCGAATATCTGAATTTTATCTATGATCTTAAAAAGGTGAAATTCCCGAAATCCGCTCATATCTACGAGGTTATAAGACTTGTAAGGATAGAAACCGTTAAAAACCGCCTTATCAAGAACCTCTCAAAAGGTTACAGGCAGCGCGTCGGCTTTGCCGCAGCGCTTATCGGAAACCCCGATATCCTTATTCTTGACGAACCGACAGTCGGTCTTGACCCGAAACAGATAATAGAGATAAGAAATCTTATTTCAAAGCTCGGAAGAAACCACACGATTATTCTTTCTTCCCATATCCTTTCGGAAATTCAGGCGGTTTGCAAAAGGGTTATTATTATAAACCGCGGTCAGATCATAGCTGACGATACCCCCGATAATCTTTCTAACCGCCTTTCGAAAGACCACTCGCTCCTTGCGAGAATTATTTGCGATGAAAACGATATGACAAAAGCGCTTTCTTCGGTTAAAGGCGTTAAGAGCGTGCAGTCCTTAGGATCGAAAGAAAAAGGCTCTTATGATTTTGTTATCACACCCGAACCCGGAGCGGATATAAGAGCCGGAATTTTCTCAAGGATCTCCGAAAGATCGAAAATTTGCCTTAATTTAAGCGATAATCAGCTTTCTCTTGAGCAGATATTCCTCACTCTTACAGAAACCGCAAATAATGATGAGGCAAGAAAGCTCCTTGGAATCACAGCTTCAGAAAGCGAGGAAGAATAAATGAAGGCAATTTTTAAAAGAGAATTCAGAGCTTATTTTACAACTCCGCTCGGATTTATAATTCTCGCGGCATATTTTCTCATTCTCGGTATTTTTTACTATGAGTATCTGTTTTTAAACGGCAGCCCCGATGTTTCCGTTCTTTTAATAGCTATGTACTCAATAGTTGAATTCACGGTTCCGATAATAACAATGAGGCTTTTAAGCGAAGAGCGCAGGCAAAAGGTCGATCAGGTGATATTCACCGCTCCCGTCAGCCTTACAAGCGTTGTCTTAGGCAAATTCTTCGCGGCTTTCACGCTTTATGCGATAGCTTTTGCTCCCACCATTATTTTTGAAATTATTTCAGCAAGCTTTGTTTCGGTAAACTTTTTAAGTTACATCTATTCGCTTTTCGGAATTTTACTTATGGGTGCGGCGCTGATAGCCGTAGGAATGTTTGTGTCCTCTCTTACAGAGAGTCCGGTTATTTCAGCTTTTATAATGTATGTGGTTGTTTTCGCTATTTCAATAAGCTCGAATATGAGCAGTGCCATTACCGAGCGCAGCGTTACTTCCACGAGCGGACTTGTAAATTTCGCAAACAGAGTTTTAAATGTTTTGATAGTTATTGTTAAAAAATTCTTCGGCGCCATAAATGTTGAAGAAAGAATTACTGAATTTGCAAATCCCGTATTTTCGGTTGTAAATGTTATCTATTTCCTGAGCGCGGCGGCTGTTTTTCTTTTCTTATCCGTTCGCTCTCTTGAAAAACGCAGATGGGCATAAGAAAGGAGGATAAAGCTTTATGAAAAATAAAAAAGAAGAAATTTTAGAAAACAGCGGCGTATCCTCCGAGAAAAAATCCCGCCGTAAATTCTTTAAATCAAAAAAATTAAGAAGTGAGATCGCATTTAAAAAGGGCGGATATAATATTATAATCACAGCCCTTGTTCTTGCGGTTTTGGTGCTTTTTAACTGGATGATATCCGCTCTTTCGGATAAAGTGAACTTAGAGTTCAATATGTCGCCCGACGATACTAACACAGTAAGTCAGGAAAACCTTGATTATATCAAGAAGATAAATAAAAAAGTAAATGTTGTCGTATGCTCTAAAGAGGATAATTATTCTTATTATATGACCAATTATTGGTGCCAGAATAAGAATGTAACCTCAGAAACAAAGTATTTTTCGCAGACCGTAACTTTGGTAAACGAATACGCAAAAGCCAATAAAAAGATAGACCTTAAATATATTGAGCTTAATTCCTCTGAATTCACAGCTCTTGCTCAAAACCGGTCGATAACAGGCTTAAGTCCTTCTTACGGCGATATCCTTGTTTTCAACGAGGATAATAACAGGTATAAAAAAATATCGTTTGACGATATCTATGAAACCTATGACGAAACAGGCTACGCTTCCGTAGCCTCGGCTTACGGAATGGACGCTTCTTATACGATTTCCGGCAATATGATCGAAAAATCGCTCACAGGCGCCATTTCCTATGTTTTATCAAATGAAACCAAAAAAGTAGCTTTGCTTACAGGTCACAGCGAAAAGGATTACACATCCGTTTATCAGTCGCTCCTTAAGGATAATAACTATGAGGTAACTGTTATAAGCGACTCGCTTATCTCTTCGATATCTTCTGATTTCGACGCCGTTGCGATAGCCGCTCCCACTACCGATTTCTTGGAAGACGAACTGAACGCAATTTCGGAATTTTTGGATAACGGCTCTAAGCTTTCAAAAGGCCTTATTTATTTTGCCTATGCCGCAAATCCCTATCTTCCTAACCTCAATTCTTATCTTTCCGATTGGGGAATTACTATAGAAGAGGGGCAGACCTTTGCAGCAATTCCTTACGGCAACGATCCTACAACAGGCTACAGCCTCGATACCTCGGGCAATATTTTAAGTAACGCAACCTGCCTTACAGGACAAAATGTTCCTTTGCTTGCAGGCGAGTCTTCGGATAGCTCTGTTAAAACAATTTCTTTGCTTGACGCTTATAACGGCGCTTATAAAGTCCCCGTAGGAGCAAGCGCTGATTATTCCCCGAAAACAGAGGATTACGGTCAGTATTCCGCAGTCGTTCAGGCGACAAAAACAGGCTATGTTGACGATAGGGAAGTAAACAGCTATATAACAGTCTTTTCAAGCGTGGAATTTATAAATTCCGAATGGGTCGATTATGAAAGCATTTCAAATAAAGATGTTGTGCTTGCAGTAACAGACAGGGCTTCGGGAGTCGGAGAAACCGATATTAAATTCGTTACTAAGACTGTTAAAAACGAAAGCTATAAGGATAAAATAACCAACGGCTCAAAATCCGCTGTTGTATTCTTCTTTATCTTCTTAATTCCTATCTGCACTCTTGTTTTGGGTATATTTATTTATATCAGGAGAAGAAACGCTCAATGAACGAATTTTTTGAAAAAGAAAACGGGGATAATCTCCCCGAAACGATAAACGGCGTGGGCGAAGAAAATTCAAGTATTTTTTCCGATCCCGCCGATCACGGCGATAAGGATAAGTTAAAAAAGAACAGAAAGCTTTTAAAATTAGGCAGTGCGGTGCTTGCAGCTGCGGTCCTTGTAGCAGGGACCCTACTTATTAAAACCAAAATAAAATCTAAAAAAGGCACTGATGATCAAAGCGCCGAGCAGATTGAAATTCTTGCGTTTTCGCAGGAGGATATAAAGGAAGTAACCGTAAATAATTCAAACGGTGATTTTAAGTTCTTAAAGAAAACCGTTGCTTCTTCCGATTCTTCCTCTTCCGATACCTATGAATGGTATGTTGACGGTGTTGACGATTCTCTTACGGATTCTTCGGCTATAGGAGATATCGTAAGCAGCAGCGCAACGATGTCAGCCTCAAAAGAAATTAAAGAGATGAAAGCCTCGGAATGCGGTTTTGAAAAACCGACTTATTCCGTTTCGGTTTCTCTTGACGACGGCAGGTCATATTCCTTAAAGGTTGGAAGCAAAACTCCTGCCGACGACGGATATTTCGTTCAGACCAGCGAAACGGGCGATAAGATCTATACCGTAAAAAAAAGTATGGTATCCGCTTTTTCATTTGAGCTTTTGGACCTTGCCGACGCGTCTTATTTCGAGGCGGCGTCATTCGAGGGAGATCTGTCCTCTTATAGGGGCTCTGACGGCTCTATAGCTACATTTGACAGCCTTTCTATTTCAGGCAAGCAGTTCGGCGAAGAGATAAAAATTGTTCCCAATACCGACGCAAAATCCTCTTCCGCCGCGTCTTTTGTCGTGACCTCTCCTGTTTCCGGATTTGCGGACAGCGTCGATAAAGTTCTTCCGCTTTTCAGCTCAACGACCGTTGTAGCAAAGGCATATTCACTCGATGTTAAACCCGAAACGCTTAAAAAATTCGGGCTTGACGATCCCGATATCGTGGTATCTGTAGTGATAGCAGGGCAGAAGAAGACCTTTAAAATAGCCAAGGTCGACGATGAATATTGCGCGGTTATAAATGACGAAAGCAAGCTTATCAAAAAGGTTTCTGTTAATTATCTTTCGGTGGTAAATACCAAAAAAGAAGATTATTATAATAAGCTTATGGCACCCTATCTGCTTTCTTCTCTTTCTTCGCTCTCGGTATCAGACGGAAAGGATAACTATACATTCGATATCGCCGTTTCCGAAAATGACTCGGGAGAAACCGAGTATACCATTAAAAAAGACGGAAAGACAATTAAGGGTGAATATTTCCAGGATTTTTATTATGAATTTGTAGATCTTTCGGTCGTTGATTATACTTCCGGAAATTCCGAAAAGGAAGCATACAAAATAACTCTTAAATTTACCGATAATTCACCCGATGTGGTTTATTCCCTCTCTAAAATTTCGGCGACAAGATATAAGTGCTTAAAAAACGGCGCGGAGCTTGGAAATATTACAGCTTCTCAGGTAAACAAGTTTATAAAAGCTTTAAAAGCCGTTTCGGAAAATAAAGCTGTAAACTGATAAAAAATAAAAATGTGCCCTAAAATCTTTAGGGCACATTTTAGCATACAAAACTCAAAAAAATTAGTTGTTTTTATCTTTTATTTTATAATTTTCGACCGAATTTTTAGTTTTATCAAAAGTATTAGTTTTTTTGCATTTGGCCACACAAGCGTATAAGACATCCAAAATCGTTAATTGCTCTAGTATTAACGGCGAATCAACATCTATATATCTATTTGATTCCCTTAAAGTTGTGCATATTGCTATATCGGAAATTGCCGAAAGAGGCGAATTCGAAAAATCACTTATTGATATTACGGTAGCATTGTTGTTTTTGGCATTTTTTGCCATATCAACAATGCTTTTTGTTCTGCCTGAAGAAGAAATGGCAAAAAGAATATTGTTTTCTTTAAGCAAAACGGAACGCATTTTTGTAATAATTGTATCTGTATCATAACAACTTATAGTGCTGAGCCTTGAAAATTTGACATATCCGTAATGAGCGGCTACGGCAGAAGTGCCTAAGCCTACAAAATATATAAAATTTGCTTTGTTTAAATATTCAACAGCCCTTTCAAGAACCGATAATTCAATTTTTGATGTACTGATAACCGCTGATGAAAAATCGTGAATTTTTTTTGATATTGTTTCAAATGACGAATCCATTGAAAATTCTATAGAATAATCTTTGAGATTCGGTGATTCGCTGTTGTTTTTTAAAATAGAAATTGCTTTTTTGAAATTTTTATAATTCTCGGTTGAAAGTAGTTTAAAAAATCTTATAACTGTTGCATAGCTGGTATTAGTCAGTTCAGCAATTTCATAAAGACCTAAAATATATATTTTATCTAAATTTTCAATGATATAGGCTGCAATTTTTTTGTTTGACGCCGAAGAATGTTCCTTTAAAAAATTCAATTCCGTAAAAATTTGATTATACATTTAACAATACCTTTCAAATATATCATAACAATTATATATTTTTTGATACTAAATGTCAATTTAAATATCAAAAATACATAATATTAAGATGTTTTGATATTGATTTGTATCTAAAAATATGATATTTTAATAGTAAATAAAGAAAAGAGGGAAGTTATGAATAATACTGTTACTCTTGAAAAAGGAATTTTAAAAACCTGTTTTGAAAAAGTCCGCAAAAATTTTTATGAAAATATAGACCCCAAAAAGCATGCCGAAACATACTTTATGAGTCCTAATAATCAATATGCAGAGCCGGAATTCACCGGAAAATATTTAGATATTTGTGCATATTTTTATGAAACAGAAAAAAGCAAAGTTGCTCTGAATAACGCTAAAATGGTTATTGAGTCCATAAAGTCATATATAAAAGAAGACGGATATTTGGGCTGTCTGGAAAAAGAATTTGAATTAAGAGCTTTTTCTGTTTGGAACCACAGCTTTACGGTTTATGGCCTTGCACGTATGTATGAAGTAACCAAAGATCCTGAAATAGGGGCTTTGGCTGAGAAAGCGGCGGGCTGGATACTTAACGTTTATGCTGATTGTACAAACCCTGATATTCTTAACGCAACAAATGAAGGTTCTGAAAACCTTACAACAATATTTTCTATTATTTATATGTATAAAGTTACCGGGGATAAAAAATATTCGGAATTTGTAAAAAAAGTTTTAGCACATTGCGAAAATACCGATATGAATTTAATATCCTTTGATAATCTTTTAAATCTTCGTTCCAAAAAAGGAATAGAAATGCTGGTTGTATTTTTAGGAGTATTGTATTACGGTCAGCTTTTAAATGACGAAAACGCTGTAAATGCAGCTAAAAGATATTGGCAAAATATTAAGGATACGCAAATCCGAAACACAGGTAACGGTACAATAAAAGAACATTGGACAGAAGGCGGAAATGCCCCGAGATTTTTACCTACTGAAGAAAAACCTAATGAAACATGTGTTGCTGTCGGATGGATGGAATTATCACTTGCTTTGTTTTATTCGGAACAAGATCCTAAATATCTTGATGCAATTGAAAAAACTCTTTTTAATCATCTAATAGGTTCTTTTGATAACTCCGGCGAAGATTTCGCTTATTATCAGGGAAATTACGGGAAGAAAATATTCAGAACTAATGAAGGATATTATCAATGCTGCAGATACAGAGGCTTTACAATTTTTAGTTATTTAAAAGAATATCTCTATTATTTAAATAATGATATAGTTATTCCGATGATATATACCGAATCAAAATTTGTTACAGATGAATTAAGCATTGAACAACACACGGATTATCCTAAATCAGGAGAAATAGTTTTTGAAGTTCAAAGCAAAAAAGACTATAAACTTCTCTTGAGAATTCCCGATTGGTGCAAAAATTATTCGATTTTGGTAAACAGTAATGAGACTGTTCCGGAAATATATAATGGATTTTTGAAAATTAATATTTCAAAAGGAAATACAAAAATCGAATTGAATTTTGCTACAAAAGTTGAGAAAACGAAAAATGTAATTAACAATAAAAATTATCTTAGCTTTAATTACGGTCCGCTTCTATTGGCGCTTGATTCGCATTATGGAAATTCTATCGAGGATTGTATAGACGAGAATTCTGCGGTTGAAAAAATTGCCGTTGAAGGCGAAGAAAGTTTAGTAAGGTTTAAAACAGATGGAATAAATCTGATTGATTTTGCTTCTGCAGGCACAATTAATCCGGATAAAGATTTATACACTGTTTATATTAAAGCAAAATAGGGAGGAAACAAAATATGAAACTTAAATATTCAGTATTTCTTGGAAATGTCGGAAATTGCTTTGACAGGTACTGCAGAGAGTATTCAAAGCCGTTTTCTTTAACTGAGCTGTTTGAAAGATGCAAAAGTATAAAACAGCTTGACGCAGTGGATCTTGTTATGGATTGGGAAATGCTCAAAATAACAGACAAGATTGAAAAATGCTTAAAAGCAACCGGACTGAATGTCGGCTCACTCGCAGTGGATACTTTTACAAATCCGATCTATAAAAAAGGAAGTTTATCATCCACTGAAAAAGAAGTGAGAGACAGAGCTCTATCAGATGCTAAAAAAGTCATAGATTTTGCAGAAAAAATAGGATGCAAGACAGTTACCTTATGGCCGGGCCAGGACGGATATGACTATCTTTTTGCCGCAGATTATATTAAGGAAAGACAACTGTTTTCAGACGGAGTAAAAGAACTTTGTGAGTATAACCCGAAAATCAACATTACTTTAGAGTACAAAATAAAAGAGCCAAGAACTCATTCATATATAAGCACTGTAGGTTCAACTCTTTTAATGATTGAAAAAATAAATCTTCCGAATGTAGGTATCGCTCTTGACTATGGACACGCCGCTTTGGGATATGAAACTCCTGCAGAAGCAGTAGCAATGTGTAAAATGTATGGCGATAGGCTGATGCATATTCATATTAATGACAATTATAGGCTGTGGGATGACGATATGATTGTCGGAACAGTGCACACACTTGAATTTATAGAATTCCTGTATTGGCTTAAAAAGACTGATTATAACGGTTATTTGGTTATTGATCAATTCCCATACAGAGAAGATGGAAAAGATGCGGTGGAAGAGAGTGCAAATTGGCTTGATTGGCTTCAGGAAGTTACAGAATCAATCAGCGATGAAGAATTTGAAAGAGTAATCGCGGCTCGTGACGGAGTAGAGTCAAGCAAATTTATGAGGAAAATTTTATCGGGGAGAAAATAAAATGGAAAATATAATCAATTCAGAGTTAATTAAAAGTGTTGGCAGTACTGCTGATAATATGTACAGATTAGGCTGGAACGAAAGAAACGGCGGTAATATAAGCATTTTGCTTGAAGAGAATGAAATAAAGCCTTATTTAGACACGACAAAGGTTATTAGAAAACTACCTTTAGAAGTGAATTTTAAAGAACTTTCAGGAAAATACTTTTTAGTAACAGGAACCGGAAAATATTTTAAAAATATAAGTAAGGATCCTGAAAGGAATTTAGGAATAATAAGGATATCTGATGACGGAAGCTGTTCGGAATTGTTATGGGGATTTAACGACGGCGGAACATATACAAGTGAAATACATATGCACCTTGCAGCGCATATGCAGAGACTTAAAAAGGATAAAAACCAAAAGGTTGTTATGCATGCGCATCCTACTAATCTTGTTTCTATGACGCATATATTCCCCTGGGATGAAAAAGAGTTTACAAGAACTCTTTGGCAAATGTGTACAGAATGTATAGTAATTTTTCCTGAAGGAATTTCGGTTTTGCCGTGGATGGTAAGCAGCAGTGCAAAAATCGGACTTGCAAGTGCCGAAAAATTTAAAGATTTCAGAATTTTAGTCTGGGCTCTGCACGGTTGCACTGCCACAGGAACTTCCCTTGACGAGGCATTTGGATTGCTTGAAACAGTTGAAAAAGCAGCTGAAATATATATAAATATTGCAGGAAAAGGCGAGAGAAAGAGTATTGATGATGAAATGCTTAAAAATGTTGCTAAAGCATTCAATCTTAATGTAAGAGAAGGTTGGCTCAATTAAGTTTTAAGGAGAGCTTTTATGAACGGTAAATGGATTTGGAAACTCGGAGATTTTGAAAAATATCATTGTTCCGATTATTTATTGAGCAGAGAAGAGCGCGGCACAATAGTTCCGTGTTTTTATGAAGTTCCTTATTATAGCAGAACGGTTAGATTTTCAAAAAAAGTAAATATACCGAAAGAAGAAGAAATAAAAGTTTTTTCCGACGGACAATTTTGTTTGAGTTTTGACGGACAGAGATATTCCTATCAAAGTTCATATATAATACCGGAGGGCGAACATACTATTCGTGTTTCGGTTTGTAACAAAAGCGGAATGTGCGCGCTCAAAATCATCGGTGAAAATATTTTTACCGATGAAACCTGGAATGTCGATTGTTTGAACGGAATTTCTTCTAAGGCTGTCAGTTCACCTTTATGCGCTTTTAGTAAGAGAGTTCCGAGCGATTATAAATTTCCTAAAAAGAAAATTGAAATCAAAACGGATAAAACTTCAAATGATGAGCGAATTATTGATTTTGGGAAAGAAGTTTTAGCAGAGCTTAAAATCAAATCTTCAAATGAAATTAACGCGGAGGTCTTTTATGGTGAAAGTTATGGGGAAGTTTTCAGCGACAGATGCGTAATAATCGATAAAATCGAGAAAAAAAAGAATGTTAATTTGCCGGTTAGAGCTTGCAGATATGTAAGATTTAAGGGATCGGTTGACTTTAAAATCGAGGCCTTTTATCCTTATCTGCCTTTAAAGGATAGATCTGATTTTAAAACGGAAAGTATTCTTAAAGATATTTATGATACTTCTAAATATACTTTAGAACTTTGCAGCAGGATGTTCTTTTTAGATGGTATTAAACGAGATAAATGGCCTTGGAACGGTGACGCTTATATCACCGCAAAAATGAACTATTATTCTTTTAATGATTTTGAAATAGTTAAAAGAACGTTAAATCTTCTCCGAGGGAACTATTCTGTTATTTCGTCACCGAATTATATTTTGGAGTATTCATTTTATTGGTTTATGATGCTCAAGGAATATTATTTATTCTCCGGTGATTTAAATTTTATAAAAGACTCTTATGAGAGCGCGAAGGAACTAATAGCTTTTTATATTAAAAATACCGATTCCGACGGATTTGTTCCTCATATACCGAGCACTTGGCTGTTTATCGATTGGCACGATATAAACAGAAACGGAGCAGTGTGCGTTATACAGATGCTTTATTGCATTTCTCTAAAATGTATGGCGGAATTTGCAGCCCTTTGCAAAGAAGAGGAAGATAATAAGTATTATACAAAGCTTTACAAAAGTCTTTATAAAAAAATAAATCTCTGCTTTTGGGATGAAAATTTAGGCGGTTATGTTTCTTCAATTGTCAACGGTGTTAAGACAAAAGAAATACGCCGTCACCAAAATTATATCGCCGTAATTTATGGATTTGCCGATAAACATAAAACAGAAACGATAATTAAAAATGTCGTAAGAAATGAAAATATTCCTAAAATAACCACACCGTTTTTCAAATTCTTTGAATATGATCTCTTATGCAAATGCGGTTATATCAAAGAAGCATTTAACGGGATTGAAAATTATTGGGGAAAAATGATTAAACTTGGCGCAACCACTATTTGGGAAGAGTTTGACGACTCTATGTCAGGCGAAGAGCATTATGCTATGTACGGCGAGCCATACGATAAAAGTCTTTGCCATGCCTGGGGAGCCGGTCCGCTTTACTTCATAGGAAGATACGTTGCAGGTATTAAACCTGAGAGTCCCGGTTATGAAAAGTTTTCAGTATCTCCTATTACGGATTTAGGAAATTTCAGCGCAAAAATACCTATCGGTGGAAAAATTGTTGAAATAATTTTCAAAGATAAGATTTTAACTGTTTTATCCGATAAAAGTGGAGGAAAACTTCTTTTTAAAGGAAAAAGTTATCCTATTATCCCGGGAAAGGAAATTAACGTCACTGTTTAAAATTGTTTACTAATAAAAAATGTTTGGTAGCAAATAAACTACCAAACATTTTTTATTTAATATTTAAGAAATATGATTTATGGTTTTTACCGTTAATTGCTCTTTTACCGTTTTTTCATCAAGGTCTAAAACCGTGATGATAACAGGCTCTTTTGAGTAAATATCAAAATAGTTGTCGCTCAGCACCGAGTCGGCCTCTTTGAAATCAAGTTCCGTTCTGTAAGTAAAGCAATCAGAAGAAATTTTGATTTTTGTCTGTCCGTTTTCGGTGAAAACCTCTGTTTTTATATCGGGGGTCTTAAATTCAAATCTCTTAGCCTTGCAGAAAAGCACGGTGGAGCTTGAAAGCTTTTTATTATTTTTAGAATAAAGCTCGGTTATAAATACTCTTTCTTCCTCGTGGCCTTTAATAAATTCATCGAGGTAAAGAGTGGTTTTATCTTCGCTTTCAAGTGATCTGCAGGTGGCTTTGAATTCATCGGAAGCAATAAGCTTGTTTGAGTTATCCACTATCATCCATTTGACAGTACCCTCAAAATCTTCTAAAGTTTCATTTGAAAGATTGAGCTTTATTTTTGTTCCTGTATCCTCGGCAGAAAGCAAAACAGGCGCGAAAAATCTTTTTGCAAAATAGTGGAGCGCTTTCCAGCGGCCGAAATAGTCTATTGACGACCAGGAGGCGACGGGCCAGCAGTCGTTAAGCTGCCAATAAAGTGCGCCTTTGCAGCGCTCTCTGTGTCGGCGCATATGCTCCACTCCATAACGCATAGCGTCTGCCTGGTTAAGCTGTGATATATAGGATAAGTCTTCCATATCCTTGGCATAAAGATAATTTTCAGAGGCATAGCTTAAAATTTTGAGGTTGGCATTTCCGCTTTTCTGATGTGATTCCATAACCTTTGAGAAAGGATTAAGATCCTTTTCTTCGGCAAACGATCTTATCGTTTTCATTCCGGGGAATGATTGAAATCCGAATTCGCTTAAAAATCTGAAATAATGCTTGCGGTATTCTTCAAAAGGTTTGTTTCCGTGCCAAACAGTCCAGAAATGCTGATCACCGCAGTTTTCATCTTGCGCGTTTCGACGAAAACACCAATCAGATGAGGGCGATGAAGGCCAGTAAAAAATCTGAGGGGAATACGAATAAACTATTTCCGGCATAACCGTCTGATAAAGTTCAAAGTAATCACGATATTTATCGTGAGCGTTATAAGGTCCGCCTTTTATATAACTCATCATTTCTTCGACTTCATTGTTTCCGCAAAAAAGGCCGATACTTGCGTGATGTCTGATTCTTCTGATATTGTCTTTTAATTCGGCACTGATATTTTCTTTCATGTGTGACGAAAGAAGAATATCATAGCAGGCAATCATAAAGTCCTGCCAGATAAGAAGTCCGTACTTATCGCAGAGGTCATAAAAATAATCCTCGGGGAAATATGCTCCGCCCCAAACCCTTATGCAATTATAATTTGCTTTAATACAATCTTTTAAAAGTCGTTCGGTTTTTTCTTCCGTTACTCTTGCAAGGATGTTATCCATTGGTATGTAATCTCCGCCCATTGCAAATATCTTTTTGCCGTTTACTATAATAACAAAGCCTCTGCCGTATTCGTCGGGCTCGTTTTCAACGGTGACGGTGCGAAGACCTATTTTTTTGGAAAGCGACCGGCCGTCTGCTGTTTTTACCGTAACAGTATAAAGCGGCTGATCGCCGTAACCGTTAGGCCACCAAATCTGAGGATCAGAGATCTCTATGTGATAATTTCCGTCGATATCGCGGGAAGCTGTATAAACCTTGTCATCTTTTTCCGCGGTAATCTCATAGTCGCCTTCGTAATCTCCTATAATTTCGGGAGTGATATCAAGCGTAACGGAGTTTTCGCGGTGGTGCTGAATTATTTTGAAATTATCAAGGCTGTAATCGAAAGCCAAAAATTCAATCTTTCGCCATATTCCCATATCGGGAAGCTTCGGACCCCAGTCCCAGCCGGACATACAAAAAGCTTTTCTTATCTGCGAAACACCTTTAAGGCAATCTTCTCCGACTTTAAGCGGATGCTGTTTTTGCAGCCGCTCCATTTCAAGTATAGGACTGTGGAAATAAAGAAATAACTTGTTTTTCCCCTCTTTTATAAACTTTGAAGTGTCTATATCATAAGTCCTGTGCATATTATCCGTTTGAGCTAACATATGATCGTTTAAATAAATGTCACAGATAGTATCAAGACCAAAAAACCTTAAAATGCGGTATTTCTTTTTGAGATCCTCTTTTTTCACCTCAAATTCGGTTTCAAAAGAGCAGTCCTCTCTAGATAGCTCGCAGGTTTTATATTCGTTATCCCTGTAAAACGGATCGTCAATAAGCTTGTTCTCAAGCAAGACCGAATAAAGCGAGCAGGGCGGATCTATATTTTTGATTTTTGTATCCCGGAATTTAAATTCGAAGTTTTTGATTTCCATAATAAAAGCCTCCTTGTGCTTTTATAATAAACCCGAATTTAAATTTTTTCTTATGATTTGTTTTTATTTTTATGAGATATTTTTCTGTAATCGGTAGGGGATATGCCGTAAAACTTTTTAAATGCATTGCTGAAATATGAATGCGAGTTAAATCCGGAGCAAAATCCCGCTTCTGTAACGCTAAGTCCCGTAAGTTCTAATAAAACCGCCGAATAAGCAAGCCTTTTTTCGCTTAAATAATCCTGGAATGTTTTTCCCGAGTTCTTGTGAAAATGCACTGAAAAAGCCGATTTTGAGTATCCGAATTTTTTAGCGGTTTCTTCTAAAGTCAATGGCTCTTTAAAATTTGCATCTATATATTCCATCGCTTTTTTAACTGTGCTTTGTTCCTTTTTGCTGAATTCCCCGTCTTTAGAAGCAAGAATAAGAAATATCGCTTCAAGGCGGTTTTTTATGATTTCTTTTTTATATGAGATATCTTTATCGTAAATTTCAGAAAGATATGAGAAGGAGTTTTTTATAAAATCTGTTTCTTCATCATTGAATGTGAATTCTTTAATACTTAAAGAGTCGGCGATTTTTTTGGCGGTGTCCGTTAAAAGCTGAGGCCCGAAATGAACCGTTATAAGCAAAGGCGGCTCGCCGTTAAGCCGAAGAGAATGGATATCTGTGGGGTCGACGAAAATAAGCCCGTTTTTATTCACCGTTTTTTGTCTGCCGTCAATATAATGGTCAAATGCTCCGTCTTCCACCCACTCAAATTCATAAAAATCGTGCATATGAAAATTAAAAGAACTTGTAAGTCTTTTCTTGCTGATATTAAGCGAATAAAAGCTTTCTGAATCTCCGAGCCTTTCCGGGTAATTCTTATTCATATTTCCGCCCTCCGTTCGATAATTATATTATCACAGTTTTTATTCCTCTTCAAGGGGCATAAAAAATTCCTCCCGCAAATATTTGCGGGAGGAATTAAATCAGTTTGTGATTTTTATGCTTTCGATTATCGGCTGATTTTCTTTTGTTACGGTTCCGTTGCTGTCTGTCACAGGGGTGTTTTCCGCAATATCGTCAACGATGTTCATTCCGTCTGTCACTCTGCCGAAAGCCGCATACTGTCCGTCAAGCGAGGGATAATCGGCGTGCATTATAAAAAACTGCGAAGAGGCGCTGTTATAATCATTAGCTCTTGCCATTGAGATCACTCCGCGCGTGTGGGAAAGATCGTTTTCATATCCGTTTGCGCTGAATTCACCTACAATTTTATTTTCACTGCCGCCTGTTCCGTTGCCGAGAGGATCGCCGCCCTGGATCATAAATCCGGAGATTATGCGGTGGAATGTAAGTCCGTCATAAAAGCCGGAGCTTGCAAGCGATTTGAAGTTTTCCACAGTTTTGGGAGCAAGTTTTCCGTAAAGCTCAAGCTTGATAACACCCTTGTCTTTAATGGTGATCTCAGCCGTATCGGTAACGGTAAGGTCGCTTTTTCCTGTGCTTTCGGTTTCGGTTTCTTTACTGCCGCAGCCTGCAAAAGAAATCACCATAACCGCGCTTAAAAGAAAAGCGAAAAGCCTATTTATTTTCATAATTGTCATTTTCCTTTCTTTCGTCATACGGAATATATTTAACCCGGCGCTTTTTGTTTCTGCCGGAATTAAGACGGATAATAAGAAGTATAAATACTACAATAAATGCTGTTATCAAAATATATAGAATTTTCATATATTTTGAAGAGAAAAACGATTTGATACCTGCAAGAATCGTAAGAAGCGTGCTTTTTTTAATGTTTTCCTGAGCTATAAGATTTACAGTGCCGATTTTTTCTTCCGCATAATAAACGTCTGCCTCGGCTATTTTTTCGCCTTTTTTGATCGGTGCGTCAATACTCTTTTTTCCTTTGAAATCAGGCTTTAGGGTTATTGTGGATTCATCGGCGTCTTTAGGAAGAATGGTTACAAAGCTTTTTTCCACATAGAGCTTTACAAAATCGCTGTCAAAAGAAAGATTTACGGGAATTTCGCACACGGGCGTGGAAGTATCGGCGGCGGTTTTAAAGGAAAAATTGTTAAAAGCCCATTTATATAGGTTTTTGCTATCGATAAATTCATATCGGTGTTCTTTATTATTTGTGCAGCCGAAAAGTATGCACATATAATTATATCCGTTGTAGGACGCCGTGCTTACAAGGCATCTGCCTGCCTCGTCTGTAAAACCGGTTTTCACGCCTCTTGCGTAAACATAATAATAATTCGTCGTATTATCCTGCAAAAAATTCGTGGTGGAAAGAGTTCTGCCGGAAGAAAGATTTGTTGCAGGGACCGTGTATCTTGAGCTTTCACAGACTGATTTGAAGGTTTCATTTTTAAGCGCGTATTTTGTTAGAACGGCGGTGTCAGCCGCGGTGGTGTAATGATCGTCGTCGTGAAGGCCTACAGGATTTGTATAATGCGTGTTGTTAAGACCTAAGGCTTTTGCCTTGTCGTTCATCATTTTAACGAAGTCATCTATCGATCCTCCGTAATATTCCGCAACGAGATACGCACAGTCGCCGTAAGAAGACATCAGGACATAATAGACCATATCTATCTGCCTTACCTCTTCGCCGACCTTTAACCCAGAAACGGCACTTCCGGTTCCGCTCACGGTTTTAAGAATTTTATCCGTCATAGCGATTTTCGCTTCAGGATCATATTTTTCGCTTTCGAGCATTAGAATAACAGTCATTATTTTAGTTATAGAAGCGGGATACATTTTCTGATCCTTGTTTTTTGAATAAAGCTCCTTTTCGGTATCAAGCGAAATGAGCATTGCGCTTTTCGCATTGATTTCAAAACCCGTCGGCTCATAAGCTAGAGCGGGGACAGATAGGCTGAAAATAATTATTAAGCTTAAAGCTAAGGAAAATATTCTTTTTTTCATAGAAATCTCCGTAAATATATGATATAATAAATAAAGTATATCACAATTTTTCAAAAAAATAAAGTATTTACTTTACAGAAAGGCTGAATAAAGCATTGGTTTATGTTACCGGAGATATGCACGGCTGCCTTGAAAGGCTCTATGACCGTGAATTCCGAAAACTTAAAAAGGGCGATGTTCTTATAATATGCGGTGATTTCGGTTATATTTTTGACGGATCGAAAACCCAGGAGCAGGTTATAGATTATCTTTCAAAAAGGAAGTTTGTAACCGCCTTTGTGGAGGGAACACACGATGATCTTGAAACTATCGGCCGCAGCCGCGTGACCGTGTGGAAAGGCGGAAAGGTCCATAGAATAAAGGGTAATCTTCTTCATCTAATGAGAGGGCAGATATTTGAGATAGAGGGCAATTCGTTTTTCACATTCGGCGGAGGCGAAAGTGCCGACAGGGATTTAAGAACGGAGAATGATCTCTGGTGGAGATCCGAAGAGCCCACGGCGCAGGAGCTTGCAGACGGCGCTAAAGCGCTTGACGATTACGGCTGCAATATCGATTATATCATAACCCACGAGCCGCCGTCTTTAGTAAAAAGCGCAATGCTTTTAAGGCGCGGAGATATCGACCATGTAAATAAGCTTAACGGTTATTTTGAAGAGATAGGAAGATCCTGCACTTTTAAGCATTGGTATTTCGGCTCGCTCCACGAGGACAGGCAGATAACCAGCCATTACACCTGCGTATTCAAAAAAATAATCCCCGTAGATTATTTTGAAAAGAAATCGGGCCATTTTAAATAGGATTTTTAGACAATACAATCAGGATACAACGCTTCTCATAGCGGAAAATTTGTCCGATTAT
>URFG01000012.1 GCA_900547095.1 uncultured Oscillospiraceae bacterium
CTATCGAAATTGAATACGATTCCGATTGGTGGGGAAATAAAGCAGTATTTAAAGTAAAGTAGGAATTAAAAATGGCAAAAGTAATTATAAAAAGAAGCAGCCAGCTTTCAGGTTGCGCTGTTAATTTCGATGTATTTTTAAATAATGAGAATTTAGGAATATTAAAAAGCGGAAAATTTATCACATTTGACGCCGAAGTCGGCTCGCATACTATTTATTTCATCAGTAAATCAAAGCTCAATAAGAAAAATTCGTCTTTTCAGGTCGTAGTAAACGATGAAGAGGAAGTAATAGAGCTCTTAGCAAAGTTTGATTTTAACGGAAATTTAGTTGTATCTTACGCGGATAATATGCCTCATACTCCGAATTTTAACTTTTCCGATAATAAAGGAGTGCGCTGTCCCTCTTGCGGAAGCAGCGACCTTACAACAATTTCCGAAATTTCTACAAGCGGTAAAGACTTCAATCGTTCCGACGCCTGCTGCGGATATCTGTTATGCGGTCCTTTAGGTTTACTCCTCGGCGTTGATAAAAAAGGCAAGCAGCAGCAAACAACTAATTATTGGGTTTGTAAAAACTGCGGAAATAAGTTCAGAATGTAAATGCCGCAAATTTTTAAAAAACTGCTTAAAATCACCTTTAACTGCCACCAAATCCCCGAAAGAAGTTTTTTTATCGCAGGCCGCCAATTTCCTCTGTGTGCAAGGTGCACGGGTATTCTCGCCGGATTTTTGATTTATCCTTTTTTACTGTTATTTAAAATAAGATTTTCTTTTGTTTTATCTGTTATTTTTATTCTCACTCTTGTTTTAGACGGCGGAATTCAGTTGATATTCTGCATAATGTCAAATAATATAAGAAGATTTATAACAGGGGTTTTATATTCTTTAGGCTTGCTTAATTTAATTTATTTGTTACTAAAAGCAATAACCGGGCGCTGAATATCGCCCGGTTATTGCTTTATGTTTTCCGAAAAAAGATAAGAATAAGAAAAATATATGTGGCCGCTTATATTTTTATCGCTTTTGCAGATAGAAACCTGTTTTGAAATAATCTCCTTGCCGTTTGCCCATTCCTCTTTATCGGCAGGAGCGGTTGTTCCGATCTTATAACTTGCAAGCCCTGCAATCAGTCTTACATTGCTCCCTTTTACCGCTTCTTTCCACACCTCTAAAAGTTTATCAAAGCAAAAATCCTTGTCGGGATATTCAAATCCGAAATACAGCTGCGGAATAATATCGTCAACACATCCGCACTTTATCCATTGCCTTATATCGGCATAGAGGTCGCTGTAATTTTTTTCTATGGAAGCTGCGGGACTTATGCTGAAAGTTATATTCTTATTTTCGAATTTTACGGCTGTATACACACCGCTTATAAGCGCGTTTACATTAGTTCTTCTCCAATCCGAAAGCTCTAATGGGGATGATACCGAACTGCAGTAATCGGAATAATCTTTTTCATCCGTTTTTTCTTCCGTCGAAGGGTAAAAATAGTCGTCAAAGTGAATTCCGTCTACCGCGTAATTTTTTAGTATCTCCCGAATACCGTTGATAACAAGCATTCTTGCCTCGGCGCTTGCGGGATTTAAAAATATTCCCTCTTCGCAGATTATAACATTGCGGTCGTTTTCAGTGTCCCCGTCGGTAAGCCATATATATGCGGGGCTTTTTTTATCAAGCGATTCGATATCCTGCGTGTTTCTCTTTACCCTGTAAGGATTTATCCATGCGTGGACTCTTATTCCCTCGCTGTGGCAAGTGCTTATCACATATTCAAGCATGTCATAATCAAGATCTTCCGCCAAACTGTTGATCGGAAAAAACTCGGACTTATAATAAGAATCGCAAAACGGCCTTACATGAAAATACAGATCCGTAATTTCCGCAGTCTTTAAATTTTCCGCCGCTTTTTTAAATTCGGATTTGAAATCACCTTTTTTAAGCATCGAATTTATTTCGGAATATGTCATCCAAACACCCGTTGTGTAAGGACCGGTTTCATATATTCTCGTAGTCTTATTTTTTCCTTTGCCGCCGCATCCGCAAAGAAAAATAATAATGCAAAGAATGACTGCCGCCGCTTTTTTCATTTTTTAATTACCGCCTTTATATTTTTCAGTCTGACGTGTAATTTAACAATATGCTTCCGACGGAAAAATTATTATCCGACGATAATTTAAGCTTAAGCTTCTTAAACCTCGGCAAAATAGGACGAAGTGTAACTTCACTTTCATTTTTAAAAGCAGGAATTCTTATTTTCTTTTCAAACCTATCGGTTATAATATTTAAATAAACATCGCTTTTTGACGATAAATTCATCTTAATTCTTTTAAGACTCTTATTTAAAAATTCGTTTCCGCAGCTTAAAGCTTTAATCGTAAATTCGCAGGGGATTTTTGAGCTTGTAACCGTGTTTGAAGAGTTAACAACTGTTTCAAAGGAATCTGTGCCGCCTTCCAAAACTGATAAATAGCTTATTGTTTTGTTGCGTGTTGTAAAGCAAAAAGCAGGTTTTGTGAAAAATTTCATACTGCTGATAATATAATCTTTATCTTCAAAATCCGAATAATACCACGAAATTCCGCCCGCGGAATTTTCTGTTTTTGAATATTTTTCAGGATATCCGAAATCTTTATTTCTGTAATTCAAAGTGAAGATTTTGTTTTTGATGAGCAGGTAATAATAACCGTCTGCGGAAACGGCGCTTGCGGATAAAATATCCGAATTATTTAAATCGGAAAACAGATTTTTTATAAAAGAAGAAATTTCAAATATATTATTTTCTTTTCCGTAGGTAGTAGTCGCAAGAGTATAAACCTTTTTATCTGTATTAAGCCAAATAAGCCTGTTAGAGCATTGCCTTAAGGTTTCAGGGCATTCGCACCCTATCTCATCGTGAATGGATTCGCACTCTAACTGATCCGAGGAATAATAGTTCGCGATATTACCCACAATATCACCTTCGGTCGTGAATATTTTTCCCGAAGTGTTTTTTATCCGATATACCCCGCTTTTTTTAAAGGCTATCAGCTTGTTGCATACTGAGCCTAAAGCCGTTACTTTCTCGCCCGTTCTTCCGACATTTACCGTGCAGGTAGCAGGAAAATATATCTTATCCTTTGTTTTTGCGCAAAGCACCTCGTTAGGAGAAAAGGAATTACCGTAAAAATAAAGCCTTGAATTGAATTCGACGCACCCTTTTGATGAAAATATCCTGTCCTTTGCTCCGCTAATGGTTTTATAAGCGATTATTTCGATATTGTTTTCCTCATAATTTTCCGCGGCAGGAACCGTGAAAGGATTACCGTTTACAGTAAAATAAAAAATTCCGTTTTCGCGGTCTAAATGTAATTTAGCATTATATGAAAGAATCGAAACTTCGGCGGATTCGGTTTTTGTTCCTGAAATTAAGAACTCCGCGTAAACATCGGGACTTGTATAAACCTTACAATAAGCGCCGGAACCTGAATCAAGATTAACAAACGGGAGTTTAAACCTGGTTGAATAACTGTCAGAAGAATAATATGCTTTAAAAGCGGGTGTGAGCAAATTCAAAGCCTCCGGTTTTTCGGGTTCGGCCCTGTTTTTAATCCTGTCGTCGCTTATCGTGCTGAATTTGTTTCCCCTGCCGTTTTTATAAACGACAGGTTCATAAGCGGCGTCTGAATCAACCCTTTTAAATTGCGTAAAATCACTGCTAAGCTCATAAATTTTTCCGAAAAAATCACTGCTCGTATAACTGTATGTTCGTACCAGCGCATACAGTCCGCACCCTTTATACGGAGTGCCGGCTAAATATATAACATTATCGATAAACGGAAAATCATGCGTATCTATTCGGATTATTTGAATAATCCCCGCTTCCGTAACCGTGAAATCCGGCTCTATAAGGAAAGTCCTTAAATTATAGTAGCTTACATCATCGCTGTCAATGCGGTATGAAACATTATAGGTCTTATCGCCGTAACTGAACTCTGTTCCCGAATATTTTAAAGGCTCTGTTATAACGTCGCTGCCGTTATTCGTCAAAGTGTATTTTATATCAAAGCCTTTTCTCGATTCAAGCTTATTGTTTTTAAATATCATATTTTTGCTTTCGCAAAGATACGCGTCACAGTCGTCAATCGGATTTTCTGACCTAATTCCTCCGGAGAGATCTTTTAAATATAATTCTTTGATTTTTGAATTTTTTAAACTTTTATACTTCATAATTATCACCTACGCCGTGGGAATGCTGTTTATAATATTTCCTGTCTTTCCCATATATGCCGCCCGCTTTGAATTATAAAGCTCGCAGAATATCCTGTTTGTTTCTGTCTGACCGCTCTCTAAGGATAAAAGCATTGCGGTGCCGTAGGTCAAAGCCTGCACAGCAGAAGATTCAAGCGCAATTTCGGAATACATTTCATAGGTCACACCCAATCCCGTTATATCCTCTGCGATCTCGTTTAGAGCAGTTAAAAATCTGTTTTTAAGCGCCGAATCATCCGTATTCATATTCACGATATCTTCTTCTCCGATAAGGATAAGAACTCTTTTATAAATATCATATATCTTCATTTTTTTCATCTTCCTTTCCGGAATTTTTTATAAGGTCGTCAAGATCCGAAATATAATCCTCGGGAAGTCTTTTAAGATATTCCTTTTTGGAAATGACCTGTTTGTCAAAAAGTTCTCCTAAAAGTTTTATTTCTTCGGGATCGGGCTTTTTCTTTTCTGAGGCAATTATCTTAGCGGAAAGATAAAGCTCCTGATACCTTTCGGCGCAAAAAGGAATATAGCTTACTCCTTCGCTGCTTTCGATTTTTATTCTGCGGTTGCCGTACTGAGTTACCCAGAAATCAGCCCAGATTCTTGTAACATTTTCGATAAAATTGTAAAACTTATTCTTTAAAATGATAAGCGGAAGAGAAGCGGCATTCTGCATTGCGGAAAGCGCCGTGGCATTTTCGGCTTTTGAGTCGCCGAGAGCTACCTCGTTTGCTCCGCTTTGAGTCAGAGTGTTTTTGATAAGGTCATTTACACCGCTTATAAAATCAGAACTGAAATCAGGCGGATCGATAAATTTAACCGCGCCGTCAACATCTTCATTCGAACCGTAGACCTTTATTATCTGACCCGGATCGTTTGTTATTTCCTCCGGCACCGTATCGCCGTTTACTACCATAAGCGGCATTCCTTTTGACATTGTTGCCCAGACAGACGCGGTGATCATTCTGTTGATAGCGATCTGATTTGAAACAAGATAGGTCACTTCGCTTTCGCCGTAAACCATATTGCCGCGCTCTTCCCACCTTATAAGGCTTATCGGATAAAGCGTAAGCCTTGTATTGAAAGCAGGCCTTATTATTCCTGAATCCGTTACCTTGATACACTTAACTGTCGTTTTACCTAAGCCGTCGGATTCCTTAAACAGCTTTGTATATACTCTTACTTTGCCGTTCCTGTCAGGCTTTAACTGCATTAATTCTCTTTTGCCTGCACCGAATTTTTCAGCCTCCGCTATCACTGATTTATAATCGCAGTAATTTGAAATAATAATATAGGGTTGCCTTTCAATATCCTGCTCAAAAGGATCCGCAAAGCAGACGTTTTCAATTCCTAATACTTCGCATCTTATATCTCCGTTGATAGGAATATTTCTGCTTTTATCGGCATAAAGTCCTGTTTTTATAGTTTCGTCAAAATAAGTGTAAAGCACGCCCGTGCCGGAGATATATGCTTTTTTCAGAACATCGCAGCAAAGCTTTTCAAAGCTCAATCTCCTTGCAGTGGTTTCTCTGTAATCGGTCAGAGCTGACATAACTCTGCTTATCTCTTCTTCGGTGACATTTCCCGAAAAATTATAATCCGCCGATTTTTTTGAATTCTTTTCCTCAACTCCCGCGGCGGTCGGCACACCCTCTGCCGTTATCTCCACCTTAACAGGCTTTGATATGACCTGCGCTATTTTATATTCGCCTATTCGCTTTATGATATTATGTCTTACAAGAGGCCTGTCGTTTGCGGATCTTGCGCCGTACCACTGATCTCCTATATAAAATCTCTCGTTTATCCTGTTTTGTTCAAACATACCTTTTTCGCCGAGAGAAGCTTTAAAATTAATATCTTTTTTAAATTCTTCACTGATCGTTTTGGGTGTAAGTTCCATATTTCTCCTCCTTAAATTCGGTTTATATCCCCATAAAGAGGATATAAACCGAAAAATTTAATAATTATCAGGCTATAGTTACGGTGGCTGCGGCTGTTTCAACAGAAGCAATACCGTCAACCGTGATCTTTACGAAGTAATAATATTTACCTGCGGTAAGATCAGTCGGTATAGTAAAGTTTGCAGCTGTGGCATTCGCGATCTTTACAGCGCCGGTTTTGTTTTCGTCATCGCATTTGTACCACTGGTAGGTAAGAGTTCCGCTTGAAGCTGTCGCTTTAACGCTAAGCGATCCGCTTATGCTGCCTGCGGTTTTAGAAACAGAAGCGGGAGCCTGGGAAACTGTGATCTCAGGAGATACCGAAGCCCAAACGGCGTCAAGTCCGCTCTTCTTTACGAATACATCATAATAAATTCTGTAATCGAATTTATAAGCGTCAGCGTCGATATTCTGCTCAGGTGTGAAAATTCTCATCTGTTCTGTCTTTTTAACAAGATGAGCAGCCGATTTCGGGCAGACAAGCATATAGATCTCTCTTGAATTTGCAAGAGGAGTAAATCCGCCGGCTGTAGTGTTGTTGAATGTATAGCCTGTCTTCATTCTCTCGGATACGACCGGGATAAGAGCAACGCCGTTTATAGACTTAACTCTTAAAGTTATGTCGCCCTGCTTGAAATCGGAAACGGTGATCATTCTCGAAATTTCGTTTGAATTCTGAAGAGCGGCATAAACTCCGCCGTTTACGAAAGCGACAAGCTCCTCGTCAAAACCTGCTTTTTCCTGAACTTTGTTTATAAGGTTGCAAAGGGTTTCATAAGGCTTTGTAATATCGCCGTCTATAGTGTTGCTTCTGCTCATTGCAAGACCTGCAAGCTTTGAAAGCACATAAGCGTCACATTCGGGAACTACCTTTGTGCGGACATATTCGCCGAGGATTTTACCCGCAAGGTTTGCAATGCCTGTTTCGTCCATATCCTCTCTGTCTATCTGAAGTGAACGCGCACGGTCCATTTTCATTGTGTAAGAAGCATTGCTTACGGTAATAGCTCCACGGGAAAATCCGGTGTCCCTGTCATAATCGGCAAGTCCCTGAAAATCGACATCGGGAATTATAACTGTTTTTGCTCCTACGAACTTTGTTGCAAGAGCGTTGTCGGCAAAAAAGCCTGTTGCGCTCTTCATTTTGAACATATTATCAAGCTCGTCGGAATATCTGATTGCATTTTCTATAGAATTGATTGACATAAAATTTTTCTCCTTTTTATTCGCCCCAAATTCCTCTTATAAATTCATCAGACTCTATATCGGAATTAAATCCGCTGTTTTTCTGTGAACCTATACTCGAATTTCTGGCTGCATTGAAATTTGTTGTGTTTTCTTTCTTTTTTAAATTTTCCGCCGCGCGGTAACGAAGATACTCGTCAAGAAGATTGCTTCCTCTCTCTAAGCTCTTATCTATCACGCACTGCGGCAGCTGTGAAATATCTTTAATCGAGGGGAAATATTCATTTATCTCCTTTATGGGATCTGATTTTGAATTTTTCTGCTCAAGTTCTAAAATATGCCTGGCAAAATCTTTGTCGCCTCCGCATTTTTCTTCTATCTGCTCAAGCCTTTTTTCCTCTCTGCCTTTTTCAAAGCGGTTTAGCAGCTCTGATACGGATATCGCCTCGCTGCCCGCAAGATTTTTAAGCCTCTCATAATCGGAACTGATCATATCGTACTTAAGTCCCTTTTGGGCAAGCATTGCGGCGTCTTCCAGATTAAGCTCCCTTGTTTCGTGATTGAATTTAACGGGAACAGTAATCGGATCTTTTTCCGCTTTTAAGCTTTCTTCGTTTGATATTTCTTCGCTTTTTATTTCATTTTCCATTTTAATTTCTCCTTTTTGCCGCTTGGATTTGTCTGTTCAAGCCTTTCAAGCGGCAAAAGACTCGATTTAAAAAATTTAAGCTTCACGATGAACAAGGGTGCCGTCATAATTAAGAAAATCGATATAATCGTTAATTATGCAGCCCTCTTCGCTCCTTACCGCTTCTTTTTCAGCACGAGGTCCTGCTGTAAAATACCTGCCTATTAGATAGCCTGTAATAAAAGCAAAACCTCCGAAAATAAAGAATAAGAATAAATTCATCCGTTCCAACCTCCCGTAAGATCACCGCCTGTTATGGCACAATTTAAAGATCTGCTTTTTCTTTCGTTTTTTGTAGGATGAAAATATTTCACATCTTCAAACGCATATCTTAAAGCGTCGCATAAATGATTATTTTCATCCTTTGGCATTGCCGCTTTCGGTCCTGAGTAGTTATCATCGTAAACATAGCTTGACAGCTCGCTTATCATATTTCTGCATTTTGGATCGACCGTAATTTCATACTCGCTTATACCGGCAATTCCGTTTAAAATACTGTCCGGTCCTTTGACTGACGGAAGAATTCTCCCGATTCCAAGCCTTTTTAAATCATCGTTGGATTTAGGCTCCGCACAGTCGGCCCTGATTCTTTCTTTTGCGTATCCGCGTCTTATTATCGCATTTGCGATATCGCAGTTAAGCATACGTGTTTTGTAAAACTCATCAAAAATATAAATTTTCTTGTCGATAGGATTGGCTTTAAATGCCACAAAAGCCGTAGGATCGCTTGAATACCCGTAGTCCAAGCCGAAAAAGCTTTTCCATTTGTATTCTTCGCCTATCGGAATATCCGGCACACCCTCGGACCAGTTTTCATAAACAAGACCTTCTGAAATTCCCCAATTCCCCAGCCCTGCGACTTCGTACTTTCTGCGATTGCTTTTTTTCATTTTTTCAAATACCAGCCTGTCCGTTTCGTCTAAAAACTCGTTTATCAGGTAATTGGTCGAAAAGGTTGCAGTATCATCGGACTGCTGATCGAAAAAACGCTTTTTAAGCCAGTGCTTTCCGCTCCAGGGATTGAATGTAAGCGTAGTCTGCTTAAATAAATTGCCGGGTATTTCTCCTCTCGGGACCGAAAGATCAAGCTTGTCAAAGTCGGCCTCGCTTGGTATTTCGAAAGCCTCCTCCACCCAAACAAAATTCAGATATCCTTTCGGCACTGTGGTGGATGCAAGTTTAAGGACATCGTCGAGCCCGCGAAAAAGAATTTTCTGACCTGTCGGCAGATAGGTCATCTCCATAGGCGCCACCGTATTCTGCCAATAGTCTGTTACACCTAATTTTTCCTGCGCCCACTTAAGCTGAGCAAAAGTTGAATCACGGTGAGTGTTCATAACCTTTCTGACGACTAAAAGGTTACTGTTTTCATACTTCATTATCCGGCAAATAAAATTAAGAGCCGTGGTGGTACTTTTCTTAGAGGCTTTTCCGCCTTTTAATACTCGATACCTTTTTTTTGCAGTTCCAGTATTCGCTGTAACCTCCTCCCACGGCTTTTGACAGACGGATCTCAGATATCATCGATAAACATCACCGCCTGCACGCTTTCCTCTTTCGGTTCCTCTCCCGAAGAAACAATATTGATGAGCTCCTTAATGGCAGAGAGATCGCCCGCTGCGGCTTTCTTGTACAAAGCTACCATCACCGCGGCTTTTCTTGTGGGCGATTTAATTTTGAAGCCCTCGTCATAAAGTGACTGCTTTTCCTCCGGGGTAAGCTTTTGGTCAAGTAGATCCTTGAGCGCGGAATAGAAAATCTTATCTGCTTTTTCCGTTTTTGCGACCTCCCTTCATTTTTCTCGGCTGCGGTCTTTCCCCCGCCGCCGATTAACACTATACACTAAAAATTTGCGACATTCACCGACATCATTTTTTATCTTGAATGTTCTTTAAGTTTGTAGTATAATTTAGTGGATAGACAATACAATCGGACAAATTTTCCGCTATGAGAAGTGTTGTACCTTGATTGTATTGTCTACAAATAGCTTTGTCTGTTAAATTCAGGAGGCGTCATATTATGCTAAGTCATAAAAAATCAGTTAAAGTTTCGCTAGTTCTTACATATGTTCTTATGGTCAGTCTGGCAATTCTTGTTTTTACTGTGCCTTTTATAATTATCTGGTATGTTGAAATAAGGAATAGGCCCGAGTATCTTCCCAGCCTGTCGGCTGTGATAATGCTCACTTTTTACCCTTGCGTTCCAATAGCTTTTCTTATTCTTTTTAAATTCAGAAATCTTCTTAAGAACTTTTTGAATGACGAAGTTTTCACTTTTACAAATGTTTCGAATCTTTACACGATTTCGCTTTGTATGGTTATAATTACGGCGATCTTGCTTATATCGGGATATTTTTATATGCCTTTCTGGGTAGCTTCCGCCGCCACGGCGATCTGCTCGCTCACACTGCATATAATGAAAAATATAATTCAGTCGGGCTGCCCCGATAAAATAACAAAAAGCGAGGAAGTTAAATGAAAAAAACTGTTATAACAGTGGTCGGTACCGATAATGTAGGTATTATCTCAAAAGTAAGCGCAGTTTGCGCAGAGTGCGATGTGAATATCGTGGATATCTCACAATCGGTTTTGCAGGATATGTTTGCAATGGTAATGCTCACTGATATAGAAAAATTAAACTGCTCTTTTTCCGATTTCAGCGAAAAGCTCAAAAACTTAGGCAGTGATTTAGGTCTTAAGATACACGTTATGCACGAGGATATCTTTAAATCTATGCACAGAATTTAATCCGGAGGAAAATTTCTAAGACTATGATAAATCTTAACGATATTTTAGAAACGGTTAATATGATCGACCACGATAATCTTGATATCAGAACCGTTACTATGGGAATATCTCTTCTTGACTGTATCGATTCCGACGCGAAAACTGCCTGCGATAAAATATATGAAAAAATAACTAAAAAAGCGGGCAATCTTGTAAAATGCGGCAGCGATATAGAAAGAGAACTCGGAATTCCCATTATTAATAAGAGAATCAGCGTAACACCTATTGCTATGATAGCAGCTGCTTCAAAATCGGATCCCGTGCTTTTCGCAAAAACTTTGCAAAGAGCGGCAGACGCTACAGGCGTAAACTTTATCGGCGGATATTCGGCTCTCGTGCAGAAAGGGTTTTCCGCAGGCGATCTTGAGCTTATAAACTCTATCCCCGAAGCACTCAGCGTTACAAACAATATCTGCGCCTCTGTCAATGTCGGCTCTACTAAAGCCGGAATTAATATGGACGCGGTAAAGCTTATGGGAAAAATTATTAAAAAATCCGCCGAGCTAACGGCGGATAGGGACTGCATAGGCTGCGCAAAGCTCGTTGTGTTCTGCAATGCTCCCGAAGATAATCCTTTTATGGCAGGCGCTTTCC
This sequence comes from uncultured Oscillospiraceae bacterium, assembly GCA_900547095.1. Lineage (GTDB taxonomy): Bacteria > Bacillota > Clostridia > Oscillospirales > Acutalibacteraceae > UBA737. The sequence goes on from URFG01000012.1 coordinate 11,447, forward strand.
ACGGCGTAGGCGAGCCGGACTGTGTTATAAATGTCGGCGTTTCTGGACCGGGCGTCGTTCAATCCGCACTTAAAAAATGCCCTGACGGCGACCTTGGAGAAGTCGCCGAAACTATTAAGAAAACCGCTTTTAAGATCACCCGTATGGGCCAGCTTGTCGGCACGGAAGCTTCGAAAAGGCTCGGCATTCCTTTCGGAATAGTCGATCTTTCCCTCGCTCCCACACCTGCCGTAGGCGACTCGGTTGCCCATATTCTCGAAGAAATGGGCCTTGAAAACTGCGGCACTCACGGAACAACCGCCGCTCTCGCTCTTTTAAATGACGCAGTTAAAAAAGGCGGCGTAATGGCTTCTTCATCGGTAGGCGGTCTTTCAGGCGCGTTTATCCCCGTTTCGGAAGACGCCGGAATGATAGCCTCCGCAAGATCCGGGGATTTAAAGATAGAAAAGCTTGAAGCTATGACGGCTGTCTGCTCCGTAGGTCTTGATATGATAGCGGTTCCTGGAGTTACCTCCGCCGAAACTATCTCGGCAATTATTGCGGATGAGGCGGCTATAGGTATGGTCAATACTAAAACCACCGCTGTAAGACTTATTCCCGCAGTCGGTAAAAAATCGGGCGAGGAGCTTAATTTCGGCGGCTTGCTCGGCTCTGCTCCGATAATGGACTTAAATCTTAAAAGCAGCCCCAAAAAGTTCATTGACAGAGCCGGAAAAATACCTGCTCCGCTGCAATCTTTAAAAAATTAAAAAAATACTTGACAAGTAGGTTTAAGGGTGCTATAATATCACCATATTAAAAATCAAGGAGGTACGGTCAGGATGAAAAACTATTTCGAGCAGCTTGTAAGATCTAATTTCCGTTGCGGTCGAATGTTTTGTTCCGGCGCAGTATGCGTGCGGGTAGATTCGCCGTGCCTTGTTTAAAGTTATATAGCTTTTTATGCACCGTTTATCCGTATGTTTAATGTGTCCGGGAGTTTATCTGTGATATTCTCCCGGTTTTTTTATGCAAAGGGGAAAATAAATTGATTGAATTAAAAAATGTTAGTAAGACCTTTGAATCGCAGAATTCCTCCGTGGAAGCCGTAAAAAATGTTTCGCTTACGATTGAAGACGGGGATATATTCGGAATAATAGGTCTTTCGGGAGCAGGAAAGTCCACGCTTGTGCGATGTATTAACCTCCTCGAAAAACCCACCTCCGGCAGCGTGCTTATCGACGGCGTGGATATCACCTCTCTTTCGAAAAAAGAGCTTTTAAATACCCGCCACAGTATTTCAATGATTTTTCAGGGCTTTAATCTTCTCGCTCAGAGAAGTGTGATCAAAAACATCTGCTATCCTCTTGAGATCACCGGAGTTAAAAAAGCAGATTCCCTCAAAAAAGCAAGAGAGCTTTTAAAAATCGTCGATCTTGAAGATAAGGAAAAAGCTTATCCCTCTCAGCTTTCGGGAGGCCAAAAACAAAGAGTTGCCATAGCAAGAGCACTCGCAACCGATCCTAAAATTTTGCTTTGCGACGAAGCGACCAGTGCTCTCGACCCCAATACAACGGACTCTATTCTCACTCTTCTTAAAAAGATAAATAAGGAGCTCGGTGTTACAATAGTCGTTATCACTCACGAAATGAAAGTCGTAGAAAGAATTTGCAATAAGGTAGCCGTGCTCAATCACGGCGAAATGCAGGAATGCGGCCTTGTAAAAGATGTTTTCTTAAAGCCTAAATCCGATACCGCAAAGGAACTTATTTTACCGCAGTCAAAAGCAGTAAAAGAGATTTCGGGCGGTAAAAAGATCCGAATCGTGTTTGACGGGAGATCCACATTCGAGCCAATAATTTCAAATCTCACACTTGAATGCAGAACGGCCGTAAATATTTTAGGCGCTGATACTAAGGATATCGACGGTACCGCTTTCGGTCAAATGCTTATCGGCCTCCCTGCCGATGAAACTCAGGCTTCAAGAGTTATCGAATATCTGACCGAGCATAAAATAAATTTTGAGGAGGAAAAGTAAATGGGAAATTTAAGCCTTAGTATTTCGTCGTTTTTCGAGTCCGTTTTTGCAAACGGTATGCTTTCTACCTACGGCGAGGCTATCCTCCTCACAATTAAAATAACATTTATCAGCACTTTTGTTTCCTATATCATAGGAATTCCCTTAGGCGTGATTCTTTACTGTACCTCTTCCGACAGCCTTTTCCCAAATAAACCGGTAAACGCAGTCGTAGGATTTATAGTAAATATTTTAAGATCAGTTCCTTTTATAATTCTTCTTGTTATGTCACAGCCGATCTCAAAATTCTTTATCGGCACCGCTATCGGTGACGACGCTTTTATAATCTATCTTATAATCGCCGCCGCTCCGTTCGTAGCAAGGATGATAGAGTCTTCTTTTAAGGAAGTAGACACCGGAGTCATTGAAGCAGCGCAGTCTATGGGATCAACCAATCTTCAGATAATAAGAAAGGTTCTTATCCCCGAGGCTATGCCCTCGCTGATAATAGGCTCTGCAATCGCTTTCACCACCATTTTAGGCTATACTCCTATGACATATCTTATCGGCGGCGGCGGCCTCGGTCAGGTAGCAGTTGAGTTCGGCCTTCATCGGTTCAACAGTAATATAATGTATTTTTCATCAATTCTGCTCATAATTCTTGTGCAGATAATGCAGGTAGTCTTAAGCACAGTAGCAAAACGCTGTGATAAAAGAATAAGAAAAAAATAAAAAGGAGAAAAAATTATGAAAAAATTAATCGCTTTATCTCTTGCCGTTTGCCTCTCGGCATTTGCTTTTGCAGGCTGCGGCAAAAAGGACACCGACCTTGGCAGTGCCAAAACCATCACGGTTGCCGCTACTGCCACTCCCCACGCCGAAATGCTCGAAGAGTGCAAGGACTATATGAAAGATAAAGGTTATACCCTTAATATTAAAACAATGTCCGATTATGTTATCCCGAACACCGCTACCGAAAGCGGCGATGTTGACGCTAACTTCTTCCAGCACACACCTTATCTCGATGAGTTCAATAAGAGCAACAATACTCACCTTGTATCTGTTGCAAAAATTCACTATGAACCCTTAGGAATTTATGCAGGAACAAGCAAAACTCTTACAGATATTCCCGACGGCGCTAAAATAGCAGTTCCTAACGATACGACCAATGAAGCTCGCGCTCTTTTGCTTCTCGACGCTAACGGACTTATCAAGCTTAAAGATAACACTTCCATTACCGCAACCAAAAACGATATAACCGAAAATCCTCATAACTTTGAAATAGTAGAGCTTGCCGCTGATACTATCACCAAATATATGAGCGATTACGCAATAGCTGTTATCAACGGTAACTATGCTATGAATGCAGGCCTTAAAGCGTCAGATGCTCTCGCTATCGAAAGTGCTGATTCAACTGCCGCTCAGACCTATGCAAATATTCTCGTTGTTAAAAAAGGCAATGAAAATGCTCCGATAGTTAAGGCTCTTGCAGATGCTCTTAAATCCGAAAAGGTTAAGAAATTCGTTGAAGAGAAATATCAGGGCTCAGTTGTAGTTGTTGACTGATTTAAAAATTTTAAAAAATATAGTGCTGCGAAATTATTTCGCAGCACTATATTTTTTATATTCTCTCGGCGTCTTTTGAGTAAGCTGATAAAAAGCCCTGTTAAATGTCCTTAGGCTCGCAAATCCCACCGCAAAGGCTATTTCCGTGATATTCATATCCCCCTCATTAATAAGCTCTTTTGCTTTTTCTATCCTTAAACTGTTTATAAAAAGCCTGAAATTGATTTTAAGCCTGATAGAAAATATATGAGAAATATATCCCGGGCTTAAATCAAACTCTTCGGCTATTTTATCTATAGATATATCGCTTTCAAAATTTTCCTGGCAGTAATTTATTATCTTTATTAAATTAGAGTCTTTTTCTTTAATTAGCTTTTCTTTGCATTTATCAATCATCCGCGATACTGCAAGAGTTATATAGCTTTCTATACTTATTTCCTTGCAGTCGCGCCTGTTTTCTATAAGCAGGTTAAGAATAGAAGATATCTCATTTTTGCTGTCTTTTATTACGGGGCTTTCAAGACTGATATTTTTAAGCTTCCCGCTGATACCTTTAACTAGAGTTTGAGGAACAATAACGAGATAATATTCTCCATCGCCGAACTGTGAGTATTTGTGGAGCTGATTTGGAAGAGCGATAAAAAAATCGCCGGGCGAGAGCTTATATTCTTCCCCGTTTAAATATGCTTTTCCACCGCCACTTATCACCCCTGCAATTTCTATCTCGGAGTGAAGATGATAAGGAAAATCAAGACTGTTTACTATCGATGCCTTTAAAATATTGTGCCTTTCAAAAAAATACTTTTCCATATTAGTTAAAACCTACGATTTTGTCTTATTTTCAGCATAATTTTACTTGTATTATATCAGATTTTATCCTATTATACAAGTAATTAAGGGAGGTTTTGTTATGATATCCGAAAAATTATTATCCGATCTTATAAACAGCGGCGAAAAAGGCCCCGTTAAAGAATTAAAACCGCTCTGCCGTAAAATGGCGGCTGAGGGCAGTGTTCTTTTAAAGAATGATAATGGTCTTCTTCCGCTTAAAAAGAAAACTAAACTCGCAGTATTCGGAAGAATTCAGGAATACTATTATAAAAGCGGCACAGGCTCGGGAGGCAGAGTAAATACCGAAAAAAGCTGCTCGTTAATAGAGGCGCTCGAAAAAAACGAAAATATTATAATAGATAAAACTCTTAAAAATATTTATGCCGATTGGATCTCAAAAAATCCTTTTGAAACCACCACTGCCTGGGCAAAAGAGCCATGGTCGCAAAAGGAAATGCCTATGGATGAAAAAATCGTCTTAAATGCCGCAAAAGATAATGACGCAGCTTTGATACTCATCGGCAGAAGCTCCGGCGAGGATCATGATAATTCCGTAAAGGAAGGCAGTTATCTTCTTACAAAGGAAGAATATGACCTTATCCGCAAAGCAGGGCTTGCTTTTAAAAATACTATCGTGGTCTTAAATATCGGAAATATTGTTGATCTAAGCTTTCTTGACGACTGCAATGTAACCTCTTTGCTCACCGTATGGCAAGGCGGCGAAATGGGAGCTTTGGCGGTGGCTGACCTTTTGACGGGAAAAGAATTCCCCTCAGGAAAACTGCCCGATACGATAGTTAAAGATATTATGGATTATCCCGCTTCCGCCGATTTTGATGAAACCGATGAAAGCGTTTATTATGAGGATATCTTTGTCGGCTATAGATATTTTGAAACCTTTAAAAAGGACTCCGTAAGATATCCTTTCGGCTTTGGCTTAAGCTATACCGATTTTGATATAAATTTCCGCTGTGATTTGGTAAGCCGTACCGCAAATATCACCGCCGAGGTCAAAAATACAGGAAAATCAAATGGCCGCGAAGTCGTTCAGATATATTGTAAAAAGCCCTGTTTGGAACTTTCAAACCCTGCAAGAGAGCTGGTAGCATATAAAAAGACCAAGCTCCTCTCTCCCGGTGAAAGCGAAGTTCTTAATATAAAAATCGATCTTAATTCTCTTTGTTCTTATGACGACGGCGGCGTTACAGGCCATAAATCCTGCTATGTTTTATTGCCCGGCGTTTATGAGATATTTGGCGGAACGGATATAAGAAGCGCCGAAAAAATCCTTGAATTTAAAAATGACGAATTAAAAGAATTAATAAAATTAAGCGAAGTCAGCGCACCTGTAAAACCGTTTAATAGGCTCACCGCCGAATTTAGTGACGGCTCTTATAAAGAAGTCTATAAGCCCGCCCCCTTAAAAACTACCGATACTTTAAAAATTATTTCTGATAACAGACCGAAAGATTTGGAAATCAACGGCGATAAGGGAATAAAATTAATAGATGTTAAAACCAATAAAAATTCACTCGATGAATTTGTTTCCCAACTCTCAAAAGACACAATGAGAAGATTTATCGTTGGAGAGGGAATGAACAGCCCTAAAGTGACCGACGGCACCGGCGCCGCTTTCGGCGGACTTGATTTTGAGCTTGCCTCCCTCGGAATTCCCGCTTGCTGCGTTACCGACGGCCCCTCAGGCCTTAGGATAGAAGACGGCTCAAAAGCAACATTAATTCCTAACGGAACTCTTTTCGCCTCCTCTTTTGACGACGAGCTGACCGAAGAGATCTTCACACTCTTAGGCACGGAAGCTTATAGGTATAATATCGACGGACTTTTAGGTCCCGGACTTAATATTCACAGAGATCCGCTAAACGGCAGAAACTTCGAATATTTTTCGGAAGATCCCTATCTTTCAGGGAAAATGGCGGCAGCAATGACAAGAGGTATGAGAAAAACAGGGGTTTCCACTGTTATCAAGCATATGTTCTGCAATAACCGCGAAACCAACCGCCACCACCTAAATGCCGTTGTAAGTGAAAGAGCAATAAGAGAAATTTATCTTAAAGGCTTTGAAATCGCAATCAAAGAAAGCGAAGTCACTTCAATTATGACTTCTTATAACCCGGTAAACGGAATCCATAGCTCTTCAAATTATGATGTTTTAACCACTGTTTTAAGAAAAGAATGGAATTTCAAGGGAATGGTTATGACCGATTGGTGGGCGCTTTGCGGATCTAAAGAGAACGAAAATGTTACCGATCTTAAAAGTATGGTAAGAGCGGGCAATGATATTTATATGGTGGCTCCCTCCTCCGATCTTAAAAAGAGCAATGTTTTAAGCGGACTTGAAGAGGAATATATTACTTTAGGCGAGCTTCAGAGAAATGTTAAAAATATTCTCGAATTTATTATGAATACTCCTGCCTTTGAAAAGGCGGCAAAGAACAACTTTAAGATTCCCGATACCTTAAAGCCGGTAAATGAAAGCGATTATAAAGAGGTATTTGAAAAAACTGAGATAAAAAATGCCGCAAGATTAAACGGCACATTCGGCGGAAAATACCCTGTTATTTTCAAAATAAAATATTCTTCTTCCGCCTCCCATGTCGCTCAGGATACAGTATCACTTTCGATCGCAGGGAAAAATTCCCTTATGGTAAGATCGGTAAGCGGAACGGATAAGAAAACAAAAACTTTAACATTTACCTTGACCTGCGAAAGAAGCAACCACATATTTGCTTTAAGATTTCCTGAAACCGTTACCTTAAAATCACTTAAATGTTTCGAGCATAAATAAAAAATGCGGCAATTCTGCCGCATTTTTTATCTTGATTTTTTCTGATATAATAGCTATAATATTAATATACGCGGATATAGTTCAGTGGTAGAATGTCAGCTTCCCAAGCTGAAAATGCGGGTTCGATCCCCGTTATCCGCTCCACACTTAAAAAAGCGGTGCAAAATTGCGCCGCTTTTTTTGTTTAAAAATCACTTGTATTCTCGTTATAGTACTATAATTAAAACAAATTCTTTTTGATTTTTCCGCTATCAATCGCAGATTTCACTATCGGTTTTTTCGTCATAATCCCTGACAGACATTGTAGTAAGCACAGCGGACTTTCTTGTAACCGTCAGAATTCCCGCTCCGACAAAAAGCTTTTTTTTCGTACCGTCCGGAAATTCGATCTTGCATTTGCCGTAATTAGTAGCGGTAGCGAAAGGAATATGCCCTGACATTATAGCAAGATCTCCCTCCGAGCCTCTAAGCGATAAATTAACGACATCGGTCTTTAAATATTCTCCGTCCGGTGTTGAAACCGTAAGCTTAAAAGTTTCCATTATATTTTAACCCCTCTTTGCCTTTTCGACAGCCTCATCAATAGTCCCTACAAACAGAAAAGCAGATTCGGGGAGATCGTCGTGTTTACCCTCGATGATTTCTTTAAATCCTCGGATTGTTTCACTGAGCGGTACATAAGTACCGGGAATTCCCGTAAATTTTTCCGAAACATGGAAAGGCTGAGATAAGAATCTTTGAATTTTTCTCGCTCTCGATACAGTTACCTTATCCTCGTCTGAAAGCTCATCCATACCCATTATAGCAATGATATCCATAAGCTCATTGTACCTTTGAAGTATCCTCTGCACTTCACGGGCAACCCTGTAATGTTCTTCACCTAAAATCTCTTCCGAAAGAATTCGGCTCGTAGACTCCAGCGGATCAACAGCGGGATAAATTCCCTGAGAAGATATTTCTCTTGACAAAACCGTGGTTGCGTCAAGATGAGCAAATGTGGTTGCGGGAGCAGGGTCCGTAAGATCGTCAGCCGGGACATATACCGCCTGAACCGATGTTATAGAGCCTTTTTTCGTAGAAGTAATTCTTTCCTGCAAAGCACCCATTTCGTTGGCAAGCGTCGGCTGATATCCTACTGCCGACGGCATTCTGCCGAGCAGTGCGGAAACCTCGCTTCCTGCCTGGGTAAATCTGAATATATTATCGATAAAGAGTAATACGTCTTGTCCCTGGGTATCTCTGAAATATTCAGCCATAGTTAGTCCCGAAAGACCTACTCTCATTCTGGCTCCGGGCGGCTCGTTCATCTGACCGTACACAAGTGCGGTGTTTGAAAGAACTCCCGATTGCTTCATTTCATTATAAAGATCGTTACCCTCTCTCGTGCGCTCACCGACTCCCGTGAATACCGAAAGTCCGCCGTGCTGCTTGGCAACATTATTTATAAGTTCCATTATAAGAACGGTTTTTCCTACACCCGCTCCGCCGAACAGACCTATTTTACCGCCCTTTGAATACGGGCAGATAAGATCGATGACCTTGATTCCGGTTTCGAGTATCTCGGTAGAAGCCGAAAGCTCATCATATTCAGGCGGATTGCGGTGGATATTCCAACGCTCGGGGTTTTTAAGTTCCTCGCCGTTATCCACGGTCTGACCTAAAACATTAAATATTCTTCCTAAAGTTTCTTTTCCTACCGGTACGCTTATCGGCGCTTTGGTATCCGTTACCTCTGTGCCTCTTTTAAGTCCGTCGGTAGAAGCCATTGCGATACATCTTACAACATTATCGCCTATGTGCTGTGCTACCTCTACCGTAAGTGTTCTGTCGCCTATCGGCATAGTTAAAGCATTGTTTATTGCAGGAAGATTATCCTGTCCGAATTTTACATCGACAACAGGTCCCATAACCTGTTCAACAAAACCTTTATTTTGTTCAGCCAAAGATTTTTCCTCCTTTAAAGATCGCCTGAACCGGCGACTATTTCCGTTATTTCCTGAGTAATAGCGCCTTGTCTTGCGCGGTTGTATTTAAGTCTTAATCCGTCGATCATCTGCTGAGCGTTTTCCCCTGCGGAATCCATTGCCGCACGCCTTGCCGCCACTTCGCACGCAAAACTTTCTCTTGCCCTTGCTAAAATAATTCCGGAAATATATTCTTTTACTATCCGGTTTAGCATTGTAAGCTCATCGGGCTCGAAAACCGTGCCTGCGCTTTGCTTTTGCTCAGATTTTTCAAGCGGCAGCAAAAATTCGATTTTGGCCGTCTGCGTAAGCATTGATTCATATTCGGTATAAACTATTCCGAGCTTTGAAAACTCACCGTTTAAATATTGCTCGCAAAGCTTATCTGTCAGCTCTTTTGCAGCCTCAGAAGAATAGCCCTCGCACATCACGGTTTCCTTACCGAACTTATCGCAGGCTCTCTTTCCTATAGGAATAATTTCAGCATTTTCATATTCCTTGCAGAGCCTGAAAATATTTGCGTTGTATCCGCCTGCAAGTCCTCTGTCGCCGGCAATTACTATAAGCTTTAATGCATTTGCGCCGTTGTCCTTTAAATACGGGCTGTTTCGGCATTCTGCAGAGGAAGTAAGCGTGCTTATCATATCTTCAAGCGCGCAGGAATACTGCTTGCTGTTTTGCATTGCTATTCCCGATTTTCTGAGCTTTGAGGAGGCAACCAATCCCATGGCCTTAGTCAGATGAAGTGTGGAATTTATGCTTTTGATTCTGATTCTGAGTTTTTTCGTATCAGCTCCCAAAGCCTTATGTCACCTCTGCATTTCTCCGAGAGCCTTTTTGAGGGTTTCGATATCCTCTTCCTCAAAATAGTTCTCTTTTATTCTCTTTAAAAATCCACTGTATTTGTTTTTAAGCAGTGCATAAAGATCGCTTTCATATTTCTTAACGTCGGATACCTCAACTGAATTGAGATAACCGTTAATAACAGCGTAAACTATAGCAACCTGGCACCCTACTTCAACCGGAGAGTTTTTATTCTGCTTTAAAACTTCTACTATTCTTTCTCCCAAAGCAAGCCTTGCCTTGGTGTCGGCGTCAAGATCGCTTCCGAACTGTGCGAAAGCCTGCAGCTCTCTGTACTGCGAATATAAAAGCTTGAGCTCGCCCGAAACTTTTTTCATTCCCTTAAGCTGTGCCGAGCCGCCGACTCGCGAAACGGAAATACCCGGGTTTATCGCCGGCATAATTCCGCTGTGGAAAAGCTCCGTTTCAAGGAATATCTGTCCGTCTGTAATAGATATAACATTCGTCGGAATATACGCCGAAACATCACCTGCCTGAGTTTCGATTATAGGCAGTGCCGTTATCGAACCGCCGCCGTATTCATCGGCAACGCAGGCCGCTCTTTCAAGAAGTCTTGAATGGAGATAGAAAACATCTCCCGGGTATGCCTCTCTTCCGGGCGGTCTTCTGATAAGCAGGGAGAGCGCTCTGTAAGCTACAGCATGCTTTGAAAGATCGTCGTATACTATAAGCACGTCTTTACCCTGCGCTCTGAAATATTCCGCCATAGCACATCCTGCATAAGGAGCGATATATTGAAGCGGAGCGCTCTCGGAAGCGAATGCGGAAATAACTATAGTATAGTCCATTGCGCCCTCGCGCGTTAAATCATTAACAAGCTGAACAACAGAAGTGGATTTCTGACCGATAGATACATAGATACAGATAACTCCCGTGTCTTTCTGGTTTATAATCGTGTCGGTAACGATTTCCGTTTTACCCGTCTGCCTGTCGCCTATTATAAGCTCTCTTTGTCCTCTGCCTATCGGTATCATACTGTCGATCGCTTTGATACCTGTCTGCAAAGGCACACAAACGCTCTTTCGCTCGATAATTCCCGGTGCCTCTTCTTCTACAGGGCGGTACTCCGCGGCTTTTATCGGACCTTTTCCGTCAATAGGATTACCAAGGGCGTTTACTATTCTTCCTAAGAAATCCTCGCCTACGGGGACTGAAAGAACCTTGCCTGTTCTTTTGACTTCGGTACCCTCGCTGATACCGTCGCTGTCAGATAAAATTGCTACGGAAACAGCCTCGCTTTCAAGGTTCTGCGCAACACCGAAACTGCCGTCGGCAAATTCAACAAGCTCGTTTGCCATACAGTTACGAAGACCGTACACCCTTGCAATACCGTCGCCGACTATCATAACTTTGCCGGTTTCGCGCATTTCTATCTTATCGTCAAAGTTTTTTATCTGTTCTTTGATAATTCCGCTGATTTCTTCCGCTTTTGTTTTCATCTGTCCATCACTTCCTTTATGTCACGGAGCTTTTGTTTAATGCTGCCGTCTAAAATCTTTCCGTCAACTTCAATAACGATTCCGCCTATGAGCTCCTCGTCTATACTAAGCTCAAGCCTTACCTTTTTGCCGGTAAGCCTGCTTATTCTTTCGGTAAGCCTCTGCTTTTCCTCTTCGCTCAAACTTACCGCACTTTTAACTTTTGCAACGGTTGTCCGCTCATAGTCGTTTAAAAGCTTGCCGTATTCTTCGATACAGCTTTCAATTTTAGAAATCCTCTTTTTTTGAGTGAGCAGTTTTAAAAAGTTAAGCACATCCAAACTTACTTTACCTTTAAAAGCCTCGTCAATACATTTAAGCTTTTCATCATTCCCGATAGCAGGGGAGCATAAAAGCTCCTTGTATTCGGAATTTTCTTTAAATGCTGTGCCGATAACCGCTAACTCTTCAGAATAAAGCCTTTCATTTCCTTGTTCTGTACCCAGAGAAAACAACGCCTGCGCATATTCAGTATATACTTCATTCATCGCTTTCACCGATTTCATCAATAAAGGAATCTATGAGCTTTCTCTGATCGTTCTCGTTTAACTCTCTTGAAAGTATCTTGCCCGCAACAGCGGTGGATACCTCGGAAATCTGCTGCTTTAAAGATTCCTCGGATTTGCGCTTTTCAAGCTCCATTTCGCTCTTTGCACGCGCAACAATATTATCCGCCTGTTTTTTCGCCTCGGCAGTTATTTCCTCGGCTCTTATCTTTGCCGCGTCGGCAGCGGAGCCGATTATCTCATTTGCCTTTTCATCGGCGGCTTTGATCTTGCCGTTCCATTCATTTTCTGTCTTTTTGGCATTTTCAAGAGCCGCTTTGGCATCGTAATAATCCGTGTCAATAGCCTTTTGCCTGTCGTCAAGCACCTTATTTACTGGTTTGAACAGAAAATGCTTTAAAATAAGAAAAAGAATAACAAGATTACAAAGAGAAATAATTATCTGCCAAATATTTACGGATATAACATCTAAAAAGTCCGACATTTTATCACTTTCTCCAAATTAAATCAGATGTTGCTCTTTAAGATATCAACAAATCTTCCCGGCGCAACAAATATAAGGAGAATTGCAATAACAAGTGCGTAAAGACCGGTAGTTTCTGCGATAGCGCAACCCATTATCATAGTTGTGGTTACACTGCCTTTGCATTCGGGCTGGCGGCCGATAGCCTCGCAGGCTTTTGCAACTGCGTTTCCTTCTCCGATACCGGGGCCTATACCTGCGATCATAGCACAGCCTGCACCAAGCGCGCATCCGCCTAAAATAATTCCTATTGCGAGTTCTAACATTTGATTTTCCTCCGTTTTTTATTTTCTTTTTTTTGTTTTTTTAATTCATAATCCTCAGCAGGGAATCCGCCGGAGATATAGAGCATTGTAAGCATTGCAAAAATAAATGCCTGCAGGCAGCCGCTGAAAACATCGAAATAAACCGAAAGCACAGCGGGAATACCTATCTGTAATATCGGGAAAGAAGTGAGCCACCCGAATATCAGGTTTGAAAGTCCCGAAAGCCCTGCCGCAACAAGTGCTGAGATAACAGAGCCCGATAATACGTTTCCGTAATGACGGAAAGTCATAGAAACAGGCGAGGCGAACTCACCTATTACGTTAAACGGGGCAAAGAGCGGGAAAGGCTCAAAAAATCCTTTAATATAATAAAGCAATCCGCATTTTAATTTATAATGCGTTATAAGGAAGAATACTAAAATTGCCCATCCTGCAACAATGTTCATATCCGATGTCGGCGGATAAAGGCCTAAAAGGGATAAAAGACTTGAAAATACGGACAGCGCCATAATAGCCGCTACAAACGGGGCAAAGCCCTTAAAATAATCTCCCATATTTTCTTTTACTAAACCTTTAGTCTTTTCAACTATCCACTCCGCCGCAAGCTGTCTTTTAAGACCGCCTTTAGCGCTTATTCCGTGAGTGATATAAAGGCATAGTCCTAAAATCGATATCATCACAAGCCAGGAATTTATCTGCGAGGCTGTGATCCAAAGATCCTGCAGAGGCATTTTTATGCAAAAATATTTCTGCGCGCCCGTTATCTGAATTCCCTCAGATTTCGGAGTTGTAAGCACTTTAAGCACTATACCGCCCAAAAGCGGCGCTAAGGTTATAAAAAGATAAAAAATATCGGTTAACTTAAACCTCCGGCTTTGACTCTGCGTCAAGACTTTCATCTCCTTTTTTTAAAAGCGGTCTGAAAGCAATCGCTATTCTTGGGAAAAACAGCGGAACTATCAGAGTTACAAGATTAAAATATTCTTTGAATAAAACGCAAACAGCAATTATTAAAAACATTGCCGCGTTTCTTAAAGTCTGTGAAAATTTAATTCTCGTTTTTGCGGTCTTTTCATCCGTTCCGACGGCTTTTTGAACGGTCAGTCCCATAAGAAAGAAATTGAGCACCGCAGTCAAAGCCGAAACGAGATTTCCGGTTATATAAGTATAGGAATAAGAAAGCTTCGAAAGCGCGCAGACTATAAGGCACACTCCCTGCATAAATACGCTTAATATCACAGTAAACAAAAAGATATAAAGCGACTCATTTTTAACTGTTTTATCTATTTTCTGCAATATCTATCATTCCTTGATGCAATTTATTTTATTATATAATAAATTGCCCGATTTTTCAAGATTTTTAACTCTAAACTATTTAATATTTTACTTTATAAACTCAAATCCAAAAATGGGCAAAAATTTTTGAGTGTAAAAAATACAGACAAATGATATCCATTTGTCTGTATTTTAATGATTTTATTTGCTTGCGTCGGAGCCTACAGTAACTGTTGCGGTATGTGTTTTACCCGAGCGGTAATACTTGACTTTAACCTTTTCTCCGGCGTCGGTTTCTTTAATAAGATCGGTAAGCTGTGAATACTCGGTTATTTTAGAGCCGTTAAACTCAGTGATGATATCACCTCGCTTGATTCCCGCTTTGTCCGCAGGTCCGTTTTCATCAACATTTGAAACAACCGCTCCCGAAGGATAACCGTAATAAGAAAGAACAGAAGAGGTGTACTTCGTGCTGATCGAAACACCTATATATGACTGTGCTGAATTTTCTTTTGAAATTATCTTGTTGCATTTTTCCACAACATCGTTAACAGGAATGGCAAAGCCCATTCCCTCATATTCCTCCGAAACTATTTTAGAGGAATTTATTCCCACAAGTTGACCTTTGATATTCAAAAGCGCTCCGCCGGAATTTCCGGGGTTTATTGCCGCGTCGGTCTGGATAAGAGAAACAGCCGAAGTGCTCGATACCTTTCTGTTAAGACCGCTTATAATGCCTGAAGTTACGCTGCCCATAAATTCAAGTCCGCCGGGGTTCCCGACAGTTATAACAGTCTGCCCTACTTTAAGCGCGGAGGAATCGCCTATCTCAACGGCTGAAAGACCCGTCGCGTCTATCTTGATGACCGCAAGGTCATAAGAAATATTGTAACCTATAACGCTTGCATTATAAGACTGTGAATCAAGACTTCCGACATAGACTTCTATTTTACCCTTTGATTCAACGGCACTTTGAATAACGTGATAATTTGTTATAATGTAACCGTCGGAAGAATAAACAACGCCGGAGCCCTCGCCGGTCGATTCGCTTTCTCCTCCGAAAAAACTCGAAACAGCTGTAGTGGTTCTTATTCCGACAACGCTGTTTTTAACCTTTTCGGCTACTGCCTGCTCAACTGTCTGCGCAGTTTCGTCAACATTAATATTGACATTCGAAACAGTTCCGCCCGATGGGGTGGTTACCTGCGAATTTTTCTTTCCTATATTGCCTGTTGCAAATAAAGCCGCAAAGCAGCCGCCTGCGCCTATAGCCGCCGAAAGCACTGCTGTAACTATAATCAGCGCCGCTTTTTTGCCTGCTCCCGTCTTTTTATTTTTAGGTTTGATCTCGTAATTGATTTCTGAATTATTCTGATTTGAATATCCGCTGCTTCTCGGATCAAAGCTTCCGTCAGAAGAAAATTCAAACTTCGGAACTTCTTCGCCGAAAGTTTCGCGGTTAAGATCGTTGTTATCCATATATGATGATCCTTTCTTCTTAATCTGCTGTTTATTATAACTGTTATTTATGTTATTTTTCAAGGATTTATGTGAATTATTTGTAAATAATAAATTTTGCTTTACAAATAAATAATCGTGTGCTATAATATACAAGCAGTTTTATGCTTATACCGTATTCTTAGCTTAAGGCGTCTGCCGCACTGCGGAATCACCCGACCTTTTGCTCGGTTTTGCGGAGTAAATTTAAAAAGGAGTGAAATTTAAAATGACAAATGAAGTAAAGCGTCAGGTTATAGCTGATTATGCTACTCATGAGGGAGATACAGGTTCTCCGGAAGTTCAGATTGCTCTTCTCACAACCCGTATTAATGAGCTCAATGAGCATTTGAGCGTTCATAAGAATGATCACCATTCCCGCCGCGGTCTTCTCAAAATGGTAGGTCACAGAAGAAACCTTCTTGCATACCTTCAGAAGAATGATATTGAAAGATACCGTGCTATCGTCAAAAAGCTCGGTCTTCGTAAGTAATCGCAAAATAAGCCAAACCGGACCTAAAAATCCGGTTTGCTTTATTTTATTTCGGAGGCTTTCAGCCTTTAGCGGTAAATCGAGGGCTTATTTAAAGAAATAAGCTTTGGATTTATTGCTAATGAAAGAAAATCTCCGAAAAAATTAAAAAAAGGAGATTTTTAAATGTTTGAAAATTACAAGGTTTATGAAACGACCATTGCCGGCAGACCTTTCAAGCTTGAAACAGGTAAAATGGCCGGCCTTGCAAATGCTGCGTTTTTAGCGTCTTACGGCGAAACTAACGTGCTTTGCACCGTAACCGCGTCGGACAAGCCGCGCGAGGGTGTAGATTTCTTCCCGCTTTCTGTTGACTACGAGGAGAAAATGTACTCCGTAGGCCGTTTCCCCGGCTCTTTCCAGCGCAGAGAGGGAAAAGCAAGCGAGAAAGCAATTCTCGCTTCAAGATGTATCGACAGACCTATCCGCCCGCTTTTCCCTAAAGATATGCGGAACGATTGCTCCGTTGTTGCAACCGTTATGTCAGTCGATCCCGACTGCTCTCCCGAGATCACGGCAGCGATAGGCGTTTCAGCCGCTATCGCCGTTTCCGATATTCCGTGGGACGGTCCGATAGCAAGCACCTCCGTAGGACTTGTTGACGGCGAGATAGTTATTAACCCCACTCTTGAGCAGAGAGAAAAAACCGATCTTAATCTTACGGTTTCTTCCACCGAAGACCTCGTTGCAATGATCGAGGCAGGCGGTAACGAGATCCCCGAGGATCTTATGTATGACTGTATTATGGCAGGCCACGAAGTAAATAAGGAAATCGTTAAGTTTATCAACGGTATCGTAGCTGAGATAGGCAAGGAAAAATTCACTTTCGAATCAAGCAATCCCGATCCCGAAATTATGGAAGAGATCGAGAATTTCTGCATTGAAGATGTTAAAAAAGCTCTTGATACAGACGATAAGAATATCCGCGACGCGGCACTTCTTCCTATTTATGACGCAGTTCACGAAAAATTCGATGAAAAATTCGAGGGCAATGAAGCAAAAATAGACGAGATTATGTATCTTGTTCAGAAGCACGTTGTCCGCTCCTGGCTTAAAGACGAGCATAAGCGAGTAGACGGAAGAGGTATCGACGATATCCGCCCGCTTGATGCCGAGATCGATCTTCTTTCCCGCGCTCACGGCTCGGGAATGTTCACCAGAGGTCAGACTCAGGTTTTATCCGTTGCAACTCTTGCTCCGATAAGCGAAGCTCAGAAGCTTGACGGTCTTGATGAAGACACTTCTAAAAGATATATTCACCACTATAACTTCCCCTCTTATTCAGTCGGCGAAACCAAGCCCTCCAGAGGCCCCGGAAGAAGAGAAATAGGCCACGGCGCTTTAGCTGAACGTGCTCTTGTTCCGGTTATTCCGTCGGTTGACGAATTCCCGTATGCTATCCGCGTTGTATCCGAAGTTCTTTCTTCTAACGGCTCCACTTCTCAGGGCTCTATCTGCGGATCCACTCTCGCTTTAATGGCGGCAGGCGTTCCGATAAAGGCTCCGGTTGCAGGTATTTCCTGCGGTCTTATCACCGGAGATAAGGGAGTTTACGGCGACTTTATGACAATGGTCGATATCCAGGGCCTTGAAGATTTCTACGGCGATATGGACTTTAAGGTTGCAGGTACCAAAAAAGGTATCACCGCTATTCAGATGGACTTAAAAGTACACGGACTTACCGGCGAAATTATTAAAGAAGCTTTCGCAAAGACCAAAAAAGCAAGAGAATATATTCTCGATGAAGTAATGCTTAAATGTATTCCCGAGCCAAGAAAAGAGCTTTCAAAATATGCTCCCAAAATGCTCACAACTTCGATTTCTCCCGATAAGATCGGCGATGTTATTGGAAAGCAGGGCAAAGTTATTCAATCTATTCAGGAACAGTGCGAATGCACTATCAATATTGAAGAAGACGGCAGAGTTTTCGTTTCCGGTCTTGATATTGAAAAAGCCAAGCAGGCTATTTCAATTATCGAGCTTATAGCCAATGATCCCGAGATCGGCGCAATTTATAACGGAAAAGTTACAAGACTTATGAACTTCGGCGCTTTTGTTGAGATAGCTCCCGGCAAAGAGGGACTTGTTCATATTTCTAAGCTTGATGTTAAGCACGTTGATAAGGTTGAAGATGTCGTAAATGTCGGCGATCAGGTACTCGTTAAGGTAACCGAGATCGATGATCAGGGCAGAATAAACCTTTCCAGAAGAGACGCTCTTGTCGAAGTAAACGGCGCAGTCGTTGAGGACGACGTAGAAGAAGATCAGAAGAAAAAACCTCATTCTTCAAGAGATCGTAAAGGCTTCAGAAGAAGAGAGCATTGATTTAAAATAAAAAAGACAGGTTGCACTGTGCAACCTGTCTTTTTTATTTGCAGATAATATTAAAATACGCGGCGATACCGCCGCGTATTTTTTGTTTTATTTATCTTGGCTGATTATCGTCTGACTCGTGATCACCTGTGATAAAAGGAATATCTGACTGATCTTCATTTTCCTCCGGGAAAACAAGAGAATCAATATCAAAATCCTCGTCTTCTGTGCCTAACTGCCTTAAATTCTTTTTAGATACTACTCTGACAATCACAAGAACAAGTAAAACTATCAGGCATATTGCCGCAAGTATCACAAAGCATAATATAAGCTTAGCGGATAGCGATAAATTTAAAAACTTTTGAATTGCTCCCACTTTTTTCGGGGTTGATGCTTTAATATCTGTAGTTTTGAAGTCAGGCGCTCTTTGGAGAGTTTTTTCAGCGGAATCATATCTGTAAAATGCGCTTTTGCCCTCGCTGTAGCAATAGAAAACAAAGAAATCTAACATCTTATCGGAAGTAAACTGATAAACCTTCGCAGTAGTTCCGTTTATTTCTATTTCTGTAGTTTTATATCCGTCAGGCGCCTGGGTTTCAGGCTTTTCTATAATATAAAGCTTGCCGTTTGAAAGAATATAGGGAGCAATTTTAAAGTCCTCGCCGTCTTTTATATAGAGCACAGGCTTTTTCTCCGCATCTGTATCGGCTGTCAGATAACATAAGGTATATTTACCCGATTCGTCTTTAAGGCAGGGAATCTGCTTGTCTTTTCTCGTAAACTCTTCTACCTTATATCCCGGATAAGCGGTATAAGCGCTTGCCTCGGTTAAAATATGATAGTCGTTTGAGCCTATTACAACAAGCAAAGGATCGCTCTCGCGAAGCTGTTTTTCATACTCCGCGGTTTCTTCCTGCGTCATTCTCTTGATTTTTATCGTGTAGGATTTTTTGGCTTTTCCGCTCGCACTCGTGACAGTTACCGTCACCGTGTTTTCTCCGACTTTCAGTACAACATCGCCCGCGCCCGTCACTATCGCGCCCGCGTCTGCCACATTAGCGCTTACTTTGACCTTTTCTACGCTGTATTTAACAGTTGCCGTGTAGCTTGTTTTGCTTGCGTTAAAAGCAGGCGAAAGGCTTGTTCCGCTCACACTCAAAGAAGAAAGCGCCGCATTATCCGACTGCGCTATAGTTACAGAAATTGCGGAAGAAGCAGTCATTTTTGCTCCGTCAACATTTACACCTGTAAGGCTTGCTGAAACATTGCCCGATCCGTTGCCCACAGCTGTAAATCTGATTGTGTATGTAGCGTTTTTCGAGGTTCCGTTAAAATCGGTATCGACAATTCTTACAGTACCGTTGCCGGCGGTCGCCTGACCTCCTGTGCAGGAAGAATATTTTAAAACTCCCGTGCTGAAAGAAATCGTGGCGTCTAATGCTCCCACAGGATCGGAGGCGGCGTATTTAACCGTAACGGTAACCGCTTCGCCTACCCTGTAATTTCCTTTTTTGTTAAGTCCTAAAACGACCGAGGCAGTAGCCGCGGAAACCGTTAAAGCAAATAATGAGGAAATAAGCAATACCGAGCTTATTATCAGCGCGGCAATTTTTTTAATTTTTTTCATTTGATCCTTGCTCCCTAACTAATCGTTTTTATTCCTAAAATGTGGAACTTGATAGCCGCAAGATCCACAACATCAACTACACCGTCTTTATTCACATCGGCAGCGGAATAAACCGAACTGCTGATAGATTTTATGCCTAAAATATGAAATTTTATAGCCGCAAGATCCACAACATCAATCACACCGTCGGAATTGATATCGCCGCGTTTTAAAGTCGACGTGGGTTTTTCAGGCTCCAAACTTCCTCCCTGGTCCGGCCTCGGAGAAACCGTATCCGATATGGAAGTGAAAACAGGGATCTTAAATGTTAATGCCGCGGAAGTGTTTCCTGTAAAAGCCTTTGCAAACTGGCTTGCATTATTCTTTGAATCCCAAAGATTACCCGCATATTGATGAGAATAATAAGGTGCTTTTACAAGATTGAAATTCTTATAATAATATGTATCCTGACCAACCGCAATATATCCGTCGGAATAAACCGATGCTCCGCCGAGAATCGCCGCTCTTCTTGAATTCCAGCCTTTTTCCTTTGCTTTAGTAAGTCCGGATCTTATAACTGCTTCGTCGCCCTGACCGGAAGCACCCACATTGAAGAAATTATAATATCCCTCAAAGCCCGGATAAGTTCCGCTTATAAGACTGCTTGTCCCTTTAGTTCCCTGCTCCGCTATGATAATTGCAGCAAGCACGCAGGGGTTCACTCCGGAACTGTTCGCGGCTTCCATAATATCGTTTATATAAGCGTTAGAATTATTACCATAGCCGTTTTCAAGGAAAGTTCCTTTTATCACAGATTTTAAAAGATCCGCCGAATGCAAACTTTTATCATAGCCCTGCTGGGCGAACATATAAAAATCGTTACCCGATAAAAAGTTTCTCGGATCCATAAAATATGCTATGGCACTGCGCGAAGCATAATACCATCCGCTGCCGTCTACGGAAATTCTGTTACCATCTTTATCAAATCCCTGCGGCTGTGAGGAATACCATCTCTCATCGCCGTAAACAGGCCATCCTATAGGTGCCATTTTACAGAGTCCGTTATACTCTGCGCTGACCGCGTCAGAAAAAGACATATTCAGCTTATCCGGAATGAATTTGTAATTAGGATAAATAGCGTGAAGATTTCTTAAATATGGCTTATAGCTTTCAGGGAACTGTGAAAGCAGTGTTTCAAAATTACCGTCAATAGTTTTAAGCCTGATATAATAGCCGTAAACATATCCGACATTTGAGCCGTGCTTAACCTTATACCAAACGGTGCCGTGGCCGCTTTCAGCCTCGTTTCCGCTTACTTTTTCTAGTATCTGAACCTCGGTGTTAATACTAAGCCTTTCATAAACGGAAGTTCCTGAATAAGTATTCGGGGCGCTTCTGAGCGCAACGCTCTCGCCTGTGATAATTCCGATATTCGATTCTGCCGAGGCTTTAAAATTAACGCAAAAAGCTGTCGAAAAAACAAGTACAAAAACAATTATAAGACTTGTAAGCCTTTTTATTTTCGACATAATCTCTCACCTTTATATATAAATATATATAATAATTATATAACTGTTTTAATCTGCTGTCAACACCAAATATGTTACATATTATGGTAATAGGCAATAAAAATTATTGCCGGCTTAAAAGATAATATCTTTAGCCTTTTTTAAGTAAACGGAGGAATAAAAATGGCAACTTTTACAAACCAGGCCACCCTTTCTTTCAGCGGAGGAACCGTCAATTCCAATATTGCTACCGGAAATATTATAGAAACACTTTCACTGACAAAAACACCTGTTTTGGCAACCTATGAGCCGAACGATAATGTAACCTATGTTATAAACCTCATAAATTCAGGGGGCGCTGCTCTCACAAACCTTACTCTGAGCGATAATCTCGGACTATATCAGACTACCGCCGGCACAAATGTTTATCCCCTGACCTACACTGCAGGCTCGATAAAATATTATATTAACGGCGTTTTGCAGACTGCTCCCACTGTAACTGCAGGTCCGCCTCTCACGATAACAGGAATCACCATTCCCGCAAATTCAAATGCCGCAATAGTTTACAGCGCTGATGTAAACGAGTTTGCGCCTTTGGCTGCCGCCTCGGCAATTTCCAATGAAGTAACCGTTACAGGTGCAGGAATTACAACTCCTGTTACGGCTGACGCCTCGGTAACGGCCGCTTCCGCTCCCACTCTTAATATCATCAAAACTGTCGATCCCGTAAACGTTACCCAAAACAGCAGAGTAACTTATACCTTCAGAATTCAGAATACCGGCAACACCCCTGTTATCGCCACCGATAACGCGGTAATAAGAGATGTGTTTAATCCGATCTTATCGGACATCGCCGTCACATTCAATTCTGCCGCCTGGACCGCCACTACAAACTACACCTACAACACCGCAACAGGTCTTTTTGAAACCGTTGCAGGTCAGATAACAGTTCCTGCCGCAACCTATACTCAGGATCCCGCGACAGGCATTGTAACGGTAACTCCCGGCGAGAGTGTTCTAACAGTAACAGGCACTATCTGAAAATAATACTATTAAGAGGCCCGCTTTTTTAAGCGGACCTCTTTTCACAGCTTTTTTATTTTGCTCATAGTATAAAATATAAAGAGAATAAAAATCTGCTCAATTTAAAATCGAATATTTTTTAAAAGCAATGTCAAGAATATAAATACAAGTTAAAGTTATTCGGAGAGTGAAATAAAAATGAGTATAAAGCGCGGAGATATTTTTTATGCCGATTTAAGCCCGGTGATAGGCTCGGAGCAGGGCGGGATAAGACCGGTACTTATAGTTCAGAACGATATCGGAAACAGATACAGCCCGACCGTTATCGCCGCGGCAATAACGAGCCAAAGCGATAAAAACGAGCTTCCCACCCACATCAGGGTAAGTGCCGACGGGTGCGGACTAATGAAAGACTCAATAGTTCTTCTCGAACAGGTAAGGACTATAGATAAAAGAAGGCTCAAGGAAAAAATGGGAAGTCTTGACGGCTCTTCAATGAATCTTGTGGATCACGCACTGAGCGTAAGCTTCGGTCTTCCCGATAATACGGAAATATTATAAAAAAGCTGCTTTTGGATGTTTCCAAAAGCAGCTTTTTTTAAAACATTCTTATAATTGCAACGGCTAAAATAAATAATCCGAAAATAACCCTGTAAACCGCAAATACTTTATAACTGCGGTTTTTAACAAATGCCATTAAAAATTTAATTACCAGCATTCCCGAGATAAAGCTTGCAAGTACTCCTGCAAAGAATTGCATATCAAAGCTGAAATCCTTTATTTTAACAAGCGCTGCCGCCGCAACGATAGGTGCGGAAAGTAAAAATGAATACTTTGCCGCACTCTCGCGGTCAAGCCCGCAGGCTCTTGAAACGGTTATCGTAATACCCGATCTTGAAACTCCGGGAATTGCCGCCGCAAGCGCCTGGGAAGTTCCTATAGCGAGAGCGGATTTTGCCGGCATTTTTTTATAGGAAACAGTGGACTTTGCGTTTTTATCAACTATGTATAAAATCACGCCCATAATTATCAGCGCCGTCGAAATAATGATCATTTCAATATTAAGATCATCATTTACGAGCTTTCCCACAATTTTTTCAAAAACGAGTCCCAAAACTCCTGCCGGGATAGTTGCAAAAACTATCAGCCAGAAAAGCCTGCCGTTTATATTTTTTTCTTTTTTAACGACCGTTTTATACCCGCCCTTAATAAGAGCAATCCAATCTTTGTAAAAGAATATAAGAATAGAAAACAGCGTTCCTATATGCAGAGCAAGATCAAAGGAATCGGGTATTGAGTCCCATTTAAAAAGCCAAGGGAAAATATTAAGGTGCGCAGAGCTTGAAATCGGTAAAAATTCCGTAAGTCCCTGAACTATTCCTAAAAATATAGATTTTAATAATTCTGCCAAAGTCATCACCTTATTTGCCGAGCATTTCCTTATAAAGCCTGATATAAGCGTTTGCCGAAGCTGCCCAACTGTTATTGCACTCCATTGCACGCTTTCTCATTATATTAAATCCGGTTTTATTCTTATACCCCTCAACAGCTCTCCAAACGGCATTTTGCATATCATGGGCATTATAATTTTCAAAGGTAAATCCGTTGCCCACACCGTCGCCGCTGTCGGTGATAGTATCGTTTAGTCCGCCTGTTTTTCTGACGATCGGAATTGTTCCGTATCTTAAAGCTACCATCTGTGCAAGTCCGCAGGGCTCGCTCTTGCTCGGCATTAAGAAAATATCGGAGCCGGCATATATCTTATGCGCAAGGTTTTGATCAAAGCCTAATTTAAGACCGACCTTATCGGGATATCTGTTATGCATTTCATAGAAAAATGTTTCGAATTCCCATTCTCCCGAGCCTAAAATAACAAACTGAACATCGCCCTGGAGCATATCTTCAAATACGCACTTAACAAGATCTATTCCCTTGTGTTTAACAAGCCTTGTGACCATTCCGATAAGCGGAGTATCCTTGTTTACACTAAGCCCCATATCCTCCTGAAGCTTTTTCTTGTTAAAGGCTTTGTCTTTTAATGTTTCCTCGGAATAATTCTTATAAATAAAAGTATCGGTCAAAGGATTATAAACATCGTAATCTATTCCGTTTACAATACCCGTAAGCTTAAATGTAAACTGCTTTAAAATATTGTCAAGTCCGTGAGAATAATAGGGATCCAAAATCTCTTTTGCATAGGTTGGAGATACGGTCGTAACCTTATCCGCACACTGTATCGCGCCTTTCATAAGGTTAACGCAGCCGTCATATTCCATAATGGATTCTCTTCCCTCGGGAAGACCTAAAACATCTGAATAAAGTTCCTTGCCGTATTTTCCCTGATACTGAATATTGTGAATGGTAAACACTGTCTTAATGTTTGCATATAACCCGTCAAATTTATAAAATTCATTTAAATAAACGGGTATCATAGCCGTCTGCCAATCGTTGCAGTGGATAATATCGGGCATAAAAGGAATATGCTGGAGCATTTCAAGAACAGCTCTTGAAAAGAAAGCAAACCTCTCGGCGTCGTCATAATGACCGTAAAGTCCGTTTCTTTTAAAATAGTACTGATTATCGAGGAAATAATATATAACCCCGTTCATATGAGCTTCAAACACTCCGCAATACTGTCTTCTCCAGGAAACAGGAACGGTGAAATGGCACAAAAATGTCATTTTTTCTCTTAATTCATCGGGAATGCAGGAGTAAAGAGGCATAACTACTCTTGCTCCTATCATTCTCCTCCTTAAAGCTTTCGGAAGCGCTCCGGAAACATCGGCAAGACCTCCCGACATTGCAAAAGGCAAAGCTTCGCTTGTTGCAAATAAAACCTTCATATTTTCTTTCCTTTCAAAACTCATATTTTCACATTTTTCTCAATTATAATAGGTTTTAAAGAAGTACCTTTCATCACAACATCCGAGCCTATACGAACATTTTTGTCTGCTATAAGGTAATTAAGCGAGGCATTATCTTCGATCTTGCCCTCCTGCATAATAATTGAGTTTTCAATAACGGTATTTTTGCCGACTTTAACTCCCCTGAAAAGAATACTGTTCTTTACAGTGCCCTCAATAACGCATCCGTCTGCAATAATGCAGTTGGAAACTTCGGCGTTTATTCCGTATCTCGTAGGCATATCATCTCTGATCTTTGTCATAACAGGGCGATCCGGATTAAACAGATCTTTTCTGTTTTCGGGATCAAGAAGCGCCATACTAAGGTCATAGTATTTTTTTATGCTGTCCGTAACTCCCACATATCCTTTGTGGATAAATGCATATTCCTTTAAAGAATTGAGTTTTCTTGCGAGGATATCGCTGTTAAGATTTCTTATATTGTTTTCGTAACCGTAAACAACCAGAGTTTTAAGCAGCTCGGATTTGATTATCGTAAGTCCAGTTCCGAATAAAACGTTGCTTCTTGAAGCGGAAGAATAAGTAATCTTCTCTATCTTTCCGTCGTCGCCGCATTCGATTATCGGGGTTTCGGAATGTTTATCGGGGCTTTCTCCCTCGGCACAGATAAAAGTCACGTCAGCTCCCTTTTCTTTGTGGAACGCTAAAGCGGACTCTAAATCCACATTGGCGATAAGATCGCCTGCGCAAATAACTATATCCTCCGCACCGCAGCGGTCGATAAAATCTCTTCCGCCGTAAAGCGCCTCGATTATTCCGTCATATCTTTTATTGTAATTAGAGCTGAAAGGCGGAAGAAGATGAAGTCCTCCCTGCTTTCTGTCAAGATCCCAGAAAATTCCGCTGCCCATATGATCCATAAGAGATTTATAATTTGATTTTGTTATTATTCCTATGTTTATTATTCCTGCATTAACAAGATTTGAAAGCGCGAAATCTATAATTCTGTATCTTGCGCCGAAAGGAACAGAAGCCATTGACCTTATTTTCGTAAGCTCGCCCAAAAGCGAATCCTTGGTGTTAGCAAAAACAAGCGCTGCCGCTTTTGAATTGGTCATTTTATTTCACCGTCCTTAACATTTTCGGTAATCATAAGCTTAGGTCCTATTTTTGAGTTCTTCCCGACACTCAGTCCGTCGCCTATAACGGTTATTCCCCAATCATCGGATCCGTTTACATCAGGTTCCGCTCCGATGACCGCGTTTTCTTCAACGGTAACATTCTCCGCTATTATCGAATATTTTATATGCGCGCCTTTTTTAATGACCGCACCCGGCATTACAAGAGAATATTCAACTTTCGCTCCCTGCTCAACGGTAACATTCTCAAACAGCACCGAATAATCAAGCTCTCCGCTGACCGAGCAGCCGTCGGTCATAAGCGAGTTTTCAACCTTTGCGCAGCTATCGATAAACTGCGGCGGGAAGCAGTCGTTTTTAGAGTAAATTCTCCAGTCGGGATCCGAAAGGTCAAGATTTATTTTAGGATTTAATAAATCGAGATTTGCCTCCCAAAGAGAATCGACTGTTCCGACATCTTTCCAATATCCGTCAAACCTGTATGCCGTGAGCTTTTCGCCCGCCGAAAGCATTGCAGGGATAACGTCTTTTCCGAAATCATTTGAAGAGTTTTCGTTTTCTTCGTCTTCGGTCAGATATTTTTTAAGCTTATCCCAGGAAAATACATATATTCCCATAGAGGCGAGATTTGATTTAGGATTTTTCGGCTTTTCTTCAAATTCGTAAACTGTTCCGTCATCTCTCACATTCATTATTCCGAATCTTGAAGCCTCTTCCATCGGTACTTCCAAAACAGAAATAGTGCAGGCGGATTCAGTCTTTTTATGAGCCTCTATCATTTTCGAATAATCCATTTTATAAATATGATCGCCCGATAATATAAGCACATATTCAGGATCGTATCTTTCGATAAATCCGAGATTTTGATAGATAGCGTTGGCAGTTCCTCTGTACCAATCGCCGCCCTTTTGCCCCTGATAAGGAGGCAGAATATGCACGCCGCCGTTTGTCCTGTCAAGATCCCATGGCTTTCCCGAAGAAACATAATCGTTAAGCTCAAGAGGCTTATACTGCGTCAGAATTCCGACGGTATCAATACCTGAATTTGAGCAGTTTGAAAGTGGGAAGTCGATAATGCGGTATTTTCCGCCGTAAGGCACCGCAGGCTTTGCGATTTTAGAAGTAAGCACTCCCAATCTGCTTCCCTGACCTCCCGCGAGAAGCATTGCTACACATTTTTTCTTAGACACAACAACATCTCCTATTTATTATCATTCTTAGATTTCCTTTTAGCAGGCGCTTTGTAATATATTACCGAAAGCGGAGGAATTTCAACCGCTATCGAATTTTCATATCCGTGCATAGGAATCTTTTCGCTTTTATAAGATCTCGGCACTTCCGTTTCTCCTCCGAATTCCTTAAAATCGGAAGAAAAGACCTCTTTGTAGGTTCCTTTTCTTTCTACCCCTATTCTGTATCCGCTTCTTGCCACGGGTACAAAATTGCAAAGGCAGACTATCTCGCCGCCGTCGTTATCTATTCTTCTGAAAGCGATTATGCTTTGTGAATTATCGTCATTAGATATCCATTTAAAGCCGTCCCACGAATAATCTATCTCCCATAAAGGCTTGCAGGCAAGATAGAATTTATTAAGCTTTTCCACATACCTCTGCATTTTCTTATGCGACTCATAATCAAGTAAAAGCCAATCGAGCTCTTTTTTGTAATCCCATTCGATGAATTGGGCAAATTCCTGGCCCATAAAAAGCAGTTTTTTGCCCGGGTGAGCCATCATATATGCATAAAAAGCCCGAAGAGATCTGAATTTATCTTCATAATCACCCGGCATTTTTTCTATCATAGAGCATTTTCCGTGTACTACTTCGTCGTGGCTGATAGGCAAAATGAAGTTTTCACT
>URFG01000013.1 GCA_900547095.1 uncultured Oscillospiraceae bacterium
AAAATGTTGGCATCTACTTATTTTCCCGGGCAGCTGCCCGCCAAGTATCTTCAGCGCAAGTGAGCTTAACTTCTGTGTTCGGAATGGGAACAGGTGGACCCTCACCGCAATCAACACCAACTATTTTGTTGCCCTGATCGGACAACAAAAAGATTATATCATAAGGTATTATATTTGTCAACACTTTTTTACAATTTTTTTTAAACTAAAATCTTCTGCCTGCTCCTCCGCCTCCGAAAGAGCCTCCTCCGCCGGAAAATCCACCCGAAAACCCGCCGGAGCCTTTGCCGAAGCCCGAACCACCGCCGAAGCCTCCGAAAAAGCCTCCGCGCGGTCCGCCGCCGAAGAATATTATCGAATTTTTTCCGAATATCAGCACTATTATCGCAACAACCGCAATTAAGGCTACCCATGAAAGCACTATTTTGGAATAAGATGTTTCATCGTCGGAATCAGAGGATTCAAGCATATCGATAGGCGTGTAGCTTTCGTCATACTCAAGTCCGTATTCAATACATATCTCGTTTATAACCGAGCGGTAAATTTCGAGAATGCCTTTATCAAAATCGTCTTTTTTAAAGTATGGAATTCCGTAAGTATCTATGATTCTTCCGGCTTTGCTGTCGGGAATAGCGCCCTCAAGTCCGTAACCCACGGAAATTTGAGATTCTCTTTGCTCTGTAGCGAGGACTATCAGCACGCCGTTATTCTTTTCGCTGTCTCCGACTCCCCACTCTCTTCCGAGATTAAGCGCATAATCGGATATCTCCTCGTCGCCCGTGTCTTTAACGGTAACGACCACCGCCTGCGCTTTAACCTCTTCGTTTTCCGAAAGCGCCGCCGAACGGGACATTATTTCGCTTTTGGTGGAATCGGATAAAACATTTGCAAAATCGTTTACAAAGAATTCCTTTGTGGCGACAGGATATTTTTGAGATTCCGAGCAGG
Source organism: uncultured Oscillospiraceae bacterium (assembly GCA_900547095.1). Lineage (GTDB taxonomy): Bacteria > Bacillota > Clostridia > Oscillospirales > Acutalibacteraceae > UBA737. The sequence continues at coordinate 949 of URFG01000013.1, forward strand.
AGCAGAAAAGCACCTGAATAACAAGGAGCAGAGCTAACAGCCCCGAGAATTTTTTAAAATTTTTCTTCATAATTAATCAAAGCTTACCTGCGGAACTGATGAAGAATCGGCAGTACCCTCAAAATAAGCCTCTTTTTCAAATCCGAACATAGAAGCGATTATATTTTTAGGAAATTTTCCGACAGAAGTGTTGTATTCCTTGACTGTTTTGTTAAAGTCTTTTCTTGCAGTGGCAATTCTGCTCTCAGTGCCTGCAAGCTCATCCTGAAGAGCTGTAAACTGACTGTCCGCTTTAAGCTCCGGATAATTTTCGGTCACTGCGTTTACCCACACGTCTATAGCGCGGTTGAGTTCGTTGTTGGCGTCTTGCTGCTCTTTTGTGGTTTTTGCGTTTCCTACCGAAGCTCTAGCCTCTGTTACGGCTTTATAGGTATCGCCCTCGTATTTTGTGTAACCTTTTACGGAATTAACGAAATTAGGAATAAGGTCGGCTCTGCGCTGGATCTGCGTTGAGATATCGGATCTCGCATTTTCAACCGATTCTCTTTGTGAATAAAGGCTGTTGTAAGCGCCGCCGATGATAAGCGCCAAAACGGCGACAACGGCAATTATAATAATGGTGATTTTAACGGATTTTTTCATAAAGTTTTCTCCTTTTAAAAGATCCCGCCCTGCCGTAACGGCTTTTAATAACCTGAAATTAATCCAGGTGGATGTCTGTCGAACGGTTTCGCGCTCCCTTCTTCCGAACTCGGCACCGCCGCGGGAGGTCTGCAGGCCCGCCGCCCGAAACCTGACTCCTTTAATAAAGCTTGTAGGGTTATAACAGCATCGATTCGCGAACAGGGCAGGATATTATATTATATGTTATTTTTCGTCGATTTCAAAAAAATCTTCGAGTCTGTCTACAAAAGCGTCGGCGATAGTTTCATATTCATCGTCGTCTTCAATCTCGCAATAGTATTCCTCGCCGTTTTCCTCTTCCACCTTAACGATAACGAGTTCGCCCGAATCCTCAAGCATTTTTTTCGGATCTTCATAAGTGGGCAATAGAGCAAGATATCTGCTTTCATCTGTTTCTATGGCGTCTAAAACCTCGAATGTGTATTCCTTTCCCTCATCATCTGATAAAGTGATAAGATCGGGATCATACGCTTCGTTATTTATATTTTCACTCATAATTTTCTCCTTTTTTGTTTTACTATATTTTAATCCAAATTTTTATATTAGTCAACAGTTAAGATAAAAAAGCAGGAAATTTAAGCTTTTTAATTAATTTATACAAAAGTTTTTAAAAAACACTTGACAAATAATGCATTATGCATTATAATAAAGTCAGAAAAAAGAAAGAGGTGAGTCCAAAGGACAGTTAAGTTTGTTTCGTAATTTCAGAAAGGATTGAGTCCCATGGGTAATTAAGCCCGGATTTAAAAAATCAATTTGAACCCAAAGGTGATTTGAGTGTTAACTTTAAGATTTAAGCATCAAATCAAATAAAAGAAATAGGTGGGTCCGATGTACAAATAATTTATAGTACCGGAAAATTTAATATATATAAATCGATTAAAAAATAAAATCAGCCGCAGTGTGTATCTGCGGCTGATTTTTTATTAGTCAGCTTTAAAGTTTTGATAAAGACCAAGGCTCCCGGAATTCCGGGAGCCTTTAAATTTTATAAAACTTTATTCAGGAAATCAATAGTCCTTTGTGCTTTGGGGTGGTTTATAACCTCATCGGGAGTTCCTTCTTCAACTATAAATCCGCCGTCCATAAATATTACCCTGTCCGCAACCTCTTTGGCAAAACCAATTTCGTGGGTTACGATTACCATAGTCATTCCGTCGGCTGCGAGCTGTTTCATAACATTCAGCACTTCTCCGACCATTTCGGGATCAAGCGCGCTTGTGGGCTCATCAAACAGCATAATATCGGGGTTCATACAAAGTGCGCGGGCAATGGCTACGCGCTGTTTCTGACCGCCCGAAAGCTTTGACGGGAAAACATCTGCCTTATCTTCAAGGCCGACCTTTTTAAGCATATTTAAAGCAAGCTCTCTTGCTTCATCCTTAGTTTTCTTTTTAAGCTGAACGGGGGCAAGCATAAGGTTATCGATAACGGAAAGATTCTTAAAGAGATTGAAGTGCTGAAAAACCATTCCGATATTTTCTCTTACCTTATTTATATCAACCTTTTTATCGGAGATATTATAACCGTCGACAATAATAGTGCCGTCGGTAATATCTTCAAGTCTGTTCATACAGCGTAAGAATGTGGACTTGCCGCTTCCCGAGGGTCCGATAATAACGACGACTTCTCCCTCATAAATATCCGTGGATATATCTTCAAGAACGCTTAATTTATCAAAATATTTTTTAAGTGACTCGACGTGAATTTTAACATTTTCTTTATTAACGGCCACGGTTAAGCCTCCTTTCAAGCTTTTTCGCAATCTTTGAAAGGATCTCAATGATTATAAAGTACATAATTCCGACGATAAGCCATGTCTGGAAAGACTTGAAAGTTATCGAAATTATATTTTTAGCGGAATTTACAAGTTCCGGGAAACCTATAACCGAAAGAATAGAGGTATCCTTAAGAGTGATAATAAACTGGTTGATAATACTGGGTATCATAGTTTTGATAGCCTGCGGCATAACGACCTTGCTCATAGCCTTTGAATAAGGAAGACCAAGACTTCTCGCCGCCTCCATCTGACCTTTATCTACAGATTGGATACCCGCTCTTATGATCTCAGCCATATAGGCACCGCAGTTAAGCGCGAGCGCTATCGTACCGGCCTGAAGACCCGAAAGAGTGATAGGCGAATTCAGATAATTTTTGAAAAAATAAGGGATACCGAAATAAATGAAGAAAGCGAGGACTATCATCGGGACGCCTCGTATAACATCAACGAATACGGTAGCGATTGCTCTGCTTACCTTGCTTTTCAGAACGCTTAAAATTCCGAAGAAAAGACCTAATATGCAGGCGAAAAACAGACCGCAAAGGGCAAGCAGCAAAGTTTTGCCCATAGCCTGCAGAAGCAAATGGCCGTAATCGGTAATAATACTCCACATCGGAACGGTTCCTCCTTTCGTGACAAAAGCGGAACACCGCTTATGTCTACGGTGCTCCGCAACTATATTTTAACTAAAAGTGAAAATAATATCAGCCGAGATATTTCTCGATTATTTTATCATATTCGCCGCTTGCCTTAATGTTTTTAAGACCTGCATTAAAGAGATCAAGGAATTCCTGATTATCTTTGTTGAATATTGCAAGACCGTAAGGAGCGCCCTCGTTTTCAGAGCTCTCAATGACTTTAAGCGCAAGATTGCCGCCCTTGATAGAAGCCTTCATAACAGGGGTATCTTCAAAGAGAGCTACAGCCTGGCCGCCGATAACGGTCTGATAAACTGTCGGGGAGTCCTCAAGATAGGTGATTTTGAATCCGTATTTATCTTTAAGGCTTTCAGCATAAGTTGCACCCATAGTACCCGTTTTAACAGCTACGGTCTTACCCTTGATATCGTCAAAAGATTTGATATCGGAATCTTTAGCAACTGTCATGCACTGAGTAGCGGTGTAATAACCGTCAGAGAATATCCAGCCTTCGTTCTTTCTTTTCTCGTTGATCGAAGCACCTGCTATCATAGCGTCAGCCTGGCCTGCCTGGCAAGCGGCGATGGAAGCGTCCCAACCGAGGGAATTGAGCTTATATTCAAATTTTTGATCCTTTGCGATAGCCGCAAGGATATCAACGTCTATTCCTACGAAGTTACCCGAAGCGTCGGTATACTCAAAGGGGTTGAAGGCTGTATCTGTTGCGATAACCCAAACTTTGGATGATTTGCTGTCTTTCTTACCGTCTTCTTTCTTTTCTCCGCAGCCTGCGAAAACAGCTGAGAGCATAAGCACGCTCATTAAAAGAGCAATAAACTTTTTCATAAAAAACGATCCTTTCAAAAAAATATAATTTAAATTTTACTGATTTATTATAATAAAAAATTCAAGTTTAGTCAACTAAATTTTATTTTATTTTGAAAAATTCGGCAAATTTAAAGCCTATTTGTAATTTTATTTAATAAAATTAAGTAAAAATCTTAAACCGGATTATTTTTATAATTTGCCTGTGAAATCACGGTCTAAAGTAACAATGCAGTGGAAAGAGGGATCGCATGCTTTTGCTCCTGCGTTTATCGTGCTTATCAGCTCTTTTTTACTCATTTCAAAATCCTGGGGAACTACCACATCAAAAATAAGATTTGTGCGCAGCTTTGAAGAGGGAGTCATTCGAAAATCGTGAAGATCGAGCCTTTTATCGATAGAATGAATTACTTTTATCAGCTGTGATTTTGCTCTTTTGACATTTTCATCGTTAGTATCGACGGGATCCATATGTATAACAAGGCTTATTCCTGTTTTTTCTGTGACGAGCCTTTCGCAAAGGTCTATTTTTTCGTGAGTTGAAACTATATCCGCCTCCTGCGGCACTTCAACGTGAACGGAGGCAAACTTTCTTCCCGGACCGTAATCGTGAATGAGCAGATCGTGGACTCCCAAAAATCCGTCGAACTTCATTATTTCGCATTCAAGCTCTTTAACCGTTTCTTCCTCGGGCGGTTTTCCGAGAATTTCATCAAGTACGCCTTTTGCGGAGGAAATACCGGATTTAATTATAAAGAGCGAAACAAGCGCCGCCATTAAGCTGTCGAGATCGAAAGGAACTTTTATAAATCTTACGATGACCGCGGAAATCAACACGGCGAGTGTGGATATGCAGTCGCTCTCGCTGTCTTTGGCGGCGGCAAGCAGAGCGGAAGAATCTATTTTTTTGCTTAATTTCCTGTTAAAAAACGAAAGCCAGAGTTTTAAAAGTATCGAAAAAACGAGTATCGCGAAAAGATACCACGGCTTATTATCGGGCAGATTTCCCGAAAACAGCTTTTTTACCGAGGAAATAAGCAGCTCCGCGCCGACCGTTAAAATAATAAGTGATACGGTGAATGCCGAAACATATTCCATTCTTCCGTGGCCGAAAGGGTGCTCGCGGTCGGCAGGCTTATCGGAAAGTCTGAAACCGATAAGCGTTATCACAGAAGATCCTATATCGGACATATTATTAAGACCGTCCGCCGTAACGGAGATACTTGAGGTTATGATACCGATAAGAATTTTTAAAAAGCCTAAAAAGAAGTTGCAGAAAATGCCGACATAAGATCCGAGCGTTCCGTACAGCTTTCTTAAAGCTTTTTTATTGCTGTTTTTGCCTTGCTTTACAAACAGTTTTATTAATAGATCCGTCATTAAAATTTCGATCCTTTTGAACCTTTAGAGCCGAAGCCTACGCCTGAAAGAATATTGGTTTTAATTCCGAAAGTGAGGTTTTCGCGGTTTCTGTGGCGCTTGAACGCTATTGATACCAGCCTGTCGATAAGCTCGGTATAGCTTATTCCCGTCGCTTCCCAGAGATAAAATGCAAGAGAGCCGGGGATAGTGTTTATTTCGTTAGCGAAAAATTCGCCTGTTTTAGTGTCGAGAAGATAGTCTATTCTAACAACTCCGCTTGATCCTGTTACTTTCATAATCTCTTCCGAAACTGCTTTTATATTATCAGAAAGCTCTTCACTTATATCGGCGGGTATCTTTCTTCCGAGCGACGCCATACCTTTGGATTTTGAAGAACCCTCGTATTTATCGGCATAGGAAAGTATCTCGTCGTGCATAAAAGGCTCTTCGCAAACACTTGAAATGCAGCTGTCCGCGTCGCCTAAAACAGAGCAGTTTATCTCTCTTAAATCGGTTACGGCTCTTTCTGCAAGGATTTTTTCTGCAAAAGAGCAGGCAAGCATAATTGCACTGTCAAGCTCGGAAAAGGAAGTTACCTTTGTTATACCCACGCTCGATCCTAAGTTTGCGGGCTTTATTATCATAGGAAATCCTATGTTTTCGCTTAATTTATCGAGTATGCTCTGCTTATTTGCCGCATACTCCCGCGATCTGAAAACTACACAGTCAAGCACAGGAAGACCTGCCGATTTAAGAACGCTTTTAAATACGGCTTTATCCATTCCCACAGCCGCCGAAACGATATCGCAGCTGATATAGGGAAGATCTAAAAATTCGAAATATCCCGCCATTGTTCCGTCTTCACAGTTTGTTCCGTGAACTATGGGGAAAGCGAGGTCAACAGGGATCTCTTTAGGCTTTTTGAATAGACCGCTTGAAAGGGTTTTCATAAACACCTTATTTTCTGACCTTACGAACGTTACTTTATCGCATTTTTCGGTGAGCTTTTTAAGGTCCTGCTTATAGTTATCGATATCGAAAAGCAGAGGTGAAGAAAACATCTCGCTTTCCTTAGAAACATATACGGGAATAACTTCGTACTTTGTTTTATCGATAGAATTCATAGCCTGTACCGCCGAAATGATAGAAACCTCGTGCTCTACCGAGCGGCACCCGAAAAATACTGCGATATTAGTTTTCATTATAATAACCTCTTTAATGTTTACTTTTTGATTCGGAAAGATAATTATCCGGAAGATCGTTTTCTAAAAGGCAAACGCTGTTTTCATCCGCCGTAGGACCGAATATTTCAAGGGCCTCTGCAAAGCTGTTTGTGCAGTAAAGGCTTTCGGTATCGAATTCGGTGGAAAGCACAGCCTCTTTTATGGGAGCGCTGTAGCGGCTGCCGACAAGTATTATCGTGTCGCACACCTTAGCGCAGGCAAGACCCAAATTATAATTATATGTATGCTCCTTTTCGCCGAGCTCTATAAGTCCGGGAGTGATAATCGTCTTTTTCATTCCCTTAAAGCAGGAGAGCACTGCGACCGCTTCGATACAGCCCTCGGGGTTTGAATTATAAGCGTCGTCGATAATAAGCGAGCCGTTGCTGAACTGCTTTAATTCGAGGCGGTGCTCCGTGGGCTTTAAAGAGGATATCGCAAAAGCAATATCGTTAATTTCCACTCCGAGCATATCCGCCATAGCCGCCGCGGCGATTATATCGCTTACAGAGTGTTTGCCTAAAAGCATAGTTGAAACTCTTATTGATTTTGAGCCTAAAATAAGGTCAAATTCGGAGCCTTTTTTGGAATAGGTTATATTTTCGGCGCGGTAATCGGTGTTTGTGCCGTAAAACACGAAGTTATCGCCGCTTTGAGTTTTTTCGGCAATTTTTTCGCTGTCGTGATTTAAAAGGCAAACGCCTTTATTTTTTATCACCGCGTCGGCAAGCTCAAACTTCGTTTTATAAACATTATCTATAGTTTTAAAGGTTTCAAGGTGCTGTTCTCCGACGGCTGTGATAATTCCGAAATCCGGATTTACAATATCGCAGATCTCTTTTATATCGTTAGGCTTTTTAGCGCCCATTTCGCAGACGAAAATTTCCGTTGCCGGAGTGAGCTTTTCTCTTATTGTTCTTACAACGCCCATAGTTGTGTTAAAGCTCTGCGGAGTGCATACGGTATTATACTTTTCGCTTAACATCCTTGTTAAAATGAATTTTGTGGTGGTTTTTCCGTAGCTTCCCGTGATACCTATAACTTTAAGCTCGGGGCTGTTTTCAAGCTTCTGCCTTGCGTCGTAAATAAACCAATTTGAAATTATTTTTTCTAAAGGATAGCTAAGTCCCCAGGATAAAAACACGAGTATCGGGGAGAGGGTTGAAATAAGTATTGAAACTATCAGCATTATACTGCAGAAATTTTCATATCCCACGGTTATGCTTCTGCCGAACTGCGACATATAAATTACAGCCGGCACACTCTCGATTATCAGCGTAGAAATAAAAAGGCGGATAATTCTCGAAGTGAAAACGATTTTTTTGACCGAACTTCTGTAAACCGAAATGCAGTTAGCTATTCTCCAGCCTAAAAGCAGCGCTAAAACTATGGCCTGGAAAATATAATATCCGCAGGAATAAAGCACGGAAGATATACAGAATACGACCGCGCTCGCCGCCGCGTCTACCGAATAGGAGGATTTCAGCCATTTAAAATATCTCGAGGGGAAATAAGAATTCTGCTGAAACATCTGATACTGGCGCACAAGTGAGAAAAACGCCGATATAATTCCGCAGAACATAGAGATGATAATAAAAAGTTCTTGATAATATTTCATAAATACTTCTCCGCAGTTTATTTTATAAAGCTTCTCAGTATTGCCGCCGCTTCATACGGCTTTTCGCAAAACGAAAAGTGACCCGTGTTTTTTATAACGCAAAGACCGCTGTCTTTAATGAGAGATTCTATCTTTTTTCCGCAGTAAAGCGGAGCGTCCGTATCGTTTTCCCCCCAAATAAGTAAAGTGGGGCAGTCGATCTTCGGGATAATATCGGTAAGGTCGGTGTTTACAAGCGATACCATTGTTTGCCTTAACACGGGCTTTGCCGCGTTATAATCAGCCGAGCCGTAATGAGCTCTCGCTTTATCGAGCAGAGCCTTTGAGCGGTTTTTAAACGGAGGCGACAATAATACCTTTTTTATCGCTTTAAAGCTTTTAGCGCGAAACTTCTGCTTAAAGCTTTTTTTGGGGATTATTCCCGCAGAGTCCAGCAAAACAAGCTTAGAGGGTTCTATTATTTTTTCGGCGGCAAGCTTTAAAGCCGTGCGGCCGCCGTGCGAATGGCCTATAATAACGGGAGATTTGATATTAAATGCTTTTGCAAATTCTTTTACAAGGCCGCAGTAATCGTCAAGAGTCCAGGGGCTAAGCATAATCTGCGAATTTCCGCAGCCGGGGAAATTAAGCGCATAAAATCTGCACCTGTCGCTTAAAGCGCGGATAATTCCGCTGTAAACTTCAAAGCTTGACCCCCAGCCGTGAAGAAGAATAACGGGGATATCTCCCTCGCCCTGCACGCAGTATTCAATTTCAAGACCGCAAAGATTAATAAACACTTTTATTCTATCTCCCGAAAAATTGCTATTATTTACTATTATACCAAAACCCGTTTAAAAAAAGAAGAGTTTTTTTGATTTTCTTTAAATTTATTTTTATAAGTGTATTTTAAAATTTTTAAGAAAAGATAAAACAGGTGAGGAATATGAAAAGAAAAACAAAAACTTTTTTTAAAAATGCCGCTTTAGGCACGCTTATCGGCGTTGTAAACGGCTGTTTCGGCGCAGGAGGCGGAATGATCGCGGTGCCGCTTCTTAAAAAGAGCGGAATGGATCAAAAGCAGGCTCACGCAAATGCAATAGCGGTTATCTTGCCAATAACCGTGCTTAGCGCCGTGCTTTATCTTGTTTCTGGGTATGTAAAGCTGTCGGAAAGTCTTGTGTTTATCCCTACGGGACTTTTAGGCTCCCTTATCGCGACGGGTATTATGAAAAAAATATCTCCGAGCATTTTAAAAAAGATATTCGGCGGATTTATGATCTACGCAGGCATTCGCCTGCTCCTTAAATGAATATCGCCGCCCTTTTAGCAGGGCTTTTATCGGGAATTATCGGAGGAATGGGATTAGGCGGCGGCGCGGTGCTGATAATTTATCTCGCCGTGTTCACGGACACCTCCCAGCTGACGGCCCAGGGAATAAATCTTTTGTTTTTTATTCCTATCGGAGCGCTGGCGGTACTAATCTATGCCGTAAAAAAGAAGATAAAATGGAAAATTACTTTAGCCTATGCCGCAGGGGGCATTGCAGGGGCGCTTGTAGGCATGCTGTTTTTAAAATTAGCCGGCGGCGAGCTTATGGGTAAGCTTTTCGGCGGATTTCTCATATTGCTCGGCATTAAAGAAATTTTTACTAAATCGGGAAAATGACTTGAAAGATGGAATATGTGATGTTATAATTACATTGAATAAATGTTCGGGAGGAAAAAGAGTTGAAAGAACAGAAAACTCCGCTCTCAGAAAACCAGCTTGCAGTCTATAAATTTCTCGTAAAAAAATCGGGCGAAGGTCTTCCGCCCACCGTCAGAGAAATATGCCGGGCAACAGGGATAAGATCCACTTCATCGGTCCACGCTATACTCAATCATCTTGAGGACGAGGGGTATATAAGCAGAGATCCCGGCTTTTCAAGAGCTATTAAAATAGAAAAAGAGGGAGATTCCTCAATGGTTCCGCTTGTCGGAAGAGTAACGGCGGGAAAGCCTATTCTCGCTATCGAGCAGATAACGGATTATATTCCCTATCCGGCAAAAAGCTCTGAGGGACTTTTTGCGCTTAAGGTTTCGGGCGAAAGTATGAAAAACGCCGCTATTTTAGACGGCGATATAGTGATTGCCGATAAAAATGCCGCCTGCAAAAGCGGAGATATAATTATTGGTATGACGGAGGACAGCGCCACTGTAAAAAGGCTTATTATAAAGCCTGATAAAACAGTTGTCTTTATGCCCGAAAATCCCGATTTCGAGCCGATAATTCCCGAAAAGCCCGCGGTGCTAGGAAAGGTTATCGGAGTTTTCAGGAGATACAAATGAATTCAATAAAAAAACACGTTGAGCTGTTTACCGACGGCGCCTGTTCGGGCAACCCCGGAAAAGGCGGTTGGGGAGCTATCCTGCGCTATGGGAAAACTCAAAAGGAGCTTTCCGGCGGCGAGGACCTTACCACCAACAACCGAATGGAGCTGACTGCGGCAATAGAAGGCTTAAAAGCGCTTAAAGAGCCTTGCTTTGTCACGCTTGTGACCGATTCAAAATATTTAAGCGACGGTCTTTTAAAAGGCTGGGCGGCTTCCTGGAGGAAAAACGGGTGGAAAAAAGCCGATAAAAAGCCGGCTTTGAATTCCGATCTTTGGGAAGAGCTTTTAAACCTCTCGGAGATACACAATTTGGATATTGTATGGGTAAAAGGCCACGCAGGGCACCCGGAAAACGAGCGGTGCGACGAGCTTGCAACATCATATTACAAAGGAAAAGATTAATGCTTAAGAAAAACACTTTAAACACAGTTATCGGCGCGCTTATCGCCGCCGCTTATATCGCGCTTACATATATAAGCAATATTTTCGGTCTGGCTTACGGGCCTGTGCAGTTCCGCATATCGGAAGCGCTCACGGTGCTTCCTCTTTTTTCACCTAATGCCATCTGGGGACTGACGATCGGCTGCTTTATCTCGAATATCGCTTCTTTTAACCCCGTGGATATGATCTTCGGCACAGGTGCCACTCTCGCGGCGGCGTGCGTAACATATCTTTTAAGAAATGTAAAGGTATTTAAAATTCCGCTTTTTTCACTGCTTTCCCCGGTTATTATTAACGGGTTTACCGTGGGAGCGGAGATTTCGCTGTTTTTAAGCGAGGGGAAAAGCACCGGATTTTTGCTTTCTTCGCTTTGGGTAATGGCAGGAGAGGCGGCGGTAGTTTTGTTTGTGGGAGTGCCGCTTTATCTTATTATGAAAAAATATAATTTTTTCTCTGGATTTCAAGGAAAACAATAATTGTTAAATTATTTTTAAATCGCTTGAAAAGTATTATATAATAATGTATAATTAAACCGAAAAAATTTCAAAGGAGATCTTTAAATGGTTAAAGCAGTAGTAGGCGCCAACTGGGGCGACGAGGGAAAAGGGAAGATAACCGATATGCTCGCGACTGACGCGGATATCGTCGTCAGATTTCAGGGCGGAGCGAATGCCGGCCATACTATTAAGAACAGTTACGGAAAATTTGCTCTTCACACTCTTCCGTCGGGCGTTTTCAATTCCGGTGTTATCAATTGCATAGGTAACGGCGTGGCTTTGGATATAGACAAGCTTTTAAAAGAATATAACTCCATAGTAAAAGCCGGAGTTCCCGCTCCTAAGCTTATGATATCGCCCCGCTGCCAAATGGTTATGCCTTATCATGTTTTATTTGATGTTTACGAAGAGGAAAGATTGGGAAAAGCCTCTTTCGGCTCCACAAAATCAGGAATTGCTCCCTTTTATTCGGATAAATATGCAAAAATAGGTTTTCAGGTATGCGATCTTTTCGATGAAAAGGCACTTATGGAAAAGCTTGAGAAAACCCTTGAAGTCAAGAATATCCTTATAGAAAATCTTTATCATAAACCTAAACTTGATAAAAAAGAGATATTCGATAAAATGATGGTTTGGCGCGACGGAATAAAGGATTTCGTCGGCGATGTGAGAAAGCTTTGCTATGAGGCTGATAAGAACGGAAAGATCATTCTTTTAGAGGGTCAGCTCGGCACCCTTAAGGATGTTGATCACGGAATTTATCCTATGGTCACCTCTTCAAACACTATCGCGGCTTACGGCGCGGTAAGCGCGGGACTTCCGCCTTATTCCGTAAAGGAAATTTATACTGTTATTAAAGCTTATTCTTCGGCTGTCGGAGCAGGCGCGTTTGTCAGCGAGATATTCGGCGAAGAGGCACAGCAATTGAGAGATCACGGCGGCGACGGCGGAGAATACGGCGCTACCACCGGCAGACCCAGAAGAATGGGCTGGTTTGACTGCGTTGCTACGAAATACGGCTGCGAGGTCCAGGGTACTACCCATGGGGTTTTGACCGTTGTTGACGCGCTCGGTTATCTCGATGAGATAAAGGTCTGCGTAGGATATGAGATAGACGGCAAGGTTACTGCCGACTTCCCTGTTACCCACGATCTTTATAACGCTAAACCCGTGTTCAAAACACTCCCCGGCTGGAAATGCGATATTTCGGGTATCAAAAAATATTCCGATCTTCCCGAAAACTGCCGCAAATACATAGAATTTATAGAAAAACAGATAGGTTTTAAGATTTCTCTTGTATCAAACGGCCCCGCGCGTGAAAATATAATAGTAAAGGAATAAGAGAATGAATTTTACTCCTGTTGACATTACAGGCCGTGTAGACGGGTTTTGTCTTGTAAAAAGCGTAGAGAAAAAGACCTCTTCAAAGGGAGATACCTATCTTGACTTTACTCTTGCGGACTCTGACGGTGAAATCAACGCCAAGCTTTGGCGCTATTCGCCGATAGAGCACGGAGAATATAAGGCGAATGAGATCGTAAAGGTAAGAGGCACTGTAAGCGCTTATAACGGCTCGGATCAGTTAAGAATAGAAAAGATAAGAGCGGCTGTAGAGTCGGACGGCGTAAAGCCCGAGGACTTTGTCCCCTCGGCGGATTATTCTTCCGAGCAGATGTATAACGAGCTTATAAAAATTGCCGAAAGCTTTTCGGACGCGGAGCTTAAAAAATTAACTTTGGAAGTTTATTCCGATAACCGCAAGGCTTTGCTTTATTTCCCCGCCGCATTTAAGCTTCACCACGCCGTGCGCGGAGGTCTGCTTATGCACACGCTCTCGATCGTGAGAATGTGCGAAAGCGTTTGCGGGATATATCCTTTTGTGGATAGGGATCTTTTGATCTGCGGAGCAATGCTTCACGATATTTCGAAAACAGAAGAGTTTATAGTCGATGAAAATGTCGGGCTTGCCGAGGGTTATTCGGTTCGCGGCAATCTTTTGGGCCACCTCACAATGGGTGCCAAAAAGGTGGCTTTTTATGCCGAAAAGCTCGGTATCAGCGAAGAAGCCTCAATGCTCGTTCAGCATATGATTCTTTCTCATCACGGTCAGCCGGAATTCGGTGCGGCTGTCGTTCCGATGTTTATAGAAGCAGAGCTTTTAAGCGAGCTTGACCTTTTGGACTCCAGGGTTTACGAAATGCGCGAGGCGCTTATTCCCACTGCCGTAAATCAGTTTTCGGGCAGAGTGTGGGCGCTCGAAAACAGAAAGCTTTATAATCACGGCAGAAAAGATTTAAAAAATGAAAAGGTAAAATTATTTTAAAGGAGATCAAACTTATGAAAATAACAAAAGATATGCTTATTGGCGATGTTCTTGAAATGGATGAAACTTTAGCGGAATATTTCTTCGCTATCGGAATGCACTGCCTCGGATGCCCCGCTTCAAGAGGCGAGTCTATAGAGCAGGCTTGCGAGGTTCACGGCACGGATTGCGACGAGCTTCTTAAAAAGTTAAACGAGCATATTGAAAAGAATGCTTAAGCTTAGTCTCAGACTGTCTGTAATAACCGGTCTGATCGAAGCAGGCGGAAGTGTTTGTGATGTCGGTACGGATCACGGATACCTGCCTGCTTTTCTTTATTTATCAGGCAAGTTTTCTAAAGTCACAGCCACGGATATCAGGCAAAAACCTCTGCTTACCGCCGAAAAAAATTTAAAAGCGCTGAATGCAAAAGGCGTAAAGCTTGTCCTTTGCGACGGTCTTGAAAAAGTTTCGCGCGGGGAAGCGGATAACGTTGTAATAGCGGGTATGGGCGGAGAAGTGATATCGGGAATTATTGACAGGACGAAATTTTTAAAGGATCCGACCGTAAATATCGTGCTTTCCCCGACAACTTCCGCTTCGGAGTTAAGAACATATCTATTAAAAAACGGGTTTGAAACATTAAAAGAAACAGCGGTTAAAGAAAACGGGAAATATTATGCCGTAATGAAAGTTAAATACACGGGCGCGGTATCCTCCCCGGATTTTGCGCAGATTTATCTCGGAAAATTGGATCTAAGGGATAAAACGGCTTTGGAGTATGCTAAAAAACAGCTTGCGATCAAGCAAAAGCTTGCTTTAGACCTTTCTTCTATCGATAAAAACCGCGGGGAATACATAAAGGCACAAAAAATTTGCGCAGAAATAGAAAAAAAGATCTCGGAGGCAGAAAATGGCGCTTGACGGCGGATTTATCCGTAAAACAGTTATTGAATTATCGGAAGCTAAAGACAGTAGAATAGAAAAAATTTATCAGCCCTCTAAAGAAGAAATAATTTTACTTCTCAGAAAAAAGGATTTTTCAAAGAGGCTTTTATTAAGTGCGTCTAATGCGCCGAGAATTCACTTTACAGATGAAAAACTGGAAAATCCTCTCTCTCCTCCGACATTTTGTATGCTTGCAAGAAAATATTTTTCGGGAGCTAAAATATTATCCGTTTGTCAGCCGGGGCTTGAGCGGGCTGTCGAGATAAACTGCGAGGTTTATAACGAGCTCGGCGACAGGTGCGTTTATAAAATAGTCTGCGAGCTTGTAGGCTCGGTCAGCAATATAATTCTTTTAAATGAAAACTCCGTTATAATCGACGCTGTTAAAAGAAGCGATATCGAAACATCTTCAAGACTGATTTTACCCGGAGCTAAATATGTTCCCATACCTTTACAAAATAAAGCCGATATCACTGATGAAGATTTTTCTTTTAATAATATCAATTTTTCGGGCGATATATTTTTAAGCGAATTCCTGCTCAAAACCTTTAAGGGGCTTTCTCCGCTTGTTTGCAGGGAAATTGCAAATGATGCTTTCGGCGAGGATATAAAGCTTGATGAAATCATTGATAAAAACATAATAAAAGAAAAAATACTGCTTTTAAGAGAGGAAATATTAAGTAAAAAAGGCTGTTACCTTTTAAGGGATAAAAGCGGAAATTTAAAGGATTTTTCTTTTATTCCTATCTTGCAGTACGGCAATCTTTATTCCTGCGAGGAATTTGAAAGTCCGTCAATGCTTCTTGACGCTTTTTATAAAGAAAAGGATATTTCTTCAAGACTTAAAAAAGCCTCTTCGGATATTTTAAAAACTACGCAAAATGCTCTTAACCGTGTTATAAAGCGCTCGGCTAACAGAAAAAGGGAACTCAAAGCCTGCGAAAACTGCGAGGAAAAAAGAATTTGCGGAGAGCTTATAAAAGCCAATATTCATAATATCGCTCCGGGGGCGGAATTTGCAGAAGTGGAAAATTTTTATGATCCCGATTTAAGTATAAAAAAGATAAAGCTTGATCCGGCTCTCGGCGCTGCGCAAAATGCCGCAAAGTTTTTTAAAGAATATAAAAAAGCCTGCATAGCACGGCAGACTTTAAAAGAACTTATAGAAAATGACGACCGCGAGGCACAGTATTTAAGATCCGTCTGCAATAATATCGGCAGGTGCAGAAATATTTCGGATATTTCGGATATAAGAGCAGAGCTTACAGAAACAGGATACATAAAGCAGAAAAAAGTAAAAAAGCCCGATAGAAGAAAGCCCGCTTTTTCCCCTCTTGAATTTAAGAGCAAAGATGGCTTTAAAGTACTTGTCGGCAGAAATAATATTGAAAACGATTATTTGACTCTTAAATCTGCGAATAAGCTTGATATCTGGTTTCATATCAAAAATGCTCCCGGCTCTCACGTGATCCTTGAATGTGCGGGTAAAGAGCCGAGCGAGGAAACGCTGATATATGCCGCAAAGCTTGCAGTCAAATACTCTTCGGCTGAAAGCTCTTCAAATGTGCCTGTGGATTACACTTATGTAAAATATGTGAAAAAACCGGGCGGCGCAAAGCCGGGAATGGTGATTTATAAAACAAATAAGACCTTGTTTGTTACTTTTGATAAAGAAGAGGGATTTAAATGAGTTTCGGAATATCAAGCGCGTCGCTTTATCCTCTTGAAACGGAAAAATCACTTGAAATGATAGGAAAAAAGAATATACCCTGCGCCGAAGTGTTTTTTAACTCTATAAATGAGCATAAAGACGATTTTGTAGATAAGCTTGTAAAAATAAAGGATGAATACGGGATAAAAATTTCGTCTGTTCATCCGGCATTCTCGCTTTCCGAATCGTTTTTACTTTTCTCAGCCTATGAAAGAAGAACGGAAGAGGGCTTTGAAATATATAAAAGGTACGGCGAGATAGCGTCAATGTTAGGCGCAAAATATGTAATTCTTCACGGCGGAAAGCCGAATAATGTTCTTGATGATTACGGATATATAGAGAGATTTTATAAGCTCTCTTCAGCCGTAAAAGAGCAGGGAGCTGTGCTTTTGCAGGAAAATGTCGTTAATTTCAGAGCAGGAAGCGCGGAGTTTTTAAAAAAGTTCACCGAGTATTTAAAGGACGACGCCGATATCTGCTTTGATATCAAGCAGGCTATAAGAGGTAACTATGATCCTATCGAAACGATAAACAGTATCGGTAAATATATCAGGCACTATCATATCAGCGATAACTGCGAGGGTTCCGACTGTATGCTGCCGGGACTAGGAAACTTCGATTTTAATGAGCTTATAAAAGCCGCTTCGAAATTTGATTATAAAGGCGATTATATTATCGAGGTATACAGATCCGCTTATAATGAATATGAAGAACTTTTTTCTTCTTATTTCAATCTTTTAAGAGATATTAAAAAATAGCTTGAAATATATGCCGTGCAATGGTAAAATAATTTAAAGAATTCTAACGAAAAAGAGGAGAAGCAATGAAAGAAATTTCATTTTTTGATCTTTTATCCCTTGCATGGGAAAAGCTTTGGGCGCTTTTGCTTGCCGGAATCATAGCAGGCGGGTGTGCGTTTGGCGTGTGCACTTTTATGCTTGAAGATAGGTACACAGCAACCGCTTCGATTATGGTAACGAACGGAGCTATTACCGATAACACCGCTTATGAAAAGGTTCAGGGAACGGACCTTTCCGCTTCGCTTGAACTTACCGACACGGTGGTAGAGCTGCTTAAGACATCAAATATTTTTAAACAGCTTGAAAATAAAACTACTTACGGCTACAGCTATAAGCAGCTTAAAAACATCGCAAGCATTTCAAGAGCAAGCCAGGATACACTGTTTGTGAAGATAAGATTTACCACAAACTCAAAAGAAGAGTCGATAAATCTTTGCAACGCATTTGCGGAGCTTGTTCCGGAATATGTTTCGCAGACTCTTAAAAATTCAAATATAAAGGTAGTTGAAGAGGCGGATTCCGCGCCTAAGGTATACCCGAGAACAGTGGTAGCCACGGCTATTTCCGCATTTATCGGAATTGTGATCTGCTATATTATTCTGCTTATTGTCCGCAATATGAACCATACCATTACAAGCGATGAAGATATCTCGGCGGAGTACGGCGTACCGCTGCTCGGAACTGTCCCCGTCTTTGAAGCGCTTGTTTCAGGAAAGGCAGGTAAGAAGAATGAATATAGATAATATCAATGTAACCGGGCAGTCTAAAGACCCGGGAGCACAGATAACGGGCATTTCGGAAGAAAACAGCCGCTCGGCGGTTTCTTTCACCGTCGCCGAGGCTTATAAGACTATAAGAACAAATATCAAATTCCTGCTTAATAAAAAAACCGGCAATATTTTCACCGTTTCCGGCTCCGATGTCGGAGAGGGAAAATCAACCACCGCTATAAATATTGCGGTAGCGTTTTCACGGCTCGGCGAAAAGGTATTGCTTATTGACGCCGATCTTCGCAGATCCTCCGTCCATAAAAAGCTCCACCTTGAGAACAAAACAGGGCTTTCCGAGATCCTTGCCGATTTCACGGATTTTGAGTCCTGCGTTCAGAGCTCCGGCAATAATCTCGATGTTCTTGCCTCCGGCCACACCGCTCCGAATCCGAGCGAGCTTTTAGGCTCACCGAGATTTAAGTCCCTTTTAGATGAACTCGGTAAAAAATATAAATATATAATCATTGATACTCCGCCGATAGGAATAGTTTCCGATCCGCTTGTCGTAGCTTCCAATACCGACGGTATTGTGCTCGTCGCAAGATGCGGTTACACGGTAAACGATATGCTTAAGCAGGCTATTGAGGCGGTTGAGTTCGCTAAAGTAAAGGTTTTAGGCGTTGTCCTCAATGCCGCTGATATAAAGAATTCCACTAAATACAGCAAGAGAAAATATTCCTACCGCAAGAAATATTATAGGTATTACAAAAAATACGGAAACTGATTTTTAAGAGGTAAAACCTGCATGGTAGATATTCATTCTCATATTCTCCCCGAAATTGACGACGGCGCAAAATCTCGCGAAGAATCCCTGCAGCTTTTAAAAATGATGAAAGAGCAGGGAATTTCCGAGGTTATCGCCACTCCGCATTTTGTTCCGGGCAGAGAAAATCTCGAAAGCTTTTTAAACAGAGTGGTTATTTCCAAAAACGAGCTTTTTAAATCGGAAATGCCAAGTGATATTCCGAAAATTTATTTTGGGAGTGAAATTTATTATTTTCACGGAATGGGTGATGTTGAAAGTCTTAAAGCTTTAACGCTTGCCGATTCGAAATATCTTTTAATTGATTTCACTTTTACAGAGCTTGACGATTATGTTATTAAGGACATAATAAATCTCGATGATAATTTCGGAATAATTCCCATAATCGCTCATATAGAAAGATACTATCATTTTAAAGGGTTTAAAAAGCTCCTTAAATGTCTTGACAGCGGAATAGGAATAGCTCAGATAAATGCCGATTCTGTATTGGATCCTGATTATCAGGGAAGAATAAAAAAGCTTGTAAAGAGCGGTTATGTTAGTATCGTTGCCACGGATTCCCATTCGGTAAAAAACAGGCCTCCGAGGCTTGCCGATGCTTATGAAAAATTAAGAAAATTATGCGGCGATAAAAACACTGATAGGCTTATTTCTTCACAGGAAAACCTTAGAAATCGAATTTTAGGAGTATGAGTTTTGAAAAGCCGTAATTCTATAATTGTGAGATCCGGCGATCTTGTTTATATTCAGTTTAAGATATTTTCAGATATTAATTTTTTAAGGCATTGCTTTTCCACCCGGCTCGGAGGAGTAAGCAAAGGCTTTGTCGGATCTATGAATTTAAGCTTTCACAGAGATGATGAAAGAGATAATGTTATAAAGAATTATGAAATCCTTTGCTCTGCCGCCGGAATTTCTACAGACGATCTCGTTTTAAGCAAGCAGACTCACACGGACTTTGTCCGCACGGTAGGCTTCAAAGATAGGGGCACAGGTTTTTCAAAACCGGAATTTGAAGATGTTGACGGGCTTGTTACAAGCGAAAAAAATGTCGCTTTAGTTACTCAGTATGCCGATTGCACCCCGCTTATTTTCTGCGATCCTAAAAATAGAGTTATCGCCTCTTCCCACGCAGGCTGGCGAGGAACTGTTAAAAAAATAGGACTTAAAACCGTGGAAAAAATGGTCGGCGAGTTCGGCTGCAGGCGCGAAAATATAAAAGCGGCAATCGGGCCCTGCATTCACAGCTGCTGTTATGAGGTGGATGATCCTGTTTTTGAAGAGTTTAAAAAAGCGGGATTTGATACTGATAATATTTTTAAAACTTTAAATAATCAAAAATATATGCTCGATCTTACAAGAGCTAATCAAGAGGTGCTTTTAAATTGCGGCATAAAGCCCGAAAATTTAGAAGTATCCGATCTTTGCACCTGCTGTAACAGCAGCGAGCTTTTCTCGCATAGGGCGAGCGGCGGCAAAAGAGGAAATCTTGCCGCTATAATAGAAATGATTTGAAAAACCCGACCGTTTTTTAAAAAACGGTCGGGTTTCTTATAATTCCATAGAAAGCGATAAAAAGCTGTCGGATAAAAAGACATTTTTAATATGAATATCATCGGATTTTGCTTTAAGCTCGCAGTTTGTAAAGTTTATAAATCCTTTAACCCCCCGCTTTACAAGCGTTTCGAAAACTTCCTTTGCTCCGCTTTCGGTCAGGCACAGCATTGCTGCGTCGGGGCGCTGCTCAAGACAAAATTCATCAAGCAAAGCGATACTTCTTACAGGCGTGTTTTTAACCATTTTTCCGATAAGCGGCTCTTTTTTATCAAAAATACCGATTAATGAAAATCCCATACTTTCAAAATTCAAATGCGATGCAAGCGTGCTTCCGAGATCTCCCGCGCCTATTAAAATAAGTTTTTTGATATTGTTTATTCCTAAAATTGCGCTTATCTCGCTTAAAAGATAATCCACATTGTAGCCGTACCCCTGCTGACCGAATCCGCCGAAGCAGTTAAAATCCTGCCTTACCTGGCTCGGCGTCAGATCAAGCATACTTGCAAGCGTAAGAGATGATACCTTTGAAATATTCTGCTCTTTCAGGCTTTTTAATATGCGGTAGTATTTTGGCAGCCTGTTTAAAACGGCTTTTGATACCCTGCTGTTCTTCATTTTCTTCCCTTTCAAAGCGTTCTTTTAAAATATATTAAATGAAAATAAAAAAATTGTCAAGAAAACTCTTGACAAACCGTAAAGGTTCGTATATACTAAAATAGTAATCATTACTGATTTAGGAGAATTTATGAAAAACTATTCAAGGCAGCGCGAAGCGATCCTCGAAATTGTTTCCGCTTCTCATTCTCACCCCACTGCCGCGCAGGTCTATGCGGCGGTTAAAGAAAAAATTCCTAATATCAGCCTCGGCACGGTTTACAGAAATTTAGCCCAGCTTTCTCAAAACGGAGATATTTTAATGCTGAGCGTAGGCGAAGGCTGCGAGAGGTATGATGGAAATGTTTTAGCTCATCTTCATCTTCACTGTAAGGTTTGCGGAAATATTTTCGATATTCCGCTGGATGAAAATAACGAGCTTAACGCCCTTGCCCTGAAAGAGGGCTTTAAGTGCGAAAGCACTATATGTATTATCGAGGGAATCTGTAAGGATTGCAAATAAAAAAATAAAATTAATTTTTCGGAGGTAATTTTTATGAAAAAGTATGTATGTCTTGTTTGCGGATATGTTTATGAGGGCACAGAGCCGCCGGCTGAATGTCCTATCTGCCACGCTCCCGCTTCAAAATTTGCGGAGCAGAGCGGCGATAAAACCTGGGCTGCAGAGCACGTTATCGGAGTTGCCAAAGGCGTAGATCAGAGAATTATCGACGGTCTCCGCGAGAATTTTAACGGCGAATGCACCGAGGTCGGAATGTATCTTGCAATGTCGAGAGCGGCTCACAGAGAAGGCTATCCCGAAATCGGATTGTATTGGGAAAAAGCGGCTCTTGAAGAGGCGGAGCACGCGGCAAAATTCGCAGAAATGCTCGGTGAAGTCGTAAGCGACAGCACTGAGGAAAACCTCAAAGTCCGCGTAGAGGCAGAAAACGGCGCAACCCTCGGCAAAACCGAGCTTGCAAAGCTTGCTAAGGAATTGGGACTCGACGCCATTCACGATACCGTTCACGAAATGGCACGTGATGAAGCCCGCCACGGCAAAGCTTTCGAAGGACTTTTAAAGAGATATTTCAATAAGTAATAAAGCCGCATTAATATCGGTTTTTAAGGCACCACCTGAAACGGTTGGTGCCTTTGCTTTTGTTATGGTATCAAAGATAGAATATAATTTGAAATTCAACACGAAATTATGATTTTAATCAGAAGTTTTTCTTGACAGCCGCATTTAAAAAATATAAGATAAACTAAAGGGGGATTTGAAATGAAAAAAGATTATTCAAATTATTCAGAAAATCAAAAAAGAGTTTTGAGTATGTGGGAGTATTTCGGCCTTTCTATCCTTTACGGCCTGCCGATCATAGGGTTTATATTTCTTATTATCCACAGCTTTTCCGACGATAATTTAAACCGCCGCAATTTTGCGAGATCGCATTGGTGCAGCTTTATTCTTATCGCTGTATTGATGATAATAACCATAGCTACGGGAGTTTACACCGCAATATTCTCTTCTCTTTTAACCGCTTCTTTATAAAAAGCTTGACAAATTATTAAAAAGGATATAAAATTATTCTATATTTATTAATAAAAGCGTTTGAGCAAAAAAGAGTAATGCGCAGGAAAGTTCAAAGAGAGCCGTCGGTTGCTGTGAGGCGGCAGCGAGTATCCGTATGAAATACATTTTGCAAGCTGCGTGCTGAAAATTTTAGTAGGCATTGCCGGGAAGTAAAAGCCGCCGTTATCAGGGCTTAAAGAGGCTTTATCCTTTAGGATAGGGCAAAGCAGAGTGGTACCGCGGATCATTTCTTGAATTCGTCCCTGCATCCTTTTCCGGGTGCGGGGGCTTTTGTTTAAAAAAAACACGGAGGTAAAAAAATATGAAAAAAGCAGTTTTAAAAGTTGCTTCTTTTGCGCTTTGCATAGCTTTGGCATTTAGCTTTGCAGGCTGTAAAGGAAACAAGAAAGATGTTTACAATGTCGGAATTTGCCAGCTCGTAACTCACGGCGCGCTTGATAAAGCGACCGACGGATTCAAGCAGGCTCTTATCGATAAGCTCGGTAAGGATAAGGTCAAATTTGATTATCAGAACGCGGCGAACGATTCGAACGCCTGCTCAACAATTGTAAATTCCTTTGTTCAGAAAAAATATGACCTTATAATGGCTAACGCAACGCCCGCTCTCCAGGCGGCTTATAACGCAACTTCCACTATCCCGATCCTCGGCACTTCCGTAACTGAATACGGCGTAGCCCTCGGAATAGAAAACTTTAGCGGTACTGTCGGAGGAAATGTTTCGGGAACCAGTGACTTGGCACCGCTTGATAAGCAGGCAGAAATGATAACGGAGCTTTTCCCGAATGCAAAAAAAGTAGGAATCGTTTACTGCTCTGCGGAGCCTAACTCAAAATATCAGGTAGAGCAGGTAGAAAAATTCCTTAAGGCTAAAAATATCGAAGCAAAAAGATATTCTTTTTCAGACTCTAACGATATAGCTTCCGTTACCACAACGGCGGCAACTAACAGTGATGTTATCTATATCCCTACAGATAACACCGCCGCCAGCTGCACGGAAACAATAGGCAATATCGTAGTAGATAAAAAGGTTCCTGTAATTGCGGGCGAGGCTTCTATTTGCCGCGGCTGCGGAGTTGCAACTCTTTCAATTGACTATTATGACCTCGGCTACAAGACCGGTGAAATGGCGGCTGAAATCTTAACCGGCAAAAAAGACATTAAGAATATGAAGATCGAATATGTTGACGCTAAAAAGCAGTATAACAAAACTATCTGCGAAAAGCTCGGCATCACAATTC
The DNA here is from genome assembly GCA_900547095.1 of uncultured Oscillospiraceae bacterium. Lineage (GTDB taxonomy): Bacteria > Bacillota > Clostridia > Oscillospirales > Acutalibacteraceae > UBA737. The sequence goes on from URFG01000013.1 coordinate 24,647, forward strand.
CCTCCGATTATTCCGAATTAGGAGAATAATAATGGAACTTTTAAGCGCTTTCCCGGGTGCGATTGCGCAGGGACTTATCTGGGGTATAATGGCTATAGGTGTATATATAACCTATAAGATCCTCGATATTGCTGACCTCACGGTAGATGGATCGTTGTGCACGGGCGCTGCAGTTTGCACTGTTTTGGCGGTTAAGGGCACAAATGTTTATGTTTGCATTTTAGCGGCGATAATCGTCGGAATGCTGGCAGGAGTGGTCACAGGCTTAATTCATACCGCACTCGGAATTCCCGCTATTCTCGCCGGAATTCTTACACAGCTTATTTTATGGTCTGTAAACCTTAAAATAATGGGCAAAGCGAATATCTCTGTTTCCGCCAGAAGCTTTAAGGTATTGCTCAGCCAAATGGATATCAATTCCTCTATAGTGGTGCTTCTTATTTTCAGCATCGTGTTGGTTGCAATTCTTTATTGGTTTTTCGGAACGGAGAGAGGCTGCTCTTTAAGAGCAACGGGAAGCAACCTTAATATGAGCCGTGCTCAGGGAATAAATACAAATGTGAATATCGTGCTCGGTCTTATGATATCTAACGGGATCGTAGCTCTCTCGGGCGCTCTTCTTTCACAGTATCAGGGCTTTGCCGATATCAATATGGGAAAAGGCGCGATCGTTATCGGTCTTGCCGCCGTTATAATCGGCGAGGCGGTATTTTCAAAAATCGCAAAGAATTTCGCAGTAAGGCTTATTTCAGTCCTCGCAGGCGGAATAATTTACTATATTGTATATCAGGTAATAATTTTCTTAGGAATAGATACCGATCTTCTTAAAATGCTCTCGGCATTAGTTGTTCTCGTCTTCCTTGGATTGCCTTATGTCAAAAAGCATTACTTTTTGACGCTTAAAAAGGGAGGTAACGATTAATGCTTGAACTTAAAAACATTAAGAAAACATTTAATCCCGGAACCGTTAATGAAAAGGTCGCTTTAGACGGATTAAGCCTTACTATCAACGACGGCGAGTTCGTTACCGTGATAGGAGGAAACGGCGCGGGAAAATCTACGCTTTTAAATGCCGTTTGCGGTACCTGGAGGGTGGACAGCGGAAGAATTCTTATCGATAATTCCGATGTTACAAATATGCCGGAGTATAAAAGAGCAAAATTTTTAGGCAGAGTTTTTCAGGACCCTATGATGGGCACTGCCGCCGATATGGAAATAGAAGAAAACCTTGCTTTGGCAACAAGAAGAGGCAAGCACAGAGGTCTTAAAAGAGGTATCACCTCCGCCGAGCGTGAAACCTATAAAAAGCTTTTGAGCGAATTAGGCTTAGGTCTTGAAGAAAGACTTAAAACGAAAATGGGACTTCTCTCCGGCGGTCAAAGACAGACTGTTACTTTGCTTATGGCGGCTATGAATAAGCCTAAGCTCCTTCTTTTGGACGAACACACTGCGGCGCTTGATCCTAAAACCGCCGAAAAGGTGCTTGAAATAACCCAGAGAATAGTAACCGAAAATAATCTTACCACCCTTATGATAACTCATAATATGCGTGACGCTATTAAGTACGGCAACCGCCTTATTATGCTCTATGAGGGCAAGATAGCTTTCGATGTGAGCGGTGAAGAGAAGAAAAATCTTACGGTCGAGCAGCTGCTTGAGCTGTTTAATAAAGCAAAGATAGATTTTTCATCCGATAAAGCCATTCTTTCATAAAATTATAAAAACCTTCATACTTTTTAGTAGACAATACAATCAGGAAACAATGCTTTTTTGAAGAAACGGCGCATTCATCGACTTTGTTGCCCTCCGCTCACAATACGACAGTATTCTTCGGTCGGGCGCCGCGCCGCTAAACAGCGCCGTTTTCTTACAAAATCTTCGACTCATAGCGAGAAAATTTTTTTGATTATGAAGTCGAGGAATGCAGGAATACTGACGTATTTCAAATGACGAGACAATATAATCGGACAAATTTTCCGCTATGAGAAGCGTTGTATCCTGATTGTATTGTCTATGGAGGTTTTTTATTTATGCAGTTTTTAAAAATCTTTGCGCTTGTTTTAAGTATGGCAGGAGCTTTATGCATTCTAGGCTTTTGCATAGGCAGCAGAAAGCCTTTTAAATATATTTTTATCAATTTTTTAATAGGAGCCGCGGCGCTCGCCGCTGTAAATCTCACGGCAAGGTTTACGGGAATAAGAATTCCCATAAACCCATATTCCGCGTGCGCAGGCTCGGTATTCGGTCTGCCCGGAGTCTGCGGACTGCTGTTTTTAAGGCTGATTATGTAAAATCCGTTGACTTTACACGCAAAAAGTATTAATATAATATATGTAAAAATCTTTTTGCGGAGAAAAAAATGTTTTTTTTATTATCATTTTTATTTGCTTTTTTGCAGTGCGTTTTAACATATAATTTAACCAAATTTTCCGAAAGAAAAATCTTTAAAAGCGCAGTTTTGGTTTTTATTGTTAAATTTGCGCTTTATGCCGGAGGAGTTTATCTTCTTATTTTTAAATGGCTCGGCTATATCGTCAGCATTCTCGGAGGATTTTTGTCGGGAATTTCGATAGGATTTATCTGCTGCATTATATATAGAATGTTTTTCTGCGATAATCTTTATGGGCTGTGGCTCGTTATCAAAGGCGGATATAATTCCGTGGTCCGTTTCTTTAAAAACGCGGCTTATAAAAGGAAAATGAAAAAGCGCCGCAGGCAGGTAAAATAAGCATAAAAAAACTTCGGTCGGGAGCATTTCTGCTCCCGACCTTTTATTTATAAAAAATTTTTTAAAAAATTTTTTTAAACCGGGCATAAACTGTCCGGTTTTATCTTTATAATGGCTTTGCAGCTGCAAAAAAATGTAAATGAGGTTTTTTATTTGGAAATGTTTTTGGGCGTTAATTCAAAAATACCTTTAAATAAGAAACTAAAAAATGGTTATACAATGTTCGATTGGTTTTCCAGACAGAAAGGTTTTCCCGCCTTTTGTATGCGGACTTTAACGGGTGAAAATAAAATTACCTTTGAAGAAATAGAGTTTCTGCATAAAAAGGGTTGTAAAATCGGTTTTGTGGATCGAAAGCTGACAGAAAGAGCCGTATCCGGCATAAACGGAACAGAAGAAGCTTTAAGAGCCGTAAAAGCGGCAGAGAAAATAGGTATCCCGAAAAATTACGGCATAGCGATTTTTGCTGAAATTGCTCCGGATTGGAGTATCAATCATAATTGGATGATCTCTTATGCTCAAGTGATTTTTGCTAACGGCTATATTCCCGGATTTATCGGTAATACAGATTCGTCAAAAAATTTCAATTTTGACCGTCAGTGCAGTCATTATGTTCAGGCTACAAGAGATATGAATTGTTTTGAGGCGGTCTATGCCGCCACTGAACCAAAAACAGATGTATTTCCGGAAGTTTGGGCTCCCTATTGCCCGTCTGCGTTAAATCCCGAGGATATTTCGCTTTGGGTATGCGGAGTTACGGAATTTGATTCGCTTACAGTCGAAGATGTATATTCAAAAAATTACAAAATTTTAAAAAATATGTTTTAAAAAGAAAGGAAAAAATAAAATGAACAAAAAACAATATAATAATATCATTAAACACACTTTAGAAAATGAAATTAAAAACTCTGATTCAGATAACCTTGAAAACATCAGAAAAATTTTCAAAAACATGGGAGTTGCTCTTCCTGTAGGAAATCTTAAAGAGGTAAATGAAGCCTTGAAATCCGAAGATTTTATGGGTTGGAGATCCTGCACGGCGGAAGAAGCTAAAGCTGCAGCAAATAACGGTACTGCCGCGATAGGCATAAGCGACACTAAAATCTCACTTTTAGCAGCGGATGAAGAAAATAGTTTTTTAAATAACGAAACTATTTTATCTGTTAATGAAAACTTTTCAAATATTTTAGGAAATAATATCGGTTACTTTACTTATAGTTTAATGACAACATTTTCTAGTAATATAGATTATAGGGGAAGACAGATTCTTTCAAATTCTATGTTACAGCTTCTTAATTATAACAAAAAATTTTATATTAGTGCTGCAAATTCATATGGTATACCCTGGAAACTTCTAGCAGCTATTCATTATAGAGAGTATAAACTTAAAAGGGAAGGCCCTAGTAATGGAAACGGACCTTATCAAATATGGGGAAGTACTTATCCAACGGGAACTCTTTCGGATTCTCAATTCCAAAAAGCAACTAATGATGCTGCAGCGTTTATTAAAGGAAAAGCAAGCGGGTTGGATCTTTCGATAAGCAATAATATTAAGAGTGTTTTATTTGCCTACAACGGAAAATCCTCTTTATATAAAACACAGGCACTCAATTTGGGATTTTCACAAGCTCAAGCAAATATTGGAGAGGGCTCTCCTTATGTAATGAATATTGCGGATTTAAAACGTGATCCAACAGTTGAGCCTACTAAGAGTAACAGCACTTGGGGACAAATAAAGACGGATGGCAGCACACTATCTTATCCTGCAAACAATGACTACGGCGCGTTTGTAATTTATTCTTCAATTTAATTGAGATAAAGGAACAATATAATTTTTAAAAAGTGTGATATCAATATCGGTATCGCCGAGTTTTTTGATGTTTTCCGAAATTTCGGTATCCGAAAGATACGCATTATCATCGGTAACGGGTAAGGAAAATTTCGATACTGTTTTCATTTCCCCGTTTTCAAGGCTTTCTTTTTTAAATATCATTTCGTCGCCGTCACGATTGTAAGAATAAGATCTTATCACATTAAAGCTTACAGACGACTGATCAAACTTGCTTAAGCTATAGACTGTGATTCCATCTCCTGAAAGACTTGAAAGTAACAAACCCTTTTCTTTATCTGCCGCAATATTTGCAAGATTTTCAAAGTTTTTACTTTTTACAAGCTCCTTTTTTTCGGGATCCCAAAGATAAGCGTAAAAATATTTTGCGTATGCACTTTGCTCAAATGGTATAAGTATATCGTTATATCCGTCAAAATTCACATCATAAACATAAAAAGGCTTTTTTGTGAATTTTTCGTTTTCAGAAAGTTCTGTTTTTTGGGTTTTGTCTTCGGTTTTAAGCGAAAAGGACTTTATGTTGAGTTTTTGCGAGTCGGAATAATCAAACGAGATATCATAAGTAACCGAGGAATTCAAAGCGTATTTATAGCTTTCCGAGCTTGCTTTTGAATTTTTGCAGGCAGTAAGACCTAAAATCATAAAAATTGCGATACTAGACAATACAATCAGGGTACAATGTTTTTTTGAAAACAGAGTCGTTTTCTTAACATATCTTCGACTCATAGCGAGAAAATTTTTTTGATTATGAAGTCGAGGAATGCAGGA
>URFG01000014.1 GCA_900547095.1 uncultured Oscillospiraceae bacterium
CGAGTGATCGGCGTACATATTGGCCGGACACGCAGCACAGCGGGGCGGCATATCCAGCTTGCCTTGCAGCGGCTACGCGAAGAAATGGGGGTGAGCCGGTATGAGTAGACTTCTCCCCTATGAAACAATCCTCAAAGCCCGTGAGGGCGACCCAGAAGCCGTGAACGCTGTCCTGCTCCACTACGCCGGATATATCCGCTATTTCTCAAAAGTGAACGGGCAGGTCAACGCCGAGGTGGAGGACTATGTAAAGCAGCGGTTAATTGACTGTCAATTCAAGTTCCGGCTTGACGAACCACCGGACAAGTCATAAAAACTGAATACCAGCCGCCACCGACGCGGCCAGCGAAAGCAGTAAGTCTTGAAAAAGATTTACTGCTTTTTTTGTTGTCCGGCTCCGCTCCCGGCCATTTTGCCCCCTGCCGGTTGTAGTAGTAAGCGAGGAGGGAATTTTTCTGCCCTGGTGTTTGGCATTTGGAGCATTTACCCGTAGTAGAGGGCAAAGAGAAAGGATTTCTCCAACACCGGGTAGAAACCACTGCGTCCGGTGTCATTTTAGCGAAAGCGGGCAGGAATGCCCTTTACAGGATTAGTAGTAGCAGAAAAAGAGAAACAAACTTTTGTGGTTGCAGTTTTCCAAAAAAGTGGCGGACGGAAGTGAGAGAAAGTTTGCAGTCACGGAGAGCAAGTTTCTACCACGGTGCCAAAATCCGCAATTCTGCAGTTTTGCCCCTCGCGGGAAACTTGTTGGGGAGTGCCTTCCCCAAACCCTGCTCATGCGCCCTTACGGGCGAGAAAGGAGGTCACACCATGCGAAAGAAATACAACACGCCCCACCGCAGCCGCGCTGTGAAAACCCGGCTGTCCGAAGATGAGTATGCCGACTTCACAGCGCGGCTTGCGCCCTATGGTATCAGCCAGTCCGAATTTCTCCGGCAGGCGATACGGCGGGCGACCATACGCCCGGTTGTCCATGTGTCGTCGGTCAATGACGAGTTGCTTTCCGCTGTCGGGAAGCTGACAGCCGAGTACGGCAGGATCGGCGGCAACCTCAATCAGATTGCCCGGTATCTGAACGAATACGGCGTACCCTATGATGAGAACGGCACCCGCAGGCAGGACATTGAGATTTATTACAGCTTTGTCGGCAAGATTGACTTGCCCGAATAACCGCCCGACCTATCCGACACAATGGCCAAGTGTCGGATAGGAACGGCAAAATTTTTTGCACTTCTATTGCTTCTTTATCACACATAAGCAAAATCACACGGTTTTTTACTTCTTTTTCACTGACGGCGGAATTTTTTGTTTGACACCCGCAAAAGAGAAGTCCAATGCATAAAACGGCTGCCGCAACGGATATTATCTTTTCATAAATTTCCTCCTAAAATTATAAATATATATTTGTAACAATTTTAACCCACCTAGAAGGGAATAATGATGCGTCTAACATCAGAGTTGATAAAACAGAAATAGCAGTACCTTCGTCTAGACAATACAATCTTTCGCTTGTTCTTTATTCATTATAATAACTCCTTTTTTCTTTTTTTCAAGTTTTTTTAATTGAACACGTCAAAAGTTTTTTTGTCTTTTAAATAGACTTTATGAGCCGTGAAATCGTCAAAAATTGTTTCAGATATCTCCCACAGTGCTATATCTTTTTGCGATATTTCAGAAGGGCAGTAAGGTTTCCACTCTTCCCACTTTTATATGGTTCGGCGAAGAGGATAATGCGGTAATTCCTGAAGATAACAGTATTCCTTATTATAATAAGCTTAAAAATTCAGGCGTTTTCTGCGAAATGGAAAGCTTTAAAGAGGTAGGCCACGGCGCAGGGCTTGCATAGGGTACTAATGCCGAAAGCTGGTCTGATCACGCAGCGAAATTTTTAAATGAAGTATTCAAATAATTTTAAGTCCCCGATTTTTAATCGGGGATTTTTTAATATTGAAAAAAATTCTGAAATATGATATATTATTTAAAAATAAAAGCCCGGAGGAAATATGGAAGATTTCAGAGAAACATTAAAAAGTATAGTATTTTCAAAAAATCTTTGGGCAAGCATAGCCGTTGTTGCGGTGGCGGTCGGGCTGTGGTTTCTGATAAAAAAGCTTTTCATAAAATTTCTTGAAAATAAGGACCGCAATGCTAAAACCAAAACTCACACAAAATTCCTTGCTAATCTTATTAAATATCTCATTCTTATTTTTTGCGCTCTTACTGTGCTCCAAATAAACGGGGTGAATGTTTCCTCGCTTCTCACAGGTCTCGGAGTTGCAGGCGTGGTGGTAGGCTTTGCGCTCCAGGATATTTTGAAAGATATCATTATGGGCACTAATATTATTATGGATAATTTTTTCAACGTCGGAGATGTTGTGAGATACGGCGGAATAGAAGCAAAAATAATTTCATTTAATATTAAGGTCACTAAAATGCAGGATGTTGACAGCGGAGATATCTTAACCGTGTCCAACAGAAATATTTCCGAGATAACAAAGGTTTCGGAGCTTTTGTGCGTTAGCGTGCCGGCGTCTTATGAAGTGCCTGCCGATAAAATGCGAAATATCTGCGAAGAAATAAAAGATAGGGTAAATAAGCTTAAACCTGTTAAAAAATGCACTTTTGAGGGCACCCAGGAATTATCGGAAACAAGAATTTCCTATATGCTGTTTATTTACACTAAACCTGAAAACAAGAAGCCTGTTATGCGCAGTGCAAACGGAATAATTCAGGATGTTTTCTCAGAAAACGGTCTTAAAATTCCGTCAAGCTTGCTTTATAAAAATTAAAAGCAAAATAAGGGGAGAAAAATGGCAAATTTCACGAAAAAAGCTATTAAAGCTTCATTTATTAAACTTTTAAATGAAAAACCGCTATCCAAAATAAGCGTCAAAGATATAGTGGAGGATTGCGGAATAAACCGAAATTCTTTTTATTACCACTTCCAGGATATTCCGTCGCTTATAGAAGAGATCATCACAGAGGAAACTCAAAGAATTATCGAGCAGTTTCCCACGATAAATTCTATTGACGAATGCTTTAATTATGCCTTTTCCTTTGCGCTTGAAAATAAAAAAGCCGCGCTTCATATATATAACTCGGTCAATCGCGAGCTTTTCGAAACGGAGCTTATGAAAATGTGCGATTATGCGGTAAGAACTTATGTTAAAACCGCCTTTGCCGATGACGAGATAGACGATGAGGACCGAAGTGTTATAATCAACTTTATAAAGTGCGAATTTTTCGGACTTGTTATTCATTGGCTGATGTCGGGAATGGAAGATAAAGCGATAAACGATCTTTTAAGGCTCACTTCTCTCTGCCGGGGAATGTCCGCCGAGATAATAAACAGAATTAAAGAGGAAAAATAAAAAAACCGCCTTTTAAAAATTTAGAATACAAAAGATTTTAAGTGAAATCGATGATGGAAAGAGATAAAAAAAGAAAGGTCAAAATGAATTTGAAGCCTTTCTCTCCTTCCGTCACGGCTTGCGCCGTGCCACCTTCCTCGTCAGAGGAAGGCATTTTTTATTTATCGTTCACTAATATTTATCCTTATTATTTTTTTAAATAATTATAAGATTTAATTACAAAAATTGCAACCGTTTTTTAGACAAAATCGGCTCTGTGTCTGAAAATTCATCAAAATTAAAAAACCTGCCTATTTATCGGGCAGGTTTTTTTGTATATACTGTGTATCGTGGATAAAGGAGGTAGAGATAAATGAAAAACTGTTCTAAAAGTCCGATGTACACAGCAAAGGCAGGATATATAGTAATATCGGTTCTTCTTTGCGTGCTGGGACTTTTCGTTGTGTTCAAGCCTGATTTTTCGCTTGGCCTTTTGGGAATTCTTTGCGGAATTCTTTTGTTGCTTTTCGGAGCGATAAAAATTATCGGATACTTTTCAAACGATATTTACAGACTCGCTTTTCAGTACGACCTCGCTTTCGGAATACTGCTTGCGGTTTTAGGAGTGCTTATGCTTGCAAATCCCGGCAGACTTGCAAAGCTTATAGGCCTTATTCTCGGAGCGGTATTTTTAACAGACGGTCTTTTTAAAATTCAGATCTCGCTCGATTCAAAGAAATTCGGAATAGGGAAATGGTGGATCATCTTAGTGCTTGCGCTTATAGCGGCGGGCTTCGGTCTTGCGGCTATTATAAATCCTAATGCGGGAAGCAGAATTTTGATGATACTTTTAGGTGTTTCGATGTTCTTTGAGGGTATTTTAAATTTATTTACGGTCCTTGCGGCAGTTAAAATTGCCGAGGTAAAAAGACCTGCCGATTATGAAGCGGATTATTCCGACGATAACTAAAGGAGGAAATAATATAAAATGCGTTTTTCAAGAGCAGTTGTAAAACACAGAGTGGCAATTCTGATAATAGCCTTGGCGCTTATGGTGCCGTCGCTTTTCGGAATGCTCTCAACACGAATCAATTACGATATGCTCAATTACCTGCCCGACGATATGGATACGGTCATCGGTCAGGATGAGCTGATGAAAGATTTCGGCAAGGGTGCGTTTTCATTCATAGTGGTTGAAAATATGCCCGATAAAGATGTCGAAAAAATTGTAAACAAAATTCAAAAGGTCGACCACGTCGAAACGGTCCTTTGGTATTCTTCGCTTGCCGATATTTCAATTCCGAAAGAAATGCTTCCGGATGAGATCTATGACGCGTTCAATACAAAAGACGCTACAATGATGGCGGTATTCTTTGACAGCGCAACTTCCGCCGATGTCACAATGGACGCGATAAGGGAGATACGCAAGGTTGCAGGCAAGCAGTGTTTTGTTTCGGGAATGTCGGCACTTGTTACGGATCTTAAAGACCTGTGCGAAAAAGAAGAGCCGATATATGTAGGAATAGCGGTAGCTCTTGCCTGCGCTGCAATGCTGATTTTGCTTGACGGCTGGCTTGTTCCGTTCGTTTTTTTAGCGTCTATCGGAATGATGATTCTTTTAAATCTTGGAACAAACTACTTCTTCGGTGAAATTTCCTATATAACTAAAGCGCTTTCGGCTGTTTTACAGTTGGCAGTTACAATGGACTATTCAATATTCCTCTGGCACAGCTATAATGAGCAGCGCGAGCTTTATGACGACCATAAAGAAGCTATGGCGGTCGCAATTCAGAAAACTCTTACCTCTGTAGTAGGAAGCTCTATCACGACGGTTGCCGGATTTGCTGCTCTTTGCTTTATGTCCTTTACATTAGGTAAAGACTTAGGAATAGTTATGGCAAAAGGCGTTGTATTCGGAGTTATCGGCTGCGTTACGGTTTTGCCCGCGCTTATATTGGTACTTGATAAACCGCTCCACGCTACGCGCCACCGCTCGCTGATACCCGATATGACAAAGCTTTCTAAAAAGATCTGCAAGGTTTATCCCGCATTTTTAGTTGCTTTTGTTTTGCTTATCGCTCCTGCTTATTACGGTTACTCGAAAACCAACAGCGAGGTTTATTATGACCTCGGCGAGTGCTTGCCTAAGGATATGGATTATGTAATAGCAAACTCAAAGCTTTCCAATGATTTTGATGTTGCTTCAACGCATATGCTCTTAGTAAACGCCGACCTTTCTTCAAAAACCGTTAAGCAAATGACAAAGGAAATGGAAAAGGTAGACGGTGTTAAATATGTTCTCGGTCTTGACTCGGTTATAGGAAGCAGCGTTCCCGAAGAAATCATCCCCGATGAACTCAAAGAAACTTTAGAGAGTAATAATTGGAAGCTTCTTCTTATAAATTCCGAATATAAGGTGGCAAGCGATAAAGTTAACTCGCAGATAGATTCACTTAATAAGATACTTAAATCTTACGATAAAACAGGAATGCTCATAGGCGAGGCGCCTTGTATGAAAGATATGATCGAAACCACCGATCACGATTTCAAGGTTGTAAACGCCGTTTCAATAGTAGCGATATTCATAATAATAGCGGCTGTTGAAAAGAGTATCTCTCTTCCGATTATCCTTATAGCGATCATAGAGTTCGCGATATTTATAAACTTAGGTCTTCCGTATTATCTCGGTCAGTCGCTGCCGTTTATAGCTCCTATCTGCATAAGTACGATACAGCTTGGCGCCACTGTCGACTATGCGATACTTATGACCACGCGTTATAAGACAGAGCGCATAGGAGGAAAGAGCAAGCGCGACAGCGTAACAGAAGCTTTATCGACTTCTATTCCGTCAATTATCGTCAGCGGTCTCGGACTTTTCGCGGCAACATTCGGAGTTGCGGTTTATTCCGATATCGATATTATAAGTTCAATGTGTATGCTTATGGCGCGCGGCGCTATAGTAAGTATGATATGCGTTATTCTTCTTTTGCCGGCAATGCTTATGCTGTTTGACAAGGTCATCTGCAAAACTACGATCGGTATGGGAAATGTAGGCAAATCAAAAGAAAATAAAACGGAGGCAATGGTATGAAACATCTTGATAAAAAAAGTTTAATAAGACCTATTTCCGCTTTGCTCGGTGCGGCAGTTGTGTTAAGCAGCGCCGTAACCGCAATAGCGGTTACTTCGGGAAAGAAAAATGATACCGAAAAAACTGCGGTAGCTGTGGAAGAAAAGGCTGAAACCTTATCTTCAAAAGCCGAGAAAAACGAAACTGTCTATGTTATCGCTGGAGCAGACGGCAGCGTTGAGAAAATAATTGTCAGCGATTGGATTAAAAATTCCCTGAATGCCGCAAAGCTTACCGATAAATCCGAGCTTAAAGACGCCGAAAATGTCAAGGGCGACGAAACCTATACTATGAGCTCCGATAATATGAAAGTATGGGACGCCCAGGGCAACGATATTTATTACAAGGGCAGTATCGATAAAGAACTTCCTGTTAAGCTTTCGGTTTCCTATAAGCTTGACGGCAAGGAAATATCTCCCGATAAGCTTGCGGGAAAAAGCGGTAAAGTAACCGTCAGGTACGATTATTCAAATAATCAGTACGAAACCGTTAATATCGACGGCAAGGAAGAGAAAATCTATGTTCCTTTTGCAATGCTCACAGGAATGCTTCTTGATAACGATGTTTTCACAAACATTGAAGTTACAAACGGTAAGATTATAAACGACGGCGATCATTCCGCCGTTGCAGGTATTGCATTCCCGGGGCTTCAGAGCAACCTCAATATCTCTAAGGATAAACTTAATATCCCCGATTATGTTGAGATAACAGCCGATGTAAAGAACTTTAAAATGTCAAACACCGTAACCATAGCGGCTAACAATCTTTTCAATGAGATTGATACTTCAAAAATCAACTCCGTATCAGAGCTTGAAGAACAGCTTTCAAAGGTAACTTCGGCTATGACTCAGCTTACCGACGGCTCTTCACAGCTTTATTCGGGCCTTGTAACACTTCTCGGCAAATCAGACGAGCTTATTGCAGGAGTAAATAAATTAGCCGCAGGCTTATCCGAGCTTACTTCTCAAAACGGCAACCTTACTTCCGGTGCAACCCAGGTGTTTAACGGTCTTCTTGATAACGCTTATCAGACTATTACCTCAAAGGGTATCACCATTGATAATCTCACTATTGAAAACTACAGCACGGTTTTAAATAATCTTGTTGCTTCGCCTGACGCAACGCAGACTTCACAGCTTGTAGGAATAGCAAAAGCGTCTTTAAATACGGCTCTTGCAAACGCGGGAGTTCCTGAGAGTTTATATGATGTAGCAACATTTGTACTCTATCAGCAATATGCTTCAAATCCGCAGATAAGCCAGGCACAAGCTTTAGAAGCCGTTAAAGCAGTTATGCAAAACGATACGTTGCGTAATCAAGCAATACTTACCTTTAATAATCTCGGCGCTCAGGGACAAATGGCAATAAACGGTCTTCGCCTTACTCTTGCAAAATCCGCTTTAAAGCCCGAGATCGACGCGGCATTAAGTAAGCTTGACGGATACAAAGAGCTTTACGAGGGAATTTATAAATACACCGCAGGCGTAAGTCAGGTTCAGAGCGGAGTAAACGAGCTTTCTTCAAAGCTCCCTGCTTTAAAGAGCGGCGTAGGTCAGCTTAAAGACGGTGCCGGAAACTTAAACGACGGACTTAAGCAGTTTAACGAACAGGGCATTAAAAAGATCACCGATCTTGCAAACGGTGATGTAAGAAATCTCGTTGTAAGAGCAAAAGCCACGGTGGATGTTTCAAAGAATTATAAATCTTTCTCCGGTATTTCGGATGAAATGGACGGAAGCGTTAAGTTCGTTTATAAAACCGATTCCATTAAAGCAGATAAATAAGTTTCTTATTTCTTTAGCGCCTGAGAGTTCTTTCTCAGGCGCTTTTCTACTATCGGTAGAAATAAATAGACCGATTCTACTCAATAACAATTTTCAGTATAGAAGATAAATTGTTTGTAGGTTTACTTTTTATAAAACAGGCGATTATAATATAAAAAAACAAACCAGGGAGGAAAGTTATGTCAAGAACAAAGCTTTCGGACAGAAAACTGCCCGATTACACCAAGGGCGAGGAAATTTTTAATATGGTATCGCATATTGTAGGAGGAGCTTTCGGCATAGCGGCATTAGTGCTTTGCGTTATAAAGGCGGCACTTGTATCGGACGCGTATGCCGTTGTATCCTGCTCTGTATACGGGGCGAGTATGGTGGTATTATATACAATGTCAAGCGTTTATCACGGACTTATAAAAGGTATACCTAAAAAGGTTATGCAGGTGATAGATCACTGCACGATATATTTTCTTATCGGCGGAACTTATACTCCTATCGCTCTTTGCGCGGTAAGAGAATATTCCACGGCTTTAAGCTGGACCTTATTCGGTCTTGTTTGGGGATTTTTGATCACTGCCTGCGTTTTTACTGCAATCGATCTTAAAAAGTATTCCGTGTTTTCTATGATCTGCTATATTCTCACCGGCTGGTGTGTGGTCTTTTTTGCAAAGCCCGTTATAAAAACAATCGCTCTGCCCGGCCTTATTTTCCTGCTTCTCGGAGGAATTTCCTATACCGTCGGAGCCGTGCTTTACGGACTCGGCGCAAAGCACAGATATATGCATTCTGTATTCCATATTTTTGTCGTAATAGGAAGTATTCTGCAGTTTTTCTGCATTTTCTTTTATGTTATATGATTGAATTTTACATTTTTTTGTGATAAAATATATTCAATTTATGTTATAAAGGAATTGAGATCTTGAAATTTTCGAAATTTCAAATAAAAGACTGTGAAAAAATAAACGGATTTTTATCCTCTTTTAATTCGGACTCATGCGAAACCTCTTTTTTGAGCTTTTTTGTATGGCAAAATTTTTTCGGTATAAAATATGCCGTGAAAGACGGGGTTTTAATAGTCCGTTACGGAAAGAAAAAAGAAGATTATATGTATCTCCTTCCGCCTTTTACTAAAGAAAACTTTGATGTTATTAAAAGTGCGGCAGAAGAAGAATTTCCCGATATCTGGGCAATAGAGGGAGAAAGCTTTGAAAAATTCAAAGAAGAATATAAGGATCATTATCATTTCGCTTATACGCCTGATAATGACGATTATGTTTACACCGCTTCCGATCTCGCTTTTTTAAAAGGTAAAAAGTATCATTCAAAAAGAAACCATATTGCTAATTTCTCTAAAAATTATAACTATGAGTATGAAAGCATTTCTTCTTCAAATACAAAAGATGTGAAAAAATGCGCGCTTTTATGGTTTGAGCAGAATAATTATAAATCTGATGAAAAGCTTGCTTGCGAGCGGGAGGGTATTTTAAAAATACTCGATAATTTTGATGATCTCTCCGTTTTCGGCGGACTTATAAGGGTGAAAGGCAAAGTTGTTGCATTCACTATAGGCTCGGCTTTAAATGAAAGAACAGCCGATATTCATTTCGAAAAAGCACTTAGTGAATTTCAAACGGGATATACTGTTATAAACCGTGATTTTGCCGCAAGAGAGATATCGGATTTTAAGTTTTTAAACAGGGAAGACGATTTGGGTCTGCCGGGGCTCAGAAAAGCAAAACTTTCTTATCATCCCGTTAAAAAAATCAAAAAATATTATTGCTTTAAAAAAACAAATTCAAAATTCGATGAATTTATCGATCTTTACTGCTCCGCATTCAGCTGGGATAAGAAATATGATCCTTTGCTTTTTGAATATTTCGGAGATAACATCAAATCGATAAAAGTTAATAATTTTCCTGTATCTATGCTTTTTGCGATAGACTGCAAATTGATACTAAACAATGAGGAATATAAAGCCGTTTATATTTACGGTGCTGTTACAAAAAGCTCCGAGCGAGGCAAAGGATATATGCGAAAGCTTATTAACGAAACGGCGCAAAATGAAGATTGTTTTGTTTTTTTAAAGCCTGCCGATGAGGATTTAAAAGAATTCTATGAAACCTGCGGCTTTAAAGCGGCTGACTCTGCAGCTGCAAAAAGCAATGCTTATATAGAGATATCGGATAAGCACAGAGAGCTTCAAAAGCTTTGTAAAAAACCTGAAGAAAAATCGGAATTTATGTATTTCGCAAAATTTCAAAATGAAATAAAAGAGCTGTATTTTGAAGATACGCTCGAATGATTAAAACACGGTTTGAAAAGATAACATCTTTTCAAACCGTGTTACTATATATATTATGTTATCAAGTTATCATATACAATATATAGTTATTATATACAATTTAATATGAAGAGTTTTGTCATATATGATGAAATATATAAAAGTGCTTTTTGACTATTGAAAATTTCATAAAAAGTGGTATAATAAATTCACTTAATAATCAATAAGTAGTGATATGCTGTTTTTAAAACCACAATATTTAGTGTTCAGGAGGAGATATTGATGAAAATCATTAAAAGAAGCGGCGCAGAGGTAGAATTTGATCCGTCAAAAATCATTGTTGCCGTAACAAAGGCAAATGAAAGCGTCGTTCCGAGCGAAAGAATGAGCGAGCTCCAAATAAAAAGAATAGCCGAAGATGTTGAGCTTGCGGTAAGAAATGTGAATAGGGCGCTCGGAGTAGAGGAAATTCAGGATATCGTCGAAAATCAGATAATGAATCAGAGGGCTTTCTCGGTTGCAAGAAGATATATTACTTATAGGTATAACCGTCAGCTTATCCGTAAATCCAACACAACCGATGAGCAGATCTTAGCTCTCATAGAGTGCAATAACGAGGAAGTAAAGCAGGAAAATTCTAATAAAAATCCCACTGTAAACAGCGTTCAGCGCGATTATATGGCGGGTGAAGTCAGTAAGGATATCACTAAGAGAATTCTTCTTCCCTCAAATGTTGTAGAGGCTCACGATCAGGGCCTTATCCATTTTCACGACGCGGATTATTTCGCTCAGCATATGCATAACTGCGATCTTGTAAATCTTGAAGATATGTTGCAAAACGGTACAGTTATAAGCGGAACATTGATTGAAAAGCCACATAGTTTTTCAACTGCCTGCAATATAGCAACACAGATAATAGCGCAGGTCGCTTCAAGCCAGTACGGCGGACAGAGCATTTCTTTAACCCACCTTGCGCCTTTTGTTCAGATCAGCCGTGAAAAGATCACTGCATCTGTTAAAGAAGAGCTTGAAGAGGTTGGATGCACAGATAAGGATAAGCTTGGGAAAATAGTGGAAAAGCGTTTGCGCGAGGAAGTTCGCAAAGGTATCCAAATGATCCAGTATCAGGTAGTCACTCTCCTTACTACTAACGGACAGGCTCCCTTTGTAACCGTATTTATGTATCTTAACGAAGCCAAGGATCCTCAGAAAAAAGCCGACCTTGCTATGATCATAGAAGAAACACTCAAGCAGAGAATTCAGGGCGTAAAAAATGAAAAGGGAGTTTGGATAACTCCGGCATTCCCTAAGCTTATCTATGTTCTTGAAGAGGATAATATTTCCGAGGACTCTCCTTATTGGTATTTGACAGAGCTTGCCGCCAAATGCACGGCAAAGAGAATGGTTCCCGATTATATTTCCGAGAAAATTATGCTTGAAAATAAAATCGATAAAAACGGTGAGGGTCACTGCTATACCTGTATGGGCTGCCGCAGCTTCTTAACACCTTATGTTGATGAAAACGGTAAGCCGAAGTATTACGGCAGATTTAATCAGGGCGTTGTCACGGTAAATCTCGTTGATATCGGTCTTTCCGCACAGAAAGATCTAAAGAAATTCTGGGAGATTTTCGATGAAAGAATGGAACTTTGCCACACAGCTCTTAAATGCCGCCACGAAAGGCTCACCGGCACTTTGTCAGACGCCGCACCTATTCTTTGGCAGCACGGTGCGCTTTTAAGACTTAAAAAGGGCGAAACCATTGATAAGTATCTCCACGGCGGATATTCAACCCTTTCTCTCGGATATGCAGGTCTTTGGGAATGCGTATATTCTCTTATCGGTAAAAAGCTTACCGAAAAAGAGGGCGAGGAATTAGGTCTTGAAATAATGAGAAAGCTCAATGAGTACACCGCTAAATGGAAAGCCGAAGAAAATATAGATTATTCTCTTTACGGCACGCCTCTTGAAAGCACAACATATAAATTTGCAAAATGCCTGCAAAAGAGATTCGGTATAGTCAAGGGCGTTACCGATAAAAACTATATTACGAACAGCTATCATATCCACGTAACGGAGCAAATAGACGCATTTAAAAAGCTTGAGCTTGAATCGAAATTCCAGGCGCTTTCTCCCGGAGGAGCTATTTCATATGTCGAAGTTCCCGATATGCAGAATAATATCCCGGCAGTTTTGAGTGTTATGAAATTTATCTATAACCATATTATGTATGCCGAGCTTAACACAAAGAGCGATTACTGCCAGGTTTGCGGGTATGACGGCGAAATGCAGATCAAAGAGGATAATGACGGTAAGCTTATCTGGGTCTGCCCCGACTGCGGAAATACAGATCAGGATAAAATGAATGTTGCAAGAAGGACCTGCGGTTATATAGGTACGCAATTCTGGAATCAGGGAAGAACGCAGGAAATAAAGGAAAGAGTTCTTCATTTATAAAAGGAAAGTTTTATGCATTACGGTGAAATTAAAGAAAGAGATATTGCAAACGGTATAGGAGTTCGGGTTTCACTGTTTGTTTCAGGTTGCACAAATCGCTGTGAAGGTTGCTTTAATAAGCAGACCTGGGATTTCAATTTCGGCGAGCATTATACTAAAAAAACGCAGGACAAGATAATAGAGCTTTTAAAGCCTGATTTTGTAACGGGACTTACTCTTCTCGGCGGCGAGCCCTTTGAGCCTAAAAATCAAGAGGAGCTTTTAAAACTCACAAACAGGGTAAAAAATGAGCTTCCCCAAAAAAATATTTGGTGTTACACCGGATTTACTTTAGAGCGGCTTTTAAACGAAGAAGATTATTGCCATTCGCCGTTCACTTTAGAATTGCTTGATAATATTGATGTTCTTGTTGACGGGAAATTTGAAGAGGATAAAAAAAATATCCGCCTAAAATTCCGCGGCAGTGAAAATCAAAGACTTATTGATATGAACAAGACAAGGTCTATGGGTAAAATAATGCTTTTAGAGCTTTAAAAAGGAGAAAACCGATGAAGATAAGAATAAAAAAGCTGAAAAATAACGCGATAATTCCCACAAGAGGCTCTTTACAGGCGGCAGGATATGACCTTTATGCCTGTCTTGATTCAGATTCGGTTGAGATCGAGCCGCATAAAACCGTTAAGATAGGCACAGGACTTTCCGTGGAAGTGCCGGAAGGTTATTTCGGTGCAATTTTTGCGAGAAGCGGTCTTGCCGCAAAGCAAGGCTTAAGACCTGCAAACTGCGTGGGAGTTGCCGATTCGGATTACAGAGGCGAGTATATCGTCGCTGTTCATAATGATACTGACGAGCCTAAAATAATAGAAAACGGCGACAGAATTGCTCAGCTTGTTATAATGCCTTATTTAAGCGTTGAATTTGAAGAGGCGCAGGAGCTTGACGCTACCGAGAGAGGCACCGGAGGCTTCGGAAGCACAGGAAAATAATTATAAAATAAAACCGTTGCGTGAACTGAAAAATCAGTTCACGCAACGGTTTTTTTAATATTCTGCGCGGAAAAATTTGTTCGGTTGTATTGTCTAATCTATCTTTAAAATCAATAAAATATGCAATAATTCATTCTATCGGCAAGACAAGGCGGTGGCATTATCGGCGCGTTTCTATCTCACGGCCTGTGTATGGTGCAACTATTCCTAAAACACGCGGAAAATCTTTTACTTTTAACCCTCTCGATTTAACTTCCTTGCCTAAAGTGAGCCAGGCATTGTCAATTTCCTCGTATCCGCCGCAATATAGCACGGAAAGTGCTTTGCAGGCAGGTAAGGTTACCGCTTCTTTAGGAGCTTTTTCTTTTATCATCGGAATACCCACCCAAAAAGGATATGGAGTATCGCCGATATATCCGTCAAGATAATCGCAGCGCTCTGAGATAGAAAAGATAGGTTCACTCGATAATTTAAACCCTTTTCGAATACAATCGCTGTAAAAATCATACATAGCGTCATATTTTTCTTTTATCGTGTGTCCCTCACATTTTCTCATACAACATATCACTTCGGGTAAATTCATTATATGAACTGATATGCTGCCGCTTTTTTCGGCTCTTATCCGCAATTCTTCTACACTGCGCGTAAGATCGTGAAGTTTGTTTTCAAGAATTTTAAGCAGATCAGCCGCCTCGCCTCCGCGATTAAAATATTCTATTATATCTGCGGTGCTAAGTCCCATTGTTTTAAATTTTTCGATCTGCAATATCCGTGCGATATTATGGTTATCATAATATCTTCTTCCGTTTTCGGGAGAAATGTAGATAGGTTTTAGCAATCCTTTTTTTTCCATTCGCATAATAGTGCTGCGGGAAACCCCGCAGGATTGAGCCGCCTCGGATATCTGAAAAAAAATTTTTTGTATTCATTAAAATTTTCTCCTTTTTGCTCTTGATTCGTTCAGGGGTGAACGTGTTATACTCTTATTATAGTGAACATAACATACTGTTGTCAAGTTAAAAACCGCGGTAACTTGGAGGGCAGCTGATAATGGAAAATGAGAAAAAGAAAAGTAAAAAGCGCCGGATTTTGCTTTTACTGATCTTGTTGCTTTTGCTTTTTTTATTCAGTGTAACGGTTTTTGCAATGTTTTTTAAAAAATCAGGGAAGTCATCATCTAAGCTTACTCCCGATAAAGCTCCTAAATCTTCCGAAATCAGCGCAGAGCCTATAGGCGATGATAATTCTTCTAAATTATCGGCGCCTAATGGCGGAGGAGCGGTATCTTTGACATATTCAAAAGCCGTCAGCATAGATCTTTCGGATAAAAAAGTAGCTTTATTGTTTGCGAACCCTTCTAAATCGACGCACGATGTTGTATTACAGCTCGTTATAAAAGACACCGTTGTTATGAAATCGGGTACTCTTTCTCCCGGTAATAAAGTAACTAAGCTTGACCTTTTAAAAGGGACTGAAAATTTATTGCAGGCAGGGGAGTATGAAAGTAAATTCGTTATATCTTATTTTGACAGGCAAAGCGGGGAAGCGGCAAAAGTAAACACCGAAATTCCCGTGACGGTAACTGTTGCCGATTAAGTAAGATATTGACCGCATAAGGCTCCGGCAAAGGCGGCGCTTTAAAGGCGGATTAATATAAAAAACCGATTTTTTCAGAAAGGAAGAAAAATTATGAAAAAATATTTAGCATTAGTTTTAGCTGTGGCGATCGCTTGCTCTGTAAGCTCTTTTTCCGCATTGGCCCTCACTGCAGGCGAAAGTGATTATCACATCGTAAAGGCGAGCTATCAGGCTGGTTCGTCAAGCGACACTATTTACAGTGTTGACATCACCTGGGAGGAATTAAACTATACTTTTAAAGACGCCTCTGAAGGTCAATGGAATCCGGAAACTCATTCTTATACAGGCGCAACTGCCGGCAGCTGGAATTCAACCGGCAACAAGATCACCGTTAAAAATCACTCAAATGCCGCGATAAACGCTAACTTTACCTATAATAAAAATTCGGGCTTTGAAGATGTTAACGGCTCTTTTATGATAAGCGGAACTGAAAAAACTTCGTTTGCGCTCGGATCTGCGGCCGAGCTTGCTTTAGGAAATTATGATAATGCGCCTTCTGAATCTGCTCAGTTAGTTCTTTCGGGCAAGCTTTCAAAGGATACCGCTGACAATACTGAAATCGGAACAGTAACAGTAAAGATCGACTAAAAAATATCGGTTACAGGTAAATTTTTACCTGTAACCGATTGCTTATCGGGCAGACTGTTCTGAGGAGTGACCATTTCTCCCGCCTTTGACAGTACAGATCTATTTAAAAAAATAGTGATAACTGATCCGTGTTCCGTATATATTTGCGGAATACGAATGAGTTATCAATAAAAACCCGGCAAGTATCAAAAGATACTTGCCGGGTTTTGTGAAGATACTACAAAAAAGATATTTTTGTCCGATTATGCGGAGAGATTCAAACCCTCGCAATATTTAAAAGCTGATTTTATGATATAATTTTATACTCAAAATTCGGAGTTCTATTATGAACATCATCAAAAACTTCTAACATCAATTTGCATTCATCTTGTAATTCTTTTTTCAAGGAATAAAATCCGCATAACTCTACACTATATTCTTTATTATCCGAAAAGACATCACACATTAAATCCCACAACGCATCCCAATTTTCGCCGTAATAATCGTGAAAGCCGAATTTTTCCTTTAAAACTTTATGTATCTCCCCTAAATATTTACAGCCTTTGAAATCTAATATTATGGGATTTTCTTTTATCTCTTTCAATGCAAACCTATCCATATCGATATTTATCCTCCTATACTATTTCGAAAAATGTTTTATAATGGTCAAAAGTAACAAATATTAAACCATCATTAGACCAAACGATTCTTTGAGTGTTTCTAAATCCTACCTTATAATTTATATCTGCCTCATACCATATTCTATTTTCTTTTTCAGGTAAGTGCCTGTTTCTATTCTCGTATTGACCGTTTGTAATTTGTTTGTCAGAACATTCAGATGCCAGATTACCTAAATTAGGTTTCCAACCGGATTTTATGGCATCTTCATATTTAATGTATGAGTCGGGCAGTCTATTGTTATACATTAACCACCAATCGGCACCGTTTGTTTTGTTTATGGTTGCGGTACCTGATTTTATTGTAACCATCGGCTTAATTGCACATCTGCATCTTGGGTGAACAGGCGGTTCTTTTTCTACCGTTTCATCGATACTCCAAATCTTACCGTGCATATTTCGGCAGATAAGGCAGGTTTTTATATCAAGTATAGCAATCCAATTTTTAAATTTATTGCTTACACCGAATTTAGGGATCCAATTATAACCGTTAAGAATTTGCAACAGTAAATATGCAAAAATATCCATTCCCATTATATCACCTCTCTTTCGTTCGGGCAATATAATTATAGCTGTTTCAAATACGACATTCACCGACATTTTTAAAATCCTCATTTAATTAATGAATACTTAAAAATGAAAATTTAAAACTGAATAATACAAACAAAAAATCCGCTCTCAAAAGAGAACGGATTTTTGTTTGTGAAGAGACTACAAAAAAGATATTTTTGTCCGCTTATGCGAGAGCGAGATATTTGAAGTCTTGCAACATTTAATAAAAAAATTTATGATATAATTTTATACTCAAAATTCGGAGTTCTATTATGAACATCATCAAAAACTTCTAACATCAATTTGCATTCATCTTGTAATTCTTTTTTCAAGGAATAAAATCCGTGAAGTTCTGCAGAGAAATTTTCACGTTCATAAAACAAACCGTCCAAACAATCCCAAAGAGCATCCCAGTTGGCTCCATAATATTCTGGCAAACCAAACTTTTCTTTAAGCATTAGGTGAATTTCGCCTAAATATTTGCATTCGGAAAAATCTAATATTATAGGGTTTTCGGTTATTTCCTTAAAGGCACAATAATCATTGTAATTCAAAATTTTACCTCCTATACAATTTCAAAAAAAGTTTTATAGTGGTCGTAAGTTACAAATATTAACCCGTCGTTTGATTATATCATTAACAAAGAGGTTTTAAAAGGTTAATTTTTTAAATTTTTTGTATTTTTTCGGGATGGCAAACCGCCCTTGTTCGAATCCCTTTAAAGTATAACAGAAAAATAAAAAAACAGCAAACCGTTAAAAGTTTGCTGTTCATTTGGTGCGGATGAAGGGACTTGAACCCCCACGATAAAATCACCAGATCCTAAGTCTGGCGCGTCTGCCAATTCCGCCACATCCGCAAATTATTTATTATTTTACTTTAAAATATTTAAAAAGTCAAGTTAAAACGCCGATTTGTAACATTTTTATTTAAATTGATTATAATGTTATTAGTCGAGGGGGGCTGTGAATGCGACGCGGTAAAAGCAATAAAGGAATAGTGGCAATAACCTTTGCTGTCGGTTTGCTCGTAAGCTGTTTTTGCCCGCCGAAGTGCTTGATTGCAATACTTGCAATCTGGGTTATTATACTCGGTTGCTCGTGTTCAAAAAGATAAACCGGGAGGTAATTTTATGAAAGTGGTATTAATTAAAAGTCCTAAAATTTTATGCGGTTTTTTAAGAATGATTTTCGGAATAAAAAAAGACGCTACATAAAATAAGAATTCCGGAGCTTTTTGATTGCTCCGGAATTCTTTGTTTTATTCTTCTGAATCCTCTTCCTCGTCTTCATCGCCGGGAACTTCTAAGCCGAGATTTTTGCGAAGCTCGATATCGTCGTTCGGGTGCTCCTCATAATAAGGATCTATCATATATTTTTTGATTGCCGGGAAAGTGCAGAACTGAATAAGCAAAAACCTGAACGCCGGCAAAAAGCAAATGCTGAGCACCACGGTGACCGCTACGGCAAGAGGGAAATTTACAAGCGATATAAGCAGTAAAACTCCTACAAAAAGCGCATAGACCAATATCATTGAGAAAAAGCAGATAAAGTTTTTCTTAAGATTTATAAAAACAAATTTAAAACTGTTTTTATAAATATTCTTTATCGAAAGCTTAAATGTGATAAGCATAGTCCACATATAATACTGCATAACGGTAAAAACAAAAGCCGCGAAAATGCAAATTCCGAATCCGAGCGAATCGGTGAAACTTATCGCTTTGTTTTTTGACTGATGAAAATAATAATAGTAAGACCCATAAGAGATAAGCACCGTTAAAATCAGATTTAAAATTCCGACAACCAAGCTTTGCTTCCAATTTTTCTTAATGGTTTCAAAGTAATCGCTTAATCCGAAAGAGTGCTTATCGCGAGCGATATTTCTTGTTACATTTGTTATTCCCGCGTTAGCAAGACCTACAGAAAGAATAGGAATACAGCACAGAATATAAACTGTATTTAAAGTTACAAATCTCCAGGCATTCCTGAAATATGTTTCGAAAAAAGCGAAAAACGGCTTTTTTTTAGGAGCGTTTTTACTGATTCCGGGACCTTCTTTTTCGTAATTTCCAAAGCCTAAAAAGCCAGCCATTATTTTTTATCTCCTTTTTTATTTCCATAAACGAGTTTTTCCGAAAGCGAGAAATTTTTAAATCCCGAAATATAAGCAAGAGTGCAAATTAAAGGAATAATAAGCTGTATCAGCAAAAGGACAAAAAACTGAGCGCCTGAAACATTTGCCGCCGTAACTTTTCCGGAGCCTAAGACCAGATCTAAAGGCGCGTAAAGGTAGGAAACCGACCATTTATAAAAGGTCATATTAAAATCCTTAAGAGCGGAATTTTTAAGGGCAAAAATAAGCAGCAGGAAAATAAAATTAGGCACGTTTGCCATAAGACCTATTTTTAAGCCTTTTAAAATATCTTTCTTTTTTCTTCCGCAGGAATAAAGATTTTGATCAGATAAACCTATCTGTTTTATTTTAGGATAAGCAAATGCGAAGATAACCGCAATATTTATAACTGAAACGGCAACCGCAAAAACAGCATAACCCGTTTTAGTAAGCTTATTGTTTGCCATAGTTGTGATAGTGTATCCTTTATCTTCGTATTCTTTTTTAAGGGTATCCTCGCCGTCAGAATACTTATACTCGTAAAGCTTAACGGTATTTCCGCCTTCGCTTTTAACGCCGTAAGCCGTGTAACCTATTTTATCAACGAAAAAATTATTGCACAAAACGCTTATTCCCAGAACTGCGAAAATGCAGAATACAGAAACAAGCAGCAGCTTAAAAAACAATTTTGCCGAAACCAAAATATCCTGTTTCATAAAAACTCCGTTTTTTCTTAATAATATAAAAAATTTTATCATAAATAAAAGAAAAATGCAAGGTAATTTAAAAATTACCCTGCATTTAAAAGAATATCAGCGCCGCCGCTGCCGAAACGATAATTCCGAATGTCACAATCAGCGAAACCTTGACCCATTTTTTAAGTCTTACTCTTTTTCTCAGCGATCTTCTCTTAGAGTCTTTATCGCTAAGTCCCTGCGCAAAGGCTGTTGCGGCATTTTCAAGCTGTTTTGCGCTCATATTTCCGAACTGAGAAGATACATAAAAAACTACTTTTTCAAAAAAAGGACTGCCGGTATCATTGATCTCGATAACTGTTTTATTAACTCCCTTTACCATCTGAAAACCTCCGTAATTTAATTCTATTTTGTACTAAAGCGTAAAATTTTATTCAGGTTGACATAAAAATGTGGATAACTCGGTGGAAAGGTTTAAAAACTACTGATTTTAAAGCAAAATTTTATCCACCGTTAATTTAATGTCGAATTTATGTAAATTGTTGACAAAGAAAAGATCCTTTGATAAAATTTAAATCAAGGAGAATGAAATATGGTTTTAGCAGAATTCGAAAAAGACAGAACAATAATTAAAAATGTCAAAAATTTTGATTTAAAGCAGACCTTTGACTGCGGACAGGCTTTCAGGTGGGAATATCTTGAGGATAAAAACGCCTGGGGAGCGGTTGTTAATAATAAATATATCGAGGTTTCGAAACTTAATGAAGATATAATACTCGGCGGAGTAAATGAAGAGCTGTTTTCTTCATTTTTCAGCGATTATTTTGATCTTGGCCGAGATTATTCGGCAATAATAGAGGAGATAAGCGCCGATCCGATTTTAAAAAAAGCCGCTACTTTCGGTAGCGGCATAAGAATTCTTAATCAGGAGCCGTGGGAAACACTCTGCTCTTTTATAATTTCTCAAAATAATAATATTCCGAGGATAAAAGGAATAATTTCAAGACTTTGTGAAAATTTCGGCGAGAAATGTGAAAACGGATATACCTTTCCCTCTGCCTCAAAATTGGCGGATTTAAAACCAGAAGACTTATCCGTATTAAGAGCGGGGTTCAGGGCAGGGTATATAATCGACGCCGCAAAAAAAGTTGCTTCAAAAGAGATAGATCTTTTAAGCCTTAAAAATACGGATGCCGACTCTGCAAGAGAGCAGCTTATGAAAATAAAGGGAGTGGGACCGAAAGTTGCAGATTGCACATTGCTTTTCGGGCTTTCCCATTTTGAGGCTTTCCCGAAAGATGTTTGGATAAAGCGCGCAATTAATGATCTTTACGGGGGCGAAATTCCTAAATTTGCTTTAAAATACGGCGGAATAGTTCAGCAGTATATTTTTTATTATTACAGGGATTTAAACGGCAATTTTTGATTTCGGCTTAAAGATACATTTTAAAAGGTCCTTATCCCTCGCTAAAATTTCCCTTATTTCTCTGTAAACGGCGCCTTTATAAAGCCTTGAAGCTGGAATGGAGCCGTAGGCCTCTATTCCGAGATTTTCGGCGATATATAAAGCCCTGTAGATATGATATCTTTGAGTTACAACTATTATTTTTTTAGCATTGAACAGATTTTTTGCTCTGTACATACTGTCATAAGTGGAAATTCCGGCGTGATCCATATATATATCTGACTCTTTAACGCCGTTTTCCACGGCATAGCTTTTCATTGCACTCACTTCGTCATAATACTTATCGGTGTGATCGCCGCTCATCAGCAGTTTCTTGCAAACGCCTGAATTATAAAGCTCTATGGCGATATCGAGCCTGTCGCGCAGCATATCGCTCGGCTTTCCGCTTTTAAGTCCCGCTCCCAAAACGAGGATATAATCGGCGTCTTTAACCGAAGATAAATCCTTTTTTATCCTTGCGGAGCCTATAAGTCTAACATAAAAATTAGGCAGTAAAACAATAAGCAAAATAAGAGTCAGTATTATTATAATTAACTTTTTGATTTTTTTTAAGAATATCATTATAAATGCCTTTCGGTTCTTTTCAAAGAATATTATAAGCCTCTGCGGCTTTCAAGTCAATTAAAATCGATTGACTTTTTTTCCCCTTTTGTGTATAATATTTTAAGTTTATAAGTATGCTATAATTTTCCTGTAAAGGATGGTTTGAAATTTGGGGAATTCTAAATTTTTAAGTGATTTTAAGAAATATCTTCCGCTTTTAAAAAATCTTGTTTCAAAAGATTTTAAAATTAAATACCGCCGTTCTGTTTTAGGCGTTGCATGGAGCGTTTTAAATCCGCTCCTTATGATGATAGTTCTCACCAATGTTTTCCGTATGCTCCTTAGAATCAGCGTGGAAAATTTTGCGACTTACTATATCATCGGTGCCGCTATGTGGAACTTTTTCGCGGAGGCTACCACAAATTCGCTCACCGCGGTAATAGGCGCTTCTTCGCTAATAAAAAAGGTATATATTCCTAAATATATTTTTCCGATAGAGAAGTGTATTTTTTCACTTATAAATTTCCTGTTTTCTCTTATTGCCGCTGTGGCGGTTATGCTTATTCAGGGTGTTTATCCCACTTTCACGGCGCTTATTTTCCCGCTGCCTATTATTTACTGCTTTATTTTCTGCTGCGGAATGTGCCTGATATTAAGCTCCGTTACAGTGTATTTCAGAGATGTTGCTCATCTTTACGGCGTGCTTTTAACTATGTGGATGTATCTTACTCCTATCCTTTACTCCGATGAGCTTTTGGAAGGACATAATTTTATCAAAACAGTCGTTCACTTAAACCCAATGTATTATTATGTGACCTATTTCAGAGATGTTATAATGTACGGCAGAATTCCGGGACTCTCTTTTAATCTTATTTGCCTTGGTTTTTCTGTCGGTGTGTTTGCTATAGGCTGTCTTGTATTTAGTAAATTAGAGAGAAGATTTATACTTCATATCTAACTCAAGGAGAAGTTTATGAATAAAGAAAATGCGGTTGAATTGCACGATATTGAAATGCATTTCAATATGAGCAAGGAAAAGCTCGAAAGTTTAAAAGAATATTTTTTAAAGCTGGCAAAAAGAAAGCTTTTATTTGAAGATTTCGTAGCGCTTGACCATGTATCCTGCAATATCAAAAAAGGCGATGTTTTCGGTATTGTCGGACTTAACGGAAGCGGGAAAAGCACAACCCTTAAGATAATTTCCGGTATTTTAAAACCCACTAAAGGCACAGTCGAGGTCGACGGTGTTATAGCTCCTCTTATCGAGCTCGGCGCCGGCTTTGATATGGACCTGACCGCGAGAGAGAATATCTATTTAAACGGTTCTGTTCTCGGATATTCCAAAAAATTTATGGACTCTAAATTTGACGAGATCGTCGAATTTTCCGAAATGCAGGACTTCCTTGATGTTCCGATGAAGAACTATTCTTCCGGTATGGTGGCAAGAATAGGTTTCGCTATCGCCACGGTTACAACGCCGGATATTCTGATCGTAGACGAGATACTTGCGGTCGGCGATTTTCTTTTTCAGCAAAAATGTGAGGAAAGAATAAACAGAATGATGAATGACGATACGACTGTTATTATAGTTTCCCACTCTATCGACCAGATTGAAAGGCTCTGCAAACATTGTATGTGGCTTGAAAAGGGTAAGGTTAAAATGATAGGCGAAACCGCGGAAGTTTGCAACGCTTATAAAAACAGCGAGAAATAATATCAAGAGGAAGTTTTAAAAAAGTGAGCGAGAAAAATTTTGAAGACAGCAAATGGCTGCTTGAAGCCAATAAAAAGCAGTCCGAAGAAATAGAAAATCTCAATGACGAGATCTACAGACTCAAAAATAAAAATTTAAAAAAAGATAAGGAATTGAGCGAATTAAGAGCCGAATATAATTCCGTTGTTTCTTCTTCCTCCTGGAAATTCACGGCACCTTTCAGAAAGCTTTCGGCTTTTTTAAGAAGAACGGTGCTTAAATTTGCTTTTATCAGACTCCCTCTTAAAGCGATAAAGCTTTTATTCAAAAGCGGATTTAAAAGCACTTTTCTTATGGTAAAGCATAAGCTTAAATCGATGAGGCCTTTTGATTATTCTCAGATCACAAATGAGAGAAGACAAAGAGAAGAAAACACGAAATTTGATAAAGAAATAAAATTCAGCGTGCTTGTTCCTCTTTACAATACTCCCGAAAAATTCCTGCGTGAAATGATAGAGTCGGTTGTAAATCAGACCTATAAAAATTGGGAGCTGTGCCTTGCCGACGGAAGCGACAGCGAGCATAACGACGTTGAAAAAATAGTATCGGAATACTCTTCAAAAGATAACAGAATAAAATATAAAAAGCTTGAGAAGAATTTAGGAATTTCAGAGAATACAAACGAGTGCATAAAAATAGCTTCGGGCGATTATCTTGCGCTTTTCGATCATGACGATTATCTTCACCCCTCGGTGCTTTTTGAAAATATGAAAGCTATTTGCGAGCACGGCGCCGATTTTATTTATACCGACGAGGCGACTTTCTTAGGCGAGGATATAACAAAGATACACACTTTCCATTTTAAGCCCGACTTTGCTCCCGATAATCTTAGGGCTAATAATTATATCTGCCACTTTTCAGTTTTTTCAAAAGAACTTCAGGAAAAAACGGGGTATTTCCGCCACGAGTTTGACGGCAGCCAGGATCACGATATGATCTTAAGACTTACTTCCAATGCAAGTAAGATATGGCACATAAGAAAGCTCCTTTATTTCTGGAGATCGCACCCGAATTCGGTAGCTTCTGATATCAATTCAAAAACCTATGCTATTGACGCCGGCATAAGAGCCGTAACGGCAAGTCTTGAGGCAAGCGGGCTTACAGGCTGCACCGTTGAAAGCTCTAAAATATTTCCTACTATCTACAGAATAAGTTATCCTATCAAAGATAATCCGCTTGTTTCGATAATTATTGCAAACAGCGATCATAAATCCGATCTTAAGAAATGCATAGATTCTATTCTTTCTAAGGCGACTTATGATAATTATGAAATAATAATCGTTGAAAACAACTCAAAAAGCAAGGATATTTTTGATTATTATAAAACTCTTAAAGAGCATAAAAATATCCGCGTTATAAATTTTGAGGGAGAATTCAATTATTCGGCTGTCAATAATCTCGGGGCTGAAAATGCTAAGGGAGATTATCTCTTGCTTTTAAATAACGACACCGAGGTCATAACGGAGAACTTCATCGAAGAAATGCTTATGTTTGCTCAAAGAGAAGATGTCGGAGCGGTAGGCGCAAAGCTTTATTATGAAGACAATACGATTCAGCACGCCGGAATTATTTTAGGTTTAGGCACGGATAGAATAGCAGGTCACAGCCATTATACTTTCCCGCGCGATCATATCGGCTATATGGGCAAGCTTTTCTATGCACATAATTTAAGCGCTGTGACAGGCGCCTGCATGATGGTAAAAAAAGAAGTCTTCTTTAAAGTCGGAGGACTTAACACCGAACTTAAAATCGCGTTTAACGATATTGATTTTTGCCTTAAACTCAGAGATCTCGGGTACTTAATAGTATGGAATCCTTATGCAGAGCTTTATCATTATGAGTCAAAAAGCCGCGGCTTTGAGGATTCAAAAGAGAAAAAGGAAAGATTTAAGGCAGAATGTGAAAAATTCAGAAAATTATGGGGTAAGACAATAGAAAAAGGCGATCCTTATTATAATCCTAATTTTTCGCTTGATGCAAATTATCAGATAGACTTTGACGAGCTTACAAAAAGCTGCAAGGAATAAAAGACGCACGGTACGGAATAAACTTTCCGTACCGTGTTTTTTCACTTTAAAACACTAGACAATACAATCAGGATACAACGCTTCTCATAGCGGAAAATTTGTCCGATTAT
>URFG01000015.1 GCA_900547095.1 uncultured Oscillospiraceae bacterium
TGCAGTGGCTACCTTGCGGGATGGCGGCTTTCTCACAATGGACGAAGATCACTTTCTCCATCTGACCGATGTGGGCCGCGAGGTAGCCGAAAAAATCTACGAGCGTCACTGCTTCTTTACCGAGCAGCTTATCACCGCAGGCGTTGACCCCAGGACTGCGGAGGCTGACGCCTGCCGTATTGAACACATCATCAGCGATGAGAGTTTTGATCGGCTGAAAGAGGCAGCCGAACAAGAGCAAAACTAAAACCGAATAAGCCAAGCGATCCTGCCCCGCAAGACGGGGAAAGAAAAAAACCGTTGCAGGGCAGGCAGCTTTGTGCGCCCAAAATGGATTTTCCGGGTACTGCGGCGGTTTTGAGTAACATCAAGGCCGCCGTTCCTTATGCCCTCGACAAAGGAGTGACGACTACACGCTGACACGGCGGCTTTAGGAGGGAGCCGCCGTGAAGCAAAGACCGCTTCGACATAATTCGGCAGGGATTTACCTGTCAAAAAAAGCCTGACCGTCAATCGGCCTCCATCTGCTTATGAACAGGCACTATCGTGGCTGGTCCATAAGCGTCATAAGTCCTCTTTTAGCAGCGCCAGCCGCCGTTCTTCGGATGCTGGCGCTTTTGCTTGTCGTTTTTTCGGGAATTTCCCCGAAAGGTGTCGTCCGCCGCCTTCGTTTCGGTTCACCCGTCAACCCGTGAATCGAAATGGAGGTACATAATGCAGAAGATCAATCTTCGGGAACTGTATCCCGATGTGTATAAAACCGATGTCTTTGTGGACGTGGCCGAGGAAGTCGTGGCCGCGATCCGGGGCCAGGAGCAGGACGATGCCGCCTACGAACGCCGGAAGTTCCGGCACAAGGCCCACTACTCTCTGAACCGGGAGGATGGCATTGAAAACGATGCCCTCAACCGGCCGCTCACCCCGGAGGAAATCCTGGAGCAGAAGCAGCTGCGAGAGGAAGTGTACGCCGCGCTGATGCAGCTGACCGCCGTTCAGGCCCGGCGTATCTACGCCCGGTTTTACCTGGGCATGACGGTGGCCGAGATCGCCCGGATCGAGGGTGCTGACCGCCGCCGCGTGTGGGAGAGCATCCGGCGCGGGCTGAAGAAGCTGGCACGACTGCTGGACACGGCCCGATAATCTGACCGCCGCATAACGGCAATAAAGTAGCCGGTGGGGGATTTTTATTCCTCCACCGGCTTACTTATTCTCTAAATGTTCATCTGAGTCAACCCCAGCCGTCTTCACCATCTCTTTCAGTTCATCAGCCAACGCACGGGTCGAGTTTAACAGCACTTTTCTGGCAGCCGGAGGACACGAAAGGTAAAGCTGCCGCATATCGTTGGCGGCTTGTTCATCTTCTGGCAGATCGAGATTCATCAGAGAATCCAAAGATAAATTCAAGACTTTGCAAAAAGCGCGCAGAACCTCAAAAGAAGGGTTCTTCACCCCTCTTTCGCAGCCCTGAACGTGCTTTAGAGAAACGTGGCTCAGATCTGCGAGTTCCTGCTGCGTCAGTCCTTTTTCCTTACGCGCTTTTTGTATCCTTCGTCCCAGCTCTTTTATCAGTTCCATAGGCACTATCGTCTCCTTAATCATATTTTATCGTGCCCATTTCCTTGCAGGAAGAACCTTATAAAAGGCATTTTTGAGTACGATAGTACCTATTTTATTGTGCTTGTAAGGAGCTTGCGCTGTCCGCAGCTTTTATGAAGCGGTAAGGAAAAATATTTTTTTCTAATAAATCGCAGCACAGACAGGACAAATCGCCTGTTTTTGTCATGGCTGTCAAGAAGGAGCTTTTCTTTCGCTGACCTTTGACAACTGAATACACGGCAGAACAGGTACATAACCCGCGCATGAGCGAGTGCAGGACGCCGCGAAGATGGAGCAGCCAGGAGGTGATGGACAAGCTGTTTCGGAGCGATCAACGTCCCTGTGACCCGGATGGTGGCACATCCGGCGCGATGACGGCGCGGGGGCTTAAAGATACTTCCTCACGGCCCGCCAAAGACTTGGGGGGAACCCTGCGGCGCACGCTACGAACGACGCTGCAGAGTTATGACAGCCGCGCCAGCGGAGACCTGTCCTGTCCCCAGCGTCAGGGATGCGTGGCAAATGTGGCGTAACACAAAAAAAGTTTCAAAATTAGATACCATGCGCTGGCAGGCAAAACTGCCAGCGCATTCATGTGATTTTGAAAGCCACAACCACATCCTTGACAGAAGGGAGAGATTATATGGAAAAGCTATTTACAAGGAAAGAAGCTGCCAAAATCCTGGGGATCAGTATTGCAACGCTGGACACAGCCCGCAACAATGGACTGAT
The DNA here is from genome assembly GCA_900547095.1 of uncultured Oscillospiraceae bacterium. Lineage (GTDB taxonomy): Bacteria > Bacillota > Clostridia > Oscillospirales > Acutalibacteraceae > UBA737. The sequence continues at coordinate 2,329 of URFG01000015.1, forward strand.
TTCCTATGTTCAGTATGTGCAAAACGGCTGCGTCTATTTCACAGACGCGAGCCTTCAGGAGTACATCGCAAAATTCACGCATCGGGCGAAGCCGGTGGAAAAGTGTGCCACATACCGCAAAGCGCGCAGCGCCGGAGCGTGAGCCGATCCGTATCCTTGCCGGAATAAGAGGTGTCTGGTAAAACAAAGATACAGCGCTGAATATGATTCTTGAGAGGTAACGGTATTGGCAAAAAGAAAACGACTAATTCCAGATTATAGCACGGTCACGCTGAGTGGCTTAGAGTATTACAGGACCCGGATCGAAGACGCCGATGGCAAGCGGGTTGCCCTTTATGCAAGAACCCCCGAAGAACTGTATGACAAAGAAATGGAGGCATTGGAGCAGGTCGGTCATGCCCGGTTTCATCGGAAATCGCCAACAGTAGCAGAATACTGTGAGAAATGGCTGCTGATGCAGTCGGTCCATGTGCGGCAGACCACCTTGACAGATTATACATCCAAGGTGAGGCGGCATATCATTAAGGAATTGGGAGAGATGCGGATGGCAGATGTAACTCTGGATGACATCCAGCTGGCTCTTGTCCCGGTTTCCAAGAAATCGGCATCGGTCTACAAGTCCGTGGTGATCCTTTATAAATCCATCTTTCGGGCGGCAAAGGAAAGCCATGTGATTGAAGTGAATCCGACGCTCCATCTAAACGCAAAAGGCGGCGGTATCCCGCAGGAGGACCGCCAGGCGTTGACGGATGAACAGGTCGAGCAACTTTTAGACGCGATCCGGGACTTGCCACCCTATGTGTTTGTGATGATTGGTTTGTATGCCGGTTTGCGGAGAGAAGAAATCCTCGCGCTCCAATGGGATTCGGTGTATTTGGACGCAGAGGCCCCTTATCTGACAGTCCGGCGGGCATGGCATACGGAGCATAATCGGCCAGTCATTCTCACCGAACTAAAGACCAAGGCGGCAGAGCGGAATATCCCGCTCCCGACCCGCCTGGCAGAGTGTTTGAGGGAGGCGAAGAAAACATCTACCTCTGATTATGTGGTGGCGAATCGGGATGGCGGCCCGCTGTCCTACACACAGTTTAAGCGGCTGTGGCAATACATTGTGACAAGGACCGCCAGACCGAGAGTGGCAAAGAAGCTGGTAGACGGGAAATATGTGAAGTATATCCTCTACCCGCAGCTGGGAGAGAAGGCCCGGAACAACGGTCACTGTGTTTACAGTCTGGATTTCGAGGTCACTCCCCACCAACTCAGACACACCTACATAACCAACCTGATTCATTCCTCGGTGGACCCCAAAACGGTGCAGTACCTGGCGGGCCATGAGAGCAGCAAAATCACGATGGATATTTACGCCAAAGTCAAATACAACCAGCCGGATCAGGTTGTCAAAGCGATGGACGGCGCATTTGCCCAATGGGATGCCATGTGGGCATAGAACAGAAAATACAGTAGGAGCGAGGCAGGAACGCCTCGCTCTTTGCTTTTCCCAATCCGTATCTTTGATTCAATCCGGCCTTTCTGATAAAAAAGGGGTGAAGGAACCAATTTGATTTTGCGCATAAGAAAGGAAATTATCTATGGCTAAGAAAAAAACAATTCCCCAGTACACCAGCGTAGAGCGAAAAGGAATCCAGTATTACCGCACACGGATTCTGGACGCCGATGGAAAGCAGGTCAGCCTGTATGCGACAACCTGCGAGGAACTTTATGAGAAGCAATTAGCGGCAAGACGCCAAGTGCAGGAGATCCTCTTTCACCGCCAACATCCGACCGTTGCGGAGTATTGTGAGAAATGGCTGGTGATGCAGTCTGCAAAAGTTTCGGCAGCCACTTTGAAAGGATACACCTCCAACATGAGGAACTACGTCATCAAGCCGATGGGCGATATGTATATGGAGGAAGTGACAGCGGATGACATCCGGCTGGCGCTGGTGCCGCTGTCCAAGAAGTCAGAGGGGCTGTATAACAAAGTGAATATGCTCATCAAGTGCGTTTTCTATTCGGCGGAGCGCAGCCAGCTCCTTGAAGATAACCCCTGCGCGGGAATATCGGGTAAGGGCGGGAAGCCGGCACAGAAGAAGGAGGCCCTGAGCGACCAGCAGGTGGCGGTACTTCTGGAGACCATCAAAGGATTGCCGCCTTATCTCTTTGTGATGATCGGCCTATATGCTGGCCTGCGTCGGGAAGAAGCCCTTGCCCTCCAATGGGATTGCGTGTTCCTGGATGTCCCTACCCCGTACATTTCGGTACGGCGGGCATGGCGGGCAGAACACAACCGGCCGGTGATCTCTACGGTTCTAAAGACCAAAGCGGCCCGGAGAGACATTCCCATTCCCAAGTGTCTGGCTGACTGTCTGCGGGAAGCGAAAGCAACCTCTACGTCTGACTATGTGATTGCTGACAGCGAGGGCCAGCCCCTGTCTTACTCACAGTTCAAGCGAGTGTGGCAGTACATTGTTGTCCGTTCCACCAAGGAGCGCACCTATTATAAATATGTGAACGGACAGAGCATCAAATACACGGTAAAGCCGACGCTGGGAACCAGCCAGAAAAACAACCCCAGGATTGTCTATACCCTGGATTTTGAAGTGACGCCCCATCAGCTTCGGCATACCTATATTACAAATTTGCTTTATGCAGGCGTTGACCCCAAGACGGTTCAGTACCTTGCCGGACATGAAAACAGCAAAACAACTATGGACATTTATGCAAAGGTCAAGTACAATAAGCCCGAAGAACTTTTTGATGTAGTGAATCAGGCGCTTCACCCGTCCGGCACCGCAGATAATGCCGCCGGTTGATTGGGTTAAGGGGTAGGACAACCGGGAGCCACCACCTCAAAAAAGCCCGTAAAATCAAGGAAAAACGGCGCTAAAACGAGAGCAGTACGGTCTTAAAGGCGCTCGCCGTGCACCGCAGTTCTCAAAACGATAATTTCTCTTCTTATAAAAAATCACTTCCCGAAAAGGGAAGTGATTTTTTTATATTCTGCTGAAAAACAAAATGATTATTCCTAAGCATATAAGAGAATAAATAACCGCGTCGGCGATTTTTCTGCCAGTTATTTTTCCGTTCCTTAAAATTGCGAGAAAAAGTATCGGCACGCTCCAAAACATAGGATTAAATTCAAAAGCGGATTTTATATTGCCTTTGAAAAGTGAAAGATAAGCGCGCGTCATTCCGCAGCCTGGGCAAGTGATACCGAATAATTTTTTAAAAATACAATTTATTCCTGTGAAATAAACTACCGCAACTGAAAAAAGGAATACAAAAAACTGCAGTATTCCCTTTTTTATAAGCTGATTTTTTGAATTTTTATTTGTCATTCAGAAAGCGGAATCCCGTTTGCGTCGGTATCTATCTTGCCGCAAAAGATAAGAATTCCCTCAATAAATCCCCATATAGTTCCTATAGATCCGCAGCTTAAAAGTGTTAGAGCGATCTGAGCTATTCCTTTACCGTTGTATCCCAAATAGAAGTTATGAACTCCGAAACCGCCGAGGAAAAGGCCGAGAAGACCGGCTGTTAATTTTGATTTCTGCATTGATGGATCTATCTGAACTTTATTTTCTATAACATGGCCGCAGTTAACGCAGAAAGCGGCACCCGGCTCTATTTCTTTTCCGCAATTCTGGCAGAATTTATTCCCCGTTCCCTTTTCAAATCCGCATTTAACGCATACGGCGGCGTTTTCATCAATTTCGTTTCCGCAATTTCTGCAAAACATAATATCCACTCCATACTTTTTATTAATTTTATATTATCATACTTTAAAAATTATTTCAAGTGTTATAAAAAGATTGACAAATTTAATAGCTTGTACTATAATATTTTGCGTAACAGTTTTCCTTTTTTCAGAGAGGCGGCGTTCGGTGCGAGCCGTCATTAAAGGAGTATTTTAATAACTGCAGCGTTAATAAAAAGGCAGAAAACCTGTCGTCATTTGAGTTGCATCGCGGATGTTCTTCACCCGTCTCAAAGAAATTTGAGGCGGTTTTTTGCGTTTTTAAAGAAAGGATGTTTTTTATGGAAATTCAAATTAAAAAATCTGAAGTCAAAGCCGAAAAGCCGGATATATCAAAGCTCGGTTTCGGTAAATATTTCACCGATAATATGTTTATTATGGATTACTCACCCGAAAAAGGCTGGCATAATGCGAGAATTGTGCCTTTCGGAAATCTCTCGGTTCACCCCGCGTCCACTGTTTTTCATTACGGCGTTGAGATATTCGAAGGCCTTAAGGCTTACCGCAGAGCAGACGGCGAAGTTCAGATGTTCAGACCTATAGAAAATGTCAGAAGACTTAACCGCTCGGCTGAAAGAATGTGCCTGCCGCAGATCCCCGAGGAAGACGCTATGCAGGCTCTCATAACTTTTGTTGAAACAGAAAAGGACTGGACGCCCGCAAGCTTCGGCACTTCGCTTTATATCCGCCCGTTTATGTTCGGAAATGATGAAAGCTTAGGCGTTCACGCAGTTAAAAACGCTACATTTGTAATAATCGCGTCACCCGTAGGAAGCTATTACGAAGAGGGAATAAATCCTGTTAAGATTATGATAGAATCTAAAGATGTAAGAGCCGTAAGAGGCGGAACGGGCGAGGCAAAGTGCGGAGGCAACTATGCCGCAAGCAACCGCGCAGGAATGCTTGCAGAGAAAAAAGGCTACTCTCAGGTTTTGTGGCTTGACGGTGTTGAAAGAAAGTATATCGAAGAAGTCGGCGCAATGAACGTGATGTTTAAAATCGACGGCAAAATAGTAACTCCTGCTCTCTCAGGATCGATTCTTCCGGGTATCACAAGAAAATCCTGCATAGAGGTTTTAAAAGACGAGGGATATGAAGTCGAAGAGAGGCTTTTATCCGTTGATGAGCTTATAGAAGCGGCTGAAAGCGGAAAGCTCGAAGAGGCTTGGGGCACAGGCACGGCGGCAGTCGTTTCTCCTATCGGAGAATTAAGCTATAAGGATAAAAAATACATTATAAATAACGGAGAGATAGGTACTGCCACACAGCATCTTTACGATGTTTTGACCGGTATTCAGTGGGGCAGGACCGAGGACAAATACGGTTGGACTTATCATATAAAATAACATAATGTATAACAGCTTTTATATTATAGACGCTCACTGCCATATCTACCCCGACAGCATAGCTTTAAAGGCTGCAAGCGCCACCGGGAAGTTTTACGGCGGCGCTCCTGCCTGCTCAGGCACGGTATCAGAGCTTTTTAGCAAATTTGAAAAGACCGGAATTGACAAAGCGATAGTTCAGTCCGTTGCAACAACTCCGCATCAGGTTAAAAGCATAAATGAATTTATCGCCCGTGAGGTTTCTCTAAATCAAAATAAACTGATAGGTTTCGGTACTCTTCATCCGGACAGCGCCGATATATCGGGAGATTTAAACCATTTAAAGGAATTAGGACTTAAAGGGATAAAGCTTCACCCTGATATCCAGGGATTTAAAATAGATGATTACCGCTGTTTAAAGATCTACGAATTATGTGAAAAAGAAAATATTCCCATTCTTATGCACACCGGGGATAAAAGGTATGATTATTCGAATCCGAACAGGCTTATTCCGATACTTAAAATTTATTCCGGTTTGACCGTGATAGGCGCGCATTTCGGAGGCTATACCATATGGGACAAAGCAAGCGAGGAAATATGCTCCGCTCCCCTGCCCGATAATTTTTATGTGGATTGCTCTTCGAGCCTTTCTTTCCTTTCACCTGAAAAAGCGAAAGAGATCATCTCAAGATACGGAGCAAGCAGGGTGCTATTCGGAACAGATTACCCGATGAACGATCCTGAAAACGAATTAAAATTATTTTTAAATCTTAATTTAAGCGAAAAAGAGCAGAAAATGATTTTAAGCGAAAATGCAAAAAGAATATTACAGCTTTAAAAAATCCGAACACGAATATTTCGTGTTCGGATTTTTTTAATCGTCAAAATTTATTCTTTTTTCTTCTACAACAAGAGGTCTTTTCATAATCTTAGAGTTTATATTAAGTACATATTCTCCCAAAAGCCCTATAAAGAAAAGCTGAATGGAGCCAAGCACAAATACACCGATAAGAATAGGTGCATTCCCCGCAGGGAAAGAATCCCAATTTACAATTTTGAGCACTGCATAGACGAGCGCAACCAAAAGGCTTAGAACCGACATTATAAATCCGCCGATCGTAGCAATTCTAAGTCCTATTTTAGTGTATGAAGTAAAGCTGAGCATTGCGGCGTCATAAAGCGTATAAAAATTATTATGAGTTTTACCTGCTCGGCGCTTAGGCTGATCATAAGGGATTTCTTTTCTCTTAAATCCGAGTTCCGCTACGATTCCTCTTAAAAACGGTTTCGGATCGTCAAGTTTTCTTAAAACATCGACAAAGCTTTTATCATAAAGTCCCGAGCCTGTAAAATGCTCGATCTGCTCGACATCGGAAAACTTTTTTATCATTTTATAATAGCAGGTTCTCAAAAATCTTATAAGTTTATTTTCTTTGCTTGTGGTTTTGATACCTATAACTATTCTATACCCGTTTTCCCATTCTTTAACATATTTAGGAATTAACTCAACAGGATCCTGAAAATCGCAGCACATACTAATTGTGCAGTCACCTGTTGTCTGACAAATTCCATAATAAGGAGAATTGAACTGCCCGAAATTTTTTGCATTGAAAATTGCTTTAATATGCTTATTATTCCTGCAAATTTCTTCAAGAAGAGGCCGAGTGTTATCCTTGGAATCATTATCTATAAAAACAAGTTCCCAATTGTATTCGGGAAGATCATTATTAAAAACACCTTCTATAGCTTTAGCCATCGGAACGACATTTTCTTCCTCATTAAAGCATGGTATAAGGACACTTATTTTCTTTTTTTCAGCAACAGCCATATTTTTTCATCCAATCATAAGTTATTTTAATGCCCTCTTCAAAAGAAATATCGGGTTTAAATCCCGTATCAGCTGTGATCTGAGAAATATCAGCGCATAGATACATAACTTGATTATCATTATAAGGGATTTCTCCGATACCGATTTCGGCATCTTTATTTACGATATCGCGAAGAGAAACAATATAATCCTTCAGCTTTCTTGTTTTTCCTGATCCTAAAGGATAAATTGCGCCGTGCTTTCCCTTTTCGCCCATAAGATAAAAAGCCTTTGCCGCGTCATCGCAATGAAGAAAATCCCAATCCTGCTCACACGGAGTAAAAGAGCACTTTTCACCTTTTGCCAGCTTGGATATTGTTGACTGAATAATTGCGTTAGGGTTGCCTTTTTGACCGTAAACACTTAGAATTCTTGCCCAGATATGCCTGATATTAAGGTTGTCAGCATAAATTCTGCTTAACTTCCCGGCGGCAAGCTTTGCAATGCCGTAACCCATAACCGGATCAGTGGGAGTATGATCAGTAAGTTTTTCTTTAACCGGACCGTATTCAGCCTGAGAACCTGCTCCGACAAAGCAGGAGCAAGAAAGTTTATGAGCTAAAGTTACGGCATCTAAGGTATATCTGATGTTATCATTTTGAATATACGCGTCATCTCTGGTATTCCCAAAAGTTCCGAGCCAGGCAAAATGATATAAAACATCGCACTTTTCTTTTATTTTATCTGCGGCGGATAAAAGATCTGTTATATCTGCATCTACTGCAGTTACAAGCGGATTTTTAAAAAAATCATCATTTTTTGTTTCACCCGGCTTACACAAAGCATAAACTTTCACATTTTTAGAAACAAGGTATCTTATAAGTGCCGAAGCTATCATTCCTGTTGCACCTGTAACAACAGCCGACTTCATAACAATTCTCCCCTTTTAACTATTCTTCTACAAGCGGTATAAACATCTGCTGTTCAAGCTCTTCTCTCGGCAAGAAAGGAGCCAGATCTTCAAGCGGAGGACTTACAAGAGTTCCGTCAGGCAAACGCTTTGTACTGCTCTTTGGTTCCCAAACCTGAACTGTATCGGTGAAAATTTCGCAGAAAGCAAAGCCGTCGGTTTTAAGAGTTCTTTCAACCGCTTTTTTCATTTCTTCATTACTGTGAGCGCTGAAATACGGCAGACCGAAAGCTCCTGCAATTTTTGAAAAATCCGGGAAAGAAAGATCTCCGCTTTCGGGTCCTATTCCGACCTTGCAATGGTCCTTAAACAGATTATTTTGTGTTATTCTGATACTGTGATAGCCCTGATTGTTTATTAAAAATACCTTTATAGGCAATTTATTTGTGACAATTGTCTGAAGCTCCTGCAAATTCATCATTATGCTTCCGTCGCCCTCAAGGCAAATCGTATCCTTTTTGCCGCCTGCAATACAAAGGCCTATAGCGGCAGGCAGACCGTAACCCATACTTGCAATCGCACTGTTTATGATAAATCTCGTATCTTTCTTAATAGTCCAATTTTGATGTCCGACAACACAGCAAGCGCCGTTGCTCACAGCTGTAAGCGAGCCTTCGGGCAAAGAGTCTGAAAGGTGTTTTACAAAAGCGAAAACATTTGCGGTCTCGCCGTTTTCTTCATAGTGTCTGGGCAAAGTTGCAGGATAATTTTTCTTCCAATAAAGGCATTTTTCGCGCCAAGACTCCTTATCGGAAACCGGCGATTTTAAATCCTTGGTTTTGCGGACTACCGCTTCAAGGAAATCTTTTGCATCAGCAAATACAGGCATATCTATATGAATAGTCGGCTTTTTAAACTCCGCCTTATCGATATCGACCATTATAACTTCTGCAGCTCTTGCCCAGGTTTTAAAGCTATATCCCACCTGTCTTAAACTCAGTCTTGTACCGATAGCAAGCAAAAGATCTGAATTCTGAACGGCGAAATTCCCCGGTCTGTCGCCCATATTTCCGCCTCTTCCGCAATAAAGAGGATTATTATCTTCAATAACATCGACGCTGTTCCAATAAGTTACAACCGGAACGCCGAGTTTTCCTATTGCTGATTTAAAAGCTTCATATCCGCCCGACAGTCTTATTCCGCCGCCGGCATAAATCACAGGTCTTTGCGCTTTCTTGATTTTTTCTAAAATCAAATCAATTGTTTCTTCGCTTACAGGCGGAGGTAATAATTTATCATCGCTTTCAGGGTTATATCCTTTAAGATTATCCGTTTCAATAAAGCTACCCTGATAATTTACCGGAATATCAAGCCAAACAGGGCCTTTTCTTCCGGTATTTGCCAGATGCCAAGCCTTTTCAAGCATAAATTTTATATCCTCTGGCTTTTCAAGCATTTCGGCATACTTACACATACAGGAAACCGATTTTGTGATATCGAATTCCTGATCACCTACTGCGCGAAGAGGCATTCCATCGGTAAACTGCATAGCATATCTTGCAGTTGTATCATATCTTACCTGACCGCTTATAACAAACATCGGAATTGAATCGAGCCAACCGCCGACAACGCCTGTTATAGCATTAGTTCCCCCGGGGCCTGTTGTCACGCAAAGTACCGCAATCTTATTATTGAGTCTTGCATAGCTTTCTGCGGCAATGGCGCTTGCCTGTTCATGATGGTTATAAGTACAATGGATTTTTTTATGGTGGCCGAAAGCGTCATTTAAATGCATTGCTCCTCCGCCTACAACGGTGAAGCAATCCGTAACACCTTTATTTGCCAAAAAATCCGCAATATAGTCTGCAAGTCTTATCTTCATTTATTTTCTTCCTTTTTATTATTAAATGCCCAAAATTTATTAAGTATAAAATTAAGAGGAATAGTTATGAGCAGCGAGCCTAAGCTTGCTATATAATAAGGAATTCCCGCATTGCTTAACAGCACCTTAATAATCGGAGAAAGAACGAGTCCTGTTACTCCGTAGCAAATTACTGTTTTTAAATATGCCTTTAAATGGACTTTAAATTTTTTGTTTCCCGATTTAAAGACAAATCGGTTATTCCAATAGTAAGAATTTGTTACGCTTATTATAAAAGCCAAAATTGAAGTATAAACAATCCTGACTGACTTAACCGAAGCTTTGATACTTAAAAGCGAAAGCAACTTTAGGGTTAAACCGAATTCGGCGTTTTTAAACAATATATAGAAGCAGAGCATTTCTATTCCGTAAGAAATTGCGGTGTTTGAAACGCCGACAAGTCCGAATTTTATAAACTGAATCAACGGAACAAGCTTTTCATTACTTAGCAGGTCCTTTAATTTACCCATTATTTACAGCCTCGATTATTGTTTTAGCCATATAGTCAATCATATCGTCTGTCATTCCGGGATAAACTCCTACCCAGAAAGTGTTTTTCATAATAGTATCTGTTGCAGAAAGATTGCCGACAACGCGATAAGCATCAGTTCCTCTTATACTGTCAAAGCAGGGGTGTTTAATAAGGTTACCTGAGAAAAGCATTCTTGTCTGAACATTTTTGCTTTCGGTATATCTTACGACTTTTTCTCTGTCAAGACCGCTGTTTTCCTTTAAAGTGATAAGAAAACCGAACCAGCTCGGATCACTGTTATCAGCAGGAACAGGAAGAATAATTTTATCCTGAACAGGAATTAAAGCATTTTTAAGTCTGTTCCAGTTATGCTTGCGGCGTTTTACAAATTCAGGGAATTTTTTCAGCTGCTCGCAGCCAACTGCCGCCTGCATATCGGTAACTTTAAGGTTGTAACCGAAATGGCTGTAAACATATTTGTGATCATAGCCCTTAGGAAGCTCGCCGTACTGACCGTCATACCTATGTCCGCAGAAATTATCTCTGCCTGACGGGCATATGCAATCTCTTCCCCAATCTCTGTAGCTTAAAATCAGACGGTTAAGCTTTGGATTATTCGTATAAACGCAACCGCCCTCGCCCATTGTCATATGATGAGGCGGATAAAAACTGCTTGTACCGATATCTCCCCAAGTACCTGTAAATTTAGTCGTACCGTCAATTGTATAAGTGCTTCCCAAAGCGTCGCAGTTATCCTCGACAAGCCAAAGATTATGCTTATCGCAGAATTCCTTAACGGTTTTAAGATCAAAAGGATTACCGAGAGTGTGAGCGATCATTACAGCCTTTGTTTTATCGCTCAATGCTTTTTCAAGCATCGAAGAATCAATATTATACTGCGGAATAGTTACATCTACAAAAACAGGAACCGCGCCGTACTGCAAAATCGGAGTAACTGTGGTAGGAAATCCGCAGGCGACGGTAATTACCTCATCTCCTCTTTTTATAGCTCTATCTCCAAGCTCTGGAGCAGTAAGAACTGTGAACGCAATGAGGTTTGCCGAAGAGCCGCTGTTTACAAGATGAGCAAACTTAACTCCTATCCATTCGGCAAATTTTTTCTCAAATTCATCAGAAAATCTACCGGTTGTAAGCCAAAAGTCAAGAGTTGCATCGGTAAGAGCGCACATTTCCTTTTCATCGAAAACGCGAGCGGCATAAGTTATGCGGTCGCCCTCTTTAAAAGGCTCTTTTTTAGCCTTAAAATCTTTATAATATTCGGCCACCATTTCTTTTATTTGTTCTCTTGCCTGTTCTTCGCTGTTCCAGTTTGCCATTTTTATTCTCCTTTTATTTAAAAAAATCTTTGATTTCTTTATCCATTTCCGCGGGAATATCGCCGTTTTCTAGCCAAATTTTACTGAATCTGCAAGTCATTTCCATACACTCTTCAATGTGCCAGCGCGGCTTCCAGGAAAATACCGATTTAAGCTTTGAGCAGTCTAGCTTAAGGAAATTTGCTTCGTGAGGACCGCCGACTGCTTTATTTTCCCATTTCATTCCTTCGCCGAATTTTTCACAGAAAAGTGTCACAAGGTCGCCCGTTGTAACGCAGTCGCATTCATCGGGGCCGACATTATAATAATCTGCATATTTTATATCTTCATATTGTTTCGCAACAATCATCAGATAAGCCGCAAGCGGCTCTAAAACATGCTGATAAGGCCTTGTGGAATAAGGATTTCTGACAATTATCGTTTCTTTATTTTTTGCCGCTCTTACGCAATCCGGAATAATTCTGTCATTAGCAAAATCTCCTCCGCCGATAACATTTCCGGCTCTCGCAGTCGAAACGGCTATACCCATTTCATCAAGAAAAGAAACCTTATAGCTATGAGTTACAAGCTCTGAGCAGGATTTTGAGTTTGAATAAGGATCAAAACCGTCAAGCGGTTCGTTCTCTCTATAACCCCAGGACCACTCGTTATTCTTATATACTTTATCGGTTGTAACATTGAGCACCGATTTCGGAGGATTTGCGCTAAGTCTGACACACTCCAAAAGATTAACTGTACCCATAACATTGGTTTCATAAGTATAAGCAGGTTCTTTATAACTATCTCTAACGATCGGCTGAGCCGCTAAATGAAATACTATTTCCGGATCAGCGTTGTCATAAGCCTTTTTAAGAGTCTCAAAATCCCTGATATCACCTATAACAGAGTTAATATGCGGTTTTATATCTGCAATGTCAAACAAATTAGGTGTTGTCGGAGGAGTTAATGAATAACCTGTGACCTCGGCGCCGGCGGAAATTAAAATTCTGCATAGCCAAGAGCCTTTAAAACCGGTGTGACCTGTTACAAAGACTTTTTTTCCTTTATAAAAATTAAGATTCATACAATTTTACTCCCATTTTTTCCACGGGGCTTTACCGCTTTTTAAGAGATTTTCAAGAAGCTCTTTTTCGCGCAATGAATCCATGCATTGCCAAAAACCCGTATGACGATAGCTCATAAGCTGACCCTTTTTTACAAGTCTTTCAAGGGGCGTTGTTTCAAAAACAGTTTCATCACCGTCAAGATAGTCGAAGATCTTAGGTTCAAGCACCATAAATCCGGCATTTATAGCGGCACCGTCATTAACCTGTTTTTCTCGGAAACTTTTAACCGTTCCGTTTTCCAAAACATCTAAAACTCCCTTTTGTTGCTTTTGAACGACTGCGGTAAGAGTTGCAATTTTATTATTTGCCTTATGAAATTCAACAAGGCTATTTATATCTACATCGCATACGCCGTCGCCGTAAGTCATCATAAAAGTTTCATTTCCTATATAAGGCTGAACTCTTTTAATTCTGCCTCCGGTCATAGTATTAAGACCTGTATCGACTACCGTAACTTTCCAAGGCTCGGCGTGCTTTTTATGAATTGTGATTTCATTTCCTTTTGAAAAATCAAAAGTGACATCGCTTGTTTGAATGAAATAATTTGCAAACCATTCTTTTATAATATGTTGCTTATAACCGGCACAAATAACAAAATCGTTATACCCATAATAAGAATAACCTTTCATTATATGCCAAAGTATAGGCATACCGCCTATTTCAATGAGCGGCTTAGGTTTATAAACGGATTCTTCTGAAATTCTTGTGCCGAATCCTCCGGCAAGTATAACAACTTTCATTTTTTCACAATCCTTTATTTTTTATTAAATAAGTAAAAAAGAACTTTTTTAAAGTAAAAAAATCGACAAGACTTTTGTCCGGTCCTGTCGATCTTGGTGCCGGTGGTGGGACTTGAACCCACACGCCATTGCTGGCAACAGATTTTGAGTCTGCCTCGTCTGCCATTCCGACACACCGGCATATAAAGCGCTTGATCTAGCGCTTAATATTTACTTTCCTAAAGCCGCAATAACATTGGCTACAATTACAAGAGCGAAAAATACAGCCGCAACGATTTTGGTGATTCTTGCAAGCATAGCGTCAGCCGTACGAGCCTTGCTTTTTGAAAGGAAAGTGTCAGCTCCTCCGGAAATAGCACCGTTAATTCCCGATCTTCTTCCCTGCTGCATCAGAACGATCGCAATAATAAGAAGCGATACGATTATAACTGCAATACCTAATATAATCTTTATAGCACTCATATATAAAGCCTCCTTATATAATCAATTTTTACACTCGCTTAACTATAATATCATATAATAACCTTTATTGCAACATTTTTTTATCTTTATCGAAAGCTAAAAATAAAAATTTACTCCTTACAGCTTATAAAAAGCTTTTCCGTGCTTACGGATCTTGATTTTAAATCTTTTACAAAGCCTGTCTTTTTTATCACTTCTTCAGCTGCTTCACTGTAAAAAGCTTCTGTAATGCCTCTTTGTATCATAGAAAAAACAGCGCTTCTTATAAGCCCGTCGGCTAGAGAAATATCATTTTCGGGAACTATCTTTTCTATCAGAATATCTTTTTTTCTTATTTCAAAAATGCAGTATCCTAAAATATTTTCGCCGTCTTTTGCTATCACTGCCGCAGAGTTTTCTTTTAGATCCGCTCCCTCTTTTTTATATATCGGAGCAATTATTTCTTTATCCGTATTAAGCTTTACGCTGATCAATTTTCTTCTTCCTTTGATTTTGAAATATTCATAAGCCTGTTAAGCTCTTTATCATTAAGCTCTCTGTAAGAGCCTGCGGGCAATTTCCCGAGTTTTATTCCGGCAATTTCGGTTCTTTTAAGCCTTAAAACCCTAAGACCTACCGCATCGCACATTTTTCTTATCTGCCTGTTTCTGCCCTCGTGAATAATGAAATTGAGAACGGTTCTGTCCTCTCGGCGCTCAATCACGAAAACATCGCACGGAAGAGTTTTTCTTCCGTCTATTACCACACCGGAAGATAGTTTTTTAAGCTTGTCCTCGGTCACTTCGCCCGCTGCCGTGACACGGTAAGTTTTATTTACATGGTTTGACGGGTGCGTTAAAATGTTCGCAATTTCGCCGTCGTTCGTCATTATAAGAAGTCCCTCGGAATCCCTGTCAAGTCTGCCTACGGGGAAAATTCTTGCGTTTACATCTTTAGTCAGATCCGCAACGGTCTTTCTTCCCCTGTCGTCGCTCATAGCCGTGATAAATCCGCGCGGCTTATGAAGCATAATATATATTTTTTCATCGCTTGAAATGATATTTTTCTTTCCGACTGTTACCTTATCCCTTTTCGGATCGACTTTATCGCCTAAAATCGCAACCCTGCCGTTTATCCTTACTCTTCCGCTTTTTATAAGCTCCTCGGCTTTTCTTCTTGAAAGATCGGTGTTAGCCGCGAGGTGCTTTTGAAGTCTTATTTTTGTTTCTTTCATTAAATTCTCCCGAACATAAAGATCAAAAAATCAAAATAATTTTTAAATCCGTTGTCTTTTTTTCTTTCTATGCTTTTGTTAGCTAAAATTTTTGTTTTCTTTATAAGAATACCATCGGAATAAAAATTGATGACGCCTATTTCATCGCCTTTTTTTACCGGGGCAAAAACCGTCTGTTTTGTTTCTATCTTGCAGGTAAGTTCCGCCTTTGCCGCAGAGCAAAGCTCGTGACCTTTAAGCGGAATGCAAAGGCTTTTTTTATTTCCTCCGATAACATTTACTCTTAAATTCTTTATCGGAGGCTCGACCGACTGCACGCTCACCGCCTCAAGCCCTAAATCAAGCATTTTTCTGTGATCCGCCCAATCGTCGGGATCGTTAAGAGTAACTGCGATAACTCGCTTTTTATTTTTTTCAGCGCTTGAAACCAAGCATCTGCCTGCCTTTTTTGTAAAGCCTGTTTTAACCCCTGTTACATCGTCATAAGTCCTTAAAAGCCTGTTGTGATTTATAAGATAAAGCTTTTTTGTCCCATCGTTTATTGTGACTGTTTTTTGTTTTTGCGCGGCGGCCTTGGCAAAATCTTCATTTAAAAGAGCGTATCTTGCAAGCATTGCCATATCAAAGGCTGTGGAAAAATGATCCTCCGCGTCAAGCCCGGAGGGGGTTGCAAAATGCGTATTTTTAAGCTTTAAGCTTTCAGCCTTTTTATTCATAAGCTCCACAAATTTTTCCGTGCTTCCGGATACCGCGTATGCGGCAACATTTGCGGCGTCGTTGCCCGAAGTTAAGAGCATTCCGTAAAGCAGATCTTCGGCCGTCACCTTATCGCCGGCTCTAAGTCCCATAGAGGTGCCCTCTACTCTTATCTGCTCCGCAGTTACCGTGACCGATTTATCCAGGCTGACATTTTCGCAGAGCAAAAGAGCAGTCATAATTTTAGTGGTGCTTGCCATTGCAAGGCGGTCCTCGGCGTTCTTTGAATAAAGAATTTCTCCCGTATCGGCACAGATAAGCACGGCTGATGCGGCGCTTAAAGCATCTGCTTTAAAACACGGGAAAATCAGCATTATCGCAAGAGTGAAACTCAATATAAGTTTTGCTCTTTTTCTAAATTTAAGCATAGATATCACCGAATAATTACTATGACTTAAATATGCTCTTTATTACTTATTGCTCCGCTGCAAAAAGGCTATTTTTACTCTTCGCTTATAACATTTCCCTCTTCATCGAACCTTATTTCCTGCCTCTTAAAAAGGCTCTTAGCTTTCTCCAAAAGTTCAGGCATCATATTTATAGCCTTATCAAAGGTGTTAAGGTCATTATACACGGGCATCATTTTTATATCGTCACCGTTGACAGCGATAAAAGCTATCGGTGTAACCGTGGCTCCCGCGCCGCTTCCTCCGCCGAAGAGCGAGGCTCCCGATTTCGACGGAAAATCGCTGCCGCCGGTAGCCAGACCGAATGACACTTTTGATACCGGAATAAGAGTAAAGTTATCGGCTTTTACAGGCGTTCCGATAATCGTGTCCGCGTCTACCATAGCCCTTAATTTCTGCAAGGTTACATCCATAATACCCTGAATGTTATTATTATCGCTCATAGGCTGTCACTCCTGTAATTCGTCAAGCTTATCTGAATCTATTTCTAACTGCTCCGCCATATCCGCCGGCTGAACATTATCTTTAGGCAGCGGCGGAAGCTCGCTTAGATCGGAAATTGAAAAGCATCTTAAGAAATTATCCGTTGTACCGTATAACAGCGGTTTACCGGGAAGCTCAAGTCTTCCCTTTTCCTCGATAAGATTTTTTTCAATAAGAGTTGTTATAACTCCCGAACAGTCAACGCCTCTTACCTGCTCGGTAAATGCTCTTGTAACCGGCTGATTATAAGCTATGACCGCAAGCACTTCCAAAGCTGCGGGAGAAAGCGGAGTTTTTCTTTTGATATCAAAAGCTTTCTTTATATATTCCGCATATTCGGTGCGGGTTGCAAGCTGAAATTTATTTTCAAGCTTTAAAAGCTTTATTCCGCTGTTGTTTTTTTCAAGTTTATTTTCAAGCTTTAAGGCAATTTCCTCGGATTTTTCCGGAGAAATTTCAAAAATCTCTGAAAGCCTGTCTATACTTATCGGATCGCCCGAAGCAAAAAGCACTGCCTCAAATGCGCTTAATAATTCTTCGCTGTTCATCTTTTTCTGTGCTCCTTATTGAGTTTTATCTCCGTTTCGCTGCCGTCGCCGCTCAATTTTATTCTATCCGACTTGCACAGCTCCAAAACCGCCAAAAAAGTGGCTACAAGTTCGGATTTATTTTTAGCCGACGAATATAGCATAGTGAGCTTCTTCGAACCTGATTTTACAAGATTTCTTAAAACAAAAACGATTTTTGAAGACACTGCGACGATTTTTTTCGCAACTATCTTCTTAAACGGCTCTGTAGACGGAGGCAGTCTTCTCTTTCCTCTGCCCACCGCCTCCGAGTATGCTTCAAATAAGATTTCGGGGCGGTGGACAAGCGCATAAGTCTTGTCCGCCTCAAAAGGCTCGGGTGATTTAATAAAGCTGTCAAATCCGCCTGTCATCAAAGAAAGCTTCTGCGCCATTTCCTTGCAGGTCTGATATTCAAGAAGCTCGCCCGTTAATTCCTCTTTGAGCTTTTCTATTTCATCGTGCTTTGGAAGAAGACTGACGGTTTTTATATAAAGCAGTCTTGAAGCCATTTCTAAAAATTCGCTCGAAATTTCCATTTCCTGCCGGCGGAAATTTTCTATCTGCTCAAGGTACTGGTCTATAAGAACAGAAAGCTTTATATCATAAATATTTAATTTGTTTTTTGAAATAAGCTTTAAAAGCATATCAAAGGGTCCTTCAAAGCTTTCAAGCTTAAAAAGCGGCTGATTTTCCATTCTTACTCCCAAATTTTAGAAAATTAAATTGAAAAATGCTGCAAAAAGACTGCTTATAAGATTCGCGATAAACCTTATAGGATATCCGAGAATCCCTGTAAACATCAAAATTAAAAGACCGAGATAGATATATCTTTCATATCTCATCATTTTAAAATACTTATCGCTCGGCAATATAGCAAAAAGTATCCTCGAACCGTCAAGCGGAGGGATAGGAATAAGATTGAATACCGCAAGATAGATATTTATTGACGAAAGATAATAAAAGAAAGATATTGCATATAACGCTGCTTCCGAAACCGGTGGCGCAAAATGCCTTATAAGAAAATAAAAAAACATCGAAATAAAAGCACACAACAGATTAGCCATAGGCCCTGCGAGCGCCGTGAGCGCCATATCTCTTTTAGGATGCTTGAAATATCTTGAATCCACCGGCACAGGCTTTGCCCAGCCGAAACCGAAAAACACGATACAAAGCGATCCTATAAGGTCAAGATGCTTAAAAGGATTAAGCGTGAGCCTTCCCTGATATTTTGCGGTGGGGTCGCCGAGTTTATAGGCTACAAAACCGTGAGCGAACTCGTGAACAGGTAATGTTAAAATAAGTGTTATAAAAGATGACAAAAGATAAATCAGAGCAACTCCGATACTGCCCGATCTAAGCAGAGAAAGCATAAAAGCACCTCATTATATTTTATAATATTATATTATACACTATTATCCTTTCAATTACAAGAATTTTGCCCCGATTTTTCTATCACGGTGGCTCTGTGCACAGTGTTTTTTCCGAATTTTTCATTTAAAAGCTCAAGCGAATTTTCAATCTTTTCAATCTTCTCTTTTTCCTGACCGTTTTCAAAAAAGCTCTGCATAACGGCGGAATTTTCAGTTTTTAAATTTATTGCTCTGATTCCTAAAGAACGGAGCGAAAATTTTTGCGGACAGTTTTTCTTAAAAAGCTCAAATCCGAATTTTGCCAACTCAAGCGAGCTGTCAGAGACGAAAGTAAGCTGAGAAGAAAATTCTTTAACATTAAGCCGGGTATCTCTGATATGAATTTGAACAGAGCCTGCAAAAAGTCCGTTTTTCTTAAGCTGAAAAGAAATATCTTCGCTTAGAGTAAGCAGTGTTTTCCATACTTCGTCAAAGGATTCGATATCGTGATCCAATGTTACCGATTTTCCTATGCTTTTAGGCACGGATCTTTCGGACTCATATTTCACAGGCGAGCTGTCGGAGCCGTTTGCATAAGCTTTAAGCAAAGGTCCGTTTTTCCCGAGCAGCTTTTTTAAAGCGCTTTCGTCGCAGCAGGCAAGGTCGCCGATAGTTATAACACCTATCGATTTAAGCTTAAGCGCTGTGGATCTTCCGATATATAATAGATCGCTTGCACTTATCTTCCATATTTTTTCCTTGAAATTTTCTTCAGATATGACCGTCACACCGTCGGGCTTTTTCATATCCGAGCCGAGCTTTGCAAAAACCTTGTTAAAGCTCACTCCCACCGAAACCGTTATTTTAAGCTCGTTTTTTATAGTTTTTCTTATCTTTTCAGCGATCTCATAACCGCTCCCGAAAAGCTTTTCGCTCCCTGTTACATCAAGCCAGCATTCATCGATCCCGAAAGGCTCTATCATATCGGTAAATCTCGAATAAATTTCACGGGCTAAAAGAGAATATTTTTTATAAGCTTTATAATCGGGAGGAAGAATAACAAGCTCGGGACATTTTTTCTTTGCCTCTCGTATTGTTTCCGCGGTTTTTACCCCGAATTTTTTAGCCTGCTCATTTTTTGCTAGCACTATTCCGTGCCTTTCTTCCTCATTGCCGCAGACAGCGACCGGCAAACCGACAAGCGTCTGGTTATACAAAAGGGATACCGATGCAAAAAAGTTATTCAGATCGCAATGGAGAATAGTTCTTTTTTTCACGGTATCCCTCCTCTTTTTATTCAATTATATAGCAATTTTTATCTTATGTAAAGCATTTTAACTGCCCCAAAGCTTTAAGATGAAGTCTTTCGACCTGCCTTTTGCTGTAACAGAGCGAATAAGCTATTTCTTCAAGACTTTTTCCGCAGATATATTTTTCGGAAAGGATCTCAGATAGGATATTTCCGTCGACTTTATCTATTTTTTCTTCTATTTCATCCCGCTTTTTTCTTGCCTCTTCAATGCCTTTTAAGTATTTTTCGGAATTTTCGGGGGAAATATTAAGCATTTCTTTCAGTCTTCTTATCTTTGAAAGCAAAAATCTATACTGCTTTAAAAAACTTCGCTTTTCTTCATATTCCTGCATATTTTATTTCTCCTTTGATAAGCTTAGGAAGAATATAGGCTACAAAATAACCGTAAGAATAATTGGTTTTAAATGCCTTATTATAGCTTTCCACTTTTGAAACTATTTTAGCAAGCGGGCTTTGCAGCCATTTTCTTCTCCTTTTTTGCTGTTTTTCCCAAAGGTACTGCCCCATTCGGCGGCAGCGACTGTCACAATATTCGGTCCTGCCGTCCTTTAGTCTTGCTCCGCAATAACGGCAATAAAAATAATTTTTTTCAAAGTCCTGACTTTTGTACATACTGTTTGTTCTCCTTATAAATTTTCTTGACTTTTACGGAATTATGTAATATACTTACATATAAGATGAATAAATTACGAATTCCCGTAATGCATATTTATTATATTACGGTTTTTCGTAAATGTCAAGAATAAATTACGATTTTCCGTAATTTATTTTAAAAGGGGAAATTTTATGGCTATCATTTACGATCGAATCGAAGAGCTTTGTAAGAAAAAGAATATTAATGTGACTAAGCTTTGCTCTGACTGCTCTATTCCCCGCGCCAAGCTTTCTGATTTTAAAAACGGCCGCACTAAAACTCTTTCTTTTGAAACTCTCTCGAAAATCGCGGACTATTTCGAAGTAAGCGTAGATTATTTTACCGAAAGCGGCATCACCCCTGCTGACGACGAGGCGGTGAAAGTCGCGTTATTCGGCGGAGAAACTACAGTTACCGATGAAATGTGGAATGAGGTAAAGCGATATGCCGAATTTATAAAGGAGAGGAATAATGGAAACAATTAAGCTTTACAGGATAGCTGAGAAAAACGGTATAACGGTAGACCGCTTTTCTCTCCCCGCAAACAGTTCTGTTTCGCTTAAAATCGGCGGCTCTTTATTTGTAGGAATGGATAATGATATTAAAGGCGCGGCTGAAAGGGTGTGCCTTGCACACGAACTTGGTCATTGTATCACATTCAGCTTTTATAATTATTATTCAAAGCTTGATGTAAGAGAAAAGCACGAAAGAAAAGCTAATCTCTGGGCAATTCAGACGCTTGTTCCCGAAAAAAAATTCAAAGCCGCTCTTAAAAACGGCTACGACAACGTTTATTCTCTGGCGGAATACTTCGGGGTTACTGCGGATTTTATGAAAAAAGCGGTAAATTATTATAAAGGCGCTTAAAAAAGAGGAAAGACAATTAAGATGTCTTTCCTCTTTTTTATCTTGAAGAGAATATAAAAATATGTTATTATTAATATATAATTATATGGAGATGATCATATGTATCCTCTTTTGCTTAAAGCTCCTATAAAGGATTATCTTTGGGGCGGAACAAGACTTATAGACGAATTCGGATATAAAACGGATCTTGAAAAAGCCGCCGAGGCGTGGGTGCTTTCCTGCCATAAAGACGGGGAAAGCATTGTTAAAAACGGAGATCTTGCAGGTTTGACCTTAAGCGAGGCAATAGAAAAAATGGGTAAAAAAGCTTTGGGAGAAAAAGCCGAAGCATTCCCTTATTTTCCGATTCTTATCAAGCTTATAGACGCTAAGGACAAGCTTTCAGTACAGGTTCACCCGGATGACGAATATGCTCTTAAAAATGAGGGCGAATACGGCAAGACTGAGATGTGGTATGTGGTTGACTGCGAAGAAAACGCACAGCTTATCTACGGCTTTAACCGCGAAGTAGACCGCGAAGAATTCAGGCGCAGAATAAAGGATAATACCTTAACAGAGGTATGCAATTTCGTAAATGTGAAAAAAGGCGATGTTTTCTTTATTGAATCAGGCACTCTTCACGCTATAGGCGCAGGTATTCTTATAGCCGAAGTTCAGCAGAATTCGAATACGACTTACAGAGTATCGGATTACGGCAGGCTGGGCGCCGACGGAAAGCCCCGCGCACTGCATATAGAAAAAGCTCTTGATGTTACTAAAACCGAGCCGCCGAAAATTCCTTACGGCGATGTCGGAGAAAAAACGCTTTATCCTTTCGGAATTTCAAGAACTCTTGCCGAATGTGATAAATTCACCTGCGAACTTTTAGAGCTTGAGGGTATTGCAGGGCTTGATTTTAAAGATACCTTTGTTTCGGCGGTAATTCTTGACGGCGAAGCGACCGTGTCTTACCCGTCGGGCAATATGACGGTAAAAAAAGGCGACAGTCTTTTTATTCCCGCAGAGTTAAAGGTAACTATTTCGGGAAATGCAAAAATCCTTTGCTCGCATCTTTAAATAAAAATAAAAACCCCGGTTCTCTTAAAACCGAGGTTTTTATTATGCTTTTTTAGCCTCTTCAATCATAATATCCGATTTTTCTTCCATTTCCGATAATAATTTAAACTGCGTTCTGCACCTTACTAGATTATGATCTGGATAATCGGTTTTAAAATAAGTATCTCCGCTTAAATAGTCGGCTAAAAATCTTATTCCGCATTCAAAGGTCATAACCATAGCTCCGAGAGGCAAAAGTAATTTTTCAGCCTGTGATAAGCTTCCGTTAGTACCTTTTACAAAACCTTTTAAATATGTTTTATAAAGCTCAAAATCAAAATGGACTTTTCTTAAATCCTTTTCATCTTCTAAAGCGGTAGACGCTCCGAATCTGATAGAATCTCCGAAATCAGTTACTGAATAACCCGGCATTACCGTGTCAAGATCAATTACGCATAAACCCTTTTTAGTTCTTTTGCTGAATAAAATATTATTTATTTTTGTATCGTTATGAGTTACTTTTAAGGGGATATTAAATTTTTCGGCCGAACTTTTAAGTAAAGTGGAAAAATATTTTTTATTTTCCGCAAAGCTTATTTCTTCTTTAGCCTTATTTGCCCTGCCGAACGAATCGGCTTTAACGGATTTTTCAAAATCTGCATATCTTTTTTCGGTGTTGTGGAAATCAGGTATTGTTTCGCTTAATTTTTCTACCGGAAAATCGCTTAACAGATACTGAAATTCTCCGAATGTGACCGCGCTTTCAAAAAATTCTTCCTTATTTTGCGGAAGGTCCCTTGAATAAGAGTTTTCCACAAAATCATAAAGCCTGTAAAACCCGTCAGCTTTTACAAATATATCTCCGCTCAAAGTCCTGTTTAAATGAAGCACTTCCTTTTCGGACTCAAGATGCAAAGCTTTTATCTTTTCCGAAATAAAATCGCATACAAGCGCCACATTATTTATTACTTCTTCTGGATTTTTAAATACTTTATCGTTTACCCAGAGACGAAAAGTCAAGGACTTTTTCATCAAATTCACAAAGAAGTCACATTTTGCGGACTTCCTCACGGAGCAGACGCTTGATTTTGTCCTCCATTGTCTCTTTTGCGGTCTGGCTGAAATGCACACGGACGATATAGGTTGTCTTGCCGATCTGCTTTCTGACAGTCGGGCAAGTGGCGGTGT
>URFG01000016.1 GCA_900547095.1 uncultured Oscillospiraceae bacterium
GCGGCCGTATGGATCACGCCATCGGCAATATCCAGCTGATGTATCAGTTTTTCTGCCAGGGAATGGAAGTGAATATTTATGATGCCCGCAACCGCCTGTATCTTCTGGGCGGGCATAAGGTATTTCACCGGGAAGAGGTGTATGGAAAATACATTTCGTTCCTGCCGATGACCGAGACTGTCGAGGGACTGACGCTGCGGGGATTTAAATACCCGCTCCAGAGGCGGACGATCGGGCTGGGGACGAGTCTCTGCATCAGCAATGAGCTTAAACGGGAAGAGGGCATTCTGGAGCTGGAGAAAGGCGTCCTTTTGTGCGTGGAGGCACATGATTAATCCGGATAAAAAAGTGGCAAGTTATAACTGACCTGCTTAAAATGATAAAAACTGTATGTTTTTCAGGGGACAAGATTGTGCTATGATGAGTCCAATAACAAGGGAGGATGAAACATCATGGCAAACAAATCAAATCAGGCTTACAAGATCGCGATGGTCGGTCTGCTGGCAGCTCTCTCCTATGTCGTATTTACATACGGACAGGTGAAGATCACACTTCCGGGCGGCGATGCAACTTCCATTCATCTGGGAAATGCAGTCTGTGTCATCGGGGCACTCTTAGTCGGCGGCTTTTACGGCGGTTTGGGAGGTGCTATCGGCATGACGATAGGTGACCTTCTCGATCCGGTTTATATTGTATATGCACCGAAGACATTTATCTGCAAACTCTGCATCGGACTGATCGCCGGATTCGTAGCACATCGTCTGGGCAAGATTGATCGGAGCACCGATAAGAACCACATCCTTGGTTTTACGATTGCAGCAGCGGTGGCAGGTCTTTTATTCAACGTCATTGCAGATCCGCTGATCGGATATTATTATAAACTCTGGATCATTGGTAAACCGGCGGCAGAGCTCACACTTGCATGGAATATCGCAGCGACTTCGATCAATGCGGTGACATCTACGATTGCGTCTGTTGTTATATATATGGCGGTTCGTCCGGCACTCCGCAAGGCAGGTTTTCTGGATGCATTGTCTGTAGAAGCGAGAGCATAAGGCAATTTATCTCAGTCGAGAAGAATTAAAATGAAATACATACAGGAGACTGTGGTTGGGCAGAATGGGAAAAACATCTGTCCGGGCGCAGTCTCCTTGTTGCGTCATTGGAGTGTGCGGCTTATGAAACACAAATGCATAGATACACGCTTGTAGAAACCAGAATCATGCCGCAGGCAGTCGTATCTGCCGTGAGAATATGTTAGATTATAAAGTTGCTTAAAATTAAGAAAATGAGGAAAAATTATACATGGAAGGAATTCAGAAGAAAATAGCGGTTTTAAATGACCTGTCAGGTTACGGACGCTGTTCGCTGACGGCGGCGATGCCGGTTATCAGCGCCCTCAAGGTACAGTGCTGTCCGGTGGTGACGGCGGTGCTGTCCAATCACGCGGGATATCCGGAATGCTATATGGATGATTATACCGATCGGATGGAGGCATACCTGGAGCCGTGGCGGAAGATGGGATTTGAGATGGACGGAATCATGACTGGATTCTTAGGTTCTGCCAGACAGGCGTCGATCGTGGCAGATTTTATCCGGGATTTCAAACGGGAAAATACGCAGGTTTTGGTAGATCCGACGATGGGCGACCACGGACATCTCTACAGCGTCTGTGACGAGGATCTGATCGAGGCGATGCGGGAGCTGATGCAGTATGCGGACGTTGTCACGCCAAATCTGACGGAAGCTTGTGCCCTGACGGACACGCTGTATCAGGAAAATGGATGGAGTAAGCGCAAGCTCTCAGATCTGACCTGGAAGCTTCACCTTTTGGGCGCGCGGTCAGTCATTTTGACAGGCGTGGTCAAGGGCAAACAGATCCTCAACGTGATCCATGAGCGCGGCAAGGAGCCGGTCTTTCATGCAACTAAATTTGTGGCGGGCAATTACCACGGAACCGGGGATGTCTTTGCAGCAGTCATCGGTGCCAGCATGGTGCGAGGTGTGCCGATGGAGGAAGCCGTCAGACGGGCGGCAGCTTTTACAAAAAAATGTGTGGAAAAGACAGAAGAACTTGGTGCCCCGGAGCAGGACGGACTGTGCCTGGAGGCGTGTCTGTCCTATTTGACGAAGTTGAGTTAAATATAATGGGCAGTCTATCCTGTTTTGTTTCAAAATGCAAAAATGATGTTACTGGGCACGTATGCGTGAACAATAACAAAATGATTTGAAGAACAGAGGAACTCTTGAAACAGGGCTTTTCATTCGTACAAAGTTGTAGTATAATTATAACTAGTTTTCGTGCAGTTAATTGCATAACAGTAGGAGGAAGATATGTTAGATCTTAAATTCGTCAGAGAAAATCCTGACATTGTAAAGCAGAATATTAAAAATAAGTTCCAGGACAAGAAAATTCCGCTGGTAGATGAGGTGATTGAGCTGGATGCCAAGAACCGTGAAGCGAAGAAGGAAGCAGATGATCTGCGTGCGAACAAGAACAAGATTGCAAAACAGATCGGCGCTCTGATGGGTCAGGGAAAGAAAGAGGAAGCAGAAGAGCTGAAGAAACAGGTAGCAGAGCAGTCTGCCCGTCTGTCTGAGCTGGAAGAGCAGGAGAAGGATCTTGGCGAGCGCATCTTAAAGATTATGATGACCATCCCGAACATCATTGATCCGAGTGTTCCGATCGGTAAAGACGACAGCGAGAACGTGGAAGTCAAGCAGTTCGGCGAGCAGACTCACCCTGATTTCGAAATTCCTTATCACACTGATATTATGGCGCTTTTTAACGGTATTGATAAAGACGCTGCCGGAAGAGTTGCAGGCGAAGGATTTTATTATCTTATGGGCGATATCGCGAGAATGCACTCGGCAGTTACAGCTTACGCCAGAGATTTTATGATAAATAAAGGATTTACTTACTGCATTCCTCCTTTTATGATAAGAAGCAAGGTCGTAACAGGCGTTATGAGCTTTGAGGAAATGGACGCGATGATGTATAAAATAGAGGGCGAAGACCTCTATCTTATAGGCACCTCCGAGCATTCGATGATCGGTAAATTTATCGATACGATCACTCCCGAAGAATCGCTTCCTCTTACCCTTACAAGCTATTCCCCTTGTTTCAGAAAAGAAAAGGGCGCGCACGGAATAGAAGAGCGCGGAATTTACAGAATTCATCAGTTCGAAAAGCAGGAAATGATAGTTATCTGCAAGCCCGAAGAGAGTATGCAGTGGTTTGATAAAATGTGGAGCTATTCGGTTGAGCTTTTCAGAAGTCTTGATATCCCTGTAAGAACGCTCGAATGCTGCACAGGCGATCTTGCCGATCTTAAGGTAAAATCCTATGATGTTGAGGCGTGGAGCCCGAAACAGAAGAAATACTTTGAAGTTTGCTCCTGCTCTAACTTAGGCGACGCGCAGGCAAGAAGACTCGGCATAAAAGTCCGCAAAGAAGACGGCTCTAAATATCTCGCCCACACTCTTAACAATACCGTTGTAGCACCTCCGAGAATGCTTATAGCTCTTCTCGAAAACAACCTTTGCTTTGACGGCGAATATTACAGCGTGAAGATCCCCGAGGCTTTAAGACCTTACATGGGCGGAACGAAAGAAATCAAAGCGCTTAAAAAATACGAAACAAAATAATAATTTTTCTGCCTGCAATTTTTTGCAGGCTTTTTGAGCTTTAGAGGTGAATGATCTTGAAAAATAAAAAAGCCCTGAATATAATTCTGATGATAATTTCAGGTATTCTTTTTTTAAGCGCAACGGCGATACTCGTAATTCAGCTGATTCCTAAAAAGAATACCTATAAAAAATATAAGGACTCGGTTTCTTCCGCTCAAAAAGCGGATAATCCGGTCAATTTTGCTCAGCTTAAAAATCAAAATCCCGATGTTGTCGGGTGGATAACAATCCCCGGCACCACTATCGATTACCCGATACTTCAAAGCGGCGACGATACGGAGGAAAACTTTTATTTAAACCACGATCTTGAAAGAAAATATAAATTTGCGGGCAGCGTTTATATCCAGAGGTGTAATAATTCCGAATTCAAGGATAAAAACACGGTGATCTACGGACACGACCTGGCTGACGGCACAATGTTTACCCCTTTAAGGAAATACCGCAAAGCCGATTTCTTCAATGAAAACGATACTATTACTCTCTACAGTCCCGGCCATATTTTAACTTATAAAATATTTTCCGCTTTTGTGTATGACGACAGGCATATAATAAATTCCTTTGATTTTTCAACCGATGAGGGATATTCGGATTTTTTGGAAGAATGTACAAATCCGAAAACTCTTGCTAAAAATGTCAGGAGCGATATAAGCGTAACGACTAAGGATAAAATAATAACTCTCAGCACCTGCACGGATAATCCCACCGAGAGATATCTTGTTTGTGCGGTGCTTACAAACGATACTCAAACAAAGTAACTATGAATACCTTAAAAAAATTTGCGGTTTATTATAAACCGCATAAAAAAATGTTCGCGCTTGATATGACGGCATCGTTTTTCATATCGGTGATAGGAATGTTCTATCCGATAGTCACGAACAGAATGCTGAACGATCTTATTCCGAATAAAAAAATCGGACTTATCGTGTTTGCAGGACTCACGGTTTTATTGCTCTATCTTATCAGAATGTTTCTTGAATACTTTGTTCAGTATTACGGTCATATGATAGGCACTAAAATGCAGGCGCAAATGAGAAGAGATATGTTTAAAAAACTTGAAAGTCTGCCCTATTCTTATTTTGATAAGAATGAAACGGGGCAGATCTTATCAAGAATAACCCACGATCTTTTCGATATAGCGGAGCTTGCTCACCACGGCCCCGAAAACATCATAATTTCCTCGCTCACTGTGATAGGCTCTTTTATCTATCTTTGCACGATAAATATTTATCTCACGCTTATCATTTTCGCCTGCGTGCCGATACTTATTGGTATTTCTTCCTATTGCAGAAAGCAAATGCGCGCGGCTTTCAGAGAAAGAAGAGTGACCACGGGAATGATAAACGCTTCTATAGAAAGCAGCATCACGGGAATTCGAACAACTAAGGCTTTCGGCGGAAGTGAAAGGGAATACGAAAAGTTCGAGAAAAATAATATGCTTTTTGTGGAGGCGTGCAGAAAAGCTTACCGCTCTATGGGAGTTTTCCATTCCACATCAAGCTTTATAACAAATGTGTTTAACGTTATAATCATTATAGCCGGCGGACTTTTTCTTTATAACGGAAAAATAAATTTCGGCGATTATACCACTTTTATAGTGTCCGTCAACGTCTTTATAAACCCGGTAACGGTGCTTATCGGATTTATGGAGCAGTTTCAAAACGGAGTGAGCGGGTTTAACAGATTTTTAGAGGTTATGGATGAAGAACCTGAAAAGGAAAATAAAAACGCAAAGGATATAACCGATGTTAAAGGCGAGATAGAATTTAAAAATGTCTGCTTTTCCTATTCTGACAACAGCCCCGAAGTGCTTAAAAATATCAATCTTAAAATCAAAAAAGGCGAAAAGCTTGCGCTCGTGGGAGAATCCGGCGGCGGAAAAACTACAATTTGCCACCTGATACCTAACTTCTATAAAGTAAGCTCAGGAGAAATTACGCTTGACGGAATAAATATTAATGATATAACCTTCTCCTCGCTTAGAAAAAATATAGGTATAGTTCAGCAGGATGTTTTCCTTTTCTCGGGAAATATCAGGGATAATATTCTTTACGGCAGACCTGACGCAACCGATGAAGAAGTAATACTTGCCGCAAAGCGGGCGAATATTCACGATTATATTATGTCTTTGCCGAACGGTTACGACACCGAGGTGGGCGAGCGTGGAATAAGGCTTTCGGGCGGTCAGAAGCAGAGGCTTTCAATAGCGCGCGTCTTTCTTAAAAACCCCGCGGTGCTTATTCTCGACGAGGCGACGAGCGCACTTGACAATACGACCGAAATTCTCATTCAGTCCGCGCTTGACGAGCTTTGCAAGGGCAGAACGACGATAATAGTCGCCCACAGGCTCTCAACGGTTAAAAACGCGGATGAAATAGCCGTTATCGACGGCGGAAAGATTACCGAAAAAGGCACGCACGAGGAGCTTATGAAACTCGGCGGAACTTACGAAAATCTCTATTCTTTACAGTTTAAAAGATAAAACACGCGGTGCTTAAAGCACCGCGTGTTTTTATATCTTTGCGATAGTTTTGATTTTTCTTACTATCGGCGGCAGAATCACCGCTATCACCGCCGAAGTGGCGGCGCCTGAAATAATCCTGCTTAAAAGCATTATTCCGAAAAGCACCGCAGGATAACCGAAAATTTTTGAATCGATATACATAACTACCGTGTTGCACGCGGTAACCAAAAGCGCTGAAATTACGCAGTTTAATATAAGCGGCAGCCTTTTAAGGCTCTTTTTAAACGCGATAAACATAAGACCCACAGCAAGGCCTCTTATTACAGCGGGGAGAGTCCAAAGAAGAGTTGTAGCCGTGATACCGTATGTTATCAGCTGACCGATAAATGCGCCGATAAATCCCGTTGCCGCACCCCAGACAGGACCGAAGCAAACAGCCGCCACGATCACCGGAAACGCATTGAGTGATATTTTAAATGACATTGAAAACGGCGCGCTTAAAGTGGTGCTTAAAAAATCAAGCCCCACATAAAGCGCCGACATCACCGCGCAAAAGCACAGCTTTTTTACAAATAAATTATTTTTTTCCATAAAATAAACCTCCCTATCATCCGAGCTTAACCGATAATAGAGAGATTTTCTTCTATTTTCTGCCAGCGGGATGTGATATTTTAACCGCAGGCAGGATAAACCTTGCCTTTCGTTCGGCGGACAACTCCCCGTTCCGCTGACACTTTACGCTAAAATATCTACTCTGAATTTGTATAGACAATACAATCAGGATACAACACTTCTCATAGCGGAAAATTTATCCGATTATACTGTCTATTTAATTATACATTAAAAATCTTATTTGTCAAGAGCTCAGCTCTTCCCATTTTTCCATAAGGTTTAAAAGCAATTCATCATTTTGCTTTATCTCGGCTGAAATTTCCTGCAGTTTTATATAATCGGACTGAATTTCGCCGTCGTTTAACAGCTCTTTTAATTCTTCCTGCCTTTTTTCAAACTTTGATATCTCCGCCTCGGTCTTTATCAGCGCCTGTTCTTTTTTCGCCTTTATTTTTCCGGGGGTTTGATACTTTTTATTTTCCTGCTTAGGCTTTTTTTCTTCCTTGATTTCTTCTTTTTGTTCCTGATTTTCGGATAAATACTGCGAGTAACCGTACTCATAGAATTTTATCTCATCAGTCTTAAAATCTATAAGCTTATCGGAAATTTTTCTGATAAAGTATCTGTCGTGAGAAACGAAAAGAAGCGTTCCGCCGTAGCTTAAGAGAATATCCTCTAAAGCCTCTTTTGATTCGATATCCATATGGTTTGTCGGCTCGTCTAATATTAGGAAATTCGGCTGTTTTATAAAAAGCTTGCAAAGCGCTAATCTGACTTTTTCTCCGCCCGACAGCATATCGAGAGTTTTAAAGACCTCTTCACCCGTAAACAGGAATTTTCCGAGCATACTTCTCGCCTCAAATTCGGAAAAAGACGGATAGGTTTCAAAAAAATCATCAAGCACGCAAATATTTCCCTTAAAATGCGCCATTTGCTGATCGAAATATCCGATACTTACCCTCTCGCCGAAAGATACATCGCCGCCGATTTTCGGTATCACTCCGGCGATAGTTTTAAGCAGGGTCGATTTTCCGAGCCCGTTTCCTCCTATAACGCCTACTCTGTCCCCTCTTTTTATGCAAAAATCGGTTTTATAAAGCGCTTTATCGTATCCGATTTCAAGATCGGTCACAGTAAGCACGGTTTCACTGCTTTTATACTTAGGCTCTAAATTAAAGCTTAAAGTTCTTTCATCTGATTTTTCGGGGGCTTCGGGAATTTCCATTTTTTCAAGCTGTTTTAATTTTGACTGCACCATTCTTGCCTTTGTGGCTTTATATCTGAACCGCTCGGCAAGCTCGTTTGTCTTTTTTATCTCCGATAGCGCCTGCTCATATTTCTTTTGCATTAATTCTTTTCTTTTTTTCTTTTCCGCTGCAAAATATGAGTAATTGCCGTTATATAAAAATGTTTTATGATTTTCTATATCGTAA
This sequence comes from uncultured Oscillospiraceae bacterium, assembly GCA_900547095.1. GTDB lineage: Bacteria > Bacillota > Clostridia > Oscillospirales > Acutalibacteraceae > UBA737. The sequence continues at coordinate 8,197 of URFG01000016.1, forward strand.
ATTTTAGTTACCGTTGCGTCTAAAAAAGATCTGTCGTGAGAAACCACGGCGACCGCCTTTTTATATTCCCTTATATAGCTTTCAAGCCAGGCTATCGCCTCTAAATCAAGGTGATTTGTCGGCTCGTCCAACAAAAGAAGATCGGGCTTTGAGAGCAAAAGCTTTAAAAAGGCTATTTTTGTCCTTTGCCCTCCCGAAAATTCGCTTAATTTCTTTGATTTATCGCGTTCATCAAACCCGAATTTTTTTAGTGCGGACTCATATTCCTTTTCAAAATAAAATCCGCCGAGATTGGTAAAAACATCGAGAATAAGCGTATAATTTTTTATATTTTCTTCGCTTTGCTCTTCCTGCATTTTTTCTAAAGCTATGTTTAGTTTTTCTTTGGTTTCTAAGATTTCCGAATATGCCGATCTTATTTCTTCAAGCAAGGTTTTTGAGTCGTCTTTAATAGCCATTTGATCGAGCATTCCCAAAACCGCGCCGTTTGTCACCGACCTTGATAGAGCGGGAGTAACATCATAAATTCCCGCAAGGGCCTTTAAAAGAGTGGTTTTGCCCGAGCCGTTTCTCCCTATTATTCCGACCTTATCCGTCGTATTTATTTCCACATTAATATCCTTTAGGATATCATCTCCCGATAGCGATACCGCTCCCGATGTGATCTTAAGCTGCATATTTACTCCTTTTTAATATTTACAAGTATTCCGTTTTCCCTTATTTCTATCACCGCATAGGTGGGTCCGCCCTCACGCGGTCTTGAGCAGGAGCCGGGGTTTACAAGATAAATTCCGTCGATATATTCCGATTTGGCAATATGGGTATGGCCGTAAAGCGCTATTTTGCAGTTCGCATTAAGCGCTGCCTCATAAAGCCTTGAAGTGCCGAATTTCACGCCGAAAGTGTGTCCGTGGCAATAGAGGATATCTATTCCGTTTAACCTTATTATATCATAATCGGGGTAGGAACAAAAGCCGTCGCAATTTCCCTTTACTATATGAAATTTTTTCGAGGTGTACTCATACACGGCGTCTTCTATATCAGGCGTTTTATCGCCCAAGAAAAATATATGCTCACACTCCGGGTTTTCTCTGATTATTTTATCCACTGCAAAAGAATTGCCGTGGGAATCTGAAATTATAAGTAATCTCATAGGCGCTTACCTCATAATATTAAAATAGATAAATTTATTTGGGGGATAAATATGAATAACGGCAAATACGATATAAATAAAATTATGCAAACACTTAACAAAAACGGAATAAACAACTCCGCTTTAAGTAAACTCAAAACCGGAGATTCTTCCGAACTGCTCAAAAATCTAAGCCTTGAAGATAAAAATAAAATTATGTCCGCCCTTAATAACAAAGAAGAGCTTAACAAAATTTTAAATGATAAAAACACGATGAATATTTTAAGAAACTTCACAAACGGCGGTAATAAAAATGGATGACCTCAATCAAAAGCTCGAGGGGATATTAAACGATCCCGACAGTATGGACAGGGTTAGGCAAATGGCGGAGCAGCTCTTAGGCTCTAAAGAGGAGGAAAAATCGGATCCCCATGCAGACGGAATAGATCCTATGTTTATAAAAAAGCTTATGCCTGTGATAAACAGACTCAATTCCGACACAAACGATAAACGAACTGCGCTGCTTTTAGCCTTAAAGCCTAATTTAAGCGAAGAAAGGCGCGCAAAGGTAGACGCGGCGGTAAAGCTTATAAAGCTTATAGAAATGCTGCCTTATTTAAAAGAGTGCGGCCTTTTTGACATTTAAAAGGGCGGTGAAAAGCTTTGAACAACGAGGAATTTATACTCGAACAGCAGCGCGCCGTGGAGCGGATGAAAGAAATGAGCGCGCAGAGCAAATTTGAGCAGTCTTCACATAAAATGCCGCCCGTTCCTCCCTTTGTGAGGGTGAACAGAACGGGCGGCTATAAAAGGCCCGAAAGAAAGCCGGAGCAAAGCCCTCAAAAAAGTCCCGAACATAGCGAGCCTTTAAATTTTTTAAGCTCTGTTTTAGGAGGAAACGGGGACTCATTAAATCTTACAAACGACCCCGATATCTTTCTGCTACTCGGAATTATTCTTCTTATTTCAAGCGAGAGCGGCGATAAATTACTGCTCGCGGCGCTCGCCTTTATTTTGTTATAGCAAAATATTATTTTATTCGATAATTTTTTGCATTTTTAGAGTTTATGTAAACCCGGACAACCATATAAGTTATTAAACTTATCCACCGACTATTCAACCGAAAATACACTGATTTAATCAAAATTATGAATAATCCGGGTTCATAACGGTGGATAACTCTGTGGAAAAGTTGAAATACATAATATGCAAATGTAAAATGAATTAAAATTTATGTAAATTCAAAGTTTATCTGTCAAGTGATTTTTTTCAATAAATTTAAACAATTTTCAGCAAAAAAATTCGGGAAAGTTTTTAAATAACTTTCCCGCTTTTTGTTAGACAAATTGACAATACAATCAGTCTTTAGAAATTGCTTCTACAGGACATCCTTCGGCACAAGAGCCGCAATCGCAGCACTTATCCGGATCTATTTCATAATGACTGTCACCCTCGGAAATAGCTTCGCAGGGACATCCGGCGGCGCAAGCTCCGCAGCTGATGCATTCATCGGAAATTTTATATGCCATTTTGTCACACCTCCATAAAGTGGTATATAGTACGCCCGAATCTAAAAGAAACTGCATTTACTAACTGTATTGTATCAGCAAACCAAGAAAAATGCAAGAGTAAATATTTGCATTATTTATCAATTTCTTCTGTTTTACCGCCTTTTTTGGAGCGGGAAAGGACTTTTACGCTGTTTCTGTGCACTTTATAAGGCGCACCCTCCCCCTCTTTGGGTCTTATAATAAGGTTGCCGGTGATGAGATTAGAGTCTATAACCGTTCCGATACCCTCACTTGTTTTAACCACCGCTCCGATACCCGGAGTGATAGATATGAGGTGCTTATATGAATCCTCTTCATATTTTAGGCAGCACATAAGTCTTCCGCAGCTGCCCGAAATCTTTGTGGGATTTAAAGAAAGGCCCTGATCCTTTGCCATTTTTATTGAAACAGGCTCAAAATCATTCAAAAATCTCTTACAGCAATACGGCTGACCGCAAATTCCGAGACCGCCGAGCATTCTCGCCTCATCGCGCACGCCTATCTGCCTTAATTCTATCCTGGTGCGGAACTGCGAAGCAAGGTCTTTTACGAGCTCTCTGAAATCCACCCTGCCGTCGGCAGTGAAGAAAAATGTTATTTTAGAGCCGTCAAAAGAATATTCCACTTCCACAAGCTTCATTTCAAGGCTGTGATCCGCTATCTTTTTTTCGCAGATCGAAAAAGCGTCCTTTTCCTTTTTCTTGTTTTCTTCGAGCTGTTTTAAGTCCTTGTCCGTTGCAATGCGGACCGCCTTTTTAAGCTCGGATACTATTTTTCCCTCTTCGACCTCGCTTACAGCTTCGCTGACAAATCCGAAAGCAAGACCGTTGGAAGTTTCTACTATTATTTTTTCGCCGATATCGGGATCAAGCCCGTTAGGATCGAAATAATAGGATCTTCCGTTTTCTTTAAATTTTACCGATATGACCTTTGTCACTTTTAATCCTCCGTCAAGATACTGCAGAAAAGCAATGAAAGATTAACATTTATCTTCAGCATTTCCTGCCATTTTGATATATTTTTATAAAGCTCTGCAAATTTGCGGCATATAACCTTTGATGAAAGCTTTATTTTAAGCTTTTCTTCCGCGGCAATTTTAAGAGCGGCGAAAAACTCGTCTGCAAAAGCCCTGTCTTTTACAAAGCCCTGAAGCAGGCAAAGAATTTCATAATCCTTATCTTTCTCATAAAGCTCGCAGAACTCTTGCGCCGCCTGCTCTGCTTTTGTTTTTTCGGAAGTTTTATCCGAAAAAGAAAGCGAGAGGTTTATACACCGGGAAACGACCGTGTCGAGCAAAATCGTTCTCGAAGAGCATAGCAGAACGAACACCACCGTTTTGGGCGGCTCTTCAAGAATTTTAAGTATGGCGTTTTGCGCCTGCTCGTTCATCTTATCCGCATTTTCAATTATAAATACTCTTCTTTTACCCGAATGCGGCAAAACATAAGCCTGTGCTTTTATCTCTCTTATCTGATTTATCGTGATATTCTTTTTTCCTTTTTCTTCGGAAATAAAGGATATATCTGGGTGTGTGTTATTTTCCGCCTGCCTGCAATCTTTGCAGGTTTTGCAGGGAGCGGGTGCGCCGTTACACACAGATATCTGCGCTATAATTTTTGCAAGCGCGGTCTTTTCCGAATTCGAAGCACCCTCGATTAAAAAAGCGTGCGGAAATCTGCCTGATTTTATGAAGTTATTTATTTTTTCAAACGCAAGATCAAATTCGCCCGAAAATTCGCTCATAAAACAAATCCGACCTTTTTCATTGCCTTAAAGTATGTTTTTCTGGCTATCTTTTCCGCTCTTTCATCTCCGAGCGAGAAAATTCTCTCTATTTCCGCTTTATCTGCAATTATCTTTTCATAATTTTCTTTTATGGGAGCAAGCTCGTCTGCCACAGCCTCGCCTACAGCCAATTTAAATTCGCCGTAACCCTTTCCTTCAAACTCGCGCTCGATTTCTTCGGGCGTTTTGCCTGTTACACAGCTGTAAATTCCGATAAGGTTCGATACTCCCTTTTTATCCTCGCTTAAGCGAACGCAGGACTCGCTGTCCGTAACGGCTCTTTTGAATTTTCTTATGATAGTATCCCTGTCGTCAAGAATGGCGACATAGGCATTCGCGTTATCGTCCGACTTGGACATTTTTTTCTCCGGATCCTGCAGCGACATTATTCTTGCGCCTGTTTTTGGGATATAGGGCTCTGGAAGCTTGAAAACTTCGCCGTAAACATTATTAAATCTGCTCGCGATATCCCTCGCAATTTCAAGGTGCTGCTTCTGATCCGCTCCCACCGGAACGAAATCGGGCTTATAAAGCAGAATATCGGCAGCCATTAATACGGGATAAGAAAAAAGACCTACATTTACGTTATCCGCGTGCTTTGCGGACTTATCCTTAAACTGCGTCATTCTTGACATTTCACCGAACTGCGTATAGCAGGACAAAAGCCAGCTTAACTGCGAATGCTCGGGGATATGCGACTGAACGAATAAAATATTTTTTTCCGGATCAAGGCCTAAAGCCAATAAAAGCGCGCAGGTGGAATATATCTGCGCCCTGAATTTAGCCGGCTCCTGCCTTACGGTGATCGCGTGAAGATCAGCCACGGCATAAACGCACTCAAAATCCTCCTGCATTTTTACCCAGCTTTTCAAAGCGCCGAGATAATTGCCTAAGGTGAGCATACCGCTCGGCTGAATACAGCTTAATACTCTTTTTTTCTGAATTTCTTCCATATCATCTTATCCTTTCGGAATAATCACATATAATTATTAATAGTTTAACATATTTTTTTAAAAATTACAATAGCAAGTAAATTACCGGGCAAAGGGAATATTTTGGGACACCGAAAATATTATTATAAATATATCAAAAAAAGACTTGACAAATCAAACGCGTCAGGCTATAATAAAAATACAGAAAGCGAACAAGTGTTCGTCGGAGGTAAATTTATGAGTTTTGCAGGTATTGTTTTAAGTATATTTGAAACGATTATCGTTTTATTCACGCTCTGGGCTTTATTTCACGAGGACTTCTTTATAGCCGTGGAGGACAGAATATTTGCGCACTTCAGAAGAAAGCGCTTTAAAGTGATAAAAGCTTCGGATTTTTCCGAAAAGCTTTTTGACAGAAATTAGATTTTTCCTTTCTTTCTTTTTTATAACTTCTTTTAGCACTTCGGAGCTTATGCTTTAAAGCATAAGCCCCGAAGTGTTTTTATTTTTTAAGATTATCCGTTTTATCGCTGATGATATATCTCGGTCTGTGCTTGACTTCAAGATAAGTTTTTCCCACATATTCGCCTATAATGCCGAGCGAAATAAGCTGAATTCCGCCCATAAAGCAAATTATGCAGACAATACTTGCCCAGCCTGTTACTGCGGCACCCGTTATATAGGAAACAAACGCATATATCACGCCGATAAAGCTTAAAAGTGAAACGATAATTCCGAGAGAAATTATAAGCTTTAAAGGCTTAGTCGAAAGGCTCGTGATTCCGTCAAGAGCGAGAGCGAGCATTTTTTTAAGCGGATAATGACTCTCTCCCGCAATTCTTTTCGCGCGGTCATAATAAACGCAGGTGCTGTTAAACCCGACAAGCGGTATCATTCCTCTTAAAAACAGATTTACTTCCTTAAATTCACTTAAATATGAAAGCACTTTAGAAGAGATAAGCCTGTAATCCGCGTGATCGTAAACCACATTAGCGCCCATTGCGCCCATAAATTTATAAAAAGCGCGGGCGGAAGTTCTCTTAAAGCCGGAATCTGTATTCCTGCTTTTTCGCACGCCGTAAACAATATCGGAGCCGGCGCGGTATTTCTTTACCATTTCCGGCATAACGGAAATATCGTCCTGCCCGTCGCAGTCGATAGATATCGTTATATCGCAAAGATCTTTAGCATACATAAGCCCTGCAAGCAGACTGCTCTGGTGGCCCCTGTTTTTACTCTGCTTTATTCCGCAGTACCGATCGTCCGACCGGCTGAGATCTTCGATTATTTCCCAGGTTTTATCCGTGGAGCCGTCGTCAATAAAAAGAATTCGGCTTTTTTTATCTATAAGCTCATTTTCAGCCATATTTTCAAGGCATTTTAAAAACATCGGCGCCGTGATCGGCAAAACCTCGCTTTCATTACAGCAAGGAATTACAATATATAAGATCGGATTGATATTTATCCCTCCAATTCTAAGGATATTAGAATTATACCACACATTTACTTCATTTTCAATTTTTGAAAATAATTCTTGCCTTTTAAAATAATTTATGGCATAATAGGTTTATTCGGAGGCATAGCTCAGTTGGTCAGAGTACTTGCTTGACATGCAAGGGGTCACCGGTTCAAGTCCAGTTGTCTCCACCAAAAAATCCTTGTTCCGAAGAACGAGGATTTTTTTATCAATTGGGAAAGCAATGGTATATCATCACGCGTCAGCGTGTATATCATCGCCGAAGGCGTATATCATCACACAAAGTGTGCATTTATGTCGGCTTGATGATATGCAATTCCGCGGAATTGATGATATATGGAGACGAGGGGACGGAGACGGGGAGCCAAGATAACCGTCCCCTTGGCTCTCCTTATTATTTGACTGCGCTTAAGGAGAATTACTTTATGTCACAGGTAAGCGAATTTATAACAAAATATTTCGGCGATACTATAAAATTTCAGCCTGAGGATAGGGAGAGTTTGATCGGTCTTCCGTACCCTTTCACAACCCCCTGCACTAATGAGATGTTCTTGGAAATGTATTATTGGGATACATATTTTACAAACGCAGGTATTATAGCGGCGGGTAATGTCGAGCAGGCAAAGAACAATACAGATGATGTGCGTTTTTTGATTGACAAATACGGCTTTATGCCAAACGGCAACCGAACCTATTATTTAGGTAATACTCAGCCGCCGTTTTATTACAAAATGGCTGAGGAGGTTTTTGAGGTCACAGGTGATAAAGACTGGCTCAGAGAAAGCTATGCGGCGCTTGTTAAGGAGTACAAATACTGGCAGACCCAACGAATTGCACCTGACGGACTAAATGTTTACGGTCCTCATAAGGATTATAATGAGGAGTTTATTGCAAACAAAGCTAATTATTTTACGAAACGGTATAAGGGCTTTGAAGTGAAAAGCGAGCCTGAAAAAATCGCCTGCGCCCACACTATCATGACTATGTGCGAGAGCGGCTGGGACTGCACCTCCCGTTTTGAGAACGCAGGTGAGTTTTATAACCCCGTTGACCTTAATTCTTTGCTTTACGGGCTTGAAAAAACGATGGAGAAATTTGCTGTAATACTTGAAAACGGGGAAGAAGACCTTTGGAACAAGCGTGCCGACGAGCGCAAGGCAAAAATGCTTGAATTAATGTATGATAAGGAGCGCGGAATTTTCCTTGATTATAATTATAAGGAGCAAAAGTTCAGCCCCGTAGTCTCCGCCGCGTCTCTTTATCCGCTTTTCGTAGGTCTCAGTGATTCTCCCGAAAAGGCAATAGAGCTGTTAAGGGATAAGCTCCTTTTAAAATACGGTGTGAGTGCCTGTGTTCCCGGCGATTATAATTATTCTCTGCAATGGGATTATCCCAACGTTTGGCCGCCCATTCAGTACATAGCGTATAAAGCCTGTAAAAACTGCGGGTACGACGGTTTGGCTAAAAAAATAGCCGAAACCTATATAAATCTTCTTGATGAAAGCTTTGCGGAAACAGGAAACCTTTGGGAAAAGTATAATGGCTTGACAGGAAAGGTTGCGAATGCGGACTATAATGCTCCGAAAATGATGGGCTGGACCGCGGGAGTTTATATGTATTTTTGTGCTGAACTAAAGAAATGATTATAAACCAATGTCAATTATGATTGACGCTTTTGAAGCTTAGAAAGCTAAAATGGAATTGGGGGGGAGACGAGGGGACGGTTCTCTTGTCTCCATCACTTGTTAGAACAATATGCAAATGAATTAGAGATTTGATTATTTTACTTAAAATCCTCGGTTTTGACCAGTTCTTTTTTGAATAACAGAGACAAAGCCCCAAAGGCGTAAGTCTTTGGGGCTTTAACTTTTACCTTTTCACTATTCACTCTTCACTAAAAAACGCCTTTGGAGCTTTGGAAGTAATAAGTAATAGTGAAAAGTGAATAAGTTCGGTGTCGGCTTCGCCGACAAATTAATAAAAAGCAGTGACAAAGCAAAAATCCTATCACAATTTGTGGTAGGATTTTTGCTTTGTATTATTAATTTTTCAGTATTCATTCTTAAGTATTCATTAATTATTGTGATAGGATTTTCTATATTTTCACTTGCTGATTTTAGTAACGTCATAAGGCGTGGTCTGATAAACGAAATAGTTAAGCCAATTCGAATAAAGCAGGTTTGCGTGCGCCCTCCAGCTGACAACAGGCTCTTTTTTAGGATCATCTTTCAAAAAATAATTTTTCGGCAGATCGATCTCTTTACCTTGGGAGAGATCCCTAAAATATTCATTTTTAAGAGTATTTTTATCATACTCGCTGTGACCGGTGATAAAGATCTGTCTGCCGTTTCTCGAAGATACGGCATAAACGCCGGTTTCCTCGCTTTCAGCCAAAATTTTCAGCTCTTTTACCGCTTTTATTTCCTCGGTCTTTAAAGTGGTATGCCTTGACTGCGGGACCATAAACTCATCATCAAACCCGCGGAACAAAATCGACCTTTTATACACTACCTTATGCGGAAATACTCCGAAGATCTTTTTATCTACGGGGTATTTTTTTATACCGTAATGATAATAAAGTCCTGCCTGTGCGCCCCAGCAGATATGAAAAGTGCTGTGCACGTTTGTCTTGCTCCACTCCATTATCGAGCAGAGTTCGGGATAATATTCCACATCTTCAAAATCCATCTGCTCAACGGGCGCGCCGGTGATTATCATACCGTCAAACCGCTCGTTTTTCACATCATCAAAGGTCTTATAAAATGTAAACAAGTGCTCTTTTGAAGTGTTTTTGGAAATATGGCTTTTAGTGTGCATTAAGGTCAGATCAACCTGCAGCGGAGAGTTACCCAAAAGGCGGGAAAGCTGAGTTTCCGTTTCTATCTTATTAGGCATAAGATTTAAAAGCAGAATTTTAAGAGGTCTGATATCCTGCGTTATGGCTCGCTTTTCGGTCATAACGAAAATATTTTCGCTCTCTAAGGTTTTTACGGCAGGAAGATCATTAGGAATTTTTATCGGCATTTAATTCATTCCTTTAAAATCAAAGATTATTAAGCGCCTGATTTATATCGGCTATAAGATCCTCGCTGCTTTCAAGACCGCAGGAAAATCTGACAAGATCGGGTGAAACGCCCGCAGCTTCAAGCTCCGCGTCATTCATCTGGCGATGGGTGGTGCTGGCCGGGTGCAGACAGCAGGTCCTGGCGTCCGCAACGTGGGTTTCGATAGCGGCAATTTTAAGATTTTCCATAAATTTTTCAGCCGCGTTTCTTCCGCCCTTAACTCCAAAGGATACCACTCCGCAGGTGCCGTTTTTCATATATTTTTGAGCTAAATCAAAATATTTATCGCCTTTGAGGCCCGGATATTTGACCCAGGCGATCCTATCGTCATTACTCAAAAACTCGGCTACTTTCTGCGCATTTTCGCAGTGCTTTTTCATTCTGATATGAAGACTTTCAAGGCCTAAATTTAAAATAAACGCATTCATCGGCGACTGAACAGAGCCTAAATCTCTCATAAGCTGAGCCGTTGCCTTAGTGATATAAGCGCCCTCTATACCGAAACGCTCGGTATAGGTTATTCCGTGATAGCTTTCATCGGGAGTGCAGAGGCCGGGATATTTATCGGGATACTTTGTCCAGTCGAATTTACCCGAATCGACTATACAGCCTCCGACAGCCGCGCCGTGACCGTCCATATACTTTGTTGTGGAATGTGTTACGATATCCGCGCCGAAATCAAAAGGTCTGCAATTAACGGGGGTTGCAAAGGTGTTATCCACGATAAGCGGCACGCCGTGGGCGTGAGCGGCGGCGGCAAATTTTTCGATATCCAGCACGGTGAGTGCAGGATTTGCAATGGTTTCGCCGAAAACCGCTTTGGTGTTAGGCTTAAATGCGGCGTTTAATTCATCGGCGGTGCAATCGGGAGAAACAAATGTGAAATCTATTCCCATTTTCTTCATTGTAACGGCAAAAAGATTATATGTTCCGCCGTAAATAGAGGAAGAAGAAACGATGTGATCGCCGCAGTTTGCAATATTAAACACTGCAAAGAATGACGCCGCCTGACCCGAAGAGGTAAGCATAGCGGCAGTTCCGCCCTCTAATTCGCATACCTTTGCCGCAACGCTGTCGCAGGTGGGGTTTTGGAGCCTTGAATAAAAATATCCGCTCGCCTCGAGGTCGAAAAGCTTACCCATATCAAGCCCTGTGTCATATTTAAAAGTTGTGCTTTGGATAAGAGGTATTTGCCTCGGCTCCCCGTTTTTAGGAGAATACCCTCCCTGAACGCATTTTGTTTCTATATTTTTATCCCTCATTATGTTTTTACCTCTTTTAATGGTGATATAATTTTTTAGTTTGATATTTAGGCTCGCAAGTGATATTCACACCGAGCTTTTTAAAGGTCTGCTCATCGACCCTTGATAAAATGACCGAGGAATGAGCCTCAAGCCCTTTAAGCTTAGACAGCTGATCGAGAGCCTTTTTAGCGGTGGCATTCGTAACCGCGCAGATAGAGAGCGCGATCAGGACCTCGTCTATATGAAGTCTTGGATTATGATTGCCCAAAACCCCTGTTTTAAGCTTTTGGATAGGCTCGATTATCGTGTGCGATAAAAGCTCAATATCATCGGGAATTCCGCCTAATTCCTTTAAAGCATTTAAAAGCATAGAAGAAGAGGCGCCTAAAAGAGAAGAAGTTTTTCCGGTTATAATTTTTCCGTCTTCAAGCATCATAGCCACAGCCGGCCCCTTAGTAAGCTCCGCTTTATCCAAAGCGGCTTTTACAACAGGTCTGTCGGAAACGGAAATATTCATAGCATTCATAAGAATTTCTATTCTTCCCGCCTCAGACTGCTCGGACATTCCCTGCCTTGCGCTGCAAAGCGCACCGAAATATCTGCGGATGATTTCCTGGTTTGCGGCATTTCTGCAAACCTCGTCGTCACAGACGGCAAAGCCTGCCATATTGACTCCCATATCCGTGGGACTCTTATAGGGCGACTCGCCCATAATTTTTTCCATCATAGCGTTTAAAACGGGGAAAATTTCGATATCCCTGTTATAGTTGACAGTGGTCTTTCCGTAAGCCTCCAAATGGAAAGGATCTATCATATTCACATCGTTAAGATCGGCGGTTGCCGCTTCGTAAGCCACATTCACAGGGTGCTTGAGCGGAAGATTCCAGATAGGGAATGTTTCAAATTTCGCATATCCCGCTTTTACCCCTCTTTTATGCTCGTGATAAAGCTGGGAAAGGCAGGTTGCCATTTTACCGCTGCCGGGGCCGGGAGCCGTGACTACTACAAGCTCGCGGTCGGTTTCAATATAATCGTTTTTGCCGAATCCCTCGTCGCTTACTATATAAGGGATATTTGAAGGATAATCGTTTATCGGGTAATGCCTGTATACCTTTATTCCTAAATTTTTAAGCCTGTTTTCAAAAGCAATAGCCGAGGGCTGACCTGTAAATCTTGTGATCACAACGCTTCCGACGAAAAGACCTATCCCTCTGAAAGCATCGATAAGTCTTAAAGTATCGAGATCGTATGTAATTCCGAGGTCGCCGCGGCGCTTGTTCTTCTCAATGGCGTCGGCATTTATGACTATAACTATCTCCGCCTCGTCTTTAAGCTTTAAAAGCATTTTTACTTTTGCGTCAGGCTCAAAGCCGGGAAGAACTCTCGACGCGTGAAAATCGTCAAACAGTTTTCCTCCGAACTCCATATAAAGCTTTCCGCCGAAAAGCTTTATTCTCTCCCTGATATTTTCAGACTGCAGTCTTATATACTCCGCATTATCAAACCCGATCTTTGTCATAAACATCCTCCGTAATAAACCTTTATGTAAATTTTTTAAATATTGATCTTAAAAATTTCGGAATTTTATTGATATATCCGTCAATTTTAGAAACTCTTGCGCTTAATATCTCATTTTCTTTAAGCTTTTCGCTCACGGTGTTTTCAAGTTCGCTTATTTTTGATTTTGCAAGCTCTATTTCACCGCTTTTCCCCTCTATGAGCGCATCTTTTGACTTTATTTCATCTTCTAAAGCCGAAATCTCCTTTTTATAGACATTTGACTTTATTTCGCTGTATCTTTTATAAGACTTGATATCCGAAAAATCTTTTTCCAAAAATTCAAGAAGTCTTTTTGCCACGCTTAAATTTTCTTTTGAAGAAACAAAATAAGAGTCCTTATCTTTTAATCTCTGCTCTGACTTAGGATCTGCTGAGGGCTCTTTTTGAATCAGCCCGTCAGCAATTTTCTCAAGCTCATCAAAGTTATTTGCGATTTAAGAATTTTTAATAATCTTTTCTCCGAGCGGCGAGAGCGCAACTGCGGGAGTAGTATAGATTATCGGCTTTCCCGTAACGGTAAATTCCGCAATAAGCGAAGTGTGGTCTGCGATCAGCAGATCCGCTCCTAAAACCGTGTCGAGAAAATCCGAGCTGTCGGTAACCGTAAAATTAGGCAGGGTTTTAAGCTTTTCCATATTCCTCCGGAAATAATCGCCGTATCCCTTTTGTTCTAAATTTATCTCCGCCATCTGATGAAGAAGCAGCACAAGCTCCGTGTTTTTCCTTTCCTTTAAAAATCCGTAAAACTCTTCAAGATAAGGGTAAAGTGTGGAGTCGCCCTCTTTCATTGTCCATCTCGGTTTCCAGACTATTTTAAAAGACTCCTTGTTTCTATAAAAAGAGCTGTCGGGTTTTCTGCCGTAATACAGATATTCGTCAAGCTTTAAATTTCCTATGCTAACGCTGTTTTCGGGAATATTATCTCCCTCGCGGGGATCGCAATGGAAAACATACTGCGCGTTTTTATAATAATCGCTTTCTCCTATAGACGCATAATCGTTTATCCAGCGGATAAGCACGGCACCGTAATCCACGTGGCAGAGCTTACCGAATTTTACCAATTCGGCGGACCGAAAAGGCTTCGGAAGATATATGTCATAAGGAGTGGTGGTAAAAATATAATCGGGTGAGATCTCCGAAATATCGAAATATTTCCCGTTTTTACGGCATTTAAAGCTTTCTACACCGTTTTCCGACAGATAAGAATATACCTCTTCACAGGTAATTCCGGGCGAAAAATCATAGCCGAGCCTGTCCGTCGCCATAACGAACATCTCGAATTTTGATGAATTTTTACATTCTTTATAAACGGTTATGAAGTTATTTACATACTTATCGTTTACAATCCATAAAATTTTTATTTTTTCCATAATTTACACCCTAATTAAAATCTATTTTAGTTTAACACATATATTATTTTCTTTCAAGGTTTTTTAAAATATTCGGTCTTATTCACGCATACTATTTACGGGAGGAATGAATATGATAGGGAATTTTTTTAAAAGATCTGCGGCTCTGATTTTGAGTTTTTCTCTTTTAGGGGGAATAACCGGTTTTGCCGCGCAAACAGTTTCAAGCGAGTGCGATATATCGGATATTGCGGTTCCTGTGACGGCGCAGGCACAGGAAAACGACTCGGCGCCGTTTGACATAGACGCAAAATCGGCTGTGCTTGCCGAGGTAAACACCAAAACCGTGCTTTACGAGAAAAACAGCGATGAAAAACTGCCCCCTGCCTCGATAACAAAGATAATGTCGCTTCTTCTCATTATGGAGGCGATAGACTCAAAAAGAATTACTCTTTCCGATAACATTTCCGCAAGCGAACACGCGGCAAGTATGGGCGGCTCGCAGATATGGCTCGAACCCGGGGAAACTATGACTGTCGACGAGCTGTTAAAAGCGGCGGTAATAGCCTCCGCTAACGACGCCACCGTGGCTCTCGCCGAGGCGGTCGCGGGAAGCGAAGAGGAATTTGTGCGGCTGATGAACGAAAAAGCAAAAATGCTCGGAATGAACAACACGCAGTTTAAAAACTGCACGGGGCTTGACGCCGAGGGTCATTACAGCTCCGCCGCGGATATTGCGATAATGTCCTGCGAGCTTATTAAACACGACCTTATAAAGAAATATTCAACCGTATGGATGGATACTTTAAGAAACGGCGAAAGCGAGCTTGTAAACACAAATAAGCTCGTAAGATTTTATTCGGGAACCACAGGTCTTAAAACAGGAACGACCTCTTCCGCCGGATACTGCCTTAGCGCCACCGCCGAGCGCGACGGCACGGAATTTGTAGCGGTGATAATGTGTGCCTCGGCTTCCGCCGAAAGATTTTCCGCCGCAAAAAAACTGCTTGACCACGGTTTTGCGAATTACCGCTACACCTGCATAAAAGCCGATAAAGACGAATATGAGGCTCTTATTTCCGATGCCGCCGAGCCGACGATAATGCTTAAAGCGGATAAAGGTTTTGACCTGCTGCTAAAAAAGAGCAGCACAGGCAAGATAACAAAAGAAGTCAAAATAGATGAAAATATAACGGCGCCCGTGAAAAAGGGCGAAAAGCTAGGTAAAATAATTATTTCAAACGACGGCGTGCAGATAGGCGCTATCGATCTTTTAGCCAAAAAAGATGTGGGGAAAATAAATTTCAAAACCGTCTTTTCCTGGCTTATAAAAGGAATTTTCACGCCGTAAAATATATTTTATCAAAAAGTTCACAGTTTGTTGATATTCCCGCTTGAAAAAAATATTAGAATATAGTAAAATGAAATTAGTAAAAAGAAAGAAGTTAAAGTTTATGTCCCTTAAGTTTACAACAGATTATGCCGGCAGATTTATCTCCGGCGACGATATATTATCGGTCAAAGAAGAAGCTTTGGCCGCCGCAAAGACCCTCGATGAAAAATCAGGTGCAGGCTCCGATTTCACAGGCTGGGTAACCTTGCCTGAGGATTATGATAAGAATGAGTTTGCAAGAATAAAAAATGCGGCGAAAAAAATCCGCGAGCAGTCCGATGTGCTGGTCGTTATCGGTATCGGAGGCTCTTATTTGGGAGCGAGAGCCGCTATTGAGTTTTTAAAGGGTCAGTTTTATAATTCGTTTGACCCCTCGCTTAAGATCCTCTTTGCGGGAAACAGCATTTCCGGCAGCTATTTAAGCGATATTTTAAAATTATGCGAAAATAAAAGAGTTTCTGTAAATATTATTTCGAAATCGGGAACTACTACCGAGCCTGCCATTGCGTTTAGAGTATTCAGAGAAATGCTTGAAAAGCAGTACGGCGAAAAAGGCGCCGCAGAGAGAATTTTCTGCACCACCGATAAGAGTAAAGGCACCCTTAAAAAGCTCGCCGATGAAAAAGGCTATGAATGCTTTGTGGTTCCGGACAACGTCGGAGGCAGATACTCTGTTTTAACAGCAGTCGGTCTTCTCCCCATTGCCGCCGCAGGCTGTGATATCGACGCGCTTATGAAAGGCGCTAAAGACGCGAAAGCCGATTATTCTTCCTCGAATTATGAGAGCAATCCCTGCTTAAGATACGCTGCAGTGAGAAATCTTCTTTACAGGAGCGGAAAATCCGTCGAAATGCTCGTAAGCTACGAGCCGAAGTTCGCTATGATGGCGGAATGGTTCAAGCAGCTCTTCGGCGAGAGCGAGGGCAAGGAAAATAAGGGTATTTTCCCCGCAAGCGTCACTTTTTCAACCGATCTTCATTCAATGGGCCAGTTTATTCAGGAAGGCTCAAGAATTATGTTTGAAACCGTCGTTCAGATCAAAAACGCGGGCGAAGATATAGTTATAAAGGAAGACGCCGACAACGGCGACGGTCTTAATTTCCTCGCAGGAAAAAATATGTCGTATGTCAATGAAAAGGCTTTTGAGGGCACCGTTCTCGCTCATACAGACGGCGAGGTGCCGAACCTTGTTATCACCGTTGATAAGGCCGACGAAGAGAATTTAGGAAGACTTATCTATTTCTTCGAAAGAGCCTGCGCGGTTTCCGGGTATATGCTCGGAGTTAATCCCTTTAACCAGCCGGGTGTTGAAGCATATAAGAAAAATATGTTTGCCCTTCTCGGCAAGCCGGGATATGAGGATATGAAAGCCAAGCTTGAAAAGAGGCTTTAAAAAAGTTTAAAATCCGCAGCTTGCGGTTAAAATAAAGGAGTTGTTAATATGATTAAGCTTATAATCGGAAACAAGGGTTCGGGTAAAACGAAAAAATTGGTTGACGTTGTCAACGAAACAGCCAATTCAAGCCTCGGCAATGTCGTATGCATTGAAAAAGGCGATACCCTTACTTTTTCCGTAACGCATAAAGCAAGACTTATCGACGCTGACGCTCTCGGAATTTCCGGCTACGGCGAATATTATGCAATGCTTGTAACGCTTAAAAATTCAAATCACGATATCACAAATATTTTCGGTGACGCTACTCTTAAGATCGGCGGCAAGGACCTCGAAGCCTTTACTGCTTTCTTAAAGAGAATTTCGACTATTGAAGACGTCGACTTCACTTTTACCGTTTCGTGTGACGAAAGCGAGCTTCCGAAAGCTGTTTTCGATTATGCCGAAAAATTCTGATTTAAAGAACGATAAAAACCCTCCGCTAAAAAAGCGGAGAGTTTTTAAATTTAAGGCTTGACTTGAATGGTAAAATAGAGTATAATCTTCTTGTTGACAAAAAATATTGGGGAATTGTGTAACGGTAGCACGACAGACTCTGACTCTGTTTGTTGGGG
>URFG01000017.1 GCA_900547095.1 uncultured Oscillospiraceae bacterium
TCAAATGACGAGACAATATAATCGGACAAATTTTCCGCTATGAGAAGTGTTGTACTCTGATTGTATTGTCTATATTTAAAACGATAATTTTTCGGCGAAATTTTTAAAAAAAGGCTTGAATTCAAAATGCTTATCTAAGATTTTTGAGAAAAATCCTATGACCGTTCCGTTGAACAGAGCTATTATCAGCGTGCCGAAATTCACTCCGACAAACTTTTTAAAAAAGCACAGGCTCATTATAACGGCAACTGCCAGGCAGGAAAGATCAAACACCGTTTTAAAAAGCGAGCGCTTGATACCGAATTTCTCGCTCACTCCTTTAACAAAGAAGTCATACACCTGCGGATAAAGATAAGTTTTAAAGAAAAGGGCTATCGAAAAAGAGGTCAAAACCGCACCGAAAGCGAACATAAATATTCTAAGACCTATATTTAAAGTTTCGGGTTTTGTTATCTCGGTGTTAAAACACGGAATAAGTCTTATCAGATCCAAAACCGCGCCGTAAACAAGACAGGTTATAAAGGAGGAAAGGTATACAGCTTTGAACTTTTTCATAACACAGCAGAAAACATAAAATAGAACAGATTGTATAACATATTCTGCCTGCCCGAATGTCAAAATACCCGTTTTTTGGCTTAAAATATACGCCGGAGCGACCACCATAGACACTCCGAATCCCGCGCTTGAAAGAATGGCAACCGCAAGCGCCAGCAGCACTATGGCAAAAATATAAACTATCTCGCTTTTAACTTCTTTTTTTTTCATACTCTCTTCCCCTTTGCATAAAAAAAGCCACACACTCAAAAAGAGTGTGTGACGAAAATCTTAATCCGAGAAAAATTCACACGAATTTTCTAAAACAGATTATAATATATAACCTTTTCTTTGTCAAGAAAATTTAAAGCGAATCGGTTAAAATTTCTGCAATATCCTTTTGTGATAGCGGCGCCCAGGCATTATCAAGTCCCTCATTATCCGCAATATGAGCTGCCATTTCGTCGATTTTCTCTTCATCAATGCCGACATTTTTAAGATTCATAGGCATTCCGAAAGATTCAAAGAGCTTATAAACCGAATCGATAGTTTTCTCGGCTATCTCGGATTCAGGCAAAGAAGGATCAATTCCGAAAATATGAGTGCCGAAAGAAACAAATCTTTCAATGGTTTTATCATTTAAGATATGCTTCATCCATCTCGGGGTAATAATAGCGAGTCCCTCGCCGTGAGTGATATCATAATAAGCGCTTAAAGCGTGCTCTATCCCGTGGCACGGCCAACCGGAATAACTGTTGCCTATAGAAAGTATACCGTTGCAGGCAAGAGAGCAGTCTACCATAAATTCTGCGCGAGCGTCATAATTATCAGGCTCGCTAAGAGCGACTTTTGCATTTTTGATAAGGCTCTTTATTGCGGACTCGCACATTCCGTCGGCAAGATCGGAATGCTTCTCGCAGAAATATTGCTCCATAATGTGATTAATAGCGTCTGCAGCGCCTGCGGCAGTCTGCTTTTTAGATACGCTGAAAGTATATTCAGGATCTAAAATCGAGGCATACGGGAACAAATGCTCGTCAAGATAGCCTACTTTATCATTCGTTTCAGTCCTTGAAATAACGCATCCGCTGTCATATTCCGAACCTGTTGCTGCTAAAGTTAAAATATCTACAAGCGGCAAAGCGGCTTTTGCTTTTACTTTATAGGAAATCAGATCCCACGGCTCGCCGTCATAAAGAGCGCCGGCGCAGATAGCTTTAGAGCAATCGAGCACGCTTCCTCCGCCTACTGCCAAAACCGCGTCAATATTATGCTCTTTACAAAGCTTTACGCCCGAAAGCACGCTTGTTGAATACTTCGGATTCGGCTCTATTCCGCCAAGCTCATAAATCTCGAAATCGGAGAGAAGATCTTTAACTTTATCATAAAGGCCGATTTTTTTAATGCTTCCTCCGCCGTAAGTCAAAAGAATTCTGTTGCCCAGAGGTTTAAGGACTTCGGGAAGATTTTTAACCGCTCCTTTACCGAAAATAAGCTTTGTGGGGGTATTATAAACAAAATTTTCCATAAGATACTCTCCTTTTAAATTTTACAAAATTCAGTATATATTTTATTTTTAACAATTTATAGGAAAATTTTTAAATTATTTGTTAATTACTTCTTCATTTTTTTAAGAAAAGCAATAACAGCGCAAATACCTAATATAAAAGCATAACCTATAACCCACAAAATGTGGCTTCCTATTTTAAAAAAATTCCCCGCTATTACTGCTTTTTCAAGCTCTGCCGCGTGAACGAACGGCAGCAGATATGCGATTTTTTTAAAAACACCGCCCACAAGATCAAGATCGAACCAAACTCCCGAAAGCCAGGCTGATAAATTGGTTAAAAGCGCTCCGCAAAAGCCTCCGACTTGCTTAACATTAAACACGCTGCCGCAAAGCAATCCTAAAAAAATATAAAAAAGTGATATCACAGCTAAAAGCAAAACTGCGTAAATGATATTAACTGAAAAATCAAGACCTAAAAAAAGCGCCGTAATATAGCAAATAACACCCTGCGCAACGGATATGGGAATTATCGGAAGAGCATATCCCAAAATAAATTCAATCGCCGTAAGCGGAGTAGTGAGCAGTCTTTGAAGAAAAGCGCTCTCGCGGTCTTTTGCAATTAAAGTTGCGGAAAAAAGCGTCATAAAAGAAAGACCGAAAACAGTTATTCCCGGCGCAAGATTTTTAATTTCAAAAAGACTTACGGGAATATTCGCCTGAATAGCCGAGAGCAACAAAAGAAGAATCACCGGAAATCCAAGTCCGAAAAAAAGCGTGAGAGGATCGCGCAGAATTTCTTTTGCATTTCTGCTTGAAAAAGAAAGCAATCTCATTTTACTTCTCCTTTCACGATTTTAATAAAGGCATTTTCAAAGCTGTCGGCACCTGAAATTTCAATAAGTTCCTCTGCCGTGCCGAGCTTAAGCAATTTTCCGTCTTTCATAATTCCTATGCGGTCGCTCAGTTTTTGCGCTTCTTCCATATAGTGAGTTGTAAGTATCACGGTGACCTTGCCTTTTAAAGACCTGATTATATCCCATAGTTCGCTTCGCGCTATAACGTCAAGTCCCAAAGTCGGCTCGTCTAAAAAAAGAATTTCAGGCTCTGAAATCAGCGCCATTGCGATGCTTAGTCTTCTCTGATAACCGCCGGAAAGTTTTCCGGCTTTCTTTTTTTCCACGCTTTCAAGACTGAATTTTTCTATAAGCTCGCGCGTTTTTTTATTTTTTTCACTATTCGTAAATCCGTGAATTCCGCACATAAGGCTCAGGTTTTCAAAAACCGTGAGATTAGGAGCCACGGCGGTTTCCTGAGGGGAAACGCCAATAATATTTTTTATTTCCTTTGAATTTTTAACTATGCTTTTATCCGCTATCAGCGCGTCGCCGGAGGTAGGCTTTAATAAGCAGGAAAGCATTTTAATCGTGGTGGTTTTACCTGCGCCGTTTACTCCGAGCAAGGAAAAAAGCTCGCCGCGGTTTATCTCAAGATTTAATTTGTCTACAGCAGAATTTGAGCCGTATTTTTTTGATAGATCAACAGTTTTTATCGCCGTCATTTTTTATCCGCCTCGTAAATAAGTTTTAATCCCGAATAAGCGTCGGTAAGCGCTTTGCTTGTGAATTCCTCGCTCCAATTTAAAAACCCCGTTGAAATCATTGCGGCAATTCCGTGAACGAACACCCACATTTCCATATGTAACTTATAAGCCTTTTCTTCTCCGATTTTGAGATTTTTCATAATAATATCTATTATAGGTCTGATCTCTTCTTTGTTTTCGGGTATTTCTTCTGCCGACCTATCTCTCATAAAAAGCAATTTAAAAAGTTCTCTTTCTTCTTTTGCAAATCGGATATATGCCATTCCGCTCGCTTTATACGGTGGATATTTTGACTCTTTCATTTTTTCCGACAAATAAGTATTGTAAATTTCATCCGCTTTTTTGATAACCTCATTTTGAAGAGATTCCATATTATTAAACACGCTGAATATCGGTTTTGAAGAAGAATTAAGCGCGCCTGAAAGCGATCTTGCAGTCAAAGAAGAAAAGCCTTTTTCTCTTACTAAACCGACTGCCGCTTTAATTATTTCTTCTCTTGTAAACTTATAATTTCTCGGCATAATTTTTCCCTTTCATAAAGAAACGTATATTGCGCAACACCCGTTTCTTTATTATAGCACAACAAAAAAATTTGTCAATAAGAAAGCGAGGGATAAATCCCTCGCCTTCTTACTTATTATAATGTTTATATCCCGGATGTTTACCCGTTACATGGTAATAATTATTTCTAAGATACAAAAGCTTATCTATTTGTTCCTTAGGAATTTCTTTTGCTCCGCCCAAAAGATGAGCGTTAAGCGAAATTTTTGCAAAAAGTTCTAAAGTTTCCATTCGATAATATGCCGTAATAAGGTCGCAGCCGACGGTCAGCGCTCCGTGATTTTGAAGCAACAGCACATCGTGTTCTGCGAGATAAGGTGCTATAGCCTCAGGCACTTCGTTTGTGGAGGGTGTTCCGTAAGGCGTGAGAGGAATCGATCCTATTGCAATAACAGTTTCGATCATACTGTATTCATCAAGACTTTTACCCGCTACGGCATATCCTGTAGCTGTCGGAGGATGAGCATGAACTACCGCTCCGACATCCTCGCGCTCGGTATAACAGCGCATATGCATTTTTATCTCGCTCGACGGCTTGTAATCGCCCTGCGCTTCGACAATATTCATATCTTTATCGATTATAACAAGTTTTTCGGGTGTTATAAAGCTTTTTGAAATACCCGTGGGAGTAACTAAAAAATTACCGTCTTCTAATTTTACCGAAACATTGCCGTCGTTAGCGGCAACCCAGCCGAGCTGCCACATTTTGTGGCACACATCGCATATTTGATCCCGAATTTCTTTATATTTCATAAAATTCCACTCTTTTATATTTTTTTGAAAAGCGCGCCGTAATTAGCGCAAGCTCTGAAATCAGCGCTTTCTTTATCCATACCGAATGCGTTCCAGGCGGCCGGTCGGAATATATCTTCTTCACTGACATTATGCATACAAACAGGAATGCGAAGAATAGAGCAAAGCGTTATAAGATCGGCGCCGATATGGCCGTAAGAAATTGCGCCGTGATTAGCGCCCCAATTATTCATAACATCATAAGCAGATCTGAATGCGCCCTTACCTGTAATTCTCGGAGCGAACCAAGTGCAGGGCCAGGTATAATCGGTGCGTTTCCATAATTTATCGCTAACCTCTTCCGGCAGGTCTAATGTCCAACCCTCCACTATCTGTAGCACCGGTCCCAAACCTTTTATAAGATTAAGTCTTATCATAGTGGCAGGCATTTCGGCTTTTGTTTCAAAGCGGGAAGAAAATCCGCCGCCTCTAAAGTAACCGAGGTCGGCATAATTCCAGGTGGTATTATCCATAATTGCCTTTTGATCCGCCTGCGTTACTTCATACCACGGCTTCATAACTCCTTTGCCGTTCTCATCCTTTGCAGCGCCGTTTGCATCAAGACAGCAGGCGCCTGAATTTATAAGATGAATAAATCCGTCTGCCTCTTTTGCGTGACCTTCAAGATCATAGCCTGTTACTCTTTTAACGGATTTTCCGTTCCAGCAGGTTCTTACATCCGCAAACATCTGCGCGCGATTTGTGAGCAATTTCATAAACAGCATACCAAGGCCGTTTAAAACATCGTTTTCAGTCGCAAGTATGTACGGCTCTCTCGCTCCGTTCCAGTCGAAAGAAGTATTAAGCAGTGCTTCGGGGAAATCACAGTTCGGGTAAAAATCCGTCCACTGGCGCTGGCCCTGGAAGCCTGCGGCTATTGCGTTATGACCGACCGCCTCTTCTTCACAGCCTTTCGGTAAATTTTTATTACCGTTCATCAAGTCTTTTATTATTACGCACATTTTAACTGTGAATTCCCAGTCTTCTTTTTTCTGCGCTTCGGAACGCTGAAGATTTTCGGGGTTTTTATCAAATCCCATTTTGCAGTATTTTTTAGACCATTCAAGAGCTTTTTTATACTCTTTTTCGTCATAAATACCCTCGGTCATTCGGCGGATTATTTCTACCTCGTCGACAGACTCCACACGCATTCCGAGATAATCTTCGATGAAATGAGGATCGATCACTGAGCCGCCTATCCCCATCGTTATAGATCCTATCTGCAAATAAGATTTACCTCTCATAGTAGCCGCAGCCACAGCCGCTCTGCCGAAACGAAGCAATTTTTTCTTTACGTCGTCAGGAATTTCCGTACAATCCGCGTCGCAGACATCCTGACCGTAAATTCCGAAAGCAGGAAGACCTTTTTGAGCGTGAGTTGCAAGCACGCTTGCCAAATACACAGCGCCCGGTCTTTCTGTGCCGTTAAAGCCCCAAACCGCCTTTATTGTGTCCTTTTCCATATCCATAGTTTCAGCGCCGTAGCACCAACAGGGCGTAACCGTTAAGGTTATATCCACGCCCGCCTTGCGGAACTTGTCCGCGCAGGCGGCAGCCTCGGCTACTCTGCCTATGGTGGTATCCGCTATAATTACCTTTACCGGCTCGCCGTTTGAATATTTAAGGTTTTCGGTGAAAAGCCTTGCGGCGGCTTTCGCCATATTCATGGTCTGGTCCTCCAAAGACTCACGAACACCCAAAACACCGCGCCGTCCGTCGATTGTAGGACGAATTCCTATTACCGGATAATCCTGTATGTATCTGTTTACTGACATAGTGTCAACCTTTCCATTTAACTATTTTTAATATACAATTTTTCTCCAACAAACATTTTAAAGTGACTTTTCCGCCGTCGAAAGTAAAATCAACCGCTTTACCGTTCACATAAACCGCAGACACCGTTTCAAGCGCCGTTACAAAGCCTTCAAGCTCAAGCTTACCGTATAAAACATTAAATGTGTATTCGTTTTCGGAGCAATCAACCGTTCCCCAAGCACCGTCTACCGACCAAAAATATCTTCCGTTCTTGACAGGCTTAAAGCCAAGCAGCTTTTTGGGCAAATCAAATATAAAGCCGCTGTATGTAAGCAGGAACGAATAGGACGCCATAGCGCGGGCATAGCTTGCTCCACACTCTATTTCCGCCCATGGGTTGCGCTTTTTACCGTCGTATCTTTCTCTGATTGCCCTTATGATTTCAAGCGCTTCGTTTTCCATTCCGCATTGTAGCATATTGTCCGCTACGGCATATTCAAAGCCGGTCATACATTCCTCGCTGTACGGCACCGGGATTTTCGGCTTTTTGTCAAGCTGAGGCCAGCGAAACATAGTAACGCCCTTTTCGTCATTGCAGGCGAAAACGCGGCAGGGGTTATGGTTATCGTGCATTTTAACGAAATTGTATTTATATATTGCCTCGAGCGCACTTTGTCGGTGTTCTTTTACAAATACATTTGGCAGTCCCACGAGGTCTGTGTGCCAGTCGGCAAGCACCTGGTCTATGCCGCTGCCGGAGCATATCTGATACTTAATCTGCGCAGTTTCGTTATCCCAATAACTCTCCGCTCCGCTATAGTTTTCAAGCAGTGATTTATCTGTTATATCAACATGCTGTTCGTAGTATTCACCGTTAAAAGTTTTATCAAGGGCCTTTCTGCCCTTTTCAAATAATGCGCGGTATTCCTCTGCGGTGCTTTTTTTCACCTAGATACTCTGCCATCTCAGCTCCTGCAAGCAGAGCGGCGTGATAAAACCCCGTAAGCCAAGAATAAAGTCCGAACATTTCAACATCAAGCGTATGATGCTGTCTGCCGGTTATAACGCCGCTTTTTTCGGGATCCCATCTATCGAAATTATCGGGACTCCATGCATATTCTATTGATTTTTTAATGCCATCCCAGCTTGATTTAAGCCACTCATCATCACCGGATATTTTCCATTCGCGGTAGCACTTTACAACGTTTCCCATCTGACCGTCAACGCAGGACCGTCCTCCCCAGGTAGTCCGTTCAAGTCCAACAGACATACGGAAACGCATCATACCGCTTTTTTCAAGGCTGTACTTAAACTCGTTTGTTCTGATACCTTTTTCAAGCTGAGGAAACAGAAACGGTAATGCGTAAGCGTAGTTCCATACGTGTTGACACGTACCTGCGCATGAGCCGACATTTCTGTAAACGCCTTCCCAAGCCCAAAAGCTGCCGTTTTCAAGACGCATGCAGGTTGTGGATTTTAATATTGCAAGATTTCCCTGTATTGCTTCTTTGATCTCTTCTGGCAATGATGATGAATACAAAGCGTTTGAAAACGTTTTTGTTTCCGAATATAATCTTTCCCATTCATCAAAACAATATTTCACCGTATCAACAGAGCTGTCGAATAAAACAGAGTAATAGTTCCTTAAATTTTGCTCTTTCGACAGTGCCCACCAATCCTTAGGCACAACATGAAAATAGGGCACATGCCAACCAATCAAAAACTTTACGGTTTTAATTTCTCCGGGTTTCAATTCCACACTTGCCGTTAAAGTAGCAGCGTCACCTGTACCTTTTGGATTTTCATTATCATATACACGCTCGGATATTTTTCCTTCCTTATTAAGTTCATTCATAAACATTGTGAGCGTATCAAACCAACCGCCGCGAAACCAATAATCCTGATGTGCAGTGCTTTCAGCGTCGGTTGCTATTGTAATATTATCGTCACGGTTTTTATCCGCCGCGCCGTTCAAGGTTATCATTTTTATACCGTTTTCCTCGGCATATCGGTTGAGCCCGCCGTTATTTAAAAGATTTGATAACGTTCCCAGAATCGTATAATTTATTTTTTTATCAGATGTGTTTTTTATTGTTATATTGAAAAATGCCGCAGGTATGCTGCTGTCTTTGTCGTTTGACGGAATAAAAGGATTAAAAGCTTCCAACACAACTTCTGCCGGAAAGACCGAATCTTTAAGTTCAATCTGCGCAAACGGAAATTCGCCCTTGAAAACACTTTTTTTAAAGTGCTTAAAGCCGGAAAGTGCCGAATTTCCTACACCGTAACTGCCGCGTATTGTTCCCATATAATCGTGTACAAAGTCCCCTGAAAGCAATCGGCTGTCAATAACCTTACCATCAGATTCGGCTTTAATAGCAAAGTTTGTAAACCCGCATTCCTTTTCTCTGTCAGGGTGTCCGTTTATTTCTGGATCAACAAGCATGCCGTTACCCGAAACAGATATACTTCCAGTACCTATACCGCCGAGCGGAAAAGCAATTTGTTTTGTATAATCCCCTGTATACTTTTTCATAATAATCTCCATTCTACCGCCAATGTGTCAGCATAAATAGTAATTAAAGAGTGCTGAACAACGGCAATTTTTATTGTATAATTTTTTTTGAAGAATACACACTACAACGCACAATAAGGGAGTTGTATAGATACTTCTTACTGAAAACTGTATAATATAATAATCAGTGTTGAGATCGTGGTTTCAAGCACAAATAAGTGTTGCATTAGAACACATACGCTAAGAATTGTTTTAGCACCTGTTCCCTGCGGAATCTTTCCGCGCAGGCAGCAGCTTCCGCAACTTTTCCTATAGTTGTATCGGTTATAACGACCTTTACGGATTCACCGTTTGAATATTTCTAATTGTCTGCATAAAGCTTTGCAAAAGATCTTGCCATATTCATGGTTTGATCTTCCAGCGATTCGCGTACTCCGAGCACACCTCTTCTGCCGTCAATAGTAGGTCTTATTCCTATTACGGGATATTGCCCTATATATCTGTTTTCTTTCATTTTCAGCCCTTCTTTTATTATAAATTTTAGATTTATAATTGTATTATAGTCACTTTTATGATATAATACTATAAAAATATTAGCTAAAACAAGGACAAAATTCATTTTTTAGGAAAATTATGAAAATTTATGATTATTACGAAAACAAAAAACACGGTACCGGTGAATTTCCGCTTCAATATTACTATGTAGATAAAAATTATTTTCAGTATATTATGCCTCTTCATTGGCACAATGAGTTTGAAATAATCCATATTCTAAGCGGAAATTTTAAGCTGTTTATTCAAAATGTGGAATACAGTCTAAAAAAAGGGGATATCGCTTTTGTTAACTGCGGTTTTCTGCACAGAGGCGAACCGGATAACTGCATATATGAAGTGTTGGTTTTTGATATAAAAATGCTTTTTCGGAGCCATAAAGATAATATATCGGAAATCTTATTTCCTTTAGTAAGCGGGGAAAAAATAGTATCAACTCTTCTGAATCAGGATGAAAGCAAACTTTATGCAGATCTTATTTCTTTTTTCAATCTTTTTCATTTTAAGCCGAAGTATTATGAACTTTCCGCATTTAGTTTACTTTATAATATATTTTTCAATCTTTATTCTTCAAATAAAATAGAAACGGGAACAGAAAAAAGAAGAAGAAAAAAAATAAATGAGATTGAAAATATACTTAAATGGATAGACGAGCATTATACCGAAAAAATAGATTTAAATGATTTATCTGCTGTGTGCGGACTTAATAAAAAATATCTTTGCCATTCATTTAAGGAAATAACCGGAACTACTCCGATAAATTATATTAATAAAATAAGGATAGAAAATGCTTGCCGCGAGCTTAGATCCACGCATAAAACAATGACCGAAATTGCAGTTGAGATCGGCTTTAACGATCCGAGTTACTTTGCAAGAATATTTAAAAAAGAAAAAGGCATATCGCCTAAATTTTATTTGAAAATTAATAGAAGCAGTCTTTAAAGACTGCTTCTGCATTTTTATTCTTTTGTGTTTTTTATAAGGTTTTCGTATTCAGAGCAAATGAGTCCTACATCTTTAAACGCTTTATGATCTGATCTTATAATATAATCAATATAAGAAGCGATCATTTCGGCGGTAATTTTATATCCCGCCGGTGTTAAATGCCCGGCAAGATAAAAGATATCTCTAACTGCTTCATCGTAAATTGGTGAATACTTTCTCAGATCAACTATATATGTATTTTCAAATTTATCAGCAGTTTTATAAAGTAATTGCGTCAGCTTATCATAAAAATTTTGTCTTTCATCATCTTTTCCGTCTTGCGGAGGTGTAACAATAAAGAATTTAGCAAAAGGAGAAATTTCTTTATACTTTGCAATTATAGCAGAAAAATAACCTATAAAGTTTTTATTGAAATTTTTAAAATCAACAGTAATATCCGCTTCATTGCCCATTTCAAGTTCATTTTTCATAATCTTAGTAACATCGTTTACACCTAAAGCAATTATGTAACATTGAGATTTTTTATCATCATTAAAATAATCATTTGCCTGTGCAAAACTTTCAATATATTCTTTTGCAGTCATTCCGCCGCGCGAGAAATTATAAACCTTGCTCCCTGTCATCCTCGCTATAAACTGACCCCAAGAATACTCATACCGATCATAATAAATCCAATTACCTTCATCATTTCTGAACTGAAATTCTCCAGATGACAAGCTATCGCCAATACAAGCTATTGTTCTGAATATCGAAGTAAATCCGCCGTCTGATTTTATAATATCAAGCGGTTTTTCATTTTCTTTGAGTAAATAATTATTAAAATCCATATAATTTCTCCTTATGTTTTTTATAGTATATACTTAAATAAAATATAAATCAAGTGTTTTTCACACCTAAAGCAAAAATTCACTTGACGGCTGTTTTAATGAAAATATAATATAACAGCGTTATATTTCGGATGACAATATATGGCAGACCTCCAAAAATGCACGGGCAGCTGGACTATTCAGTAAAAATTAAAAGAATTCCTATCATCAAAAATGTTCCTATAACTATCAAGAAAAGACCAACAGAGGATTTTATTGACAGCTTTTCTTTAAACACGGAATAAGAAAATCCCACTGTTACCAAAATGCTCAACTTATCTATCGGAACAACCGCGATTGGGGACCGTCTTTTAAAGCTTTATAAAAGCATAACCACGAAGTGCCTGTGGAAATGCCGGAAAGTATCAAAAAAATAAAGGTTTTAGCGCTGATATCGTTAATCGTTTGTGCAGAGCCCACAATAAAAACCATTATCCATAAAAATAATAAGACTATAATTGTTCTTACAGCAGTAGCGATATCGGAATCGGTTTTTTAATTCCGCATTTTACAAGAATTGCTGTTATTCCTCCGAAAAATAAAGAGGCGAACGCAAAAAACAACCACATATTTAAAAATTTTTCCTCTTTTTTTATAAAGAATAATTCATTCCGAGCATTTTATATTTTGCTCCCGCCATTTCGTTATACGGCAGGGTTTCATAATTGCTGTCACCTATAATATCTTTGATCTTTGAAAGATTTTCTTTTGTATCGGTAATTCCCGGAATAAGCGGAGTTCTTATAAGATAGGGTTTTTCGCTTTGTCATTCGTGTCCAAAAAAGAACTGTTGAGAAACCCTTAATTTTACCGAGTTTAACCCAAATTTTCTTTACGAATAAAGAACGGAAGGTTGATAGTATTTATTCCTCTATAGCCGCCTTTTTTCTGTTTGCGGCTGTTATGCGGGAGTAATCGTCAAACTTCTTTTCTCGGCTATAGGTATAAAGTCCGTTTACCTCCTGCTCAACATCGTAAAGCTGGGTATAGCAGAAGCCCATAATGTTAGGTGCTTCAAGCAGAGCCGAAACGAGTCCCTCATAGCGGGCAAGGAACTCTTCCTCAGTTGAGGGAGCATTGCCGTAGCCCCATGAATTGCTCGCAGCGTTTTTCTGCTCGCTTTCGGGAATCCATTTAATTCCGCCGAATTCGCTCATAAAGAAGGGAAGGTCGGGTATATAGATTTGATCGTTTTTATACCACAGATTAAAGCTATCTGCCTTGCCGTTATAGTCGGCGTATGATTTGCGGAAACTTTCGGGATTTTGATCATAATCGTGCTGATCGTAAATATCGGTTATTACATGGTAGCATCCCGAAGTGTCTATAACGGGTCTTGTGGGATCAAGGCGTTTGGTTTCCTCGTAAACCGACCTTAATATACGGCGGGCGGTTGTGCCGAACTGATTCCATGTTTCATTAAAGGGACACCAGCCGATTATTGCGGGGTGATTAAAGTCGCGTTCTACGGTTTCACACCATTCGGGGAGGAAGTTTAGTAATCCGCCCTCGTTATTTATATCAAGTCCCCAGTTAGCGTGTTCGCCCCACACAAGGTAGCCTGCTTTATCGCAATAATAAAGGAAACGCGGCTCAAACATTTTCTCGTGCAGGCGCGCGCCGTTAAAGCCAAGCGCCATAGAAAGCTCAATATCGTGTTTAAGCGCCTCGTCGGACGGGGCGGTGTAAATACCGTCGGGATAAAAGCCCTGATCAAGCACGGTGCGTTGAAAAATACTTTTATCGTTAATAAGCACCTTAAAGCCGTCGATTCTTACCTCTCTGAGGCCTGCGTAACTGTATAATACATCTGTGCCGTAATCGGTTTCAAGGGTAAATTTAAGGTCATAGAGTCTGCCGTTTCCTACCTCCCAAAGATGTTTTTCCGTAAGGGGGAGACGGAATCTTGCATATCTTCCCTTAATTTCCTTGGTACAGCCGCCGACATTTTTACCCTCGTAAAGTGCTTCAACCGTGAGTTTTCCTCCGAGGGACAGGGTTAATTCAATATCAAAAGCCGCCTCTTCAATGTCGGGATAGTACTTTGCGGTTTTAATGTAACCCGCCGGTACATATTCAAGCCAAACAGTCTGCCAAATTCCTGTGGTACGGGTATAATCGCAACCCTGCGAATAAAAAGCGGACGACTGCTTACCTTTAGGCTGTTTTCTCGAGCGGACATTATCCCTTGCATTTACTGTAAGGTCGTTTTCGCCCGCCTTTAAAAGGTCGGTAATATCAAGCGTAAATGAACTGTAACCGCCAAAGTGACTGCCTGCCTTTTCACCGTTTATGTATACGTCGCACTCATAATCCACCGCACCGAAGTGCAAAAGAACACGCCCTTTAAGCTGTTCTTCGGTTACGGTTATGCTCCGCTTATACCAAACTGCGGGAATAAAATCTTTATACCCGATTCCCGAAAGTTCGCTTTCAGGGCAGAAAGGAACCTTAATTTTTTTGGTGTACTCTTCAGCACTTTCGGGCTTAAAAAGTCTGCGTTCTGCGCCTGATGTACCGAAATCAAATTCAAAAAGCCATTCTCCGTTAAGATTTTGCCAGTTATCTCTTTTGAACATCGGTTGAGGATGTTCGGGACGGGGGAATAAATTTTTTTCCATACTGTTTACTCCTTTTATTGCATTATAATGCTTTTTATTGTATAATATCATTATTATTAGGATAATTAAATATATTTTTTAAGCATAAATGTGAGGATTTTAAGCGTATGGAAAAAATATTTTTTCTTTCTGCAGGTAACGGAAATAAAACCGCCGCTTTTGAGGTTAGTCTTGCAGGAATAACCTATCCCGATCCGAATTATAAAGTTTACCGCAAATGCTCTGATTTATTTGTGGTGGAGTATGTTTCTGACGGTGAAGGAACGGTTATATGCGGCGGAAAAGAGTATCATATTGAAAAGGGTGACGCATATATTCTTCCCGCAGGCAAGGAGCATAGATATTATTCCGACAAGACCAACCCTTGGACAAAGAAATGGTTTAATGTTTCGGGTACGCTTTGTAAAAAACTGCTTTCTTCTTACGGAATTGAAAATACGGTTTGTTTTCACAACGCCTCTATCGACACACTTTTTGATGAATTTTTCGATTACTGCAGCGAAAACAGCGATGTTGGAGATATTAATAAAAACGGCGCAATTATTTTCCACCGTATAGTACAGCAGCTTGCGGCAAATACAAAGGATAATACCGAAAGTGCCGCAGAGAAAATTAAAAGCTATATCGACGGTAATATATACGAAAAGCTGACCGCTGAATCGGTTGCAAGCAATGCGGGATTTTCGGTTTCACAACTCGGACGAATATTCAAAGCGGAGTACGGTGAAACGGTATATTCTTATATTCTCGAACAAAAAATGAAGACGGCGGAAAATCTTCTTAAAAATTCGGGTCTTTCGGTAAAGGAAATTTCAGATATGCTGAAATTTACCGACGAACACTATTTTTGCAACATATTTAAGAAAAAGCGCGAAGTCACACCGGGAAAATTTCGCAAAACCGGGTTTATTGAAAAAAGATATTGCGAGTAATAAATAAAGAACGGCCGCAAATGCCGTTCCTTACTGGGTTTATAAAAGAAAAATGACATCCTAATCGAACCTTAACAGTTCAGATTTGGGATGTCATTCATGTGACCCTATACACCGTAATAGCACAACAGATATTTTGCTTAAAAATTGTGATTGTCCGTAAAACTATTCAATTTCAAAGAGTTGCCAAATGTCACAATGATTCACCCGTCTTACAGCTACGAAATAGCACAATTATTTTTGCCCTTCAATTTTCTCAAAAATTTCAAGGCAGTTATTCGGAATATGCTTTTCCTCAAGATTTTTGTGAAGTGAATGTGCCATCGCATACGGATAGTGAATTTCCGAAATAATCTTTTCAAACAAGTTATCCGAATAGCAGGAAAGCAGATCATCAATAGTTGCATTCAGCGTAAAATAATTCGAACCTTTGATATTATAGCCGTCCCGAATCAATTCGAGAAGCACAATCAAATTGACAATGCTGTCCGTAAACTCCAGATTCACTCTTGTTAAATGGAATCTGCCGATATTCTTATGTTCCGATGTCATGGCATTGGTATAGATTTCAGTAACAAGCGGATGATAGGAAGACAAGCCCATACCTTGATACAAGATACCGCCGACAACCATCCCTTTTCCGTTTTCGGTATATTCACGCACGATGTCCGGCTCGTCTTGAACATTTAGTTTCCCGATAGCATATACGCCTTTTGAAATACCGAAAATCAGTTTTTCTTCTTCCAAACGGTTAAGAATTTTCAAAAGCGTCTTATACGGAATCTCGGAAAATTCACCGTCTTTCACAAGTGATACATCCAAAACCGCACCTTGATTTTTCAGGCAATATTCTCGTACTTGTTTGGTATAGGCCATTTTCTCACTTCCTTCTTTTTGATTCTTGTATAGTTAATTTACCGGAATATATTCTGTATTTGATGTTAGCGCCGTTATCATATTTGAAAACTCATTTTCCGAGATAACAACGCCCTCTTCATCCATTGTTTCCAAAATTTCCAACACGCTGACGATGCTGTCAGTCTCATTATCATCAAATACAAACAGTTCTGTAAACCAGACAACATTTACCCACTCTACCAAAGTAGATATATCAATCGTACCATTCTGAAGGAGTTGAATCGCATTTACTATGTCACTGCATTTAATAGAATATGCTTTTTTGCATTCGATATTATGAAGATCTTCTCCTATCTCCTTTTGAAGTTGAGATTTGCTAATCTCAAAATGGCAAAATAAACTAAGATACTTTTCCATGATTATTTCTCCTTTACATGTACTAAATTACCGCTGGGATCATAGGTTTCTTTATAAAAAACACGAAGTGTTTTCCCTGTGGAATCAACAATTTTATAATATATAGCTTTTGATCCCGGCACTCTCCCCGGGTTCTCCATTTTAATTTGATATTGTCCATTGTTGAGTTTTTCGACGGAAAAACTATTGTAATGATTTGAACCACCCTTAAAAAACGACTTGACACTACCTTGAATCTCATTTGGTAGCGAGGAGACCGAACTCAGTGCCGACGATTTTGAAGTGCCGCTATAAATGGTACGACCGCCTTTTGTTCCGGTCCCAAACCCACCGTGAAATCCCGCTCCCATTAGGCACTCACCGTCTTACGGTGAGTAGCCATATAGACGCTATCAAATTGCATGATTTCTATGCCTTGCTCTCGGTATTTATCAAAGATATACCCTGGCGCCGTTCCGTAAACAATGACAATTTTCGGGCGAAGTTTTCGCACTGCAAAGTCAAGACCGTTTATAAAATATGGTCGTTCCTGCAAAAGCTTGATACAGCCGTGAGAACCGACGGCGATGGTGCTGTTTCTCGGTACGCCCGCACAGCATAGGTCGTAGGTTCGTTCATCTCCCCACCGAACATTCGGTATTATCGGGATACCATTTTCCTGCAACCAATGACCGATCGCTCGGCTTCGGTATGTATTCCACTGCTGCATTACAAGCGGCATATCACGATACAGACTGAAATCCGGCGTGATAACGCCCTTGTATTTATGTAGGACTGGCAGATACTTCTGTGGATTGTTCCATAATCTTTCAAAGTTTGCATCGTCCTCATAGAAGTGAACGAAGCAATTATAATCCGTGCCGCCAACTGCCTTTGAAAATGGAATCAGTTTTTGCGGAATACAGCTTTCCGGTTTTATACACGGGATTTCAAGTTCGGTATCAAACTGCGCATTTTTTACCAAAAATGCGTGAAAAACATCCTTGCACCCATTGCGGGTGCTGTTTTCTTTAGACATATTTATGTCCCTTTCTCTGCTTGCCCAAAGCAGAAACCGATCCGGGCAGGCAAAATTTTTCGCCCGAACGGATTGACAAAGAGACAGAAATATGCTATCATATTCGTACCCAAAAGGAATATGTAATAGCATATTCTGCCGAGAAGCATATCAATTCACTGCGCCAACAGTTTATTGATGTGCTTTTTATTTTTTACAATCAATTTACATCGCCATCCTTTACGCTATTTCGAATAAATGAAGCAACTTGACTTTATAATCTGTATAATCATTAGAGCCATATTGGAGCCATTTCCTGTAGTAAGACAACGCATAACAAGCAGCCTCAAAGCTCACATCAAAAACATCAGCTATATCATATGGATCATTCAGCTTTAACTTGTGCACAAGAACAGGTGGTACAAGCGCATATTTTGCGAAGAACCGCACCTCTTTTTCGGCAAGTTCACTATCTTCGCTATGATCTAAAACAATGTGGCCGATTTCATGCATAATAGTATTATTTACGCGACCGTAATCCATTTCATCATTATAGTAGATATACCATTCTCCAATTGTTTTCTCTGCACAAAATCCATCTTCGCTTTTTTTGAAAAGCAAATATCTCTTTGTAAAAGGAATAGCGGAATACGGAATAATTTTAATACCCATTTTTGTAGCCAACTCAAATCCGTTTACCGGTACGCAAGTCACATCGTACTTGACAAATAAATCAACTATTATTCTTTTTATTTCTTCATATCTACGATGAGATAAAGATATTCCCACTTGTTATTCCGCCCCAAACAAAGCATTGATAAGTTCTTTCTTTTCCAACTCCGTCATAGATGATGCATTTCGAGCAATCAACCTGCGAACTCTCGGATAATCAAAATCATCCTTTTCAATGCCAAGCAAATAATCTGATGTAGTATGCAATGCAGTGGCTATATTCGCAATCATTTCAGGTTTAGGGTCACGTTCACCGGATACATATCTTGAAATAACTCCCTCGGTAACCCCGATCGTTTCCGCTAACTCTTTTTGAGAAATGCCTCTTATTCGTATAGCACTTAAGATTCTTTGACCTAATTCCTTTCCCATATATAGTACCTCCTTTACTGACTAAATACATCATGTCACATTCTTGCCAATTTGTCAAGTACTATTGCCAAATAATTAAAAAACAAAAAAATCGCCATCTTCGAGAATTTCGAAGATGGCGATTTTTTTATCTTGGGTGTTTTGAACTTAACGGCACGAATTAAAGGGCTCTGAAAACCGAGGATTTTCCCTATTTAATCTTCAAATATTTCTTTTTCTATTAAAAGCGCACACATACACGCACCGTCGCCGTCGCCTGAAAGCTTCATATCAACAATTTTCCAACCATTAGATAGATAATTATTGTTAACAAAGTCGTTAAATTTGCTATTGGCATATGTAATAAAGAAATTACGGTCTGAATATATGTCGTGAGTTGGAATCCCTGTGGAGGAGCAGGGTAAGCCGCTCGTAAAGGGAGCGCAAAACCTGATCGTCAAGCGAGCCGGTAGCCTCCTTGCGGTAACGCGCAATAAACGGTATGGTATTGCCGTCGTCTATAAGCTTTACGGTATTTTCAACCTGAAACGGTTTTAAGGAAAATTCCTCCGTAAGCGTTTTTATAATATCCATTTCATCACCTTGCCTAAGTTTACCATAAAGCGGGATTATGTTCAATAAAAAAATGGCTTTTGCCGCGGTTTACGCGGTAAAAGCCGTTTCTTATAGTTTGATTATTCTTCTGTAAATGCGTCTTTACTTAAACCACATATCGGACATACCCAATCTTCAGGAACATCTTCCCATGATGTTCCGGGTGCGATTCCGTTATCAGGATCACCGACAACAGGGTCATAAACATATCCGCAGGGACATTCGTATTTTTTCATAGTAAAAAACCTCTTTTATTTTTGATTACTTGCTCATTATCTTAGATATTGTATCCATAATTTTGTCATGGCAACCACCGCATCCGGTCGAACATTTTGTGATCCTTTGAACATCTTCAAAAGCTTTTTCCACATCCTCAAATTTTACTTCACGGTGAAGTGCATTTTCAACATCTGCATAGGTTACTTTTTTACAATTACATATTGTATAGTTTTCCATCATATATTACCCCTGTACATTAACCGAAATATCTCTTTAAAAGACCCTCAAAAGCTCTGCCGTGGCGGGCTTCATCTCTTGCCATTTCATGAACGGTATCATGGATAGCGTCAAGATTAAGTTCCTTAGCAAGCTTCGCAAGTTCAAACTTGCCCTTTGTAGCGCCGTTTTCGGCGTCTGCACGCATTTCAAGGTTTTTCTTGGTGCTGTCGGTTACGACCTCGCCCAAAAGCTCCGCAAACTTAGCGGCATGTTCGGCCTCTTCAAAAGCTGCTTTTTCCCAGTACATACCGATTTCGGGATAGCCCTCTCTATGAGCTACTCTTGCCATTGCAAGATACATACCCACTTCCGTACATTCGCCGTTGAAGTTTTCACGAAGACCGTCGATTATTCTCTGATCTGCGTCCTTGGCTATTCCCACAACATGCTCGGCAGCCCATGTTTTTTCCGCAGACTGTTCAGCGAATTTAGATGCCGGAGCGTGGCATATAGGACATTCCTCCGGCGCAGATTCGCCTTCATAAACATAACCGCAAACAAGACATACAAATTTTTTCATTTTTAATTCCTCCGTAAATTGATTTTAATCAGCTCTGCATTTACTGCACACACCGTACACGATATATACCGTTGTTTCGCTTGAGAAGTCGTTTTCATTTGCCGTTCCCGACAGAATATCCTGCTTTAACGGAGCGTCATAAATTTTCCCGCAGCGTTTGCAATGCAGATGCGCGTGCGGAGCGCTGTTTCCGTCAAAGTGTTCATATCCGTCGCCGACAGATAAGGAAAGTATAACGCCTTCTTCGCTTAGAGCCGCAAGGTTACGGTAGACCGTTCCGAGACTTATATTCGGAATAACCTTGCGTACCTCGTTATAAACGGCAGATGCCGTGGGGTGTGTATCGGTTGAATACAAAACCTGTAAGATTGTTTCACGCTGCCGTGAATAATTTTTCATTGAACCACCTAAATCAGAAATGATTACTATTTTAGTATACACGCAAATTCGATTTTGTCAAGAACTTTTTTCAAAAACCTTGACATTATCCTTATCCACCGAGACCTTAAGTATGCCCTCCTTTTCGCCTCTGTTCACGGCAAGTATTCTGTGGTCGGGTATTTTGGAGAGCGGTTCGCTGTAATCCTTATACATTTCGTAAACGCCGATATCCTCCGTGATTGCCTTGACAGTAAGTATACCGTGCGCAAGGCAAACAAATCTCATACGTTTACGTATGTCGGCGTCGTCGGAAATTTTTTTCGGCAATTATATCCATAGCTCCCGTAAGCGCTTCTTCTGCTGTTTCAACCCCTTTTTCGGTGTTTATATATTCTGCCGCAAGCATCATAGGAGGTTTGCAGTCGGGCGCCTGTCTGTAAATTTCCTCCGCTAACGGCTCAAGACCTTTTTCTTTTGCGGTTTTTCTTGTAGGGACGGTATAAATCGTCAAGCTCGGTCAGAGTTTTCGCTCCGTCTATCGCGGCGGAAAGCTCATCGGTTAAAGCATCCTGTTCGTCTATGGCGG
This sequence comes from uncultured Oscillospiraceae bacterium, assembly GCA_900547095.1. Classification (GTDB taxonomy): domain Bacteria; phylum Bacillota; class Clostridia; order Oscillospirales; family Acutalibacteraceae; genus UBA737. Next base: position 21,139 of record URFG01000017.1, read on the forward strand.
TTTTGATTTTTTGGCGTGTTTCCTCCATATTGCGCAGATAGTTAAGTTGCGGAAATGAAAAAAGGGACTTTAAATCCGGAAAATTTCATATCCCCAGTTCAAGTCCCTTTGGTCGAACATATTATTGAATTTTGTGCCCTAAAACTGCATTTTGATTTTTGCCCCATAAACGCAAGAAAACCCTTGAAATATCAAGGGTTTTCAGGCTTTGTGCTTTTTAGTCGCACAGTTATGGGAAGTTTGAACTTAATCGCACAAATTAAAAATGCCTTAAAACCGTTATTTTCAATTATTGGAATCAATTACACGGTCTATTCAAATTTGAAATAACCTGATTTTTAATACTAATCATTCCCTGATATGTAGGATGACCTTCAATCTTTTCGATATCGGAAAGAGTTATATAATTAACATTATAGTGGTCACAAATTTTTAGTATACCTTCCCTAATCTCTTCCCTTAAGTTTGTATTTACTATGAAGCAAATGTTTTCTTGTGGCACTACTTCAAGAAGTTTTTTAATAAAATAACTAATCCCCGGCAATACCAATTTCAAATCATCCTCGGCCCATTTATCAAAAATCAATTTGCCCGCAGTATTTCCTGTCCATGAATCGTTTGTAGCACCAAAAATAAAAACTCTGTCGATTTTGTTTTTGCTGAAAAAACCTTCATCAATAAGTTTTGTAAGTCTGAATATAAAGGAAGAAGATTTTGAGCAGTCTCCATTATATCCTGTATTACAAATTGTAGATCCTGACCAACTATTGTTCAAAACAATTTCCGATGCAGTTTCATAGGACGCATTTTCGCGCCTGAACACCTCAATTATACCGTCGTTCTGCCCCGGTCGGTTAAACTGCATAGCGCACCATACGTCAGGCTTTTCGCTGAGTTCGGTCAGAGGATAAAAGTCCTCTGAAAAATACGGTCTGACCTTTAAATACTCCTCGGTATACTTCTTTATGAAATCAACCTTTTCCTCGGTATCGCAAAAGGTTTCTTTTTCCGTCCAAGGGTATTGGCATGTAAGAGCCGCCGCGCATGCGCTTCTTATACGGTATTCGCCATAGCTTCTGCCGCTGCCCGTACCCGAATTTCCACTCGGCAACGGCACAGGCATTCGCGTCGTTCTGCAGGTGCGCGGGCACTCCGTAATGCGCTTCTATCTGCTTTACAATCTCTACATTATCCCACCCCGGGAGATTTGGCGGACTCATAATAACGCCTTTTTTAGAGTCAAGCGGTCCGCCTCAGGAAATACCCACAGCGTCAGGATTGCAATCCAAAATACCGTCTGCCATTGCAATAAGCCTGTTTATCATTTCAGCAGGAGTAATTCCCCGCTCTGTCGGGCATTTATCCTTTTTTAAAAGCTTAATTTCTTCTCCGTCACAAAGAGCGATTATTACGGCGCATTTTGTGCCGCCTATATCAAAACCAAAATATTCATTTTTCAACAACCAATCATTAAATATTATGCGTCAAGGTCATAATAGTACGGTATTGAGTCGGATGCGCCTTTTCTCGATACGGTAACCGAAGCCGCCTTCGTTGCAATTTCCATTGCGTATTCTGCACTCTCTACTCTGCTTACCGAGCTTATAAAGTAGCCCGTAAAGGTGTCGCCTGCGGCGGTTGTATCAACTGTCTTAACCTTAAGCGCAGGCTGAAAGAATGATTTTTCCGTACTTATATACATACTGCCGCGGCTTCCGAGGGTTAAAATCAGCACGCTTTCGGGATACATTTTAAGAAAATTCACTTTCATAGTTTCAGGGTCGCCGCTGCCGAAAAGAGCCTCACCCTCTATCTCGTTGCAGAAAAACCATTTTACGCATTTGAGCGGCAGTAGCTTTATATCCTCCTTAAAAGGCGACGGATTAAAGGCTATGCGTAATTTCTTTTTCTCGGCAATTTCAAAAGCCTCTTCAAGAGAGCTTATCTCATTTTGAAGTAAAAGAATGTCGTTTTCCTCTGAGTCTGCCAAAAAATTCTCGATATACTTTCTGTCAATCTGATAATTTGAACCGGCGTGAAGCAGAATACAGTTTTGTCCGTCCCTATTGACCTGTATAATTGCGTGTCCGTTGCTTCCGTCTGTTCTTTTGATTCGGCTTACGTCTACACCTGACAAAGCCATTTTTTCTGTTAAAAAATCACCGCCGTCACCTATAAGTCCGCCGTGAATAACCTTTGCTCCTGCGCGTGCTAAAGCGACAGACTGATTCAGTCCCTTTCCGCCCGGAAAAACCTCCATAACATCAGACGGCAGGGTTTCCCCTGCCGAGACAAAATGCTCCACGGAATAAACATAGTCAATATTAAGAGAGCCAAGATTATATATTTTCATTTTTCGTCAGCCTAAATGTTAATATGCTTAAACGTTAATTGCACACGGTCGGAAATTTTAACCGTTCCGACTCTGAATATTGAGGTATGCAAGGTATCGTTTATCGGTTTAGTCCAATACTCGGGGATATTGTCTATTCCTTTTGCCATTCCTATTATTGAGCCGACAGTAGCGCCGTTGCAGTCGGTGTCAAAGCCTGTTTCCACCGCCATACAAATTGATTTGCCGTAATCGCCATTGCCATATAGCAAAGCCGCCGTTACAATCATAGCGTTTGAAATTGTATGACACCAACCATGATCCGTATATTCATCATATTTTTTGTGAATCTTTTCAAACGCTTCTTTCTGACCAACTCCGTTTTTAAACCCGTTCAGTACTTCCACAACCGATTCGTATAGTCTTGAGGTACACGGTATCTGGGCAAGACCGCCCTTAATTATATCCTCAAAACTGTCAGTTTCAGCTGCCACTGCAAGCATAGCCGCAACGAACATTTCGCCATAAATTCCGTTTTTAGTATGCGAAATTGAAGCGTCGCGCCACGCCATTTCCGCCGCAAACTCAGGATTTCCGGGATTTATATAGCCGAAATAATCTGCTCTTATTTGAGCTCCGATCCATTCGCGGAACGGGTTTTTATATATTGCGGATTCAGGCGGAACATAACCTTTTATAAAATTACAATAAGCCACACGTTCAGCAGTCCAGTAGGCGCTTTTAGGCTGGTAGTCAAGCCATACTCTTGAAACATCGTAAGGTGTAAAATCCTTTCCGTATTTTTCAATTAACACCTGTGCGAGTACCGTATAATTTGTATCGTCATCAATAGGCATTCCGTCTATTTCATCGGCATATGCTCTTGAAGCAAAAGGATATTTATATTTATTTATAATCTCATTACTTAATTCACTTTTGTGAATATATCTGTGCATCGGATAGTTATCGGTTTCTTTCAAAAACGGAATAAGCTCATCTGTCTTGATACCTTCGATTGACTTTCCGAGCATACAGCCGCAAATTCTGCCAAACCAAGCGCCCTTGATTTTTTTCTCGGTATTTTTTATCCCTGAGCAATTATAACTGTAAGGCGCACGCAATTCCTTTATGGAATCAAGGTCCGACGGTTCGGTATATTTATAATCCTTTCTTTGTTTTGCACCTGATATTACCGAAAATAAAATATCTCCCATTTTCTTTTTGATTTCATTTTTCGGCAGCTGCGAAACTGCTTTAAAAAGGTTGCTGTATTCCTCAATATCCAAGCCTTCTTCAAGAGACTGCCGATATTCGTTATGAATATTGGATGAATAGAATTCACCGTCTTCTATATTCTGATACTGAGGCTTAATTTCCTTCGTGCTTTTAAGCTCCTCTACAATTCTGTTACCGTTACCTAATATAAGCGCATCTAATGACACGCCGAAATATTTTGCAATGCTCACAAGTTTGCTGATTTCGGGTGTTGCCGCATCTGTTTCCCATTTTTGAACCGACTGCTGTGAGACACTAAATAAATCGGCAAACTGCTCCTGAGACATATTTGCATTTGTTCTGAGTTTATTTATTGATTTTCCTATGGTCATAAAGGCACCTCCAAAACAATATGCAAATATTATACATTATCAATTTCCAATCGTCAACAAATCTACGGTTGTATTTTTTACAATCGATAGTTGTGGCATTGTAAATTGAAGATGATTTTGTGGTTGGTATCGTATATGAGGGCAAACTGCGAGGCGAAAGCCAAATTATTCATTATTCATCAGCGTAAGCGCCTTACATTTTCATTATTCATTTGAAAATCCGTTCTCGCTTAATGAATAATGAATGATGAATATTGAAAAATGAATAATACAAACGAAAATCCGCCCTCTTATGAGAACGGATTTTCGTTTGGCGCCTCAAGTAGGACTCGAACCTACGACAACTCGGTTAACAGCCGAGTGCTCTACCGACTGAGCTATTAAGGCAAAATGTTGGCATCTACTTATTTTCCCGGGCAGCTGCCCGCCAAGTATCTTCAGC
>URFG01000018.1 GCA_900547095.1 uncultured Oscillospiraceae bacterium
CTACCTCGATATGTTGCTTTGCATTAAGTTTGGACAATAAACATACCGTCTCCACATGTGAGGTGCGGGGGAAAAGGTCAAAAGGCGCGTAAGACTTAAGCGAATATGAATATTCCGCAAAAATCTCCGCATCTCGTGCAAGAGTTGCGCTGTCGCAAGAAACATATACCGTTCTTTCGGGTGAAAAATCCTTGCAGATAGTATCTATAAGCGCCCTGTCACAGCCTTTTCTCGGCGGATCGACTATTACAACATCGGGCTTTAAATTTTTATCATATAGCATTTTTGCGGCTTTTGCCGCGTCGGCACAGATGAATTCGGCATTTGAAAAGCCATTAGCTAAAGCATTGAACTTCGCGTCAATAACCGCTTCGGGGACAATTTCCACCCCGATTATTTTTTTTGCTTTTTTTGCCATTGATAAGCCGATAGAGCCAGCTCCGCAGTAAAGATCGAGCACGGTTTTATTCTCGATTTCGCCTAAAACGGCGGCTTTTTTATATAAAAGCTCCGCCATAGGGGAATTAACCTGATAAAAGGTTTTAAGCGAAATTCTTAATTTTACTCCGCAGAGAATATCGGTTATGTAACCGTCGCCCGAAAGTATAACAGTCTTATCCGAAAAGATAACATTGTCAAGTTTTTTATTTATGTTTAATACCACTGTCTTGATATTAAGGCCTGAATTTTTAAGATAAAGGGGAAGATTATCAATTCCCGCAAAATTTTCCTTTGCGGCAACTATTCCCACCATTATTTCGTTTGTGGCATTTGCGTGCCTTATGCAAAGCCGCCTTATAATTCCTTTGCCCGAAGTTTCATCAAACACGGGGACTTTAAAATCGCTTATCCAATTTTCAAAAGCTTTGCAAATTTTAAAATTCTGCTCATTTTCTATTTTGCAGTCTGAAATCGGAATAACTCTATGGGAATTCGGGGCATAAAGACCCGTTTTCCCTGAGCTGTCTATAGGATATACAGCTTTATTTCTGTATCTTAAAGGATTTAAAGCGGTTATTTTTTCAGGGGGCATATCGATTTTAGCTATTTTTTTAAGATTTGACCGCACAGTTTCCTCTTTTAGCTTTAGCTCTGCTTCATAGCTTATATGCCTAAGCTTGCAGCCGCCGCATTTTGAGAAAAATTCGCAGTCGTTTTCTTCCCTGTCGGGGCCCGCATTTATTATGCTTTCGCATCTTGCGAAAGCATAGTTTTTTTTAACCTTAAGAATTTTAGCCGTTATCTCATCGCCTAAAGCGACTTTAGGGACAAACACGGCAAAGCTGTCGTCAGTTCTGCCGATACCGTCGCCCGAAGAGGAATAAGCCGAAATTTTAAGGTTTATTATTTCATTTTTAACCATTCTGCTTGTTTAACCCCGCAATATTTTCGGGAGCCGCCTCGCCTCCGAGGTTGCCCTCCTGGAAGAGAGAAGTTCCTCTTCTGGAATCATAGGTATCCTCGTTTACCACATTGAGTCCCACGCCGTTGATACTGACTCCCTTATCATTGATCCAATAAGAGTCGGCAGTGGTAATGCCGGTCTGCCAAAAGATATTCTTTTTCTCGTTTTTATAAACAATTTCGCCTCTTACAGCGCTGCCGACCGAATTGCTTACCGAATAGATATTAAGAATTCTCTTTTCATCCGGCGAAACGCTTGAGCTTACGAGTTTTCCCTCGGGGAGTCTGTCTATATCAAAGAAAAGGCTTTCCTTTACCCCTGCGATAAGATTAAATATTGTAATTACTGCCGTGAGAACATATAAAATTTTAGTGATTATTTTTCCTGCCATTTTTTCTCTCCCGCAAGCTTTTTTATATATTTGCTTCATAACAGTGACAGCTATGAATATCCGCGTCTATATGCCCGTTATACTGTGAGATCGCGTATCTTGAATGAACCGCATAGCAAGCAAAGAAAAACGGCGCGGTGAAAACGAGCGGAACAAAAAACAGCGAAATGATTATATAAAATGATAAACTAAATAGTAGAAAAACAAATGATGAAAATGATATTCTTGAAATGATTACAGAAACTGTTATACATTCTCCCGGGCACATATTTTCATCCGCAACGAATAAAAACGGCGCAAGATAAAGCTTTAATGCCAAAATAAGGAAACAAACCGAGCCTATAAACACGAATATATTTCCTGCTGCCCAGAGATTTGCCGCGATCTGCGGCACTTTAAGATCAAAAAATTCATAGAAATAGGATCTGGTGAGAATTCTCACTATTATTGCGGGCAAAAAGCTAATAAGCGCCTTTAAGGCAAGGTTTACAAAAAATGAAAAAGTGAATTTAAGAGCTTTTTTATAGAGTTTTATATCGGAAAAATAGTAAAAAACATCTATGACCGCGTCTTCAATTCCGAAAATCAGCCTTTTAAAATATCTCACGGTGCCGAGGAAAAGCGGAAAGGATAAAAACAGGTGAAATAAAAGCCTTACTATCCACACGGCAACACTGTTTCCCATAACCGAAACCGCACTGCAGATCATAAGAATTATTATCTGCGTGAAGACTAAGGAGAGAGATGCCGCGGTGCATTTTAAATATCTGCCATTTAAAGCGAGCCGCGCATTTGATCTTACCGAAGCGCTTGAGGCCATAAGATTGCTCCTTTCAAATTTATCATTAAAAATATTATACGAAAATATTGTTAAAAAAGAATTAAAGAATTTTTAATTTTGCATAACCCGCCATAATTTTTTTAGTACCCACCTTTTCAAACTCGATGGTAAGCATAGCGTCTGTCGCGGTGGGGACTATAGCGGAGATAATGCCTGTTCCGAAAGCGGAATGCTCGACCGTCTGCCCGACCTTATAGCAGTCGACGGGGTTTTTATTTGCGGGCGCCTGCGTTTTCGGAAGTGAATTTTTTAAAGAGGTTTTTGATTTGTAGCCACCGGCAAAGCCCGCGTCTGGATTGCCGAAAGCGGAGGAACTTCTTTGCACCGAATATCCGCCGCCAGCGGAATAGGAATTAAAAAAGCTTCTTTCTTCGGCTGATTTTTCGCAGAGAAGATCGGGAATTTCGTCTAAAAATCTTGAGGGGAGGTTTCTTTGCGTGGAGGCATACATATATCTTTGCACGGTGTGGGTGATAACAAGTTTTTTCTTGGCTCTTGTTATCGCAACGTATGCTAAGCGCCTTTCTTCTTCAATTTCAGCCTCTCCGCCTAAAATTGACATATTCCCCGGGAAAATTCCCTCTTCCATTCCTATAAGAAACACATTTTTAAATTCAAGTCCCTTTGCGGAATGAACGGTCATTAAAACCACCTTGTTTGAGTCGGACTCCATATTATCGGTATCCGTAAGAAGTGCGATATCTTCAAGATAATCCGACAGCGAGGCTCCCGGGTGCTCCTCGTCAAACTGCCTGATGGTATTTACAAGTTCCTCTAAGTTCTGAATTCTGTCTGAAGAATGATCGTCGGGATCGGATAAAAGAGAGTCCCTGTAACCCGTTTGCTCGATAACCTTTATCGTAAGCTCCGCAACGGTTAAATTTTCGGCGTCGGCTGTGAAATTATCTATCATCTCGCAGAATTCCGAGAGCTTTTGCGAAGCGCGTGAAATTTTTGCGAACTCGTGCGAATTTTTAAAAACTTCAAAAAGAGAAATATTTGTGCTATCAGAAATTTCGGCGGCTGAATTTATCGTCGTCAATCCTATTCCGCGCTTAGGCACATTTATAATTCTTTTAAGCCTTACCGCGTCATTATGATTGTTTATCACGGCAAGATAGGCTAAAATATCCTTTATTTCTTTTCTTTCAAAGAATTTCCTTGAGCCGATTATAGTATACGCAATTCCGGACCTTATAAATCTCTGTTCAATAGAAGCAGACTGCGCGTTCATTCTGTAAAGCACGGCGTTTTCGGAAAAGAGGTCGCCGTTTTTCACATTTTTAAGTATTTCGTCTGTTACATACTCCGCTTCGCTTCTGTCGTCAAAGCAGGTGCGCACGGTTATCTTCTCGCCGCTCCCTGAATCGGTCCAGAGATTTTTGCCTTTTCTCGCACGGTTGTGGGAGATCACCTCGTTTGCGGCGTCTAATATGTTTGAGGTGGAGCGGTAATTCTGCTCTAAGCGAATGGTTTTTGCATTATCAAATTCGTCCTCAAAATTGAGGATGTTTTCAATGGTCGCTCCTCTGAACCTATAAATGCTCTGGTCATCATCGCCGACAACGCAGAGGTTTTTATGTTTGGAAGAAATAAGGCTTATAAGTCTGTACTGCGCAAAGTTGGTATCCTGATATTCGTCTACCATTACATACTTAAATCTTCCCGCATAAAAATCGAGAATATCGGGAGAATTCTCAAATAGATTAACGGTATTTACTATCATATCGTCAAAATCCATTGCGTTTGAGGATTTAAGCTGTTTTTGATATTCTTTATAAAGCTCGCAGAGTATTTTTTTTCGCGGATCGTTACCTGCCTCGCTTAAAGCCTCGTCGGCAGAGATTAAAGAATCCTTGCAGTGCGAAATAAAGGAAAGAGCACTTTTTATCGGTATCAGCTTTTCATCGATCTCGCCTTTTTTGAGTATTGTTTTCATAGCGGCTTTCTGATCGTCGGAATCATAGATAGTAAAATGCGAATTATAGCCTATTCTTTCGGCATTGTATCTTAATATCTGACCGCATATCCTGTGGAAAGTTCCTGCCCATACTCCCGAATTTTCAATTCCGAGTTTAGCGCTTATGCGCTCTTTTAATTCGTCGGCTGCTTTATTTGTAAAGGTTATGGCTAAAATCTCATAAGGCCTCGGAGCGTCAACTTTAAATGCGGGGTTATCGATAAAATCAAGCTTATCTTCTATATAGGCGCAGGCTTCCTTTAAATCGTCTTCGGTGTGTTCCTGAATTTCTTTGCTTAAATAAGCATTTCCGTATTTAACAAGGTATGCTATGCGGTTTACAAGCACGGTCGTTTTCCCGCTGCCGGCGCCCGCTAAAACCAAAAGCGGACCGTTTACCGTTGTCACAGCCTCAAACTGCCTGTCGTTCATTCCGCCGAATTCTTTTTCGATTATTTTTTTTCGAAGTGCGATATAATCCATTATCTGATTTTTTCCTTTATATCGTAAGCAAATTCTTCGGTCTGGCGGGTAAGCTCAGCCGCCTTGTTGCTGTGAGCGACCATTTTGACGGGCTTAGTTAAATCAAGACTGAAAATTCCCATTATGGATTTTGCATTTATAACATACTTGCCCGAAACAAGCTCGATATCATAATCCTTTTCCGAGGCAAAAGCCGAGAATTTTTTGACTTCGTCAAAGCTTTTTAAATACAGCATTCTTTCAAACATTTTTTTGCTCCTTTTGTGTTTTACAGCATATAAAGTCCCGATTTAAGCAGTAAAAATTCGTAATCTTTAACCTTTGTATAGGAATAAACGGGCTCTTTTGTTCTAAGATAAATTTCATTTTCGAAATTTTTAAGGTCTATTTTTATTATCCTTTTATCGCCCGTAGACGCGACAAAAGCAGAAGAATTTTCTATAAATATACTGTTCGGTCTGTTAAACGGCGAAACCTGACCGCCGATTCTCAGCTCCTCGCGGAAAGTATTCATATTGAATTTTATAAGCGCGTTATACTTTTTAAATGCCGCTACAAACGAATCTTCAAACACCGCTATATCCGACGGAGCGGTATCCTTATAGATAAATCTTCCGTTCCACACGGTCTGCCCCGAGCTGTCGACTATATAAGCGTCGCCCTTAGCGGAGCATACAAATACCTTGCTTTGAGGCAGCAAAATTGTTTTTGCGGTGATATAGTTCGCGCAAAGATTTGAAGCGGCGGCATAGTTGCTCCCGAATTTTGACATAAGATAAACGTTTTTCGCAATATCGACCATAACGCCTGTTTCAAAAGTTATCATCTTATATCCGATTATTATGTTTTCCTTTGTTTTTTCCTTGCAATAGGAAAAAACTATACCCGTGGGAGTGGGGATAATATCATAGACCTCGCCGGGGAAAATAGTATTCATAAAATTTATTCTCCTTTGGAGTTTAAAACATTTTCTGCCGCATATAAAATTCCGATCTTTGCTGTATGGAAGTTAAGCCCTCCCTGCAGCCACACGGCATACGGCTCTCTCAGCGGTCCGTCCGCCGAAAGCTCGATAGAGGCGCCTAAAGTGAAAGCGCCTGCCGCCATTATAACCTCGTCTGTATATCCCGGCATAGGCGCGGGCTCGGGCACCGCGAATGAATCGATAGGCGAGCCCTTTTGAATTCCGCGGCAGAAATCTATCAAAAGCTCTCTGCTTTTAAGGGTGATACTCTGAATAATATCGTGCCTTTTATCAAAGCTTCTCGGAGATACCTCAAATCCCAGCTCTTCAAACACCGCCGAGGCATATACAGCGGTTTTAAGCGCCTCGCCGACTGTGTGCGGAGCTGCGAAAAGCCCCATATAAAGCTCCCTGTTATTGCCGAGGCTCGCTCCTACTTCTCTGCCTACTCCCGCACAGGTCATTCTTGCGGCGCACATTTCGATATACTTTGCTTTTCCCGCGATATATCCGCCGCTCCTTGCAATTCCTCCGCCCGCATTTTTGATAAGCGAGCCTGCAAAGAGGTCAGCACCGGCAGAGCAGGGCTCTTCTTTTTCCACAAATTCGCCGTAGCAGTTATCCACCATTATCACGGTGTCTTTTTTTACTGACCTTACGGCGTCGCATATCTCTTTGATATCCGCAATGCTGAGACTCGGTCTTAAAGAGTATCCGCGTGATCTTTGTATATATGCCATTTTATAATCATCGGCATTTAATGCCTTTTTTATAGCTTCGATATCCGGTCTGCCGTTTTTTAAGTCCACCTGAGAATAGCCTATGCCGAAATCGGCAAGCGAGCCGTCGGTCTTTTCATCGATCCCGAAAACTCCGATAATTGTATCGTAAGGTCTGCCTGTAACGCAGAGCACCTTATCTCCGGGTCTTAAAATTCCGAAAAGCGCCACGCTTAAAGTGTGCGTTCCGCTGGCAAAGCTGTGGCGGATAAGCGCGTCTTCCGTGCCGAAGCAGGCGCTTAAAATTTTATCGAGCTTATCTCTGCCCTGATCGCCGTAACCGTAACCCGTGCTGATCCCGAGATCTGGCTCGCTCACGCAGTTATCGGTAAATGCTTTGAGTACCTTTTGAGAATTATATTCGGATATTTCTTCGATTTTTTTAAAGCTTTCTTTGGTAATTTCGAGGGCTTTAAGATCGAGAGCTTTTATTTCTTCTGAGAATTTGAAAAAAGACATTTTTAGTTTTTCACCTTTTTAATTAAATATTGCAGTATGCGCAAAAGCCTGCCGCTTTAAATCCGCATTTTTCGTAAAATCCGCTGTTTTTTTCTTCTGCACAGGCAAGCATGGTTTCAGCCTTGCTTTCGCAGAAAAGTCCGTCTATAGCTTTTTTTCCTCCGCCTTTTTTAAAGCTTACTATTCCGTTTATAAGGCAGATATCTTTATATAAAAACCCCACTGCTGCGCATTCGCCGGATTTTGCAAAAAGCGCGGCTTTTTTGTGATTTATTCTTCTGCAGTAATCAGGGGCGAAATATTCGTAAGGCGGAAGAGAAAATCCTCCTGATTTCAGCATAGTATATACCTCTTTTGAAGAAAGTCGGTCGCTTTTTAAATCATAATCTTTATCTCTTGCTTTTTTAAAGACTTTAACTGTTTTTTTATCCTTAAAACCCGCTTTTTCGGCATTTTTCGCGCTTAAAAAAACAGATTTTGCCCCCGCTGCCTTTAAAAAAGACAGCAGTTCTTCACTTTTCTTTACTTCTCCGCACAAAACCGCGCTGCCGTCAAGCAAAGAGAGGATAAAATTTTCGTTTTCGTCTGTAAAAAACAGGGCCTCGCTTTTATAAAGCTCAAAAACAGAAGAGAGCTTTACCGATTGCGGATCGTCGCTTAAAATATCGGGGAAAATAAGAGCACTTTTTATCATATATTTCCCGAGGCGCAAAGCGATACCATATATTTTGAAAGCTCAAAGAGGGAATTTATATCATTGGTATTGCCCACACTTGAGGGCGAATGGATATATCTGCAGGGCAAAGAGAGCGCTATAGTTCTTATTCCGCCGCGGCTCAAATGAATTCTTCCCGAATTATTGCCTCCTGCGACCGCCCTTTTAGGCTGACACTTAATATTTGAATTTAACGCGGCATAATAAAGCTCTTTATCATAAAGAGTAGCTTTATCCATAAACGAAACCACCGCTCCTCTTCCTAAATTGCAAACCTGCGTTTCAGGTGAAGATCCGGGGATATCGGAGGCGGTTGTCGCGTCAAGCACAACGGCAAAATCGGGGCTTATTTCGTATGCCGAAACGGCGGCACCTCTTAAGCCGACTTCCTCCTGAACTGAAAACGAAGCGTAAAAATCATAATCGGTAGGAGTCTGCAGCATTTTAATCAGTACCGCACAGCCTACCCTGTCGTCGATAGCCTTAGAGAGAATATAATCTCCCGATTTTATAAAATCACCCTGCATTACGGCGCTGTCACCGATTTTTACTGCGTTTTGTGCCTCTTCTTTATTTTTTGCTCCTATATCTATATAAAGAGAGCTTTCTTTTGGTGAAGTTTTAAGCTCGGACTTATCGGTTAAGTGAACGGGCTTTATTCCTATCACGCCGGGTGTGTTGTTTTCTCCCACCGTTACTTTAGAGGCGGGAATGACCGACGCGTCTATCCCTCCGACGGATGCGAATTTCAAAAATCCATCGCTTGTGATATCGGTTATTATAAACCCGACCTCGTCCGTATGAGCGTCACACATAACTTTTTTTAATGCTTTGTTTTTTCCTTTTTTAAAAGCGATTATATTCCCTAAATTATCGGTTTTATATTCACAGTGATCGGAAATTAAATCTATTATTATATCTCTGATATTTTCTTCTCTGCCCGAAATTCCGTTAGATAGGCACAGAGCTTTTAAAATATCGGTTAAATCATTCATCTTTTATTCCTCCCGAGCGGATATAGTTTTCCAAAATATCGCAGGTGCTTAAAATATCGCTGAGATCAAGCACCTCGCAGGGAGTATGCATATTTCTTATAGGGATAGAAACAAGACCTGTTTTTATTCCCGATTTTGTAAGCGAGATGGCGTCGGCATTTGTGCCGGTGGAAGAAGCCATAACCTCCGTTTGATAAGTTGTATTAAGATCCTTCGCGGTTTTTAAAAGCTTATCGGAAATTTTTTTGTTTAGTGTAGGAGAAATTCCGATCATTGCACCTTTAGATAATTCCTTTGCCTTATCCAAGGGTACATCGGGAGCCGTAGCAAAGCTGACGTCTATCGCTATCGCCTCGTCGGGGTTTTCGTCAAACACGGCGGTCTTAGCGCCTCTAAGCCCCAATTCTTCCATATTGCTTATCTGAAAAGCAACCGAAACCGGCGGCTTTTTCTCTTTAAATCTTCTTGCAAGCTCAAGCAGCACGGTAACTCCCGCGCGGTCGTCGCAAGCAGGGGATAAAACACGGCTTGAAAGTAAAGCGCAGGGCTCGCCGCCGAAGGTTACAAAATCGCCCAAAGCGATAATTTCTTTAGCTTTTTCTCCTAAAAGCGAATCTATCTTAATATCCTTTAAATCTTCAAATTCAGAATCGCCCTTTAAAAGGTGAGGTGGAATACTGCAGAATGTGCCGTGATACACACCGCTTTTAGTGTGGATATCCACTCTTTTTGAGGGCAGAATTCTTAAATCTATTCCTCCGCAGGCAGCCACTGTTAAAAATCCTTCGGCGCTTATATCGGTCACGGTGAAACCTATCTGATCGATATGGGCGTCAAGCAATATTTTATAGTCGCTTTCTCCTTTTATATAACCTTTCACGGTCAAAGCGCCCTGCCTTTTTACCTCGGCAAAATCATTTAAAATCTCCGCGCACTTATCCGCGGCAGCGGTTATATTTCCTAAGAACTGTAAATGTGTAAGCGAAAAAAGAGTATCCTTTATAAAATTCAAAGTGAATTCACTACTTCCTTAAAATAGTTGCCTCTGGCGGCGAAGTTCGGGAAAGCGTCAAAGCTGGCGCAGGCAGGAGAGAGCGTCACAATATCTCCTTTTTTCGCTCTCTTTGAGGCAAGAACAGTCGCTTCTTTGATATCTTTTGTTCTGACTATTTCGGGCAAGCCGTTATATCCCTCGTAAGCTTTTAAGCAGTCTTCTATTTTTTGCGCGGTTGCTCCGCAAAGATAGAGGACCTTGACTTTTTCCACAAGATACGGCATAAGCGGCTCAAAAGGAATATGTTTATCATATCCGCCCGCTATAAGAAAAACTTTTTTATCGAAGGCTTTAAGACCTGCTATCGTTCTTGTAGGCGAAGAGGCGATAGAGTCGTTATAATATTTAACGCCGTCTTTTTCGCGCACAAGCTCGATTCTGTGCGGCACTCCGCCGAATTCCTCGGCGACCTTTTTTATAGCGTCTACTCCCACATAACCCCAAACGGCGGTTATAGCGGCAAGATAATTTGCGACGTTATGTTCGCCTATAATCGCTATATCCTTTTTGTCAAGCACAGGAACGTCAATTCCGCGGTAAGCCATATGAAGAATGCCTTTTTTATCGAGCCAGGCACCGTTATGAAGAGTTCTTGTCATACTGAACCCGAGCGACTGACCTCTTACAAACGGGCGGAAGCTCTCGGTTATTTCATTATCGCGGTTTAAAACAGTTCTTGAAAAGGCGTTTTGATGAAGAAGAATATTTTTCTTTGCCTCAACATATTCGTCCATATCCTTATGGATATCGAGGTGATTAGGCGCAACATTTGTAACCACAGCCACATCCGGACTTTTTCTCATAGAGATAAGCTGAAATGAAGAAAGCTCCGCAACCACAAAATCATCGGGTGTGATGTTCTCGATCTCGGGGAGAAGCGGTTTTCCGATATTTCCGCCCACAAATACCTTTTTTCCCTCGGCTTCAAGCATTTTGGCGATAAGGGTGGTGGTAGTGGTTTTTCCGTCTGATCCTGTTACGGCGAAAATAGTCGCCGGGCAAAGATCGAAAAACACTTCCATTTCGCTCGTTACCGCTATACCTCTTTTTCTCGCATTCACAAGTTCGGGGAGATTAAAGCTCATTCCGGGAGTTCTGAAAATTATATCCACTTCAAGGTCCGTTAAGTAGTCCTCGCCGAGTTTAAGCTCCGCACCCTCGTTTTCAAGATCGTCTGCAACAGGGCCTATCTGCTCTCTTGTCCTGCGGTCGCAGGCTATTACTCTCGCGCCCTTTTCAAGAAAGTTCTTTATAAGAGGCGTGTTGCTTATTCCTATTCCGCACACGGCTATTTTCTTTCCGTTTAACTTTTCAAAAAACTGCTTGCAATCCATTGTAAGGTTTCCTCCCCGGTTTAATTCTTAATGTCTTTAAGCTCTAAATATTCTTCAAGCGTGATTCCTTTGTTCTTTATATCCTTTGCAACATTTATTCCCACAAATCTGTAGTGCCACGATTCGTAAATTACGCCTGTCACATCAATCTTATCTTTCGGATAGCGCATTATAAAGCCGTAATCCTGGCAATGCTCCGTAAGCCAGGCATACATCGGGGTATTTTCAAAAGCGTCGTCAGCCATATTTATGTCTGCGGCAAGACCCGTGTGATGTTCGCTGGTTCCCGGCCGAGCAACTATCGATGCCGCTTTGGCGTCGGCCTCGGATTCGGGTACTCCTGCTTCTATCTGCTTTTGCTTTTGCCTGTTAAAAAGCATTTGCTGAATGTTATATGACCTGTAAGGCGACCAGACAGAGAGGTTTACCCCCTCTTTTCTCGCGTCGTCTATCATAGCTTTAAGATAAGGCCAGATATCCTTATTTATCTGATCGAGCTGCCCGTTATGATATTCTTCGGGAATAGTCGTAAGATCCTTTGTATAATCATAATCCTCGCTTAAAGGGTGAGAGCCGTTTACAAGAAGCAGATTTTTAAAATTTGCGTCAAGCTCAACTCCGCCTATTGTAACTAACTGTTTTGTATCGTCAAAAGCAGGATCGGTTTGCTTTTTTATGTCGGTCTTTTCCGCTTTTGCGGAAACCTTAGCTTCCAATGAGCTTTGTTTTGATTTTACCGATTTTATCACCGCTTTTGTTCCGAATGTTATACCCGCAACAAGTGCTATCAGCAAAACACAGCAGACAGAAACAAAAATTCTTCTTTTTCTCAATGCTTTTTTTCTTTTTTCGGTCATTTTTCTCACCTGTAATTTATTCGTCAAGCTTAAGCACTGCCATAAATGCGTCTTTCGGCACTTCCACGGAGCCGAGCCTGCGCATTTTCTTCTTGCCCTCTTTTTGCTTTTCGAGCAGCTTTTTCTTTCTTGAAATATCGCCGCCGTAGCATTTCGCAAGAACATCTTTTCTAAGTGCTTTTATCGTTTCTCTCGCGATTATTTTTCCGCCCACGGCAACCTGGATCGGCACTTCAAAAAGCTGGCGGGGGATATAATCTTTAAGTTTTTCCGCTATTCTGCGCGCTTTGTTATAAGCGTTGTCGTTAAATACTATAAATGAAAGCGCGTCCACCGTTTCGCCGGCAATAAGCACGTCAAGCTTAACAAGATTTGATTTTTTATATCCGTCAGGCTCGTAGTCAAAGCTTGCGTAGCCTTTGGTGCGGGATTTTAAAAGATCGAAGAAATCGTAAACTATTTCGCCAGTAGGCATAATATAATGGATATCCACCCGGTCTCCCATATATTTCATATCTTTATATTCGCCTCTGCGTTCCTCGCAAAGCTGCATAATAGTTCCCACGAATTCGCTCGGTGAATAGATATGCACATTCGATACGGGTTCCATAGCCTGACTTATCGAGGCGGGATCGGGGTAATTGGTCGGGTTGTCGACATCTGCAACTGTTCCGTTAGTAAGCTCAAATTTATACTGCACGCTCGGAGCGGTGGTGATTATATCGAGGTTATATTCTCTTTCAAGCCTTTCCTCTATTATTTCCATATGGAGCAGACCTAAAAATCCGCACCTGAATCCGAATCCGAGAGCCTGGGAGGTTTCCGGCTCAAATATAAGTGACGCGTCGTTTAGCTGCAGCTTATCGAGCGCCTCGCGAAGATCGGGGTATTTAGCGCCGTCGGCAGGGTAAATTCCGCAGAATACCACGGGTTTAACTGTTCTGTATCCCGGAAGAGGAGCGTCGGCAGGATTTTCAGCCAAAGTAATGGTGTCGCCTACTCTTGCCTGGGAAACGGTTTTAATAGACGCCGCAAGATATCCTACCTCTCCTGCTTCAAGCGAGTCGCAGGGGGAAAGGTCGGTCGCTTTCTTTCTTCCTATTTCCACAACTTCAAAATCGGAATTCGTCGCCATCATCCGTACGGTATCGCCCGATTTTAGTGTTCCGCTCACAACTCTGAAATATACTATAACTCCCTTATAAGCGTCATAATAAGAATCGAAGATAAGCGCTTTTAAGGGCGCTTTTCTGTCACCATTGGGTGCCGGCACCGATTTTACTATCTGTTCAAGAACCTGATCGACATTAAGCCCTGTTTTTGCGGAAATCAGCGGCGCTTCGTCGGCAGGGATTCCTATCACATCTTCAATTTCTTTTTTTATTCTTTCGGGATCGGCCGAGGGAAGATCGATCTTATTTATCACGGGCAATATTTCAAGTCCGTGATCCACCGCAAGATAAGTGTTAGCAAGAGTTTGCGCCTCAATTCCCTGAGAAGCGTCAACCACTAATATCGCGCCCTCGCAGGCGGCAAGCGATCTTGAAACTTCATAATTAAAATCCACGTGTCCGGGAGTGTCGATAAGATTAAGCTCGTATTCCTCGCCGTCGGCGGCGGTGTAATAAAGCGTTACAGCGTGCGCTTTTATAGTAATTCCGCGCTCTCTTTCAAGGTCCATAGAATCGAGTATCTGCTCTTCCATATCCCTTTTTGAAACGGAGTTTGTAAGCTCCAAAAGTCTGTCCGCCAAGGTGGATTTACCGTGATCTATATGAGCAACTATGCAAAAATTTCTTATTCTTTCCAAAGGAAACGACAAGGGGCATTTCTCCTTATAATATATCTTTCTTTATATTACCATATTTTTTCCTTTTTTACAAGATAAACAAATAAAAAAAGAGCGCTTTCGCACTCTTTTTTAAATCGATTACATTTTTTTATTTTTTAGGGCAGTTTTTATCAAAGCTCGGGTTGCAGGCATAGAAGTTCTTAGAATCGAGCCTGTCGGTAGTTCTTCTGAGCATTTCGCCGAATCGCTGATAGTGGACTATCTCTCTTTCTCTTAAGAATCTCAGCGGATCGAGAACATCGGGATCGTCGATAAGTCTTAAAAGGTTATCGTAAGTCACTCTTGCTTTTTGCTCCGCGGCGAGGTCTTCGTGAAGGTCGGCTAAAATATCGCCTGTCGCCTGAATGGAATTTGCGTCCCACGGCATAGCGGAAGCGGCTATGGGGTAAACTCCTGTCGTGTGATCCACGAAATATTTATCAAATCCCGATTTCATTATCTGATCGGGAGTGAGATTTTTGGTCAGCTGATGTACCATAGCGCAGATCATTTCAAGATGTGCAAGCTCTTCGGTACCAATATCCGTAAGTCCGCCCTTAACATCGTCGTAGGGCATTGAGTAACGCTGGGTAAGATATCTCATCGAAGCGCCGAGCTCGCCGTCGGGTCCGCCGTACTGAGTAATAATTATCTGCGCAAGCTTAGGATTTGGATTTTTTATTTTAACAGGGTATTGAAGTTTTTTATCGTATTGCCACATAGGTTTCAGTTCTCCTCGCTTTCATTTTCCCAGGGCCACGGGCCGTCTATCCAGGTCCAGGTCTTCGTGTCGTCGGGAACATCGCTTACCATAGGCGCATAAAAGCCGAATCTGTCGGTATAAGCCTTTACCGCCGCGGCTCTTGCCTCTCTGAAAGCCCTGAGCTTATTTAATGCTTTTTCGCTTTCGGGGTGGGTATCCAAAAACAAAACGATCTCGTGAATGGCAAAATCATATTCACTTATCTTTCTTAAAAGCGCTCTTTTGGTATCTGTCATTTCTCGTCGCCTCCGCGTAAAAACGGCTTGTCGAGATCGGGGAAAATAGTGCCCCGCTCAAAGCCTGCCGAAACATCGTAAAGTCCGTCGTCGGGCTGAATATTTACAAATGCCATGGCAAGGATATCATTATCGGGACAGTTTGTTTCTTTATCCATTTTGAATTCTCCTTTTTTAAAAACTACTAACATAATATTCTTTATGCTTTAATTTGTTAAAATCAGGGAATTATCTATTGCATATTGAAAATCTTTATGATATACTGTAAAATGACAGAAAATTGGATCATTTTAAGATTTTTGTTAAAAAATAATCATTTAAAAAAGTGCGGGAGGTGCTTTTATGACAGGAAATCTTATTTCCGCAGCGGTTAGCGGAGCAGCTGATATTCCGGCCTGGTTTGTAGTCTGTATGGGTCCGGGAACGGTTTTTGTAGGTCTTATCTTCATAATTATTATCTGCAAGATAATAGGCCTTTTCTTTAAGGGCGGCAGTGAAGAAACAAAGCCTGCAAATAAGGATTTAAAAGCCGATTTGTCAGACGTTGAGCGCGGAAAAGTCATTGCGGCTGTATGCGCTGCCGCGGCTGAGGATATGGGAACGGATATATCCGCTCTCAGAGTAGTATCATTCAAAAAAATCTGATTAATAAACGAAAAGAGGAAAAATTATGAAAAAGTATAAAGTAACTGTTAACGGAACAGCTTATGAGATCGAGCTTGAGGATATCACCGGCACTGCCGCGGCTAAATCTGCCGCTGCTCCCGCAAAAGCTGAGAGCGCTCCCGCTGCCGTACCCGCTCCTGTAGCTTCAGGCGAGGGTGAAACTGTTTCAAGTCCTATGCCCGGAAACATTTTGTCAGTAAACGTCAAGGTTGGCGACACCGTTAAGAAAGGCGACGTTCTCCTTATCCTTGAGGCTATGAAAATGGAAAACGAAATTATCGCTCCTTGCGACGGTACTGTTAAGAGCGTCGTAGCAAGCGGAATTTCCGTTGAAACCGGCGCTGTTCTCTGTGAGATCGGCTGATCGGAGGAACTGACATGTTACAAAATCTTTTGGACTTTGCCAAAAGCACAGGATTTTATATGCTTTTCGGCAATATAAAGGAAAATTGGGGATCGCTTGTAATGATCCTTATCTCGCTTTTCCTTTTGTGGCTCGGAATTAAAAAGCAGTTCGAGCCGCTGCTTTTAGTCGGTATCGCTTTCGGTATGCTTCTTACTAACCTTACCGCATTTACAGGAACCGACGCGATGTATCACACCGAACTGTGGAGCGAATTTATGAATTCCGAATCGGAGTTTTATCACAGCTACGGCCATATAATGTCAAACGGCGGACTTCTCGATATTCTTTATATCGGCGTTAAGACCTGCCTTTATCCCTGCCTTATATTCGTAGGAATAGGCGCTATGACGGATTTTGAGCCGCTCATAGCAAACCCGAAATCCCTGCTTCTCGGCGCTGCCGCTCAGCTCGGAATATTCGTTACATTCTTAGGCTGTCTTGCTCTTGCTTTCCCGGCGGAGGCTGCGGCTTCCATAGGAATTATCGGCGGAGCCGACGGTCCTACTGCGATCTACACCACATCAAAGCTTTATCCTTCGCTTTTAGGCCCGATAGCGGTTGCGGCATATTCGTATATGGCGCTTGTTCCCGTAATTCAGCCGCCTATTATGAAGCTCCTTACCACCAAAAAAGAGCGCGCGATAGTTATGAAGCCTTTAAGAAAGGTCAAAAAGACAGAGAAGATAATCTTCCCGATAGCAGTTACCGTGTTTGTAGCGCTTCTCGTTCCGTCTGCTACTCCGCTTGTAGGCTGTCTTATGCTCGGAAACCTCTGGAAAGAATCCGGCGTTTGCGAAAGACTCTGCAAGACCGCGCAGAACGAGCTTATGAATATCGTTACAATATTCCTCGGAATTTCCGTCGGAGCTACTGCTACTGCGGAGGCTTTCCTCAATGTTAAAACTCTTAAAATCCTTGCAATGGGCGTTGTTGCTTTCGGCCTCGGTACTGCAGGCGGCGTGCTTCTTGCTAAGTTTATGAATCTCTTTACAAGAAAGAATAAGATCAATCCGCTTATCGGGTCGGCTGGCGTTTCGGCAGTTCCTATGGCGGCGCGTGTTTCTCAGACAGTCGGTCAGAAAGAAAACCCGTCGAACTTCCTGCTTATGCACGCTATGGGTCCGAATGTTGCCGGAGTTATCGGCTCGGCTATTGCCGCCGGTGTTCTTATAACACTTTTCGGTTGATAGGAGGAATTTTGAATGGTTAAAAAGCCTTTATATATTACCGATACGATTCTTCGTGACGCTCATCAGTCGCAGGCCGCGACGAGAATGCGTATAGAAGATATGCTCCCCGCTCTTGAAAAGCTTGATAAGGTAGGCTATTGGTCTATCGAGTGCTGGGGCGGAGCCACTTTTGACGCTTGTATGAGATTTTTAAACGAAGATCCCTGGGAAAGACTCAGAACTCTTAAAAAGCATATGCCCAACACTAAATTGCAGATGCTTTTCAGAGGTCAGAATATTTTAGGATATAAGCATTATGCTGACGATGTCGTAGAAAAATTCGTTGAAAAGAGTATTGAAAACGGTATTGACGTTTTAAGAATTTTCGACGCTCTTAACGATCCGAGAAACCTTGAGCAGGCAGTTAAATCCTGCAAAAAATTCGGCGGTATCTGCGAAACCGCTATGAGCTATACCGTAAGCCCCGTGCACGATGAAAAGTATTTTGTAAATCTTGCGCGCCAGCTTGAGGATATGGGCGCAGATGTTATCTGCATTAAGGATATGGCAGGTCTGCTGCTTCCTTATGACGCTTATTCGCTGGTTAAAAAGCTTAAGGAAACCGTTAAGGTCCCGATTCATCTCCACACTCATAACACCACCGGCACCGGCGATATGACCTATCTTATGGCTGCTCAGGCGGGCGTGGATATTGTCGACACTGCTCTTTCTCCTCTTGCTAACGGAACGAGCCAGCCCTCCACAGAGGCGCTTGTTGCAACTCTTAAGGGAACAGACCGCGATACAGGTCTTGATCTTACAGAGCTTACGGATATTGCCGCTCACTTCCGCACCGTTGCAGATAAGCTCAAAGCCGAGGGAATTCTTGATCCTAAGGTTTTGAATGTTGACGCTAAGACGCTTATTTATCAGGTTCCCGGCGGAATGCTCTCTAATATGCTTTCTCAGCTTAAGCAGGCAGGCAAGGAAGATAAGTATTATGATGTTCTTGCGGAAGTGCCGAGAGTAAGAGAAGATTTCGGCTATCCTCCGCTTGTAACTCCTACAAGTCAGATAGTAGGCACGCAGGCTGTTCTTAATGTCATTTCAGGCGAAAGATATAAAATGATCCCCAAAGAGTCAAAAGCTCTTTTAAGAGGGGAATACGGCAAACTCCCCGCTGAAGTCAACGAGGAAGTAAGAAAGAAAGCCATAGGCGATGAAGAAGTCATCACCTGCAGGCCCGCCGATCTTCTTGAGCCGGAGCTTGTAAAATATGCTCTTGAAATGAAGAATAAGCATATAGGCAAATCCCAGGAGGATGTTTTAAGCTATGCGCTTTTCCCGCAGGTAGCAGAGAAGTTTATCAAGCAGCGTGACGGTCTTGATAAAAAGCCCGAAGATGAAAATGCGGTAAGAGAGTTAGTCGTAGAAGATTGCTCAAAATAATAGGAAAAAGAGGTCTTATCTAAGACCTCTTTTTTATTGAATTTATATTTTTTCTATGTTATTATATTCTAAAGGAGGCGGAAAATTTGGCTGATTTATTTGATTATCTTTTCTGGCGCGGGGATTTAAGCTTTAGTGCGGATCCTTTTAATGAGATCGACGGAATGATAGCCGCCAGGCTTTCATATCTGCCTTTTGAAAAAATAATAAATGAAAATTATTCGCTTTCTCTCTTTGAAGCGGCGGAAAAAATGCAGAGAATAGAAAATCTTTATGAAACGGTGCTTATAAAATCCGATTTTAAGCTGATTTCCGCCATTAAGAAAAGCGCAAGATTTAAAAATGCGGTGGTTTGCGATTTTATACATAACTCCGATAAAAACACGCAGACGCAGTTTTGCGCGGTCACTTTAGAGTTTGAAGATTTCGCGGTCGTATGCTTTAGAGGTACGGATAACACCGTCGTAGGCTGGAAAGAGGACCTTAATATGGGACTTTTTTGCCCTGTGCCGGCGCAAAGATCAGCGGAAAACTATTTAAAAAAGGCGCTTGAAAAGTATGAAAAGATCATAGTTACAGGTCACAGCAAGGGCGGGAATTTAGCCGTATTTTCATCGGCAATGCAAGATGATAATCAGGATAAAATTCTGTCCGTTTATAATTACGACGGCCCGGGCTTTGATGACAGTATTATAAATTCGCCCGGATATAAAAATATCTGCGGGAGGGTAAAAACCTTTGTCCCGCAGTCGTCGATAATAGGGATGCTTTTAGGGCATAAGGAGAAGATGAAAACAGTCAAGAGCGATAATTCGGGTATTATGCAGCACGATATTTATTCGTGGAATGTGGGAAATAAAAAATTCCCTTATCTTAAATCGGTAGACTCCACAAGCATTTTTATCGATAACACACTTAAAAAATGGCTGTCCGAAATGACAAAGGAAGAGTTTAACAGCTTTGTCGAGGCCGTGTTCACAGTAATGAGCGAAACGAATTTCGAAACTTTAAAGGAAATGGGAGAAAAGAAATTAGAAAGCACGGCGAGTATGCTTAAATCCGTGAAAAATCTTGACGAGGATACGAGGAAAAAAGCCATAGGCGCGCTCACTCTGCTTTTGAAAAGCACAAAATTCGGATTTGAAAATATTTTTAAAACTAAATAACCGTTTTGCCGCCTAAAATTTTAGCCGCCATTTTTGCAAGCCTCTCATCGGTTTCGGTGAGGAGCTTTTCGCCGTCTTTTTTTATCAATATTACTGCACCTACGATATCCCCCGCGGCTATAACAGGCACTGCAAAAAGAATTTTTATTTCGCTTGCCTCTAAAGCATAAATGTCATTTTCGGGAGCTAAGGGCTGTCTTGATTCAATGATTTTTTCTAAATCCTCACTTATTTTTCTGCCCGATATCTGCGATTTTGAAATTCCGCTCACGGCAATGCAGTCGTCGCGGTCGCATATAAGAACAGAAAGACCCGTTTCTTCATAAAGTGCCGCCGCCACTTCGCCCGCATTTTCCGTTATCTCGCTTATAGGAGAATATTTTTTAAAAATAAGCTCACCGCTTTGATTTGTAAAAATTTCTAAAGGGTCGCCCTCGCGCATACGCATTGTTCTTCTTATTTCTTTAGGGATAACCACTCTTCCGAGGTCGTCTGCTTGTGTCAAGTGGAATCCAAAAATTTTTAAAAACCCTTATATATCAA
>URFG01000019.1 GCA_900547095.1 uncultured Oscillospiraceae bacterium
GCACACGGATATTCCGTTAAGCTCCACTCCGTCAGCCAGGCGGTCGCAGAAAGCGCAGGTAGGGCGGTATTTTTTAAGAATTATATTTCCGCCCTCCATATAGATTTCAAGACTGTCAAAATTAGAGCGAAGACCGAGCTGATTTCTTATCTCTTTGGGAATAACTATTCTTCCCATACTGTCAAGCTGTCTTACAATACCGGTGGATTTCATTTTTTACCCTCCGAAAATCAGATGTTTCCGATCTCTTTGATCGCTTCATTGATCTTTTCTATTCTTTCTACGGCTTTTTTATAGCCCTCTTTTTGAGCTTTGACGACCTTTTCGGGAGCATTTGCCATAAAGCCCGCATTATTAAGCTTTTTGCCGAAGAAATCTTTATCAATCTCGGCTTTTTCAAGATCTTTTTTAAGCCTTAAAAGCTCTTTTTCAACATCGACAAGCTCTTTCATCGGCATATAGACCGCGGCGCTTGAACAAACGACGCTTACGCACTTATTATGATCGAATTCTTCTTTAACATTTACTTCGCTTGCATAAGCGAGCCTGCAAATAAAGGGAATTCCCGAAGTGAAGATATCGGAAAATTCAGTTTCTATATTTACCGTAACTTTCTTAGACGGCGGAACATTCATTTCCGCTCGGCGGTTTCTTAACGCCTTAATTACTTCCATGATCTTTTCAAAATCGCTTTCCTCTTTTGAAAAATCAAGCAGAGAAGTATATTCGGGCCATTTTGAAACCATTAAAGCCGTATCGCAGTTTGGCATCGACTGCCAGATCTCTTCAGTGATAAAAGGCATAAAAGGATGAAGCAGAGCCAGAGTGCCTTTAAATACGAAGACAAGAACCGAGCAGGCTGTATCGCAGGCTTTCTTTTCATCGGCAAAAAGGCGGGATTTGCAGATCTCTATATACCAATCGCAGAAAACATCCCAAATAAAGTCATAAAGCTTTGAAACCGCAAGGCCAAGCTCGAATTTTTCAAGATTTTCCGTGACCTCTTTTACGAGCGAATTATATTTCGATAATATCCATTTATCTTCGATAGCAAGCTCTAAGCTGTTTAAATCTTTGACCTCGCCGTTTTCAAGATTCATCAAAATAAATCTTGCGGCATTCCAGATCTTATTTGCGAAATTTCTGCTTGCCTCAACTCTTTCGGGGATATATCTCATATCGTTACCCGGGCTGTTTCCCGTAGCGAGAGAAAATCTTAAAGCGTCGGCGCCGTACTGATCTATAACTTCAAGGGGATCAACGCCGTTTCCTAAGGATTTTGACATTTTTCTTCCCTGCGAATCTCTTACAAGACCGTGGATAAGAACGGTGTCAAACGGAACCTGCCCTGTCTGCTCAATACCTGAGAACATCATTCTCATTACCCAGAAAGGAATTATATCATAGCCTGTAACAAGTGTGTTAGTGGGATAATAATGCTTGAAATCTTCCGTTTCATCCGGCCAGCCGAGAGTGGAGAAAGGCCAGAGAGCGGATGAAAACCAGGTGTCGAGAGTATCGGGGTCCTGATGAATATGAGTGCTCCCGCAGTGAGCGCATTTTTTTGCGTCTTCTTTAGATACGGTTATTTCTCCGCACTCGTCACAATACCACGCGGGAATTCTGTGACCCCACCAAAGCTGACGGGAAATGCACCAATCCCTGATATTTTCGAGCCAGTGAAAATAAACCTTTTCAAACCTTTGGGGAACAAACTTAGTTTCTCCCGATTTTACCGCTTCGATAGCAGGCTTGGCTAACGGCTCCATTTTAACGAACCACTGCTTTGAAACCCTCGGCTCAACCGTGGTTCCGCAGCGATAGCAGGTGCCGACATTATGATTATAAGGCTCGATTTTAACAAGCGCGCCCTCTTTTTTCAGTTCCTCAACTATTTTCTTTCTCGCCTCATAGCGGTCAAGACCGGCAAAGGCGGGATAATCGTCGGTAATTTTTGCGTCGGGTGTTAAAACATTAATAACTTCAAGATTATGTCTTAACCCCACCTCAAAGTCATTAGGATCGTGGGCGGGCGTGATTTTAACAACACCCGTTCCGAAATCCGGCTCAACATAGCTGTCCGCAATTACGGGAATTTCGCGGTGGACTATCGGCAGAATAAGGGTTTTGCCGACAAGATCCTTATATCTTTCGTCATCGGGGTTTACCGCAACCGCAGTATCTCCCAAAAGGGTTTCAGGTCTTGTTGTTGCAAGCTCTAGATATCCGCTGCCGTCTTTAAAAGGATATCTTAAATGCCAGAAAGATCCTGCCTGATCTTCATATTCTACCTCGGCGTCGGAAATCGAGGTATGGCAATGGGGGCACCAATTTATTATTCTTTCGCCCCTGTAAATAAGACCTTTTTCATAAAGCTTTACAAATACTTCTTTAACAGCTTTTGAACAGCCTTCGTCAAGAGTAAATCGCTCCCTGTCCCAGTCGCAGGAGGAACCCATTTTTTTGAGCTGTTCTATAATTCTTCCGCCGTACTGCTCTTTCCATTTCCAGGCGCGCTCTAAAAAGCCTTCCCTTCCGATATCGTCTTTAGTGATACCCTCTTTTTTCATCGCTTCGACTATTTTTGCTTCGGTTGCGATAGAGGCGTGGTCGGTTCCGGGAATCCAAAGGGTATCGTATCCCTGCATTCTCTTAAAGCGGATAAGAATATCCTGCAAGGTATTATCAAGCGCGTGGCCCATATGGAGCTGACCTGTGATATTCGGAGGGGGAATTACTATAGTATAAGTCTTTTTGCCCTCTTCTCTTTTTGCGTGAAAATAGTGTCCGTTAAGCCACATTTTATAAATGCGGTCTTCAACGCTTTTAGGATCATACTGTTTTTCAAGTTCTTTACTCATTACCCTTTTACCCCGTTTTAAATATCCATTTTTTCCTGACTGCCTGCAGTGTTTTGAATTATACTGCCTGCGGCAGGAAGATTTTTTGTTCTGTAGCGGTGCTCGTTTTCAATGGCTCCGCTCTCAAATTTTTCGGCAGAGAAAATTCTCTGTCCTTTTTTCTGCGTCATCACGGCAATTCCGCCGTTATCCTTAGTAGCTTTTGCGGGAATCGACGCGGTGCTTACTATAAGCATTCTGTTATTTGTGGAAACCAAAGCTATATCGCAGTCGTCCTCAAAAAACATCACCGTATGCAATACAAACTTTTTGCAGTAAGCGTTTATAAGCTTTTTTCGGTTTGTTTTTGTGATATAGGAAGAAAGCGGAACTTTAGCTACGCGCCCGTTATCGAAAACAAAGAGAACAAAGCCTTTATAATCCTTTGTATCGATCATATAAACCGCGTTTTCGCCCTCTTCAAACTGAAGCCTTGATGCGATATAATCGCCTAAAATGCTTGCTTTTGAGTCGCCGAAATCCGCCACTCTGCTTTTATATACCTGCGCTTTATCCGTGAAGAAAAGGAGATCCTTATCGCAGGAGGATTCTATCACCTGCGTTATCTCGTCGCCCTCTTTAAGCTTTTGCTCGCCGCTCATTCGAAGCGACTGCGGAGTTATGCGCTTAAAGTAACCGTCTTTAGTGAAAAAGAGGGTGACCGGGGAAGTATCGAGAGGCTCGTCCGTCACTTCGGCAAGCTCGTTTTCCTCGGCGCTGATTATTTTTGTGCGCCTTTCTTTGCCATATTTTTCAATAACCGCTTTTAATTCCGAAACGATTATTTTTTTGATTTTTGCTCTTGAATTCAGAGTTTCCTCGCAGTCACTTATTTCGGCTTCAAGCTTTTCTATATCATCAAGCCGTCTTAGAATATACTCGCGGTTTAAGTGTCTTAATTTTATCTCAGCCACATATTCCGCCTGAGTTTCATCGATTCCGAAGCCTATCATAAGATTAGGCACGACTTCTTTTTCAATACTTGTTTCTCTTACTATTTTAACAGCCTTATCGATATCAAGCAGTATTTTTTCCATTCCCTTTAAAAGGTGAAGACTGTTTTTAGCTTTAGAAAGCTTAAAATAAACTCTTCTTCTTATGCACTCTTCTCTGAAAGCCACCCATTCGGAAATTATTTCTTTTACTCCCATAACTCTGGGAGATGCGGCAATAAGAATATTAAAGTTGCAGGAAAAGCTGTCCTGCAAAGGGGTGAGCCTGAAGAGCTTTTTCATAAGCTTATCGGGATCGGTGCCCCTTTTAAGGTCAATCGTTATTTTAAGGCCGGAAAGATCGGTTTCATCTCGAACGTCGCTTATCTCCGTTATCTTCTTAGCCTTTACAAGCTCTGTTATTTTTTCGATAATTGCCTCTGTTGTAGTGGTGGGCGGGATCTCGCTTATATCGATACAGTTTTGCGGCTTATCATAGGAATAAACGCCTCTTACCTTAAAGCTTCCTCTTCCCGTTTCATAAATTTTTTCCATTTCAGAGCGGTTATATAAAAGCTCGCCGCCTATTGGAAAATCGGGCGCCAAAAGGGTATCTGCAACATTTATATCCTCGTCTTTAATATAAGCTATCGTGGTTTCGCAGACCTCTTTTAAATTAAAAGGGCATATCTGGCTCGCCATTCCTGCGGCTATACCCATATTTGAGTTTACAAGTATAGTCGGGAAAGTAACAGGAAACAGCACGGGTTCTTTCATAGTCGCGTCGTAGTTATCCACAAAGTCGACCGTGTCTTTATCGATATCCGCAAAAAGCTCCGCGGATATAGGAGCAAGCTTTGCCTCGGTGTACCTTGCGGCGGCGCACTGCATATCTCGTGAATACGCCTTACCGAAAGAGCCCTTTGATTCTACGAATGGGTGCAAAAGCGCACCGTTGCCCTCGGAAAGCCTTACCATTGTTTCATATATCGCGGAATCACCGTGAGGGTTTAACTGCATAGTTCTTCCCACGATATTTGCGGACTTGATAGTCGGTCCGTTTAAAAGTCCCATATTATACATAGTATAAAGAAGCTTTCTGTGCGAGGGCTTAAATCCGTCAATTTCCGGTATTGCCCGGGAAATAATTATGCTCATAGCATAGGGCATAAAGTTTTGCTTAAGCGTTTCGGTAACCGGCTGATCGAGAACGGTTCCCGCGCCGGCTATATATGCGTTATCCGTGCGGACTTTAGGCGCTTTTATTTCTTTACTCTTTCTCGGAGCCATTTTGCTCCTCCTTATTTTTGAATTATCAGCTTAAATCGGTGCTGTCAATATAAAGGTGACCGTTTTCCGATATATATTCTTTTCTTCCCTGCAAATTATCGCCGAGCAGAAGATCGAACATTGAAGAGGTCATCTCAGCTTCCTCGGGAAGAATTTTTATAAGCCTGCGCGTGAGAGGATTCATTGTGGTAAGGTTCATCATATCCGGCTGATTTTCGCCGAGTCCTTTCGAGCGCTGAAGAGAATATTTCTCATCGCCTATCATTTTAAGAATATCGGTCTTTTCATTTTCATCATAAGCGAAATAAGTTTTTTTCTTCGTGTTTATCTCATAAAGCGGAGTTTCGGCAATAAATACCTTACCCTCTGTTATAAGAGTAGGAACAAGCCTGTAGATCATAGTGATAATAAGCGACCTTATGTGAAACCCGTCAACATCCGCGTCGGTACAGATAATTATTTTATTCCAGCGCAGATTATCAATATCAAAATTGGAAAGCCCTTTATTAGACTTTGATTTCACTTCCACTCCGCAGCCTAAAACCTTTAAAAGATCGGTTATTATTTCGCTTTTGAATATTTTATCATATTCCGCCTTTAAGCAGTTGAGAATTTTTCCTCTTACGGGCATAATTGCCTGAAAAGCCGCGTCACGCGCGAGCTTACATGAGCCGAGAGCCGAGTCGCCCTCAACGATATAAAGCTCCCTTTCGCTTACATCTTTGCTTCTGCAGTCGACGAATTTCTGCACTCTATCCATCATAGAGTTTCCGCCGGAAAGGGTCTTTTTGATATTTATGCGCTCTTTTTCGCTGCGCTCTCTGCTTCTCTTATTGATCAAAACCTGATCGGCTATTTTATCCGCTTCCGCTTTATTTTCGATAAAATAAACTTCAAGCTGATGGCGCAGAAAATCTGTCATAGCCTCGGCAATAAATTTATTCGTTACCGCCTTTTTGGTTTGATTTTCATAAGAGGTTATAGTTGAGAATGAAGAGGTGACCAAAACCAGACACTCTTCCACATCGGCAAAGGTTATTCTGCTTTCGCCGGATTTATATTTATTCGTCTGTTTGATATAATTGTCTATCTGATAGACAAACGCGTTCCTTACCGCCTTATCGGGCGCGCCGCCGTATTCAAGAAAGCTTGAATTGTGATAATATTCCTTAAGCGTTCTCGTATTCGAAAAACACATTGCGACATTTATCTTTACTTTATATTCAGGCTTGTCCGCACGATCTCTTCCTTTGCGCTCGGTATTGAAAAATCTAACCGACGTTAAAGCCTCGTCGCCCACATATTCGGAAACATAATCGCTTATGCCGTTTTCATACTTAAATTCGGTATTTATAAATTTAGAGCCCTGCTGCTGGCGGAAGATAAAGAGCAGACCGTTATTTACAATAGCCTGTCTTTTTAAAATATCCGTGAAATATTCGGGCGGGATATTTATATCCGTAAAAACATCAATATCGGGCTTCCACCTGGTTTTCGTTCCGGTATCCTTTCCCGAATACGGCTCTTTTTTAAGTCCGCCTATATTATAGCCGTGTTCAAAGTGAAGATTGTATTTAAAACCGTCGCGCTTTATCTCAACGTCCATATATTCCGCGGTGTACTGCGTGGAGCAAAGACCGAGTCCGTTTAATCCGACGGAATATTCATAGTTTGTTCCGTCATTTGTATTATATTTTCCTCCGGCGTACATCTCGCAGTATAAAAGCTCCCAGTTATAGCACTGCTGCTTATTGTTAAAATCGACCGGCGCTCCTCTTCCGTGATCCTCGACCTCTATCGAGCCGTCGGAAAAATAAGTTACGGTGATCTTATTGCCGAAGCCTTCTCTTGCCTCGTCGATAGAATTAGAGATTATTTCAAAAACGGAATGCTCGCAGCCGTCTATACCGTCGGACCCGAAAATTACCGCCGGGCGCTTTCTTACCCTATCCGGTCCCTCAAGCTTTTCTATACTGTCATTTCCGTACTCAGCAACAGTTTTTGCCACAAGCACCAACCTTTCGGATTTACATTTTATGTCATTATATATTATATAATTTACATTATTAATAGTCAAGTCAAAAAACGCCGCCCGAAAGCCTTAAAACTTTCGGGCGGCTGAAAAATTCAAAAATTATTTAACTCCGATATACGGTGCAGGATTTACTCTCGCGCCATTGCAGTTAACTTCGAAATGCAGGTGATTTCCCGTGGAATATCCCGTGCTTCCTACAAGCGCGATAACCTCGCCGGCATTTACTGTTTCTCCCGCTCTTACGCAAAGCGAAGAAGCGTGCGCATAAGTTGTGATAAGTCCGTTTCCGTGGTCGATCCTTACGCAGTTGCCATAAGACCCGTCATACCCCGAAAAAACGACTTTACCCGAAGCCACAGCGAATATCTGCGTGCCTCTCGGAGCTCTTAAATCAATACCTTTATGGCCGCCGTTACCGTAATAACAGCTGACCTGCCATACGGTGCTTGGCAGAGGGAATATAAATCCGGAGCTTTTGGCTATTCTTATCTGAGCGGCAGTTGCCGCGGTTTTAGCGGTTCCTATTACAACAACCTGGTCTACAGGTGTGCTTAAAACTTCATCGGAAAGGGTAGTTTTCTCCTGCACCTCGCCGTTTAAATAAACGACCTCGTCGGTAACGCGTCTTACGCCCTTTTTGCCCTCGACCTGGATCTCTTTATAATCAACGGTCTGGCTTGAAGTTTTCTTGGTTACGACCTTAAAATTCGTTTCGATATCTGTAACAACTGTAGCTACAGCTTTAACATTCAAATTCGAAAGCTCGCTTACCGCCTCGTCAGATTCCTTTATTTCGCTTGAAAGACAATATCCGTCGCTTATCTCAACTTCTTCAACAAAGCTGCACTGCGCGCCCTCGGGTGCTTTCTGCTTATATATATCATTGATAGCGGACTCAAGCTCGTCCTTTTTTACAAAACCGATCTCCTTACCGTTAATCTTTACATCGCTTGCAAGCACGATATCGTCGGTTTTCTCGATTATAGCGTCCGCCACGTTCTGATCGGTGGAAATCTCATTATTAAGAGCTATTACAGCGGAGTATTCCGGAGCGCTGACTGTGGATTCAACATCGCTGCCGGTGACTTTTTCTTTTACGATACTTACAGCCGCTTTAAACTGATCTTTACTTTTAACGGTTGCGATATATTCGCCCTGATAGCTTACTTTATAAGCAAATCTCGCGCCAACGGCCGCGATGCTCGCAAATATTGCAACTGTGGAAAATCCGGCGAAAATAAGCACTCTTACCGCTCTGCTCAATTTCTTCGCTTTTTTTCTGAAGGGCTCGGTTATTTCCCCTGCCCACGAAAGCATATCGTGAAAGATAAAGCATTACTCCTTTCTTTAAAAGTTACAAGTTTGTAACAACTTACTTATTATATTATACCTAAAAGTTACAAAATTGCAACCTTTTTTTACAAAAATTTTTTAAAAATCGAAAAAACAATTGCGCAAACCCGCTAATTAAGCGGATCTGCGCAATATTTTAAAACATCGAAATCTGATTTGTTTCGGGTATACTTCCCAGCGCTCCGAGCTCGCCGAGCTTTGCGATCACGGTTTTTGAAACGCCGGATTCTATAATAAGATCTTCTCTTGAAACAAAATTGCCCTTTTTCGCCGCTTCATATATAGAATACGCCGCTTTTTCTCCTACGCCCGACAGCGCGCCGAAAGGAAGACGCATTTTTCCGTTTTCGGGAACGAACTTAACAGCGTGGGATTTTTCGATATCTATAGGAAGTATTTCAATTCCTCTGGAAAGCATTTCATTGAAAATAAGCATATTTTCATAGACATCGAGTTCCTTTTTGGAAGCCTCTTTTCCCTTGGCCTTGATATCCCTTAAATATCTTCTTACGGATTCTTTACCGCCCATAAGGACTTCTACATCGACATCCTCGGGCCTTGCGGTAAAGTAAGCACAATAAAATTCAAGCGGCTTATGCACCTTATACCAGGCGACTCTGAGCGCTGAAATAACATATGCAGCTGCGTGGGCTTTAGGGAACATATACTTTATCTTATAGCAGCTCTTAATATACCATTCCGGAACTCCGACCGCCCGCATATCGTCTTCCATAGCGGACCAATCCTCTTTTGATACCTTGCCTTTAGCGACAAGACCTTTACGCACGGTTTCGGTGATCTTAAAGGCTCTTCCCTCTTCCATACCCTGATGAATAAGGTATACCATTATATTATCACGCGTTCCGATAACTTCGGAAATGGTGCAGGTGCCGTTATCAATAAGGTCCTTTGCGTTGCCGAGATACACATCTGTACCGTGGGATAGTCCCGATATCTGCAGAAGATCGGCAAAGTTTTTCGGCTTACAGTCCATAAGCATTTCTCTTACGAATTTTGTGCCGAATTCAGGTAAACAGAATGTTCCGTTCTGCGAATCGATATCCTCAGGCTCTACCCCGAGAGCCTTTGTGGAGGTAAACAGGCTGTAAACTTCCGGATCGCTCATCGAAACGTCGCTTACCGGTATCCCTGTGTATTCCTCAAGATATTTATATGTGGTAGGAATAACATGGCCGAGCTCATCGAGCTTTAATATCGTATCGTGAATTGAATGGAAATCGAAGTGAGTGGTGATGATATCGCTTTTAACATCGTCCGCCGGGTGCTGAACGGGGCAGAAATCATAAATTTCCATTCCGTCAGGCACGATTATCATTCCTGCCGGGTGCTGACCGGTGGTTGTCTTTACCTTTGCTCCCTCGACCTTTTTGGCAAGCCTGTCAAGCTCGGCAGGACTTAATATCTTTCCTGTTTTCTCGCAGTAAGCTTTGGCAAAACCGTAAGCCGTTTTTTCGGCTATAGTGGAGATAGTACCCGCTTTAAAAACGTTTCCTTCGCCGAAAAGGCTTTTTGTATACTCCTGAACGTCGTTTTGCACCTCATCGGAGAAGTTAAGGTCTATATCAGGCACTTTATCGCCCTTAAAGCCCAAAAATGTTTCGAAAGGAATATCGTGGCCGTTGCGGTTTAATTTTTCTCCGCAAACAGGGCAGTTTTCCTCCGGAAGATCAAAACCCGAGCCAACGGAGCCGTCGGTGAAGA
The DNA here is from genome assembly GCA_900547095.1 of uncultured Oscillospiraceae bacterium. Taxonomy (GTDB): domain Bacteria; phylum Bacillota; class Clostridia; order Oscillospirales; family Acutalibacteraceae; genus UBA737. The sequence continues at coordinate 10,233 of URFG01000019.1, forward strand.
ATTTGCTGTATTTGCACTTCGGGCACACATAGTGCGGAGCAAGCGGATTAACCTCCGATATACCCGCCATTGTTGCGACAAACGAAGATCCGACCGATCCTCGCGAGCCTACCAAATATCCTTTTTTCTCGCTGTAGGCAACAAGCTTCTGCGCGGAAATATACATTATGGAAAATCCGTTTTTAATAATCGAATCAAGCTCTTTTTTAAGCCTTTTTTCAACTATTTCGGGGAGCTCGTCGCCGTAAATCCTATGCGCGGTTTCCCAGCAGATATCTTCAAGCAGCTGATCCGAACCCTCTATTACAGGCGGATAATTGCCCTCCGGCACCGGGATAACGTCATCAGATATCATATCGGCGATCTTATTCGGATTATCGATAACAAATTCCTTTGCCCTCTCGCCGAAATAATCAAAATCCGAAAGCATTTCAGAGGTGGTTTTAAAATAGAGGGGCGCCTGGTTTTCGATATCGTCAAATCCCTGACCTGCCATAACTATCTGGCGGATAATGCCGTCTTCCTTAGTTAAAAAATGCACGTCGCCCGTAGCTACTACGGGTTTATTAATCAAGTCCGCAATTTCTACCACTTTGCGGTTAAAGTCCTTTATTACCTCTAAGCTTTTAACCTTTTTAAATCTGTTTACCTTTACAATCTGGCCTGTCTTTTCACTTACCTTGTCCGGCAGCGACGATTCTCTTACCATAAATTCATTGTTGCCCAAAGGCTGAATTTCAAGATAATCGTAATAAGAGGCTATTTTTTTAAGCTCCTCGTCGTCGGCGCCGTCAACAATAGCCTTATAAAGCTCTCCCTGCTCGCAGGCAGTGCCGACAATCAGCCCCTCGCGGAATTTATCCAACACGCTTTTAAGGGTTATCGGTCTGCCGTGGAAATTTTCAAGGTGTGCGTTTGAAACTATTTTATAAAGGTTTTTAAGTCCCGTTAAATTCTTGACTAAAATTATCTGGTGGTTTCGAAGTTTTGCAATCTGCTTTGTTGTGAGTCCGTCAAGTTTATTTTTATAATCGTCGATAAAATAGCTCTCAACGCCGTAAATAACCTTGAAGTTACCGCCGTTTTTCCTGATAGCGCTCACCGCCGCTGCGGCAGCAGGATAGCTCTGCACAACTCCGTGATCGGTAATGGCGATAGCGGTGTGACCCCATTTATAGGCACAGTTTATTATATCGCCCGCGCTCGATACCGCGTCTTTAGCGGACATATTGGTATGGCAGTGAAGCTCCACGCGCTTTTTGCCCTCGTAATCGTCGGTTTCCTCGTATTTCTGCAAAAGCGCTATGGATTTCGGCTCAACTATAAATGATTTTTTATAATCGTCAAATTTATAAGAGCCGTTTACAAGAATATAATGCCCGTCTTTAACCGCCGACAGCGCGGTTAAATTCTCGGGTTTTACAAACATACTGGCACAAAGGGCATTAGTATGATCCGAAAAGCTGAATTTAACTATTACTCTCTCGCCGTTTCTTGTGTTTATCTTCCTGTCTTCTCTTCCGAAAACCTCTCCGAAACAGCATATATATGTATCCTCTTCGGTTACGCGGATCATTTCCTTAACATTTGTATCTATATTTCTCGGTCCGTAAATCACTCTCGGATCGTCAAGATAAACAAGACCGTTTTCAGGCTTGTCCGAGCGGGGCTCAAATTTCACGGCAGCCTTATTTGCCGCCTTTTCTTTTGTTTGCCTTTTAGGCGGCTCTGTCTGCACGGTTTTAGGAATTTTTATTTTCACGTCTTCCGCCTGACCGTCAAACGAAACAGTGACCTCTCTTTCAAAAAGCTTAAACACGGCTCTTTCGAATTTGCTTTCAAATTCGCAGGATCTAAGCGTCAAAAGACCGCCGAATTTTAAAGTTACTGTTACATTATCTCCGTTTAGAGTATATTCCGCCTGATTGAGATAACCGTTTATCGCGGCATTTTTAGCCTTTATTCTTTCGCAGATATCCGCACAGGCGGTTTCGTTTAACGCTTCTGGCGGAAATTTCTCTTCAAAATCGAGATTTTTAAGAGAAAAAGCGGATATAAGCGTTTCCTTAAAATCATTTATTATCTTATTATCCACATAGCAACTAAACCGAACGCCTATATCAAGCGTTCGGCTCTGAGGATCAAGCTCGCAGGTATAAAGCTCGGCGTCTTTAAATGCGGGCGGATAATCTTCCTTTATTAAATTTCCGAAAAGCTCAAAGAGCTTAAGCATTATTTTCCCCTCTGTTTACATCTTTTTGATTTCTTTTTCCAATTCGTCAAGAAGATACTCTTCTTTTATATTGCTTTTTAAAACCTTGCCGTTTTTAAAAATAACTCCGCAGTTCTTTCCTCCCGCGATTCCTATATCGGCGTGGCTTGCCTCGCCGGGACCGTTTACCACGCACCCCATTATTGCGACGGTTAAATTTTTATCTATACCTTTAAATCTTTCCTCCGCGGCTTTTGCAAGACCTATAAGGTCGATAGAAGTTCTTCCGCAGGTGGGGCAGGAAATAAATCTTATTCCGTCAGTTCTTTGCCCTATGGCTTTTAAAATATCTATTCCTGCTTTTACTTCCTTTTCGGGATCGTCTGTCAGAGAAACTCTTATGGTATCGCCTATTCCGCGAAGAAGAAGACCTCCGATACCGGCAGCCGACCTTAAAGTTCCCATATGCTCGGTGCCCGCCTCCGTAATTCCTAAATGAAGAGGATAAGAGCACTTCTCGTGGGCTAAAACATAAGCGTCATAAGCTGTTTTAACATCCGAAGATTTAAGCGATAAAACTATATCGTTAAAATCGAACTTTTCAAGCAGCGATATATGAAAAAGTCCGCTCTCGACCAAAGCCTCGGCCGTCGGAAAACCGTACTTTTTAAGGATATGTTTTTCAAGCGAGCCTGAATTTACCCCTATTCTTATCGGAACTTCTTTTTGCCTGCATTTATCAGCAACGGCTTTAATATGTTCGTCTGCTCCGATATTTCCGGGATTTATCCTTATCTTGTCCGCTCCCGCCTCGCAGCTTTCTATCGCAAGCCGCCAATCAAAATGAATATCGGCGACTAAAGGTAAATCGACTGCGCATTTAACCCCATAAAGAGTTTTTACAGCCTCTTTGTCGGGAACAGAAATTCTTAATATATCACAGCCGGCATTTTTAAGCCTTAAAGCCTGTGAAATGTTTTCCTTTATATCGTGAGCAGGCGCATTGAGCATAGACTGCACCGCTATCTTTTCACCTGCTCCGATATAAATATTTCCAATTTTTATTCTTTTAGTTTCCATTTTTTCACCGGATAAAAAGCGCCCTGATATCTTTTGCCGTTACAGCAAGCATAAACAATATAAGAATTATAAATCCTATTGCGTGAATAGTCGCCTCGTATTTAGCAGGTATCTTTTTGCGCGTTACCATTTCAATGAAAATGAAAAGCAGTCTTCCTCCGTCAAGAGCGGGAATGGGCAAAAGATTAAAGAGCCCTAAATTGATAGTGATAAGCGCCATAATAGGAATAAGATTTTTAAGGCTTGCCTTTGCGGCGCTGCCTATCGCCGCGGTAACACTTACAGGACCGGATACGGCGCTTATTCCGTATTTTCCTCCTATAAGGTCAAACAGCGACCTGTATATAACGGCGCAGTAAGAAAACGTCATTTTAAAAGTCTGGCTTATAAAGCTTTTAAAGGTTTTCTTCTGCGGATATACTTTAAAATCCACATTTATATAAGTGAAATCGTCTTCTTCGGTTATTTCAAAAGTTACGTCTTTTAAGAGTTTTTTAGCGCCGTGTCTGTCAACTTCAATATCAAGGGAGCCTGTTTTAACATTTGTAAAAGCATAACTTAAATCATAAGTCGTGTAAATTTTTCTGCCGTCAACCTTTAAAATTTTATCGTCGACCCTAAGGCCCGATTCTTCGCTTAAGGCATTTTCGTCAAAAGCGGCAATTTTGGTTGTGGTAAACTGCTTTGAGGGGATAAGCGTGAAGCTTACAAGAATTACTCCTAAAAGCAGATTGAATATCGCGCCCATTGCTACGATTATAAATCTTCTCCAGGCGCTTTTTTTGCAAAATGCGCGCTCATCGGAGCTTTCCTCGTCTTCTCCCTCCATAGCGCAGTAACCGCCTAAGGGAATAAGGTTTACTTTATACTCGGTTTCTCCTTTTTTCTTAGAAAAGAGCTTAGGCCCGAAGCCTACCGCAAATTCATTCACCTTTACTCCCAAAAGCTTTGCCGCTATAAAATGGCCGAATTCGTGAATGATTATCAGAACTAAAAAAAGAAGCACCGCCACAAGATACGGCCAGATATTATTCAAAACATTTAATACCGAGGAAATAAAAACCACTCCTGTCTTAAAAATGCGACCGCACAAATTCCCTCGCGGCCCTATCCGTCTCAAAAACATCGTCTACAGTGTAATTATCACAACTGTAAGCATTAAGCATAGCATCGCCGTTAAGCTTTTCTATATCGGTAAATTTTATTTTCCCCTCTAAAAAGAGCTTAACCGATTCCTCGTTTGCCCCGTTTATCGCCGCGGGGTAAAGGCCACCCCTGTTTATCGCCTCAATGCAAAGGGGAAGGCATTTAAAGGTATCGGTATCGGGTTTTTCGAAAGTAAGCGTTTTGACCTTAAAAAGATCAAGTCTTTCAAAGCATTCTTTTCTTTCGGGATAGGTAAGTGCATACTGAATAGGCAGGCGCATATCGGGCGTGCCGAGCTGCGCTATCACCGCGCCGTCGTTAAGCTCCACGGCGGAATGAAGAATGCTCTGCCTGTGAACAACGACTTCTATAGCCTCCGCTTTCACCCCGAAAAGGTGGACCGCCTCAATAACCTCCAAGCCTTTATTCATCAGCGTTGCGGAGTCCACGGTTATTTTAGCTCCCATAGACCAGTTAGGATGATTGAGCGCCTGCTCTACGGTTACACTCCTGAGTTCCTCTTTGGTTTTTCCGAAAAAAGGACCGCCGGAGGCAGTTAGAATTATTTTTTTAGGAATTTTTTCTTTTACTCCCTGCAAAGACTGAAAGATAGCCGAATGCTCGCTGTCAACAGGGATCAATTTAACATTTTTCTCTTTTGCCGCGGCTTTAACAAGCTTGCCTGCGGTAACAAGAGTTTCTTTATTGGCAAGCGCTATGGTCTTGCCCGCACTTATCGCAGTCAATGTAGGCAATAATCCCGCTATGCCGACTATTGCGCTGATAACCGTATCACCGTAATCCGAGGCGGCACTCATGACCCCTTCTTGCCCCGACAAGACCTTAATATTTGTGTCTTTAAGGCGAAGCCTTAATTCTTTTGCCGCTTTCTCGTCTGCCACGGCAACGCATTCGGGCAAAAATTTTCTTGCCTGAATTTCCAAAAGCTTAATATCGGAGCCTGCCGCCAGTGCGCTTACTTTAAAGCCGCATTTTTGAGCTACTTCAAGGCTTTGCCTGCCGATAGAGCCGGTTGAGCCTAAAATTACAAGGTCTTTCATTAAATTATACCGTAATTTACAAGAATATATACCACCGGTGATAAAAGAAGTACGCTGTCAAACCTATCGAGAATACCGCCGTGGCCTGGGATTATTTTTCCGTAATCCTTAATATCTGCGGCTCTTTTAAAGGAAGATGCGAAGAGGTCGCCGAGCATTCCTACAATGCAGAGAGGTATCGTAAGCAGTATGGTGGTTAAAATTTTATTTGATTTAAAAGCGAAAACCAAAATCACGCTTACAAGAACGCTTGAAACTATACCGCCTATCGCTCCCTCAACTGTTTTATTAGGGCTGATATTCGGGCAAAGCTTTCTCTTGCCTAATACAACGCCTGTGAAATACGCGCCCGTATCGCAGACAGCCGAAAAATCAAGCAAAAGCAAGAGATAATAAAGCCCCGGATTTGAAACTGTGCCGACGCTTAAAACAACAATGCTCTCAAGGAAAGAAAATCCTCTCGCTATTATAAACGGCATACAAGAAATTCCCGCTATTTGAGCGAGCGAGAATTTGCCGTGATTTTTAAGGATCATACAAATGGCAAAAATGAAATATATAACGGCAATACTAATCGCAAGAAGCCCCATTTTACCGTTATTATAAAGAGTATTAGTAATAAATATCCGCCTTGCAAGGTCGGCTTTATTCGTTATCCGCTCGTGCGAAAACATATTAAGCAGTGTGTTTTCAAATACTCCGCTTATAAAAAGCACCTGCAAAAACGCATAAACAGACGAAATAATATAAATTAATTTTTTTTCGACCTTAAAAGCATTTTTAAGCATTTCATAAACGGCAGCCGCCGCAATAAAACCTATAAAAAGGGTTATAACTATCCTGTTTTGATTATATCCCAAAGCTAAGATAAGCGTGATAAGGGATATAAGCACTGCACCTGAAATAATTCGCGTTTTCATTTAAAAAGCTCCCAGTATTTTTAATTTATACTCCCCCGAACCTGCGGTTTCGGTGAGAGAATTCCTCCAAAGCCTTATCAAGATGGCGCGGCGTGAAATCCGGCCATAAAACATCGGAGAACCAATATTCCGCATAAGCAGACTGCCAAATAAGATAATTTGAAAGCCTGTACTCTCCGCTCGGTCTTATAATAAAATCGGGATCGGGCTGACCTGCCGTGTAAAGCTCCGAAGAGATAAGCTCCTCGGTGATATCTTCGGGGGGAATCTTTTTTTCGGCGATGTTTTTCACAGCATTCACTATCTCGTCGCGTCCGCCGTAATTTATCGCCATATTAAGGTGAAGACCCGTTGCGTTTTCCGATTCCTTTTCGGCATTAAGCATAAGCTCCTTAATATCATCGTCAAGAGGGGCTCTGTCGCCGATAAACTGCAGCCTGATATTTTCACCCTTGAAATTATCCACATCTTTAAGATAACTTCTGAAAAGATCCATTATATTATCGACCTCTTCTTTAGGGCGCTTCCAATTTTCGGTGGAAAAAGCATACACGGTAAGATATTTAATTCCTATTTTATTGCAGTATCTCGCAATGGTCTTGAAATTTTTCGCACCTGCCGCGTGACCTGCAGACCTCGGAAGACCGCGCTTTTTCGCCCACCTGCCGTTACCGTCCATTATAATCGCTATAGATGTTGGCAAAATATCGACATTTAAGGCTTTTTTCTTTTTAAAAAGCATTATTAAAGCTCCATAATCTCTTTTTCTTTAGCAGAACAAAGCTCGTCGCTTTCCTTGCAGAATTTATCGGTGAGCTTCTGGATTTTCTTCTCTCCGTCTGACTCCTCGTCTTCCGTAATATTTGAAGCCTTTTTAAGCGCTTTGAGCTTATCGAGCGCGTCCCTGCGCTGATTTCTTAAAGCAACCTTCGCGTCCTCCGATTTTTTCTTTACTTCTTTAACGATCTCTTTTCTGCGCTCCTCGGTAAGAGGGGGGAAGTTAAGTCTTATGACCTTTCCGTCGTTTTGAGGATTTATTCCTATTTCGGAAGTTAATATAGCTTTTTCGATTTCCTTTAAAGTGGAAATATCCCAGGGCTGGATCATAAGAATTCTCGCCTCGGGAATAGATATCGCCGCCATCTGCTGAATGGGGGTGGGTACTCCGTAATAATCGACGGTGATCCTGTCTAGAACAGAGGCGTTAGCCCTGCCGGCTCTGATAGACTTATACTCGCGCTCTAAAGCCGCTATGGATTTTTCCATCTTTTCTTCGGTGTTTTTAAGTAGTTCCTGCATAAAATTTCCTCCGGAATTAATTTATTTTACAAGCGTGCCGTTGTGCTTACCTAAAACGGCTCTTACAATATTTTCGGGATCATTAAGATTGAAAACAAGAATTTCAATATTGTTATCCATACAAAGCGAAGCCGCCGTCGAATCCATAACGTGAAGCTCTAATGAAAGCACATCGTGGTGCGAAAGAGTTTCGAATTTTTTGGCTTCGGGATTGACTTTCGGATCGCAGTCATAAACCCCGTCAACATTCGTTGCCTTAAATATAACATCGGCACCTATCTCGGCGGCTCTGAGCGCCGCGGCAGTATCGGTAGAGAAGAAAGGATTTCCCGTTCCGCAGCCGAAAATAACAACTCTTCCTTTTTCAAGGTGGCGCACAGCTTTATTTCTTATGTAAGGCTCTGCTATCTGACGCATTTCGATAGCCGTCTGCACTCTCGCGGTAACGCCTAACTGCTCAAGCGCGTCGGCAAGGGCAAGCGAGTTAATGGTAGTAGCGAGCATTCCCATATGGTCGGCTCTCGTGCGGTCCATCTTTCCGCTCGATCTTCCGCGCCAGAAGTTGCCTCCTCCGACAACTATCGCTACTTCAACGCCCATATCCACGCATTTTTTAACGCTTTTGCATACTTCGATAACCTTATCGAAATCGATTCCGGTGCCTTTTTCTCCTGCGAGAACTTCGCCGCTCAGCTTTAAAAGAATTCTTTTATAAACAGGTTTCAAAATCACTCAGCTCCTAAAAATCAATATTATTTTCTCACTAAATTATTTTACAATAATTTATACTTAAAGTCAATCAAAATAAACTTATATCAAAGCGTTAAAAAAACATTTTGTTTCCATAATTTTCTAAATTGTAACTAAGAGTAACCGTTTTGTTTCTTTTAAAATGTACCACGCAAGAATATAATAAAAATCAGGGAGATGATTTTATGAAAAAAATTGCGGTTTTCTTAGTTTTGATAATGTCCGTTTTAAGCCTTGCCTCCTGCAAAGAGAAAAAGCCCTCATATTCTGCATTTATAGAAGAGCTGAAAACAAAAAATCCCGATCTTCATTATATAATTAAGGATATTGACAATAACTCTTCAGATGAACTTATCGTGCTTAAAAACACAGCTATAACCGTTTATACTTCCTCCGATAAAATCTCTAAACTTGATTTCTATGATTTCTATACCGGCACCACAAGACTTTTTTTATCTGATAAAAAGGATTTCCCGGGTATATTCTATTTTTGCTGCGGCGGTGGAGTAAATCACTTCGGTGTAGTAAATATTGAAAATAATAAACTCGTTTCCTCCGCAATTTTCGAAGAAGATTACTCTGGGATCCTCGGCGAAAAAGGAAAAATTTACGAGCTTTGTGAAAATAAAGCTCTGATAGAAGAATCAAAAAGACTTTATAACGAAAATAAAGATATTAAATTTTCCTAAAGGAGGAGCAATATGAAAAAAGTTTTAACGCATAGACAATACAATCAGGGTACAACACTTCTCATAGCGGAAAATTTGTCCGATTA
>URFG01000020.1 GCA_900547095.1 uncultured Oscillospiraceae bacterium
ATACCACATCCGCCCACTATTGTCAACTCTTTTTTTTAACTTTTTTGAAGTTTTTTTCGAATTGTGTCGAACGCTGTCGACAATAACAAGATATAGTATATTAGACAATACAATCGGACAAATTTTCCGCTATGAGAAGCGTTGTATCCCGATTGTATTGTCTATTCGTTTTTATTTATATTATTTAAGGCTTCGATCAGCGCTTTTTTGAAATTTAAAAGCAAGCTTTCCTTATATATATTAACTACTATAAATTTATTTTTTCGCAAACAGTACATCGGTATTTTTCATTTGACATTTCACATTTATAGCCCTGCGGGACAGAATGAGTTTTAATGTAGCAATCACGGCACATAAGTTTCATATTCTTCACCCATTTTATTTTAAGGGGATTTCCCTTAAAAGTCAATAAGGGAATAACCCTTAAGGCATAATAAGCAAGAGGTGATATATATGTATAACCAAATAAGGGATTTAAGGGAAGACAGAGATTTATCACAATCTAAAATCGCCGCCCTTCTCGGAGTTCATCAAACGACCTATTCCGATTATGAACTCGGCAATTTATCAATCACTGCCGATGTGCTTGTGACACTTGCGAAATTTTATAATACAAGCACCGATTATATATTAGGACTCACAGACAATCCTAAACCGGCTGACAAACGATAATTAAACATATTTCTTAATTTAAAAGCCTTCCTCGTTTGAGGAAGGCTTTAGTTTCGTTTCAAATTTATTGCCGAGTGAAAAATCTTTTGTTTTTCTCTCCCCCGAAGCCGAACGCCGATAATTATTCCGCAAGGCCCTCGGAGATACCCATTAGGATAATACCTAAAAAGACGGTGCAAATAACAAGATAATGTTTTGCCTTTAGTTTTTCCTTAAGGAAAATTCTTGAAAGCAAGACAGAGAACACGCAATACGAAGATATCATAGGCGCGGCGACGGTGGGGTTCGATCCGATCGCATAGATATAGGCGAACTGACCGGCGGTTTCACAGCAGGCGCCGAGGAGTTTCGGAGTATCCCACTTGAGGCTTAATTTCTGCTTTTTGATACCGTAAATATAAACGGCGCAGATAATACCCAAAATCAGGAAAGAGTACTCATAAGCGATATTAGCGGAGTCCTCGTTTACTATACCGCGGTCGAGCAGGATCGCGTCGACAAAAGTTCCCATACCGTCGAGCAGGCAATAAAATATCGGGAAGAACACCGCGATAAAACCGCTTTTATACTTTTTATTTTCCTCATGTCTTAAAAGCTCCGCCGCCTCGGTATCATACTTTTTCTCTACGAACGCAAGACCGGTTATACCGGCGCAGACAAGAATTATACCCGCCCAGCTCAAAAGATCGGGCATCTGGCGCAAAAATATCAGGCACAAAATACAGGTGACCGCGCCCGAAGAGTTGCAGATAGGCGAGGAAACCGAAAGCATTATGTATCTTAAGCCCACATAACCGATTATCATAGAGGTTATATAGAAAAATATCGCAGGGAAATAGCGGATAAAATCCGCAGGATAGAATTCCGCACCGGTGAGCAGTTCGACCGTGGCGTGAATACCCATAACCGCGCCGACGGCAATAACTATCTTAAAATGACTCAATTTATCATTGGGATCGGAGCCCATTTTTGAAAAAAGGTCGCTGCCTCCCCAAAAAACTATCGCAACAAGCGAAAGAATAAACCACATAAATTTAATACCCCTTTAGTTTATATTATTTGCGAGTTTTCTTGTAAACTCTTTTAATTCATCGTCAGAAAAAAATTCCAGAGTTAAGGTACCGGCGCCGTTTTTGCCCTCGGTTACGGTAACCTTGCGGTGAAGTTCGTTTTTAAGAAGAATTTCTACTTCGCTGTGGAAAGTGGACTTTTCTTTACGTCCTGCAGGTTTTTTACCCGGCTGTTTTTTGACAGCGGCTGACATTTTTTCGAGTTCCCTTACCGACGCGCCGCCTAAAGCAAGGCTTAACATTTTTTCTCTTGTTTCTTCATCATCACAGCCGAGAAGCGCTCTTGCGTGGCCCGCGGATATAGTGCCCGACCTTAAAGCCTCAAGCTCTTTATCATTTAAAGACAAAAGCCTTAAAGTGTTGGCAACGGCGCTCCTGGATTTGCCCAAACGCTCGGAAACCTGCTCCTGCGTAAGGTTATATGTATCCATGAGCGACTTAAAGCCTAACGCCTCTTCGACAGCATTAAGATCCTCGCGCTGAAGATTTTCGATAAGAGCGAGCTCCTTAAGCTCCTTTTCATCGACCTCTTTAATAATAACAGGCACTTTATCAAGACCTGCCATTCTGGAGGCTCTCCAGCGGCGCTCGCCGGCGATGATAGTATAGTTGCCGTCGGAATTAGGTCTTACGGCTATCGGCTGCAAAAGACCGTGGAGCGCGATAGAATCGGCAAGCTCTGAAAGCGACTGCTCGTCAAAATCACGGCGTGGCTGATCGCGGTTAGGCTCGATATCGTTTATCCTGACGCTCACCGCGCCCTCGTTTTTCTCCGAATTATCATTAAACAAAGCGTCAAGACCTCTGCCGAGGCCGCCTTTTTTTACTGCCATATTTTTACACCCTCTTGTTTTTCTTTAAAAACTCTTTTGCGAGATCGTTATAAGCGGCGGCGCCTTTTGAGCGCGCGTCATAATACTGTATAGGACAGCCGTAACTCGGGGCCTCGGAAATTCTTACTCCCCTGGGGATAGCCGATTTATAAAGCTTGCCCGAAAAATACTTCTTTATCTCGCTTACCACCTGCTGAGTGAGATTAAGTCTGCCGTCAAACATAGTAAGAACGATACCGTCGATATCAAGCGTGGGATTATAAAGCCTTTTGACCTGTCTGACGCTTGCCATAAGCTGAGAAAGTCCCTCTAAAGCATAATACTCGCACTGGATAGGGATAAGCACGGCGTCAGACGCGGTAAGAGCATTTATCGTGATAATACCGAGCGAGGGCGGACAATCGATAAAAATAAAATCGTAGTCCTCTCTCACCGGCGAAAGAGCGATTTTGAGCTGAGCCTCGCGCCTATCGGAATTGATAAGATCTACTTCCGCCGCGGCGAGGTCCATAGAAGATGGGACAATATCCACGCCTTTAAACTCGGTTTTTACAATACATTCGGATATCTTTGCCTGACCGATTATAAGCTCATAGCAGGTAAGATCCGTGTCCTTTTTATTTATACCGTAACCGCTGGTGGAGTTGCCCTGCGGATCGGCGTCAACAAGCAAAACTTTTTTACCTTTCATACCGATCCCTGCGGCGAGGTTGACGGCGGTGGTGGTTTTTCCTACTCCGCCTTTCTGATTAACCACAGAAATAATTTTCCCCATAGATTTTCTCCCATATATATGTAATATATATTATATAATATAGATAATATAGATATAGCAAATTGTTTCCCGTGAAACAATTAATATTATATCAGTTAATCTATCATTTGTAAACAGAAAAAAGGACCTTATGAAAATTTTAGTTTCATAAAGCCCTTTTTAATTTTTATTTACTGTCCGACTTACATATCAGCGCCGCCGTATACGCGCACACAAGCACCGTGGAAATACCTGCCGCCGTGGCGGTGAGCCCTCCCGTGAAAACTCCGATAAATCCCCGGTCGGCTATCGCTTTTTTCACACCTGTCGCTAGGCTGTAACCGAAACCCGTCAAAGGCACGGTGGCGCCGGCACCCGCAAAATCGACAAGCGGTTTATAAATCCCGACGGCGGTCAGTATAACGCCTGCGACGACATAGGCGACAAGAATTCTTGCAGGGGTAAGTTTAGTGCAGTCGATAAGCAACTGCCCTATCACGCAGAAGACTCCGCCCACTGCAAATGCTTTGATACAGTCCATTAGAAGTTCCATTTTCATCTTCCTTTAACAAAATAGTTTCACGTGAAACATTTTATTAAATTATGCCCGAATTAAAACCCTTTTATTCCGTAATTCTCGCCGATTTCCTTTAAAAGCGAGGCTTTTTCAAGATTTCGCACTTTAAGGTTATCCGCGCTTTCGCTGCGCACTATGAGTTTTACCTTGCAGGTGCCGAGTTTTCTGTCCGCAGGAGTTTCTGTTATCTTTATATCACCGACCTTTTCCCTTTCGCAGTACATCTCGCAGAACTTGAAGCCTTTTGAGCCTCTCGCCCTTATTATTTCCGAAAGACTTACCTTGCCTTTATTATAATTGCATTTGCAAAGGTCCGCATAGTAAAGATCGATAAGCCCTCCTATCGAAGCGAGGAACAGAACAAATCTGTCAAAGTGCCTGAAAAGTGCCATTAAAGCTATTGCCCCGGCGGCTATCAGGATACCGTAAAGCTTAGGCAGCCACATAAACCTCTTATACGATTTTTCGTTTTTTTCCGCACTTAAAAACGGTTTTTCATCGGCAAAATCGGGATAAAAGACTTTAAACTGCTGTTTCATCTCGTGGTGATTTCCGCAGGGAATTATCACGGCTTTTTCGCTTTTTGAATTGCCGTAACCTCCCACAGATGCATAGAGCGAATATTTTTTCACGAAACGCATTATCGGCGTCTGGACTATCATAAGATCATTTAAGCACTTTTTAGAAAACACTGTCCGCTTTTTTGTGATAAGACCCGAAATTATCTCCGTTCTTTCCTTGTCGAGGTTAAGGCGGAATGTGATATTTTTACAGAATGCTATAAGGAACGAAATGCCGTAGGCTGTGAGCAAAATAACCGTGAGCGCAGTTACAGCCGGCGGAAAATATCTCATAAATCTATTTGAAAAGCTATCTATCTCATCAAATATCATTTCGGTGATAGCTATATTTAAAAGCTTACCTGCGCGGTTTATCACAGGCGCTGCAATGATTATACCCGTAAGCGCTGAGGAGCTTGAAACCGAAAACAGCGCAATTTTCGGATTTGAATATCTTATTATATCATTCCCCGCCTCGCCGTAGACCGCGACCGAAAGCTTTTCCGCGCTATTCTTGCCTAAAATGAATTTAAAGTCGGACTCATTAATATTGCCTGCCTCGGTGTTAAGGCAGAAAGACACCGCTTTAAGCGCGCTTTGCAGGGGATTTACGCTTTTTACGATACTTGAAAGCTTGTTTATATTTATTTTTGCCTTTGTTTTAAAGATAAGGCCGCGGCTTACCGTGATAACATCATTTTTGAGGGTTACGGAAAAAGATAGCCACCTTGCCGCCGCCAAAAGCAGAATTGCGGAGAAAAGATATATTTCAAAGCTTAAAACACCGCTTATCCTGCGTGTGAGCAAAAACTGCACCGCACCTTTTATGACGGGTATCACAAGCACGAAAAGATAAGGTTTTAAAAAGCTTAATATCATCAAAGGATGGCCTTTAAAATTATTCTTCATCGCTTTTTTCTCCCGCCACGGTGTTGACTAAAGCTTCGGCGTCTTTTTCCTCTATCTCCGGGATAAAAAGGCCGGTTCTTGCCGCTTTTAAGGACAGAGCGCTTAAACTTAACCTTTTTGCAAGCGGAGTTTGAAAGGTCTGCGCGAAAATAAGCCTCGGATAAGGCATTATATGAGAGGTTTTAATTATCACCCCGTAGCTTATTCTGACGGACTCGCAGTCAGCATAAATTTCAAAGCTTTTAAAAAGCATTGGGATATACCATAGTTCAAGGACAAGAAAAGCGACGCAAAAAAATGCGAATATCCATATAAGAAAGCCGATATATGCCGCTGCAACGCCTGCGGCTGCCGCAGGCAAAATAAGCAGGATAAATATTCTTATTTCCCATAACAAAAGAGTTTTTTTCGGCAAATGCCCTCTCATTTCTTATTTTCCTTTCGGGTGATTTTATTATGATAATCGTTAAATGCCCTTTCGGTTTTATTATCGCAGGGCGAATAATAGACTTTATTTTTTATCTCGTCGGGCAGATACTGCTGATAAGTATAGTGATCGGGATAATTATGAGGATAAATATAGTGCTGACCTTTAACCTCGGCGTCGGCGCCGTCAAAATGCTTGTTCTGAAGATTTCTCGGTATCGGGTACACTCTGCCCGACTCTATATCGGAAAAAGCCTGCTCTATTGCCATACAGCCAGAATTTGATTTAGGCGAAAGCGCCACTAATATCACCGCGTCTGCAAGAGGGATCTGCGCCTCGGGTAAGCCTACCGCCAAAGCAATATCCACAGCGGCTTTAACTATCGGAATTATCTGCGGATAGGCAAGCCCCACGTCCTCGCTTGCGCACACCATAAGTCTTCTGCAGGCGCTCGGAAGATCGCCTGCGGCGAGAATTCTCGCGAGATAGTAAACGGCGGCGTCGGGATCGGAGCCGCGCATTGATTTCTGATAAGCGGAA
This sequence comes from uncultured Oscillospiraceae bacterium, assembly GCA_900547095.1. Lineage (GTDB taxonomy): Bacteria > Bacillota > Clostridia > Oscillospirales > Acutalibacteraceae > UBA737. Next base: position 6,343 of record URFG01000020.1, read on the forward strand.
AGAAGATCGTAATGCTCGTCGGAGTCCCTGTCATATCGCACGGAGTTGCCGGCAAGTATCTGCTCGACCGTTTCATCGGATATCTCCGATTTTTTATCCGCGGAATCGAGCATAACGCAGAGCTCAAGCATATTAAGCGCCCGCCTTACATCGCCTGCGGCGGCGCAGGCAATCTTTTTCGCGTTTTTCTCGCTTATTTGGATATTTCCCTCGCAGAATTTAAGCGCTCTGATGACCGCCTCTTTTATATCTTCTTCTTTTACAGCCTTGAATTCAAGCACCGTTGAACGGCTTAATATCGCGTTATATACATAAAAATAGGGATTTTCGGTGGTAGAGGCGATAAGGGTGATATCGCCGTTTTCAATATAAGAAAGCAAAATTTGCTGTTGCTTTTTATTGAAGTACTGAATTTCGTCAAGATAGAGCAAAATTCCGCCTGCCGCCTCTAAAGTGCCTATTGAGTTTATTATATCTTTGATATCCGAGGTCGAAGCGGTGGTGGCATTAAGATAGCAGAGCTTTTTATTGCAGTTTTCAGCTATTATCCGTGCGACGGTGGTCTTACCCACTCCCGACGGCCCGTAAAATATAAGGTTAGGCAGATTTCCAGATTCTATGATCTTTCTTAGTATTCTGCCCCCGCCGATAAGGTGCTTTTGACCGATAACCTCGTCGATAGTCCGAGGTCTTGCTCTGTCCGCAAGAGGTGAATTCATATTATTCCTCCGAAAATTAACTTATTAAAGGTTATTTTCAATCATATTATTGTTTTGGGGTGAAAAGATCGTGAAAAAAACTGTTTTTATTAAAAATGCCGCCGTTCTCACAGTGTCTTCGCTGATATTGAGGTTTGCAGGCATAGTTTTTAAAGTCTGGATGGCGGGCGCCGTGGGCAGCGAGGGCGTAGGACTTTATCAGGTGATATTTTCTGTCTACGCGCTTGCCGCGGCTTTTTCCGCCTGCGGAATTTGCACCGCCGTTACAAGACTTGTTTCCGAAGAGCTTGTAAGCGGCAGCAAAAACGGCATAAAAAAGACTATGCGCGGAGCTTTTATTCTCTCTATGGCGATAGCTTTTGTTTCATTTGCCGTGCTGTGGTTCGGCGCGGGAGTGTTTGCGCAAAGGATTTTAAGGGACAGCCGCGCCGTGCTGTCAATAAAAACGCTCTCATTATCTTTATTTTCTCTCGGCATTTCTTCAAATATCAGGGGATATTTTATCGCGAGGAGAAAGACCGCGCCTTTTTCCGCCGTTACGGTGGCGGAGCAGGCGGTGAGAATAGGCGTTGCGGTGCTGCTTGTAAATAAATTCAAAGGTTTAGGGTTATCCTATCTCTGCGCGGCGCTCTTTATCGGCGATACCGCCGCCGAGCTTGTGTGCTCATCTGCTATGATATTATTATACCGCATAGATATAAACAAGTTAAAGCTTAAAACCATTAAAGAAAACCGCGGATACAAAAGAAAAATATTCCATATCGCTTTCCCTATAACCGCCGGCAGGTATCTTAATTCTCTTCTTAGAACTGCCGAGAATATTATGATGCCTAAAGCCCTTTCTTATGTTTCGGGCAATTCTTTGAGTCTTTTTGGAATGATAAAGGGAATGGCGCTTCCCGTGCTGTTTTTCCCGGGAATACTTTTAAATTCGCTTTCCACTCTTTTAATTCCGGAAATTTCCGAGGCTTCGGTTTTAGGGAAGAAAAGTATGCTAAAATCAGGCGTTGAGCGGATAATTATTTTAACTTCCCTTATGGGATTTATATTTTCCGCCGTGTTTATGACAGGGGGAAAAGTTATCGGCGAGCTTATCTATAAATCGGAAGATGTGGGAATTTTGCTTGTGATGCTTTCGCCGATAGTGCCGCTGATGTACATTGACAGTATGTGCGACGGAATATTAAAAGGGCTTGATCAGCAGGCTTTTACTTTCAGAACAAGCATTTTAGATTCGCTTTTAAGGCTTGTGCTTATTTATTTCATAGTTCCGAAATACGGACTTAACGGATTTATCGCAATTATGTATATTTCAAACGCGCTTACCTGCATTTTAAATATTTCAAGGCTTATAAAAGTGACTGACGCAAAGATAGATTATTTTAAAAATCTGATAACTCCGCTTTTTACAGCCTTTGCCGCCGCCGTTTTTTCAAACCTGGTACTTAAAAGCACCTGTAATTTCGGGAATTCGGTTTACATAATACTGCTGTGCGTATTCAGCCTGATCATTTATGCTTTGGGCTTACTGCTTTTTGGGTGCACAAGCATTTCTGAATTTAAAAGACTTATTTCATCTTAATTTTTCAAAAAAGCTTTTAATAAGCTGCGTGCATTCCTGCTCTGCTATTCCGCCGAAAACTTCGGTTTTTGAAGAAAATTTCTTTGAAAAGAGATTTTCGGCACTGTCGGCACATCCGGCAAGAGTATCGTAAGCTCCGAAAACAACCTCTTTTATTCTTGCGTTTATTATAGCGCCCGCGCACATACAGCACGGCTCTAATGTGGCATATAAAGAGCAGCCGTCAAGCCGCCAGGAGCCGATATTTTCGGCGGCGTTTTTAATTGCCTCTATTTCGGCGTGGGAAGTGGGGTCGCGCTTTTCCTCGCGCATATTTCTGCCCCTGCCGATTATTTCCCCGTCTTTTACGACTACTGCGCCGACGGGGATCTCGCCGCAATTATACGCTTCTTTTGCGAGGCTAATCGCCTCAAACATAAATTTTTTATCCATTTCAGTTTTAAAAAGGCTGCCGCTTGTATTTCGGGCGACAGCCAGCTAATTTAGATGTTAGACGTTAGATATTAGATTATTAAAATCTTTATCTTCATAAAAGCCAAAAGATTTTACTCTTCCGTTTTTTCCTCTTTTATCTCTTCGGAAAATGTTTCTTCTTTTTCTTCTTCCGCAGGTGCTGCCGGAGCGGCTTCCTGTTCAGGCTGTGCGGTTTGTACCGCCTGCGCTGCCTGCGCGGCTTTTTGCGCGGCAAGCATAGCGTTTAATTTAGCTAATTTCGTTCTTCTGAATTCCTCTTCGCTGTAGCAAGGCTCATTTTTCCTGCTGATGAAAAGGAATATCGGAATTAAAAATGAGAAGAAAATTCCGAGAACTGTGAAAAGAACCGCATTGTCACGGTTAAATTTTAAGTAGATATTATAAAGGCAGATATAATATGTAACTTTATAAGCTATCGCTATGCCGAGAAAAGCTAAATAAACCAAAATAAATAATCCCGCGGAAGTTATAAGCGAATACTTATAATTATCACTCCCGCCTAACTCGCTGTAAATAGCAATCCTGGCAACAAAGCTGATAAGCGAAAAGATAAGAACAATGCTAAGCACGCTGAAAATAATTTTAAGGACAAGCAGAGCCTTTGAATTGTCTTTGGTAACAGCCATATTTTTCTTATTATAGCCGAAACCGAGTCTACCAATAGCGATCGCGTCAAAAAACGGGATAAATGCATACCACGGGTTTTTAAATTTATCTTTTTCGGACATTTTATAAACACCCACCGCTTGTAAAGCCCAAAATACCACCGATATCGCAAGTGTTATCAAAAATACACCTATATAGGCAATCGCGATACCGAGCAATATTTTAATAAACAGATCCGGATTCGGGAAGCCGTCACCCGCTTGTTCAAACGCGAATTCCAAAACATCATCATCAACTAAATAATTCTCCATATTTTCCTCCTTAAATAATAAAATAGAGCAAAGATTCTATTATGCAAAAGACACTGAAAAGAATTACGGGAACGCTTGTAAAAAGCGAGATATACAAGTCCGATTCCCTTAAATAATTACTTTTTGTGCCGCATAACCTGAACATTTCCTTATCTTTGGTTACAAAAAGCAGACCTAAAATTCCGATAATAAGGTAAGCTATATTAAGGATAAGGTACATAACCGACTGCGAAGAGTCGCTTAAAACCTGAGAGGCATAATCGGTGACCACCGCAAAGAAGTTATTGGCGGCGTGCACCGTGACCGCAAGCCATATCGATCCCGATTTTAGTCTTATAAACCCTAAAATAAGGCCCACTAAAAACGCAAAGAACATCTGAATGAAATTCCTGTGCATAAGTCCGAAAAGGATAGCTGTGGCAAAAAGCGCAAATTTTTCGGAATATTTTTCAAGCCAGCCGAAAAGAATGCCTCTGAATGCGAATTCCTCAACAAGAGGCGGAATTACCGCCGTTGAGATAACAGTGAGCATAAACCCGAAAAATCCCGTGGGATCCGAGCCTGACGGCATATCATAAGAGGGAAATCCCAGATGAGTTAAAAGCGAGCCCGCATAGGAAACGGAGATATTTGCAAATCCGCAAAATCCGAGCCCGAATAAGAACAGCGCTTTTAAATCTCCCTGCGGCTTATCAAACGGGATAAGCCTGCTTATTTTTTCCTTTGAAAACTTTGCAACCAAAGTAAAAGGGACTATAAACATAAGTATTGAAAAAATTATCTGAATTAACTGTGAAAATCCGCTGTCGGACAACAGATAATAATAGTTTTTTCCGAAAATATCTACCTTTTTAAGAAACAATCGGAGCAGCACGGGAAACACGGATACGATCACATAAGAGAAAAGCAAAGCGATACCCGCTTTAAGCGCGGATTTTTTGACCTCTTTCTTTTCCAAATGACGGATCAGATATTTTTCATCAATATAATTATTCAGCATTTGTGAAATACTCCCTGAAAATTGTATTTCCTCATAACCCCGATTATTCTTCCGCCGCCTCGTCTTCTTCTGTCACAACGCCCGCGTCGGCGTCAGCCTCTTCGGGGACATCGTTGACCTGAGAGTCGTCGTGGTCCGCAAGCGCAACAGAGAGAATTTTTTCATCTTCTGCCACTCTCATAACCCTAACGCCCTTTGAAGGTCTTGCAAATTCGGAAATATCGCCGGCGAAGATCCTTATTATTATACCGCCGGAAGATATCATTATAACATCGTCGTTATCTGTAACCGGTACTGTTGCCGCAACATTGCCGTATTTAGAAGTGCGGTAATTGATTATACCCTTTCCGCCTCTTGACTGCAGGCGGTAATCGGATATCGGGCTAATTCTGCCGTAACCCGTTTCGGTGACGGTGAGAATTCTGTCGTCTGCTTTGCAGACAGCCATATCCACAACATAATCGCCCTCTCGCATACTTATCGCTTTAACGCCTCTTGCGGTTCTTCCCATAGCACGGACATTCTTTTCATCAAATCTTATCGCATATCCGAGATAGGTTGCAATAAAGATATAGTCGCTACCGTCGGTCATACGAACGAACGCAAGCTCATCGTCATCATCAATAGAAATAGCGATAATTCCGTTTTTGCGGGTATTTTTAAATTCCGTAAGCCTTGTACGCTTTATTATACCCTTTCTCGTTACCATTGCGATGAAGTCTTCCTGCTCCTCTGTCTGAGTGACAGGAATTATCTTCGTTATCTTCTCGCCGTTCATAAGAGGAACGATATTTATCATATTCATTCCCTTTGCCGTTCTTGAGCCCTCGGGAATTTCATAGGCTTTAAGTCTGTAAGCTCTGCCGAGATTTGAGAAGAGCATTATCGTATCGTGAGAAGAGCAGGTAAACATATTTTCTACCACATCGTCTTCTCTTGTGGTCATACCCGTGATTCCTCTGCCGCCTCTGTGCTGAACAGAATAAGTATCGGCAGGGAGCCTTTTAATATAACCGTTGACCGTTTTAGTGATAACGCATTCCTCTTCTGGAATGAGATCCTCAATATCCACTTCGCCTGCAACATCGGATATTTCCGTGCGGCGGTCATCGGAGAATTTATCGCGGAGATTTAATGACTCTGTTTTAACAATATCGAGAATTCTCGCCTTATCGCCTAAAATTTCGTCGCATTCTTTTATAAACGCGAGTTTAAGATCCAATTCTTCAAGAATTTTCTGCTTTTCCATTCCTGCGAGCTTACCGAGCTGCATCTGGACAATGGCAGTTGTCTGAATATCGTCAAGCCCGAATCTGTCCGTTAAAGCCTGCTTGCTTTCGGGGATAGTCTTTGAATTTCTGATTATCGAAATAACCTCGTCGATAAAATCAAGAGCGATTTTAAGACCTTCAAGTATATGAGCGCGCTCGGCGGCTTTTTTGCGGTCGAATTCAGTTCTTCTTGTGATTATCGAGCACTGGAAATCAATGCAGTCTAAAAGCATTTCCTTTAAGGTGAGCACCTGCGGCTTACCGTTTACAATAGCAAGCAAAATAGCGCCGAAAGTGGACTGCAGGGCAGTATAGGAATAAAGCTTGTTCAAAACGACCTGCGGATTAGCGTCTTTTTTTATATCGACGATTATTTTTATACCGCCGTCACGCTTAGAGGAATAGTCAACTACATCGTCTATACCCTCAATTCGCTTTTCCGCCGCGAGATCGTAAATATGCTTAACAAGGTCTTTTTTCCTTACTTTATACGGAAGCTCTGTGATAACGATTCTGAATCTTCCGTTTTTCTGTTCCTCAATTTCCGCTTTTCCGCGGACAACTATTTTTCCTCTGCCCGTAGCGTAAGCGGCACGGATACCCGATCTTCCCATAATAATTCCGCCTGTCGGGAAATCAGGGCCTTTTATGTACTGACAAATTTCCTGCAGATCGGCTTCGGGGTTATCTATAAGACAGCACATTCCGTCTATAACCTCGCCTAAATTATGCGGGGGAATTTCCGTCGCCATTCCTACTGCTATACCCGATGAACCGTTTACAAGCAGCTGAGGAAATCTGACGGGCAGCACTTCAGGCTCTTTTAAGCGGTCGTCGTAGTTCGGCATAAAGTCGACGGTGTCTTTATCAATATCGTCGAGCATATTAAGTGAGAGCCTGTTCATTCTTGACTCTGTATACCTGTATGCCGCGGCGGGATAACCGTCTATATTACCGAAGTTTCCGTGACCGTCGATAAGCGGATAACGCAAAGAAAAGTCCTGCGCCATTCGCACCATAGCGTCGTAAACACTCGCGTCGCCGTGAGGATGATAGCGGCCGAGAACCGCGCCGACGGTGTCCGCGCATTTTCTGTAAGCTTTATCCGGAGAGAGTCCGTTTTCATACATTGTATAAAGTATTCTTCTGTGAACGGGCTTAAGACCGTCGCGCACATCAGGCAGCGCTCTTCCTACAAGCACCGACATTGAATACTGCAGCATACTCTGTTTTACTTCTTCTGTTATTTCCACAGGCTCGATTTTGGTCTGCTCGCTTTCGGGCCAGAAAACAATTTCACTTTTAGCCATTTTTACCCTCTCCTTTCCTTAAATATCAAGATCGGTAGCAAATACTGCGTTATCTTCGATAAATTTTCTTCTCGGCTCTACTTCTTCGCCCATAAGCATTGTAAATACCTCGTCTGCCGCGGCGGCGTCAGCTATATTTACTTTGAGCATCGTGCGCTTTTCGGGATCGAGAGTTGTTTCCCAGAGCTGTTCGGGGTTCATTTCACCAAGACCTTTATAGCGCTGAACATCAGCATTTCCGCCGAGTCTTTCAATATATTCGGCTTTCTCCTCGTCGGTAAAAGCGTCAAAATGCTGTTTGCCCTTAGAAACTCTGAAAAGCGGCGGCTGTGCGAGATATACATGCCCTTCTTCGATAAGCTCGGGCATATATCTGAAGAAAAATGTGAGCAAAAGCGTTCTGATATGCGAACCGTCAACATCGGCATCCGCCATTATTACTATTTTATCGTATCTTAATTTCGATATGTCAAAATTCTCGGCAATTCCCGTGCCTAAAGCTACTATAACGGGGGTGAGCTTATCGTTGCCATAAACTTTATCGGCTCTCGCTTTTTCAACATTGAGCATTTTACCCCAAAGCGGTAAAATAGCCTGATATGTACTGTTTCTTCCCTCTACGGCGCTGCCGCCCGCAGAATCTCCCTCGACTATGAAAATCTCGGTTTTGGTAGGATCTGTGGAAATGCAGTCGGTAAGCTTTTCGGGCATTCTGGTTTTATTTCCTATTCCCGATTTATTTCTCGAAGCCTCTCTTGCTTTCTGAGCCGCCTCTCTTGCATTTGAAGAGGCAATCGATTTTTCGATTATAAGCTTAGCCTGCGCGGGATTTTCTTCAAAATACTGATAAAGCTTATCGCGCATTATATTGTTTACAAGAGTACCTATAGCGGTGTTTCCGAGCTTAGCTTTAGTCTGCGATTCAAACTGCGCGTCTGTCAGTTTAACGCTTACTACCGCAATAACTCCCTCTAAAACATCGTCCATACTAAGGCTTTTTTCTTTAAGAGTTTTAAAATCCCTGCCGTATTTATTCACGGTTGCGGATAAGCTCTTTTTAAAAGATGTTTCGTGCGTTCCTCCGTCAACAGTGTGAATGGTATTGGCAAACGACATTATTTTTGTGGAATAAGAGGTGCTCCACACAAGCGCGATCTCTGCTGTGGAGTCGCCGGATGAGCCGCTGATATAAATAATATCATCATTTAATTTATCTTTTTTTTCGGTTTCAAGCAGATATTCAACATAAGATTTTATTCCGCCCTCAAACTGCAGATCATCTTCACGGTCTTTTATATCCGCGTCCGATCTTTCGTCTTTCAAAACTATTCTTATGCCTGCATTTAAAAATGCTTGCTCGCGGAGTCTGAATAAAAGAGTATCGTAGGAATAAACGGTGGTGTCGGTAAATATCGATGGATCGGCTTTAAAAGTAACTGTCGTTCCCGTTTTATCGGTATCGCCTATTATTTTAAGATCCTGCGCAATGTTTCCTTTTTCATATCTTTGCTTATAGATATGCTTTCCGTCTTTTACCTCAACCTCAAGCCAGGAAGAAAGCGCATTAACGACCGAGGCTCCCACTCCGTGCAGACCGCCCGATACTTTATATCCGCTGCCGCCGAATTTTCCTCCTGCGTGAAGAATTGTAAATACCACGCTGACCGTGGGGATACCCTTTTGCGGATGAATTCCCACAGGAATACCTCTTCCGTTATCGGTAACTCTTATAATGCCGTCGTCAAGCAGTTCAACAAGAATTTTATCGCAGTAGCCTGCAAGCGCCTCGTCTATAGCGTTATCCACTATCTCATATACAAGATGGTGAAGACCGCGCTCACCCGTCGAGCCTATGTACATTCCCGGTCTTTTTCTTACCGCTTCAAGACCTTCAAGTATCTGGATATCGTCTGCACCGTAAGCGTGTTCAACCTGTGTATTATCCTCTATATCCTTTATTTCGCCGTCGATTTCATGCTCGTCAACCTCTACGGTATTGACGTTTTTATCAAGAATTTCTTCTGCCATGCTCTTTCCTTTCATCATTTCCGCAATTTCTCACGATACTATATATAATTATATCACATTTCAGCTTCAAAGTCAACTTGAATCACTCATAAACGCTTTTAAAAACGGCATTTCAACGCTGTTCGTATATTAAACTTTTCGCCGCCGTATTACTGCTGTAACAGCGGTGCTTAATCTATTTCTAAACATTGAAAATCTATACAGTCAGTTAAAACAGATAATAATGTAACAGATTGTAAATATGTTTAAAAATACCGATTCCGCATTGCTGAAAACACGATAACAAAGATAAAAAGGAGCGGATACAAAATCTGCCCCCTTTTATATTTCCGACCTTATTTCATTATCTGCAAACCGCCTTTTCAGCGTAAAA
>URFG01000021.1 GCA_900547095.1 uncultured Oscillospiraceae bacterium
ATAAAAAGCAGAAAAACAAGCGATGATAAAAATGATGAGAAAAATATTTTAAAAAATGATTTTTTTGACCTTAAAATAAAATAGTCGGAAAATACCTTTTTTGAAAAAGCTAAAATCGCTTTATTTTTGCTTAAAAGGATAAGACCGATAATTAAGCCTATAACAAACAGCAAACACATTAAAAAAACGATTTTATTGATTTTAAAAAATTTATTGACTTTGAATTTTCTGAAATTGATTAGTGCGCCCTTGTTCATAATAATTGCCCCCTGACGATTAATACTATGAGCCAAAAGGACAAGATATGAATAAATTTTATGGAATTGCTTTGATTTATGTTAACAAAATCAGAAAAAAGGTATATTTTGCTTTTAAAGGGTTACATAAAAATAGCTGTGTTTTTAATAAAAACAGCGGTGTAAATATATTTATACTACATTTCTTATTTTATGTCAACCTTTAAATTCGAAATTAAAAAGAATTATGTAAACTATTTATGTAAACCACACAATATATGCTTATGTTAGAATTATGTTAACCCAAATTATTGTGAAATTATTATTTATTTTTTTAAAACTTTATGATATAATTATTAAAAACTTTAAAAGGTGATTTTATGAAAAAATCAGCAATTATAACCGGCGGCTCCGGCGATATCGGCTCTGCAGTTTGCAAAGCTCTTGCCGCAAAGGGTTACAATATAATTGTAAACTATAATAAAAATAAGAACAAAGCCGATGCCCTCTCCTCTTCCCTGCGCTTGTTAGGGTGCGAAGCTTATGCTTTTAAAGCCGATGTATCAAATAAAAAAGAAGTGTTTGATATGATGAATTTCGCGCTTGAAAAATTCGGCAGAATAGATCTGCTTGTAAATAATGCCGGGAAGTCTTATATTGATACTATTACTTCTCTTGAAGACGAAAAAGCCGAAGAAATTTTTTCAGTCAATTTAAAAGGAACTTATTTGTGCTGTAAAGAAGCAAGCAAAATTATGGTCCATCAAAAATGCGGAAAGATAATAAATATATCTTCTATGTGGGGCGATATCGGTGCCTCGTGCGAGGTCGCATATTCGGCTTCAAAAGCTGGAATAAACGGGCTTACAAAAGCTCTGGCAAAAGAGCTTGCTCTAAGCGGAATAACTGTTAACGCAGTATCTCCCGGGCTTATAGCTACTAAAATGAACGAAACTGTTTCTACAGACGATTTAAATTCATTTGTTGAAGAAATACCTTTAGGCAGGATAGGAACTGTCGAAGATATAGCAAAATCGGTCATATTTTTAGCTTCTGATGACGCGGATTATATCACAGGACAGATATTATCCGTAAGCGGAGGATATGTGATATAATTATTTTAAAACAAAAAACGCTATGCGGGATTAAAATAATCCTGCATAGCGTTTTTTGATATATTCAGTTGGTTTTTATTTTGATATTTCCCGTATCAGTTTTTTTCGCATTTGCCGCCGGTAACGGTTTTCGGGACATTAACATTTCCCGTGTTTTAAAAGGTTTATTTTTTCAGCGTTGCAACAGTTACGCCGTTTTCTCCCTCTCCGAATACTCCGAGGCGGAAAGATTCAACCTGCTTATTTGATTTTAAGAAATTTTTAACCGAGTTTCTTAAAACCCCTGTTCCCTTGCCGTGAATTATCGTGACTTCATTAAGTCCTGCAAGCTTGGCATTATCGATATATTTATCAAGTTCGAGCATAGCCTCGTCTGCCATAAGACCGCGCAGATCGATTTGAGGAGAAACTATCCTGTTTTGAGAAGAAAATCCGTGTGAAGTGTTTTTATGCGCTTTAGGCGCGTTGATTTTAACAGTTGATTTTCTAAACAGCAGATCGTCAAATTTGACCCAGAGCTTTATAGAGCCCGAAAGGACATAAGCTCTTTTGCCTTTTATATCGATATCTTTTACCTCTCCCTCGCTGTTTATTGAGGAAATTAGAACTTTATCTCCGATATTTGGCGCAGATTTTAATTTTTCGCCTTTCACATTCTTCGTAACGGGATCGGAAATTTCATCAAATTCTTTTGACGCCGATCTATATTCTTTTTTGGCTTTTTCAAGAACAGAAGAAGCATTTTCGGCATTGATCTTTTTATTTTTTTCTTCGAGTTCATTTAAAAGCTTAGAAGATCTGTATTTTGCGTTTTCAATTATTTCGGCGGCGGTTTTTCTTGCGTCTGCGGTAAGTTTATTTATCTGAATTTCAAGTTTTTCTTTTTCTGCCGAAATTTCCGCTTTTTGTGATTCAAGCTGTTTTCTAAGCTTTTCTGTATCGGATAATGCCGATCTTGCTTTTTGTCTTTCAACTTCAAGACCCGCTATCACTCTTTCGAATTTTCCCGACTCACTGTCGACCTGAGCTCTAGCGGAATTTATGACCTCTTCGCTTAAACCTAATCTTTTGGATATCAGGAAAGCATTTGATCTGCCGGGTGTTCCTAAAATAAGCTTATATGTCGGCTTTAAAGTATTTATATCAAATTCGCAGCCGGCATTCTGAACGCGCGGAGTATCAAGAGCATAGGTTTTAAGCTCTGAATAATGCGTGGTTGAAACGGTTTTGGCACCTAGATCCGATAATTTTAAAAGAATGGCTTTTGCAAGCGCCGCACCTTCAACAGGATCGGTGCCGGAGCATAGCTCATCGAGCAAGACAAGCGAAGAAACACCGCATTCTTCTAAAATATTTACTATGTTTTTCATGTGTGATGAAAATGTTGAAAGCGATTGAGAAATACTCTGCTCATCGCCGATATCGGCAAAAACCTTTTCAAAAACGGCTACTCTGCTGTTTTCCGAAGCGGGTATAAAAAGTCCGCAAGCTGCCATTAGAGATAAAAGCCCCACGGTTTTTAAAGAAACGGTTTTTCCGCCGGTGTTAGGGCCTGTTATAACAAGTGTGTCAAAATCCGTTCCTATTTCAATGCTTATCGGTACGGCGGTATTTTTATCGATAAGCGGATGCCTTGCATTATTTAAAACAATTATATTTTCGTTATTTAGTTCAGGTTTTGTGCAATTTAAGGAATAAGCATATTTGGATTTTGCAAAACAAACGTCAAGCTCAACCAACTTGTCATAAGAAAAAGAAATATTATCTGAAAAATCCGAAACTTCCGAAGAAATTTCTTTTAAAATTCTTTCTATTTCGGCTTTTTCCTGCGATTTTAATATTCTTATCTGGTTGTTTGCTTCAACTACTCCTATCGGCTCTATAAACACCGTGGAGCCGCTTGAAGAGGTATCGTGAACAATTCCGCTTACCGCGTTTCTGAATTCTGCTTTAACGGGAACGACATATCTTCCCTCTCTTTGAGTGATGATAGCCTCCTGCAGGTATTTCGAATTCGCACCTTTTATCGTTTTATCAAGGCTTTCTCTTATCTTTGAAGAATTTTGCCTGATTTTTCTTCTGATATTGCTTAAAGCGGCAGAAGCATTATCGCTGATTTCCTCTTCGGAAATAACCGTGAAAGTGATTTTTTCTTCGAGATATTTATTAGGATAAAGCTGATCAAAGCTTTCTTTTAAAACGGAATTATCAGGTTTAATTTCCGAGTTATCATACCATTTTTTTACTTCTCTGACGGTTTTAAGTACCGAGGCGATGTTAAGAAGTTCCGCCGGAGTTAATACCGAGCCGACATTTGCTCTTTGCAATGCGCCTGCGATATTTTTGCAGTTTGAAAAAGGCGGCGCTGAATTAAATGCCGTCAATTTATAAGCTTCGTCGGTTCTTGCAAGCTCTGCTTTTGCGGAAAGAAAAGAAGTTTTCGGAATAATATTTTTAATTAAATCGCCGGCGTCGTTACACACGGCAAATTCGGAAACCCTTGCTAAAACTTTATCGAGTTCAAGAGTCTTCATATGTTTGATAATGTTATAAGACATTTTTTCCTCTCTATAATAAACTATTGTAAAAATCAAGAGTTTTGAAATGATGTTCGGTCTGATAAGTTATGTATTTTTCGGTTATGCCGCTCATTTCGCGCGCGGCATTTTCTGATAAATCAAAAGAATAAAGCTTATTTAATTCGGAATAAACAGTATGCCTCATAGCTTTGAGAACTGCGGGCGATACTTTTATGCAATTTTCTCCGCTTTTGCATTCCGGGCAAAACAGCACGCCGTCGTCAATTTTAAAAAAGGCTGTTTCATCTTCACTGTATTTTCCGCATTCGCAGCAGGCAACAAGATCCGGCTTATATCCGCATTCGCAGGCTATTCGCAGCTCCGTAACGGTTTTAATAAAGAAATTCGATTTCTTTTTTGTACTTAAAAAATAAAGAGAATTAAGTATGATTCTTAAAAATTCCTCACAGTCGCTGTCGGAAGTTCCGAGAACACAGCAAATCTCGCAAAAATACTGCGAAAGGGCAAGATCCAAAATATCCTGTCCCACCGAAAAAAAGCAGTGCTTTATTGCCGCTTCTCTTATTCTGTAAATTCCGTTTTTTTCTTCAATATTAAAGTCGGAAAAGCTTAAAAGCGAGGTTGCCGCGCCTTTTTTGCTTTTTATACTTTTTGCTCCTGCGGCAAAGGCGTTTATAACTCCCCTGTCACGCGTCATAAGAGTGACAAGCCTGTCGCTTTCGTTAACTATTTTTTCCTTTATCACCAGAGCGTCGGTCGAAAAGCGCATTGTTTTCACTCCGTTTTTCCATTTCCTGCGAATTTAAAGTGTTTTTATAACTGATATAATCTTCGGCTTTGCCTGAAATAATGAATTTCAGCCACTTTTTGTTTTTATCCGTAAAAATCCCTCCGAAAGGTTTATATAAATATTATTTCCTTTCTAAGAGAGATTTATAAAAATTATTTTTCAAAATCAAGCCCGAAATTGCGGATAAGGTTTTGCCTGTTGCGCCAGTCTTCTTTAACCTTTACCCAAAGCTTTAGCGAGCATTTTGTTCCGAAGAATTTTTCTATATCGCGGCGAGCTGAAGTTCCGATATTTTTAAGCATTGCTCCGCCTTTTCCTATGATAATTCCTTTATGGGAATTTTTCTCGCATATAATAGTGGCGCCGATCTCAATTATCGGCTCGCCCGATTTGTTGTCGCGCTCATAAAAGCTTTCAATGTCTACAGCCGTTCCGTGAGGAACTTCGGATTCAAGCATTCTTAAAAGCTTTTCTCTTATTATTTCGGCTACGATTATCCTGTCGGGCTGATCGGTAGTTTCGCCGTCCGGGAAATAGTGCATTGAAGGCTTTGCAAATTGAGATAATTCGGATAAAATTTTATCCGTGTTTATCCCCTCTTTGGCTGAAACGGGAATTATGCTTTCAAAATTATAATATTTTGAATATTTATCTATGTATTTTAAAATTTCGTCTTTTTCTTTTAAAAGATCGATTTTATTTACTGCAAGGATACAAGGTATCTTTTTAACTTTTATATTATTGATTAGCTCCGCTTCCGCCGCAGGAATTGAGTTAGGATCAAATTTGAATTTTGCTGCCGCGTCTACAACGAGTACTGCTGCGTCAACATCTGCAAGCGAGTTTTTAACGGCTTTTACCATATTATCTCCTAAAAGATTATGAGGCTTGAAAAAACCCGGTGTATCTATAAAAACATATTGAATTTCTCCGACTGTTTTTATTCCCATAATTCTGGTTCTGGTAGTTTGCGGCTTTGATGAAACGATAGCCACCTTTTGACCTATTATCTTATTTAAAAGCGAACTTTTCCCGACATTTGCTCTTCTGAGAATAGTAATAAAAGCAGACTTTTCCATTATTATACCTTATTGATAGCAAGACCTAATTCTTCGAGAATTATATCCTGCTTTTCTCTCATAACAGTTTCTTCAAGCTTGCTGTTTATATGATCATAACCGAGCAAATGCAAAATAGAATGCACGGTGAGAAAAGAAATTTCTCTTTCTAAGCTGTGACCGTAAAGCTCGGACTGCATTACTGCGTGCTCTACGGAAATAACAACATCGCCGAGCATTTTCATACCGCTTTCGGGGTTGGTATCATAAACGCCGTTTTCTCCGAGCGGAAAAGATAAAACATCGGTTGATCTGTCGGTATCTCTGAAATTTTTGTTCAGTTCCCTTATAGTTTCATCATCGGTCAAAGTTACTTCAATTTCAGCGTCATAAGGGAAATTTTCTTCCGTTAAAGTGGCAATACAAGCTTTTCTTATAAGAAGTCTTGTCCCCGTGGGCAATTTAATCTTTTTTTGCTTGTCTGTTATATTTACCTTTTTTTTCATTTCTTCCTCCGTTTTTTTCGTAGGCTTTGATTATTTCCTGAACGAGTTTATGTCTTACAACGTCTTTTTCCGTTAACCTTACGATAGAAATTCCATCAATATTCTTTAAAATTTTTACCGCTTCTTTAAGACCTGATTTTTTACCGCTTGGCAGGTCTATCTGCGTGATATCGCCTGTTACGACTATTTTTGAATTAAATCCGAGCCTTGTTAAAAACATTTTCATCTGCTCGGTAGTCGTGTTCTGCGCTTCGTCGAGAATTATAAAACTGTTGTCAAGAGTTCTTCCGCGCATATATGCAAGGGGAGCTACCTCTATTTCCCCTCTTTCATGATGTTTCTGAAAGCTTTCCGGCCCTAACATATCAAAAAGCGCGTCGTAAAGCGGCCGCAAATAAGGATCTATTTTCTGCTGAAGATCTCCGGGCAAAAAGCCTAAACTTTCCCCTGCTTCAACTGCCGGTCTTGTAAGAATGATTTTCGCGGTGCTTTTTTCTTTAAAGCTTTTAACCGCCTCGGCTACCGCAAGATAAGTTTTTCCCGTTCCCGCAGGGCCGACGCCAATTGTAACAGTATTCTTTTTAATTGCTTCGATATATTTTTTCTGCCCTAAAGTCTTAGGTTTTACAGGCTTGCCCGAAGAAGTGATATAAGCAGGTCCGTCGCCTGCTAAGCTTTCTATTTTTGACTCAATGCCGTCTTCTATCATATCCGTAACATAACTCACGGTTTGCTCGTTTAAAGCTTCGCCGTTATCAAGATAGGATTTAAGACAGTTTATAGCTTTTAATGCTCTTTTTATGTTCTCTTCTTCGCCTTTTATTTTAAGCTTGGAATCCCTTAAAAGAAAAGAAACATTGAATTTCTTTTCAAGCAAAGATATATTATTGTCAAACTCGCCGAAAAGATCCGTTAAATTGTTTATTTCCGATAAATCAAAATAAAGCTCTATTGGATATCACGCTCCGAATTAATATGTTCTTATTATACTAAATTTAGGCCGTTATGTCAATTTTGATCTTCAACAATTATAGACTCCGGCACGGCAATATTTTCATTTGTTGTAAAATAGGTGGTGACCTTAGCGCCTGATTTTGAAAATTCGGTTTTAAAATCCGTTATTTTTGCATTTTTACCGAAGTTTTTTTCTATATATTTTTTATTTTTTTCTATCAATATTTTTTCGAGCTTATTTTTTGATCTTATTTCTTTTTTTGTATCGCAAATGGTATATTCTTTCACGGTGAGGGCTATTGGTATTTCCTTTTTTAAAAGCTTAAATTGCTTATGTGTTGTGCTGTTTACATTTTCTTCTGTACAATCGCCTATAAACAACGGAATTTTAAGCCCGAATAAAGATAAAACGGCTCTTTTTTCTCTCTTTTTTGTTTTTTCTTTAATTACTATCCTGTAATCTTCCGTTGACTCCACCGATCTTTGGGTATCGGCAAAAATATCGCCTTTTGATTTTACAAACTGCGTTGTGTTTTTACCCTCTATAATTCCGGAAACCAGCAGTTCGTCTTTAGATACCGCGTCGCCTACCTTTACGAGCGGCATACCAGAAGTTATATCGATTTTAGTAATAATTCCGTCGGCAGAGCTTTTGATATTTCCGGGTTTTTCTTTATTATTTTTATCTTTGATTTCACTGACATCGACACTTAAAATGCAGCCTTCTTCATTGATTGCCGCCCAGGAAAGATTATCAAGATCAAGTAACAATTCCTGCGATTTTTTATCAAGAATTGATTTTTTATATCTTTTTCCCTCAGATATTCCGATTTTTTTGCAGGAATTTATAATCGTTTTATCGTCGATATTCTTATTGCCGTGAACATCTATTTTCCATATAAAACCGGACATTGTTTCAAGAATTATAAAAAATAGTATAATTCCGGTCAAAAAGCCTGTTCTTTTTTTATATTTTCCGATAATAAACGGTATACCGCGCTTTTTAAAAATTTTGATCTTAGCGTCTGTTTTTCTTTTTATCTTCCGCAATTTTTTAAAATCTTTAAGGTTTATTAAAACTGTAATATAATCTTTTTCCGAACGGAAGTTTTTTAGTATTATTCCGTTTATTGTCGCGCGGTTAATTAGTTTTTCCCTGTCGTCGCCCATTATTTTTATAATAAGGTATCCGTTTAAAAATCTTAAAATCGAATTCATAGTTATCTCCCGGATTTGTCAGTTTGAAAATTCTAATGATGTGATTTTGCCTTTTATGCTGATAACTTCATTTTCAAATGATAAAATTAAAAAATCTTTGCCGAAAACCGATATCTCGCCTTTTAAAATTTCAAGTCTTAAAAAGTCGGTATCATAGTTTAAAATTCCTTTGCAGCCTTCGAGAGTTAATTCTTTATCGGAAAATATCTCAATATGCGCGCCGTTTTGAGCGTTATCGGAAAAATATTCCTGCGAGCATTTAAAAATTTTTGCGCATTGCTTTTTTCGGCTTTTAAATTTGAATTTATCGGACATTATTATTCATCGCCCCAAAATAAGTAAATTTAATTAATTATATTAAATATAATCTCCGAATATAATTATGCGGGGTGTGTTTTATTTGAAAGTTTTTAAAAGAATTTTTATTTTTTCTTTGATATCTTTATTTGCGTTTTGCCTTATCATTTTTAGAAATGATGCTGTAAACGGAGCAATAAAAGGGCTTTATATGTGTTCCGATGTTTTGATACCTTCATTATTTCCTTTTATGGTATGCGTTTTATTATTTATCAGCGTTGTAGAATCATTAAATTTAAAAAATAAAATTCCGCTTATTTTTATTCTTTCGGTATTGGGCGGATATCCTATAGGAGCAATGCTTTTAAATGAAGAAGTAAGACTTGATAATATTGAGCCGAATTGCGCCGAAAAAATGATGAGATTTTGCGTAAACGCGGGCCCCGGATTTATCATAATTGCCGTTGGCTCGGGAATTTACGGATCTGTTAAAACAGGACTGATATTATTCTTATCTGCAATTTTATCATCTTTCAGTATTTTTTTATTTTCATGTTTTTTAGGAAAAGATAAAATAAAATTTAAAAGTACTCGTAAAGACAGTTCTTTTGAATTTTCAGATATTTTTGTAAACAGTACTGCGCGCGCTTCTGCTTCGATGATTAATATTTGCAGCTTTGTAGTGTTATTCTGTGTTATAAATTCCGTTTTGGAAAAATTTGCAGATAAAGTGAAATTTTTAAATTTTTTGGTTTATTTAAACGAGGTCAGCTGTTCCGTCTTTAAATTTAAAAATATTTATGCTGTCAGTTTTATTCTCGGGTTCGGCGGAATTTGCGTTATTATGCAGATCATTGCTGTCAGCGGCGATATGAAATTTAATGTTCTGAAATTTTTGATTTTCAGGATTTTAAACGGTTTGTTGTTTTTATTTTATTCTTCGGTTTTAATTAAAGTATTCAGGTGCAAAATTTCAACAGCTTTTCTTAATAACACTATAATTATTAAAACGAATTCATTAAAAACTGTTTTAGTTCTTTCGGCGGTTGTTATCTTGTTCCTTATTTCGGTTCAAAGTAAAAAAATCATTGGAAAAGATAAAGCTATGTGTTATAATTAAAATAAATAATAAAAAACACGGGAGCAGAAAAATGGGCTTTTCTCTTTTTAATAAAAAACAAAAAAAATCCTGCCTTTGGTGCGAGTTCGGAAGAAAATCGGATTACGGTGAAAATATTTTTTGCTTAAAGCACGGAGTAACGGGAAAAAGAGATTATTGCAGGCATTATAAATATGATGTATTTAAAAGAAAACCCGATAATAAAAATATCGAAAAAGCTTATTCGCCTGACGATTTTAAAATATAAAAAAGTTCTTGACAAACCAAATTCGTTATGATATGATAGTTTTTGCGTTACGGTGGGTGTAGCTTAGTTGGTTAAAGCGCCAGTTTGTGGCACTGGAGATCGTGGGTTCGAATCCCATCTCCCACCCCATAAGCGTTTAGGCACCTTTTCGTTTGAGCGTTTAGGTGCTTTTATTTTTAATATTTAATATTTTGGGGTGTCGTCAAGCGGTAAGACACAGCACTTTGACTGCTGCATTCGTGAGTTCGAATCTCGCCACCCCAGCCAAAAAAAGAAATTGCATACTTTAGTATGCGGTTTCTTTTTTATTATACGCGAGATTCGAACAGGACGGTTTTGACGGCAGTCAAAATTCGGACCTTCCGGTGGACGGTCCGAAAGTGAGCAAACGTGTCGGTGCACGGCAGTGTGCCGAGCGAATCTCGCCACCCCAGCTAAAAAAAAGAAATTTCATACTTAATTATTAAAATATTTTACACTAAATATAGGATTTCTATTGACATTTAATACTACATATAGTATGATAGTATCACCATTTAAATAGGAGAGACTATTATGTACAACAGTTGGAACGGATTTAAAGGTGAACAATGGAAAAATGAAATCGATGTAAGCGATTTTATAAAGGAAAACTATACTGAATATTCAGGAAACGCTGAATTTCTTTCCGGCGCAACTTCAAGAACTAACGAACTTATGAAGAAAGTAAATGCACTTTTCGATAAGGAAAGGCAAAACGGCGGAGTACTGGACATAGACACAAAAACCGTTTCGAATATTGATGCTTATAAACCGGGTTATATTGATAAAAATTCCGAGATAATCGTGGGTCTGCAAACCGACTCCCCTCTTAAACGCGGAGTCAATCCGTACGGCGGTATAAGAATGGCAAAACAGGCTTGCTCCGCTTACGGTTATAACTTAAGCGATAAAATTGAAGAAAAGTTCAAGGACAGAACTACTCATAACGACGGGGTTTTCAGTGCTTACACTAAGGAAATGCGTAAGGCCAGGCACTGCCATTTAATAACAGGCCTTCCCGACGCTTACGGAAGAGGAAGAATTATCGGCGATTACAGAAGAGTTGCTCTTTACGGTATTGATCAGCTTATCGCTTGGAAGGAAGAGGATAAGGCTAACTGTGGCGATGGCAACATGTTTGATGATGTCATCCGTCAGAGAGAAGAGCTTTCAGAGCAGATTAAGCGTCTCAAAGAGATGAAGGTTATGGCTCAGTCATACGGATATGACATTTCAAAGCCAGCTTCAAACGCTAAAGAGGCTGTTCAGTGGTTATACTTCGGATACCTTGCAGCTATCAAGACTCAGAACGGTGCAGCTATGTCAGTTGGACGTGTATCTACATTCCTTGATATCTACATTGAGAGAGATATTAAGGCTGGTAAGCTTACAGAGGCTGAGGCTCAGGAGCTTATCGATCATTTCACAATGAAGCTTCGTATGGTTAAGTTCGCAAGAATTAAGTCATACAACGAGCTGTTCTCAGGAGATCCTGTATGGGCTACTCTTGAGGTTGGTGGTATCGGTGTTGACGGACGTTCAATGGTTACAAAGAACGATTACAGATTCCTTCATACACTTGAGAACATGGGACCAGCTCCAGAGCCAAACCTTACAGTTCTTTACTCATCAGCTCTTCAGGATACATTCAAGAAGTATGCTGCTAAGATTTCTGTAAGAACAAGCTCAATCCAGTATGAGAACGATGATGTAATGAAGCCAATCTGGGGCGATGATTACTCAATCTGCTGCTGTGTATCAGCTAC
>URFG01000022.1 GCA_900547095.1 uncultured Oscillospiraceae bacterium
CATACTTCGCTGTATAACTGTCCAGTGTATGACCGATAATGCTTTCTGCGTTAGCAAGGAGATCATCTGTATACTGCATAGCTCTTGTTCTTAAATCGTTAGCTTCTGTTGTAGCTGAATCTAAAATCCCCTGAGCTTCTGCCTGAGCCTGTTCAATAATCTGGTTTGCTTCTTCGTAAGCTTTCTGCATAATTTCATGTTCGCTTACAAGTTGATTAATATGAGCTGTAGCTTCTGAAACCATAGCTTCTGCTCGTTCTTTGGCATCATTTAAGATAGCATCCTTATTAGCAATAATCTTCTGATACTTCTTAATTTCATCCGGTGTTCTAAGCCTAAGTTCTGCCAACAATTCATCAATGTCATCTTTATTTACGATAATCTTTGATGTTGATAATGGCTGAAATTTACAATTATCAATATATTCCTCTATCTCTGTAATAATCTGTTCAATCTTACTCATTTTTTTCTCCTTTAAAACCGCTTTTCAAGCGTTTGCGCCGAAAGCTGAGATAAATAAACTTTATTTTTATATTTCTTTGCCGAACATACTATAAATGATTTCGGAAGATCGGTGCACGAAGAGATAACTTCTTTTCTTTTTTCGCTTAAATTAAGATAATCTCTTGTTTTTTTCGATATCGTTGCAGTATCGAGATCGAAAATTCCCACTATTTCATCCTGTCTTATCACCGTTGCGTTGCCGATATGAAGATACATTATATTTCTATCGCTCCGTCTTTAATTTTGAATATTTTTCCGGATTTAAGCTGTTCCGTGTTATTAGGATCGCAGCAGGTTATAAATGACTGCATATCCTTTATATGATTTAAAATATAATTCTGTCTTGATAAATCAAGCTCGCTCATAACGTCGTCAAGCAGGCATATCGGCTTTTCGCCTGTTATCTGCTTTATAACTTCCGACTGCGCAAGCTTAAGGGTGAGCGCCACGCTCCGCTTTTGCCCCTGCGAGCCGAAGTTTCTCACATTTATTCCGTTTAAGAAAAATGCAAGCTCATCTCTGTGAGGACCCACGGAGGTAACCCCCGAATACATATCCTCATTTCTTGAATTTCTAAGTTTTTCGCTTAAAAGATCCTTTTCACAGCTTAAAATATATTTAAATGATATATTTTCTCTGCCCTTTGATAATCCCGAATAAATTTCCGGCACAAAGGTTTCAAGAGTTTTTATATATTCTTTTCTGTAGTTTATTATCTTTTCGCCGCTGCTTGCTAACTCTTTTTCAAAAACATCAAGCATAACGGATAGCGTTTTATCATATTTATATTCTTTTATTATCCTGTTTCTTTGGATAATTGCCCTTGAATATGATCTTAATATTTCAATATAATTAGGATAAAGCTGGCCTATCGCAGTGTCTAAAAATTTTCGTCTGTAACTCGGCCCGTCTGTTATAAGCGATAAATCGGACGGCGAAAAAACCACCGCAGTGAAATTTCCCGCAAGCTTTGAGGCGGAGGATAGTTTTTTAGAATTAAAATAAGCGCAGCGAGTGTCCGTAAATATCATTTCAGCGGTATTTAAAACGCCTCGAAACTCATAATCCGCTCTCGTTTTTCCTTTTTCGCACCCGAATTTAACAAACGCGGAGTCTTTCGCATTTCTAAAACTTTTTGCCCCGGTAAAAAGCCATAAAGCCTCTATTATATTTGTTTTTCCGTGCGCATTTTCACCGAATATCACATTCATTTTTTTATCCGGCTCAAATTCAAGAGCGCTTATATTTCTGAAATTAACGCAGCAAAAATTCTTAATCTGCATTTTCTATAATAATTCCTTTTGAATATATTTCAGCCGTATCTCCCGCGCGGAGTTTTTTCCCGCGCATTAAGCAAACCTCGCCGTTAACCTTTACTTCGCCGTTTACTATAGCGGATTTAGCTTCTCCGCCGGTATAAACCAATCCTGCAAATTTAAGCGCGCTGTCAAGCTTTATATATTCGGTGTTTATTTTTATCTTTTCGTATGTCATTTTTTAAGCCTCATCGGCATTACAAGATAAAGGAAATCTTTATTGTTTTCGTCTGCCGATCTTATAAGCACTCCGGAATTTTCACCGCTGAAAGTGAGCGTTATCTCATTTGAGCTGCAAACCTTTAAAGCGTCTAAGAAATATCTTGAATTCATTCCTATTTCAAAAGGATCGCCCTCTAATTCAACATTTATTTTCTCGGAGGATTTTCCTAATGCGGTGGTGCAGTTGAGAGTTAATTTATTTTTTTCAAATGCACAGCGCACAGGTGTTGATAAAGTATCGTTAATAATTATTGATACGCATTCAAGCGTGCTTACAAGCTCGTTTAAATTAAGAGTTGCTTTCTGCTTGAATTCCGTCGGGATAATTTTCTCGTAATTAACAAATTCACCCTCTAAAAGGCGGGAAATAAACACATATCCGTTAACAGAAAAAGAAATAAGTCTTTTTCCGACTGTTATTTCTATTTCTTCGCTGTTTTCATCAATAAGCTTTGAAAACTCGCTGACAGCTTTACCTGCGGCAACGAATTCTATATCCTCGCAGTTTTCCACCTTTTCCCTGCGGATAGCGAGCCTGAAGCCGTCAATGGTTACAAACTGAAGAATATTGTTTTTAACAGAGATATTGATACCCGTAAGAATAGGTCTTGTTCCCTCTATCTGCGCTACCGCAAATATCGTTCCTTTTACCATATTTGAGAAAAGCTCGCTTTGAATTTTAAGCTTTGCTCCGTCTTCCACACTCGGTATCTCGGGAAAATCTCCTGCAGCCATTCCCATAATATCGAATACGGCTTCATTGCACCTTATATGGCACATAAGTCTGTCGTCGCTCTCTATTTCCACCTGAGGACCGTTTAACTTTCTTATGATGTTTGCAAGGAGATTTGCGCTTATAACGATTTCTCCGCTTTCAGCGCAGTTAGCATAAATTTCCTTTTGCATACCCATTTCAAGATTATAAGAACTGAGCTTTAATGAGCCGGGCTCAGCCGAAAGCAAAATACCCTCCAAAACAGGAAGAGAGGTTTTGTTTCCGACTACTTTTTGTAGTCTGCTTATAGCCTCCAAAAAAGCTGAACGCTCAACGGTGAATTTCATATTTTTTCCTCCAAAACGAATTTTTTCTATATAAAGAATAAAATAAAATAACAGTAGAAGTATACTCGGTTAAAACAGTTAAAAACCCGTGTTTTTATTTTAAATATGGGAAAAATTACCTTGAATATTTTTGTTTATAATATCTTGATAACTTTAATAACCGTTAACTTATCCACACAGTGTTAAAAACGAATATGATAATTAACCTTAAAAGTGTGGATAACTTTTATCAGGTCATACCCTTTAAATTGTTTATAATATCATCTACCATTTCTTTTTCATAAGGCTTGTCCGCCAAGAATTTTTCTATCTGGTGGACATTATACAGCACGGTCGTATGATCTCTTCCGAAAGCCTCGCCTATCTGCTTGAAAGAGAGTCCCGTAGTCTGCCGTGCGATATACATTGCAACCTGGCGCGCGAGCGCTAAAGACTGCGTTCTTTTAAGAGATAAAATATCGTCTTCCGAAACATTGTAGGTCCGCGCTACTTCGACGATTATCGTTTCTATCTTGATAGGCTCGGGCTTCGAGTCGTTTATAACGTCTTTAATGAAATTCTGCACCGCCGTAACAGCAGGCATTTTCTTTTCCATATTTACATAGGCCTGGATTTTTTTGACCACGCCCTCAAGCTGCCTGGTATTCACTTTTATATGCTCGGCTATGTAATATACCAGTTGATCGTCAAGTATAAGTCCCGCCTGCTCGCCTTTTTTGCGGATAATTCCCACGCGCGTTTCAAAGTCGGGGGAGGAGATGTCCGCAAAAAGACCGGCTGAAAGCCTTGATCTTATTCGTTCGTCAAGAGTTTTGATTTCTTTAAGCGGTCTGTCGAGAGTTACGACTATTTGCTTGTTGTTCTGATAAAGAGTGTTAAAGGTGTTGAAAAACTCTTCCTGCGTCGTTTCCTTTCCGGCAATAAAGTGGATATCGTCTATCAGCAAAACATCGATATCGCGGTATTTCTTATGAAAGCTGTCCATAGCCGTAAGTCCGAGCTTACCTTTTTGGAGAGCCGAGATAAGCTGATTTGTAAAATCTTCGCTTCTTATATAGACAATTTTCTTCCGCGGAAATTTTTTCTTTATATGGTTTTTAATCGCGAGCATAAGGTGGGTTTTTCCCACTCCCGAAGGTCCGTAGATAGTCAGCGGATTGTAAACTATCCTGTCGTTATCCGCAACGGCTATTGAGGCGGCGTAAGCAAACCTGTTAGAGGGTCCCTCAATAAAATTATCAAATGTGAAAAAATCCTCAAAGGTGAGCCCCTCGCTGTAAAGCTCGGCGTTAATTATATCGGTTTCTTCCGATTCGAAAATAATATGGGGCTTTAAATCGATTCCCATAATGGTTTTAATAGATTCTGCCAAAAGTGCGGTGTAATTTTCCTCCACCTGGTCGCGCATAAGCTCGTTGTTAATAGATAAAACAAAGGCACCGTTAACGATCCTTACAGGCTTAAGGTCTTTTAAAAAGCAGTCAAACGCGACCGCCGAAACCTTTTTCTTGCATTCGTCACACACGGCTTCCCAAATTCCGTCAAGCGAGTTCTGATTCATCATCCGTTTTTCATCCTCATAAATATATATTATATATATAATATCTAAAGATAATATTACCTATATAGTATATCATAACTTATCCACCTTTTCAACAACAATAATTGCAAAAATTAAATTCGTGCAAAACCAATATCGGTGTTGACATTTAATTTTATTTATGATAAAATAATTCAGTCGCACGGAGAGGTATCGAAGCGGTCATAACGAGGCGGTCTTGAAAACCGTTTGGCAGCAATGCCACATGGGTTCGAATCCCATCCTCTCCGCCATTTAATTGTATGTTTTTCGGTCACTGCAAGAGGGCACGCCGAGGAACCTATTAAATAAAACAGCAACAAATAAATATAAAAATATAACAAATCACAAATTCGGAGTAGTACTCAAGTTGGTGACGGGCAATCCGTCCGAGCGCATCCTGCGGATGATACAGCGAGGACTGATTGGCGCAGCAGTCGAAAAATGTCCGCGCTCCAAGCGGATAACATTTTTCGGTCACTGCAAGAGGGCACGCCGAGGAACCTATTAAATAAAACAGCAAC
>URFG01000023.1 GCA_900547095.1 uncultured Oscillospiraceae bacterium
AAGTTATTCCTGTAATGCACGCTATTGTTAACGAACAAATAAAAGCTAAATTCGGTGATTAAAATTTTGTATATTTAAATGCTTTTAGGCTTCAAATCTCTTTGCATAGACAATACAATCAGGGTACAATACTTTTTTGCAGTCACTTGACAAACCTCCCGACCGCTAAAGCGGTCGGGAGGTTTACTTATTGCTCAAATATATAAAACAAAATGGTTTTTATGAAAATCTAAAAGCCTGTCTTTTTTCATTTTGCCAAGCTCGCCTGATAGACCGCTTCGCTCAACTGCAAGATAATCCGCGAGCTGCTGCCTTGAAAAAGGAATATCGAATTCATATTTTCCTCGCTTCTGCGCCTCCGCAGAAAGGTAAGACATAATTTTATCTCTTGTGGACCTCTGCCCCATATGAGTAAGCTTTTCTCCTAAGCGAAGATTTTTTGCGGCAAGCTCGCTTAAAAGATTTTGAATTATTTTGTTGTGATGACTGCAGGCATTCGGACACAGATTTAAAACTTTTTTTACATTTAAAAACATAGCTTCAACATTAGTTTCTGCAAGCACGCTTACATTTAGCACCGAATTTGGCGCGCAGGCATATGCGGCGGCAAAGGTCTGCCCCGGCCCTAAATTTGAAAGAATATTGCGATTGCCCCATATATCTTCCTGGATAATTAAAATATTGCCTGAAAGAACAATTCCGATCGACTCCGATTTTTCGCCTGCCCTCAGAAGAAAAGAATTTTTAGGGTAATCTTCTTTTTTCGGATTAAGACAAGAAAGCATTTCTTCTGTATCGTTTTCATTAATTCCGGAAAAAAGCTGTGAAGAACGGATAACGGATAAAAAGTTTTTCATAAAAATCCTCTTTTTGTTGAAAATTCAACCGACTTATCAAATTGATTGTACTATAATAGTGATGAAAAATCAAGGAGGTTACTGATTTGAAAAGAAGAATTATTGAAATTGATCAGGATAAATGCAACGGCTGCGGTGCCTGCGCCGCGGCTTGTCACGAGGGAGCTATTTCTATGGTTGACGGAAAAGCAAAGCTTATGCGTGACGATTATTGCGACGGCCTAGGCGACTGTCTTCCCGCCTGCCCGACAGGCGCTATCACTTTCGTCGAGCGCGAGGCGGCAGCTTATGATGAAAAAGCCGTTATGGAAAATAAACAAAGAAAAATGCAGGAAAAAATGAAAAAAGAGGGTATGCCTTTGCCTTGCGGATGTAAAGGAAGTCAGTCAAGAAAAATCGAGCATTCTGAAAGCTTTAATGAAGATATCTCTTATAAAAATTCTGTAAGCCGGCTTTCGCAATGGCCCGTTCAGATAAAGCTTGTTCCTGTAAACGCTCCTTATTTTGACGGGGCAAAACTTCTCATCGCCGCCGACTGCACCGCATACGCTTATGCCGCTTTCCACGAGGAATTTATAAAAGGCCGCATCACCCTTATCGGCTGTCCTAAACTTGACAGCGTGGATTATTCCGAAAAGCTTACCGAAATAATCTCAAATAACGATATCAAAAGCGTAACGGTCGTCAGAATGGAAGTTCCCTGCTGCGGCGGACTTGAGCACGCCGCAAAAACCGCACTGCAAAAAAGCGGAAAATTTATTCCGTGGCAGGTCGTAACCGTTTCGGTAGACGGAAAAATAATTGAATGAACTAAAAAAACCTCATTTTTAAAAAATGAGGTTTTTTAATTCAGTATTTCTTCAAAAGTCATATTAAGCACTGCCGACAAAAATTTGATCTCAATATCGGTGACAAATCTTTTTCCGCATTCTATCCTCTGAACAGCGTTTTTATCCAGATCCAGACCTGCTATCTGAAGCCTGTCCGCAAGCTCGCGCTGAGAGATACCGAGCTCTTTTCTTTTGTTTTTAATATTAATTCCGCTGATATTGTTTAATCCGTCGGATGTTTTATTAATAAACATTTTTTCTCCTTTTTGACATTTAGTGCTTGTCAACAAGAAAATTATATGCTATAATGTTCTGAAATATGACATTCAGTGAATGTCAAAAAGGAGAGAGTTTATGAAAAAAACTTATCAATGTAAAAACTGCGGAAATATTTATACCTCTGACTTGGGCGTTTGTCCTCAGTGTTTCACTCCCGCAAAAAAGAGCGGAGGTAAAACTATCAAGGTTATTTTGCTCGTTCTCGCTATTTTTGTAGTATTATTTCTTACGATAGCTGTGATAGCAGTTGTTTTTGATGATTCTTCCGATACCTCTACAACATCATCGAACGCTCTGACTTCCTCTCAATCTGATTCAAATGATTTAACTATCGGCAGCACTTTAACTGCAAAAGGACTGAATATAACACTTCAAAA